>CAJJQF010000082.1:0-1567 GCA_905193815.1 uncultured Collinsella sp. | reverse complement strand
GGACGCCGCCGACACCGCTCGCCCGACCGCCCCGCACTCCCCCGCCGCGAGCCGCGATCTGGGGACCGCTGTCTCGAACACTGCGAACGCCGTGGGCACCTTTATCGCCCAGGGCGCCTCGGCCATGCGCGAGATGAATGCCGCGAAAAAGGCACTTGCCGATGCCCGCGCCCACCTGGCCGAACTTGAGCAGCGCATTGCCGATCAGGCCGAGGAACTCGAGACGCGCCAGGATATCGCAGGCCGCTACGAGCAGATCGTCGCCGACCAGCGTCAGGCGATCGCCACAGCGCAAAAGACCGCTGCGGCAGCCGAGATTGACCGTGATGCCCACGGCGCCAAAGCGACAGAGCTCAAGGGTCAGTTCGAACAAATGAAGACAGAGGATGACGCGACTGAGCTCCGCCTGAAGGCCGCGCTCGACGCCGTGGAGGCCCGCGAGGCGAGCTCTCGCGAGACCGGCAACCGCCTCGTTCGACGTCTTGAGGATTCCAAGCGCATCCGCGATAAGGTGAAGGCCGAGCGAGACGCCGGCATTGCGGCCGCACAACAAACCGTCGACGCCACACGCGCCCAGCTCGAGACACTGCGTCATGAGTACGCCGAGCTGCAACGCAATCCCTCGGCAAATCCCGCCAACTATACGGTGCGCACCAGCGAGCTCTCGATGCAGATCTCCGACACGGCAGATGCCCTGCGTAAAGCCGAAGAAGATGTCCCGCGCATTACCGCCGACCTTGAGCACTCGCTTGCCGCAGCCGAGCAGGCCGTCGAACAGGCGCAAGCCCCCATCGCCGACGCTAAGCGAGCCCATCAGGCCGTGACGGCAGAGGCCGATGCCGCGCGCGACGAGCTGCAGACCGCAAAAACCGCCGCTGCAACGCGCCAGCGCGAACTGCGCGAGAAGATCGCCGCCGAGGACAAGGCACGCCGCGACCAAGAGCAGACCATCGCCAACGCCCAAGCAGATGCCGCGCATGCGCAGTCGATTATCGAACAGGCGACCGAGGTGCACGACCACCCAGAGATCACTGAGTCGCTTGCAGGATCCTTGGCCCGAGACAAAGCCGAACACGCCGAGACCGAGCGAGAAGTCGCCCAGCTCGAGGCCACCGAGGATGCGGTGCGCGAGCGTACCCGCGACTCACGCATCAAATTCACCGGCGCCATCGTCTGCATCGTCGCCGCAATCCTGGTGATCATCCTAGTCTGGCTGTTCGCGAGCAAGTAAACCAGCTGCCAATAGTCATTGGGGACGTTCTTAAACGACTAGTCAAACAAGAACGTCCCCAACGACTACAAAGGGGTCAGGCTACTTTGCACCAACTTGGTGCATATAAACCAGCCCCCATTGCACCAACAACGTTTGCCCAGATAAAACCTGCCAAAATAAACCTGTCCCTTTTTGACAGGTTGGACCACGACGGCGCCAATGTTTTGGCAACGACAGCGAAAACCCGCCAGAGTGGCAATCTCTTGACAACCAAAGAAATGCCGATGTTTTGGCAACGACAGACACTATGACCCAATCCAGGGGCACGGAAACGACAGGAGCCCCCGCTCGTGA
>CAJJQF010000081.1:0-1680 GCA_905193815.1 uncultured Collinsella sp. | reverse complement strand
GAGCGCCGGCGATGCCGCGGGCGCCGCTGCTCAGCCCGCTGCGGCTGCCGGCTCCGATGCTCAGCACGATGAGGCTGCTGCGAAGGCCGCGCTCAAGGCTGCCGAGATGGAGGCAAAGCTCGCTGCCATGGATCCCGAGAAAGCAGCCAAGGTCCGCGCGGCGCTTGCCGCCAAGGCCGCCCGCGACAAGCAGAAAAAGGAGGCGTAAGGCCCATGGCACATCGCTCCGTCATTCCGTTTGGCCCGCAGCACCCGGTGCTGCCCGAGCCGCTTCATCTGGACCTGGTGATTGAGGACGACCGCGTTCTCGAGGCAATTCCGCAGATCGGCTTTGTGCACCGCGGACTCGAGAAGCTCACCGAAAAGCGCGACATGCACCAGTTTGGCTACATCGCCGAGCGCATCTGCGGCATCTGCGCCGTGGGCCACAGCTGCGGCTATGCCAGCGCCTGCGAGCGCATGCTCGACATCGAGGTGCCTGGCCGCGTGCAGTATATCCGTACCATTTTGCACGAGCTTTCGCGCATTCACTCGCACCTGCTGTGGCTGGGCCTGCTCGCCGATGCCTTTGGCTTCGAGGCGCTGTTCTATCGGTCGTGGACCCTGCGCGAGCAGATTCTCAAGATCTTCGAGAGCACCTGCGGCGGCCGCGTGATCCTTTCGATTAACGAGATCGGCGGCCTTAAGCACGACATTGAGGACTCTGAGCTGGCGGGTATTGTGCAGACGCTCGATGCCATGCGTCCCGACTACGAGGCCCTGGTGCATACGTTTTTGGACGACAACAGCTGCGGCGAGCGCCTGCATGGCGTGGGTGTGATCAGCAAGAAGGACGCGCTTGATCTGTCGATGGTCGGCCCGTTCGGTCGCGCCTCGGGCGTGGACTACGACGTGCGCATGTTTGGCGACGGTGTCTATGCGGATCTGGCCGCGTTTGAGCCTATCGTTGCTAGCGATGGCGACTGCTATGCCCGCTGCCAGGTGCGTTGTGCCGAGGTCACACAGGCCATGGACATCATCAAGGAGCTTGTCGGCAAGATTCCGCACGACGGAATCGGCGGGCGCACCAAGCTCACGCCGGCCGACGGCGCGCGCGGTGAGGTTGTGATTGAGCAGCCGCGCGGCGAGGCGTATTACTATGTGCGCGGTAACGGCACCAAGAACCTGGACCGCTTCCGCGTGCGCACGCCGACGTCGCAGAACCTGGCGGGTCTGACGCATGCGCTGCAGGGCGTGCTCCTTGCCAACGTGCCCATGATTATCCTGACCATCGACCCCTGCATTAGCTGCACGGAAAGGTAGGCGCGGCATGAGTTTACTGACATTTGCCAAGACGGCCTTGGGTTCTATGGTCAAGCAGCCGGTCACGGTGTGCTATCCGCAGGAGAAGCTGGCGGCGCCCGAGCGCTTGCGCGGGCATATCGTCAATGACATGGACGTGTGCATCTGCTGCGGCATGTGCGCGCGCCGTTGCCTGGCGGGCGCGCTCGCGGTCGATCGCAAAGGCGGTACCTGGTCGATTGACCCGTACGCCTGCGTGGTGTGCGGCGAGTGCATCGAAAGCTGCCCCAAGCACTGCCTGACTATGGACACCGCCCGTACTCCAGTTGCGGCGGATAAGACTCCCACGGTAGAAACCAAGCCGGAATAGCGCTGGAACAGGGGCCGGTGGGGCAAAAA
>CAJJQF010000080.1:0-1789 GCA_905193815.1 uncultured Collinsella sp. | reverse complement strand
CGGTGCCGGGTCCGCCGCGGGCTCGGCTACCGGGTCTGCCGCTGACGGTGCCGCTGCCGAGCCGGTCGAGGTGCACGTCGCCTCGCTCAAGGGGCCGACCTCGATTGGCCTGGTGCAGTTTATGGACCAGGCTGCCGACGATGCCACGGACAACGATTTCGACTTTGCGATCAGCGTCGCCGCCGACGAGATTGTGCCCAAGGTCATTCAGGGCGATATCGATATCGCCCTGGTGCCCGCCAACGTGGCGAGCGTGCTCTACAACAAGACCGAGGGCGCGGTGCAGGTCATCGACATCAACACGCTGGGCGTGCTGAACGTTGTGACGGGCGACGCGAGTGTGGCCTCGTTTGGCGATCTGGCGGGCCATACTGTCTATATGACGGGCAAGGGCACCACACCGGAGTACGTCATGAACTACCTGCTGGAGCGCGCGGGCTTGGCCGGTCAGGTGACGCTCGAGTTTAAGAGCGAGCCTACCGAGGTGCTCTCGGCTCTGCTTGCCGACCCGACTGCCGTGGGCGTGCTGCCCGAGCCGTTCAAGACCGCTGCTATCGCAAAGAGCGAAGGCAAGCTGTCGGCTCCGGTAAGTCTGACTGATGTGTGGGATGAGCTGGCAGGTGACACGGGTTCGCGCCTGCTGACAGGCGTGACCGTGGTGCGCCGTGCCTTTGTCGAGGAGCATCCCGAGGCCGTGGCGGAATTCCTGAGCTGCCATGCTGCGAGCGTTGAGGCCGTGAACGCGGCGCCGGCGGACTGGGCGCAGGCTGTGGTCGATGCGGGTATCGTCGATAACGCCGCGATTGCCGAAAAGGCGATTCCCGGGTGCATGCTCGTGTGCCAGACGGGGAAAGATATGAAGGCGGCGCTCGGTGGGTACCTGAAGGTGCTGGCCGATGCGGACGCGAGCGCCGTGGGCGGCAAGCTCCCGGCCGATGATTTCTACTACATGGAGTAGCCCGTGCGTGCGTTTGCTCGACACATGACAGAGCGTATGAAGGCGGTGGCGGCAGCAGGTGCCGTCGCCGCCTTTTGGCTTGCCGTGTGGGTGCTGGTGGCGGGTCTCGTGGCGCAGCCGTTGATTTTGCCGGGGCCGGGCGCTGTCGTGGTGGCGTTGCTGCGACTGGTATGCGATGCCGGCACATGGGCGATTCTGGTGGGCTCGGGTGCGCGAATCTTGGGCGGGCTGGCGCTCGCTGTGGCATGCGGCGGCGTGTTGGCGGGAGTTTCGGTGCGGTCGCGGATGTTTGCCCGCCTGGTGGCGCCGGCGCTTTCGTTTGTTAAGGCGACGCCGGTTGCCTGCGTGGTGGTCCTGCTGCTCATTTGGCTGGGTTCGGCGCGTGTGAGCATTGCGGCGGTCTTTTTGATGGCTCTGCCGGGCGTGTATTTTTCGTTGGTCGAGGGCTTGATGCAAGCGGATAAACCGCTGGAGCAGATGTTTCGTCTGCATGGCGTGCGGGGCTGGCGACTGTTTTGTGCCCACACCTGCCGCGAAGTCCTGCCGTTTGTGCTTTCGTGCGCCCGCGCTGTGATCGGCATGAGCTGGAAGGCCGGCGTGGCGGCGGAGCTGATCGGCATGGCGGTGGGCACCGTGGGTGAGCGCATCTATCAGGCGAAGCTGCTCATCGAGACGGCTGACCTGCTGGCGTGGACCGTGCTGGTTGTTATGGCTTCGTGGGCATGCGAGCGCGTGCTGGTGTGGCTGCTGCGGGCTTCGGGGCCTGCGGCGTGGCATGCAGCGGTGCGGTCGCATGGACGCGGCTTGCACGGCCGTGCGGCCGCTGCCAGC
>CAJJQF010000079.1:0-1942 GCA_905193815.1 uncultured Collinsella sp. | reverse complement strand
TCTCCCGCCGATGCTAGCCCCGCTGTCGGAGAGCCCACCACGGGACCCACGGCAAATCCCGCGCTGAAACCCGCGACCGCGACAACCAAGACAACAACGACAGTAACCAAGACCGCGGTCGCCAAAATCCCCAAGCCCAAGGCTGCCACTACGGCAACTGCGGCACTCCCCAAGACCGGCGACAGCAACTGGATTGCCGCGTCCTTTACGCTACTCCTGTTGGGACTGGGGCTTCTAGGTGCCGCATATCGCTGTTGGAGCGTGCGGCATACCTAGCTGCAATACAAGAGCCCTGTAGAAGCTTTAAAGGCAACGCTTTCCGAAAGGGAGCGTTGCCTTTTTACTGCATGCAATGTATGAGGTGCCGTACCACTAAAAGGCTTAGTTAATTGATTGTAATTACATAATCTACTAGTGTATGTGCGTTATACTAAGGTTGCACTCACACGATTGGAGGGTCCAAAAATGGCAAGCTCAACATTAACCATTAGGGTTGACGATGACCTCAAACGCGAGGCAGCAGAAGTGGCTGATTACTATGGACTTGATTTGTCGTCCGTGACGCGCGCATTCTTCAAGCAAATGGTCAACACCCATCGCATCCCGTTGACTTTTGCCCCTGAGGAGCCCAATGCCGAAAGCCTTGAGGCCATTCGCGAGGGGGACGCGTTTCTTGCATCTGGCAAAAAAGGACGTTTTGACAATGGCGCCGATCTTATCGCTGCGGCGATGGCACAATGAGCACGTTAACCGCAGAGTTCTCTGCAGCCTTCTCCCGCGATTTAAAGAAAAAAGCAAGACGCCGTAAATGGGATCTATCCGAGCTTCAAAAGCTAATTGACCTGGTGCTACAGAATACACCCGAGTCAATGGACATATTAAAACGACGTCATAATATGCACCGGCTAAGCGGCAACTGGGCAGGGCGAAACGAATGTCACGTAGCAAACTCTGGCGACTGGCTTGTCATATGGTCATCAAACGAAGAGGTAGCTTTCTTTGAACGCACCGGCAGCCATGATGAGCTGTTCCGATAGCTCCCTTAATATCGACACCACCAAAGCTATCCGGATTTCAAGCAAATGACATCCTATTTGTTCAACATTGTTGGAGATTTAGCTGCGCAATGATGATTGCCTCCCATCCTAGGCTGGAATATCGTCTCCAAACCAGGCCCTGGCAGCGGTTTGCTCTGCAAAAGGTTGCGCAATGTGCTCGCCGGTAGATCCTGCGTGTGGCCATACGCTACCAGACTCTTCCTTTTCATCGACAGGTTCCTTAAAGCGATGGCCCAACACTGTCGATGAGCGGAATGCGGCAAACTGCGCCCCCGCGTTCTCTATCGAGGTGCGTCGATCCTAGGTACGAGGGGTTCGCCCAGATCGAGACGACCTATTAAGGCATCTCTGTCCCTGTCGTCTCGATGAACACCTTCGACCTGACTCATGCCTTACGCGATGTTCGGACAAACTCGGTTATAGCGATTTGCCTTCTCATTAAAAGGGACTGCAAGATGTTTACCGCCATGGCCTGCCTATGCGTTTTGCTGGGCGGGCCTTCTTATGCCGCGGGCGCGACGTACTACGAGCCGGGCGTATCGGGCCCCGGCTGGGCCTGGACCGATGCCGACCATCTGGAGCTCAACGGCTACGCGGGCGAGGCCATCGGCGCCGACGGCGACCTGGTGCTGACGCTTGCCGGGCAGAACTCCGTGACGGAGTCGCATGCGCCCGATGCGGACATCGCGCTGTGCGGCATGGAGGCGTGGGGCAACCTGACGCTTCGCGGTACCGGGACCCTGACGGCGACGGGCTCGCAGTGCGGGATCCACGTCTCGCAGGTGCTTGTGGTGGACGGCTGCACCGTCGATGTCCGGGCGGACGGGGCCGATATTACGGACGAGGCGGTTGCCGGCGTGATCGCAGGCGACATGGCCGTGCGC
>CAJJQF010000078.1:0-2128 GCA_905193815.1 uncultured Collinsella sp. | reverse complement strand
ACCGTCGCGCCCGCGCCCGCAGCCACCGAGGCCGCATCGGAGTCCAATGACCGCCTGGCCGCCATGATGCGCCGCAGCGCCCGCCGCGAGGAGGCCTACGTGCCCACCTCGCAGCTCCGCCGCTTCACCCTGCCCGATTCGGCGCCCATCATGCGCCGCGTTATGGGCTTTCTGTCCGACCAGGCCCGCACGCTCATCCATGCCGGCGTGTCGCGCGACCGCATCTGCATCGATCCTGGCCCGGGTTTTGGTAAGTCGGCTAACGAGGACATCGTCATCCAGCGCGAGACTGCCAAGATGGCGTCACTGGGCTATCCGCTCATGTGCGCCGTGTCGCGCAAGCGCTTTGTGGGCGCTGTCTCGGGCGTGACCGAGGCCGCCGAGCGCGATGCCGCTACGTTTGGCGTGTGCCTGGGCGCCATCCAGGCCGGTGCCAACATCGTGCGCGTGCACGACGCTGCGGGTTTTGCGCAGTTCCTGAACGGCTACTGGGCGGTTGCCAAGCCGCAGCCGCGCCGCGCGTTTGTGGCCGTTGGCTCCAACCTGGGGCATCGCTGCGACAACATCCGCGCCGCACGCGACATGATCGCCGAGATTCCGCTCACCTGCGTGTCCAACTCCTCCAAGATCTACGAGAGCGAGCCGGCCTACGAGACGCGCCAGGACGCGTTTGCCAACGCCGTCATCGAGATTAAGACCGAGCTGGCGCCGTTGGTGCTGCTCGACGAGCTCATGAAGATCGAGGCTGAGCTGGGCCGCGACCGTTCCAAAAAGGCCAAGGCCAACGGCCCGCGCACCATCGACCTGGACCTGCTGTGGATGGACGGCGAGACCCACGGCGGCAAAAAGCTGCCCCTGCCGCATCCGCTCATTGGCGAGCGCGACTTTGTGCTGGTGCCGCTCGAGGACCTGATGCACGACCCGGCGCGGTTCTTCCGCTACAATGGCGTCGAGGTCAAGGAGCCCGAGGACCGCGTGGGTCATATCGTGGGCGAATTGGGGCGTATGTAGATGATCGAGATGAATGCTGTTGCCGCCGGCACCGAGCTCGACGCGGCGCGTGACGCAGGCCGCGAGGGCGTGTCCGCGGGCTGGTGCGCGTGGAGCGCGGGCGATGCTTCGCTGACGTTTTCGCTGGTCGTGCGTCCGGACGTGAACATGCATGCCTTCCACGGCCTGCCGTTTGTGGCGGCGATGGGCATGATGGATGCGCTTGTGGGCACGGCTTCGACGCCGGGGTTGGGCCTTGCCGGTAAGGTGGGTATCCAGTGGCCGAGCGATATCGTGTGCGGTGCGCCTGCGTTTGAGACGTCGCTCGCGCGTGTTGCCGTGAACGGCGGTGCCGGTGCTGCGGGCATGTTCGGTGCCGTGACGGTGGATATTGAGCGTTCGGCGTTGAGCGAGCTCGGTGTGGATGTGGCTGACGAAGCGCTGGTCGAGGCACTGGCCGCCGCCATGCTGGCCCGCGTGGACGCCTGGGCGGTTGTTGCCAACACGCCGCAAGGCGCCGCAGGGCCGCTGGCTCCCGTGCTGGGCGAGTACTTCGACATGGTGCCGCTGCTGGGCCGCCAAGTTGCGGTGGTGTCGCACAACGGTTTGCCGCTTGCGGTCGGTGTGTTTGCGGGCCTGGACATCTGGGGTCGTGCGACTATCAAGACCGATGCCGGCGAGCAGGAGTTTCCGCCCGAGGCTGTACGAATTCGCGGACTGTAACGCGAGGCGCCCGCGCTCAAAGATAACGATGACAACGAAGCCCTCTTCGGCCTGTGCCGGGGAGGGCTTCGCCTATCTGAGGAATAGGCTTGGCGAACGTTTGCGGGGGAGCTGTGGCATCGGGTGTACTCGACTTAAGCCCCTGCTCTATCCCAGCTCCTGCATGCGGCGGTAGATTTCGCAGATACCCTTGATGGTGAGCTGTCCGTCGACTACGTCGAAGGCATCGGTCGAATCGGCGACGATGCCGGCGAGACCGCCCGTGGCGATAACGGTGGCATCCTCGCGGCCCAGCTCGCGCTTCATGCGCGCGACCAGGCCCTCGGCCATGGCGGCGGCGCCCATCACGGCGCCGACCTTGATCGTCTCGAAACTGGTAAAGAAAGCAATCTTATGAATATTCTCAAGAGATTTC
>CAJJQF010000077.1:0-2152 GCA_905193815.1 uncultured Collinsella sp. | reverse complement strand
GAGCACAACCTTGCCAAGGTTGGGGTCGCGGGTTCGAGCCCCGTTGTCCGCTCCAAACGCAACAGCCCGACTACTACGGTAGCCGGGCTTTTTTGTACCTATCTCCTAGGCTCGAACCCGAGAGGGGGCGAGCGTTTTGGGTCGTGGCTGTGGCGTTGTTTGCCGCGAATGTCCGCTTTGGGCGTATCATCGTGGGCATCTCGCATAACCTCGTTGCAAGGGAGATACGCCCCATGGCTACAGAAAAGTCTTCTTCGCGCTCATGGATGTCCGATGCCGCGATCTATCAGATCTACCCGCGCTCGTTTAAGGATTCGACTGGTTCGGGTCTGGGCGATATCGCGGGCATTACCCAGCAGATGGACTATCTTGAGCGGCTGGGTATCGAGGCCATCTGGCTGAGCCCGTTTTACCCTTCGCCTCTTGTCGATGGCGGCTATGATGTGGCGGACTACTGCGATGTCGACCCACGTCTCGGCTCGCTTGACGACTTCGATGACATGATCGCTGCGGCTCACGCGCGCGGCATCAAGGTCATCGTCGACATCGTGCCCAACCATTCATCCAACCAGCACCCCTGGTTCAAAGCCGCTCTTGCCGCCGGCCCCGGATCGCCCGAACGCGCCCGTTATATCTTCCGCGATGGTCGCGGCGAGCATGGCGAGCTGCCTCCCACCAATTGGAATGCCAACTTTGGCGGCCCCGCATGGACGCGTGTTGCGGACGGTCAGTGGTATCTGCACATGTTTACGCCCGAGCAGCCGGACTTTGACTGGTCATGCCCTGAGGTTCACGCGCTCTTTTGCGACGTCCTGGCGTTTTGGAGCGATCGAGGCGTCGACGGCTTTCGCATTGATGTGGCGCAGGGTCTCGCCAAGGATCTCGACCGCGATGACCTCGACCGGTGGCATCTCGCCGAGGGCGATGACATGGTTGACGACGGCACCCATCCGCTGTGGGACCGCAATGAGGTCCACGAGATCTATCGCGAGTGGCGCCGCGTGTTCGACCGCTATAATCCGCCGCGCAGTGCCGTTGCCGAGGCGTGGGTGCTGCCCGAGCGCCAGTATCTCTACGCGCGTCCCAGCGAGCTTGGCCAGACATTCAACTTTGAGTTTGCCAAGGCCACTTGGACCTATGATGACATGCACACTGCAATCGAGAAGGGCTTGAAGGCAGCCGTCGAATCCGATTCCGCCTCGACCTGGGTACTCTCCAACCACGACGTGCCGCGCGTGGCGACACGCTATGCCCTGCCGCAAATCAAGGCGACGCGCTACCACCAGATTGCGCTCGACTGGCTCTTGCGCGACGGGTCGTCTTATGACGAGGACCGTGAACTCGGCGAGCGCCGCGCGCGGGCGGCCCTTTTGCTTGAGCTGGCGCTTCCGGGCTCGGCATACGTGTATCAGGGTGAGGAGCTCGGCCTTTTTGAGGTGGCTGATATCCCGTGGGCTGCACTCGAAGACCCTACTGCGACCAATACGCACGGACCGAAGCGTGAGAAGGGGCGCGACGGCTGTCGTGTGCCCCTGCCGTGGGTGGCGGCGGACGATCCCGCGCATGGCGGATCGTTTGGGTTTTCGCCGGCAGACGCCGATGCGGCGCCCCATCTGCCGCAGCCTGCATGGTTTTCCGATTATGCTGCCGATAGGGAAGAAGTGGACCCGACATCGATGCTTGCGCTCTATCGTGACGCCCTCTGGCTGCGGCGCAAGCTGCGCGGGTGCGCCAACGATCTTGCGTGGCTCGATCTTGACGGGCGCACCGGTCTTGCGGATGGTGCCGAGGGCGCTGAGGGCGGCGTCATCGCCTATCGCCGCGATAACGGCTGGGCGTGTGTGACGAACTTCGGTGCAGCACCCGTGGAGCTGCCGGCGGGCAGGGTCCTGCTCACCTCATCACCGCTTGCAGACGGCAGGCTCGCGCAGGACAGCTCTGCCTGGATCATGCTCGGTGAGATGTAGGGGCATCTCGCTGCGAGCCTGCGTTTGTTCGCGCCTTTCGTGACGACTGATGCCCTCGCGAGAGCGTCGCAAAACTTTTCAAAAAAAGTTCTTGCATAGGATGCGGGCATCACGTAAGATTAATCCTCGTAAGCGGACATGGCTCAGTTGGTAGAGCACAACCTTGCCAAGGTTGGGGTCGCGGG
>CAJJQF010000076.1:0-2399 GCA_905193815.1 uncultured Collinsella sp. | reverse complement strand
CCGTCCTCTTTGAATGACAAGTTGTCGCTCTGGCGCCCGCGCAGCGTCGACTGGTCCGCCGTTCGTTAGAACGGCGGAACTGAGGGCAGCGTCGAGCCGTTACGCGGTTTGGTAAAACCGCGTAAATACCTAACTACATCAAGTTGCAAACAGCTGCTGCGAAGGCAACGGGGTCCTCGGGCAGAATGCCCTCGACCAGCAGGGCCTGGTCATAGAGCAAACCGGAGTACTGCTTGATCTTGTCGGCGTCGCCTGCCTTCTGAGCAGCGACGAGCTTGGCAAAGACCGGGTGCTTGGCGTTGAGCTCGAGCACGCGCTGACTCTTGGGCATGCCGTCGGGCGCGCCCTCGGGTCCCTTCTGGAGCACCTTCTCCATCTCGAGCGAAAGTGGGCCCTCGGTGGTGATGCAAGCGGGGGCATCGGTCAGGCGCGCGGAGACGGCAACCTTCTCGACCTTGTCACCGAGCGCCTCCTTCATAGCGCTGAAGAGGTCCTCGTTTTCCTTGGTGGCGTCCTCGGCCTCCTTTTTCTCGTCCTCGGTCGCCAGGTCAAGATCACCGGTCGCGACGTTCTTGAGCTCCAGATGACGATCCTCGACCTCGGGCTCGGCACCGTCGGCCACAGCCTTCTCGGCAGCCTCGCGGGCAGCATCGTCCTCGTAGATCTTGGGCATATCGGCGGCAACGTACTCACGCATAGCCTGGAACGTGAACTCATCCACATCCTGCGTCAGCAGCAGCACGTCATAGCCGCGGTCGAGCACGCCCTTTACCACGGGCATCTTGGCCAAGCGCTCGCGCGAGTCGCCGGCGGCGTAGTAGATGGCCTTCTGATCCTCGGGCATGCCCTTGGCATACTCGGCCAGGGTAATCATCTTCTGTTCCTTGGCAGACCAGAACAGCAACAGGTCGGCGAGCTCATCGGCCTTCATGCCATAGCTCGAGTAGATGCCGTACTTAAGACCGCGGCCAAAGTTCTCAAAGAACTTCTCGTAGGCCTCGCGGTCGTTGTCACGCATATCCTCAAGGTCGGCGGTAATCTTCTTTTCCACACGCTTGGCGATGGCCTTGAGCTGACGGTTCTGCTGCAGCGTCTCGCGCGAGATGTTGAGCGACACGTCGGCGGAATCCACGACGCCGCGGACAAAGTTGTAGTAGTCGGGCAGCAGGTCGTCGCACTTCTCCATGATCAGGACGTTGGAGCTGTAGAGCGCCAGACCCTTCTCGTAGTCCTTGCTGTACAGATCGAACGGCGCGCGTCCCGGCACAAACAGCAGGGCGTCATACTCGAGCGTGCCCTCGGCGTGGAAGCTGATGGTGCGCGCAGGATCGTCAAAGTCGTGGAACGTGGACTTGTAGAACTCGTCGTAGTCCTTCTGCTCGACATCGGAGCTGCGCTTCTTCCAGATCGGTGTCATGGAATTGACGGTCTCGAGCTCCTGGTAGTCCTCGTACTCGGGCTTGTAATCGTCGCCGGCGTCCTCGGGCTTGGGTTTCTGGCGGCTCTTGGACACCATCATCTGAATCGGGTAACGCACATAGTTGCTGTACTGCTGAATCAGGCTCTTGAGGCCCCACTCGGTCAGGAAGCGATCGTAGGTCTCGGCCTCGCCGTCGGCGTCGAGCTTCTCGTTCTCACGCAGCGTCAGGATGACATCGGTGCCGTGCTCGGCGCGCTCGCCATCTTCGATGGTGTAACCCTCAAGACCATCAGACTCCCACACGTGAGCGGTGTCCTCGCCATAGGCGCGGCTGACGACCTTCACGTGGCTGGCGACCATAAAAGCCGAGTAGAAGCCCACGCCAAACTGGCCGATGATGTCGACATCCGAACCCTGCTGCTCGGCGTTCTCGGTCTTAAACTCCTCGGAGCCGGAATGGGCGATTGTGCCCAGATTGCGCTCGAGCTCCTCGGCGGTCATGCCAATGCCGTTATCCGAGATGGTAATGGTGCGGGCGTCTTTATCAAAGGAGACGCGAATGGCCAGGTCGCCCTGGTCGATCTTGACGCTCGGATCCTGCAGGCTCTTAAAGTTGAGCTTGTCGACGGCGTCGCTCGCGTTAGAGATAAGCTCGCGCAGGAAGATTTCCTTATTGGTGTAGATGGAGTTGATCATGAGGTCGAGCAGTTTTTTGCTCTCGGTCTTAAATTGACGCATGTGCAGTCCTTTCGCGCTACCCCCGTCCGCAAAAACGGCCCGGTCGCCCGAGCCGAATCGCAGACCTGCTATGTTCAGACTTAGATTTTATAACCCATTAGCGCGCATATATACATACGGAATCGAAAAACTGTATGTCTAAGCGCTCCGATGCGCCAATTGCCAAGGAGCGTCCCCAACTGCCGACAGAGACGATATGAGCAGGACATAAAAACATTGAGAGCCCCTGCTGCATGAAAGA
>CAJJQF010000075.1:0-2789 GCA_905193815.1 uncultured Collinsella sp. | reverse complement strand
GGTTGCCTACGTGCCGCAGGAGGCGCTGCTGTTCCATCGCTCCATTCGCGAAAACATTGCCTACGGTCGTCCCGACGCCACTGATGAGCAGATTCGCGAGGCGGCTCGCCTGGCTAATGCGACCGAGTTTATCGACCGCCTGCCCCGTGGCTTTGACACCATGGTGGGCGAACGCGGCGTCAAGCTCTCGGGCGGCCAGCGTCAGCGCGTGGCTATCGCCCGCGCCATCCTAACCGACGCGCCGATTCTAGTGCTCGACGAGGCGACCTCTGCCCTCGACAGCGAGTCCGAGGCGCTGGTGCGGGAGGCGCTCGAAAACCTGATGCGCGGCCGCACCTCCATTGTGGTGGCGCACCGCCTGTCCACCGTGGCGGCGCTCGACCGCATTGTGGTGTTGGCCGATGGCGAGATCGTCGAGGACGGCACGCATGCGCAGCTCGTCGAGGCGGGTGGCGAGTACGCGAGCCTGTGGAGCCGTCAGACCGGCGCATTCTTGGAGGCGTAAGCGTCTAGGACGTGGGACAATTGTGCCCATAAGTTTATTGTGCCGTTGAGCCGAGGAGTCGTTATGCCACGCGAGACCAATGCCGCCAAACGCGAGCGCGCCGTTGAGGTGTGTGAGCGTCTCAACCGTCGCTATGGACCGGTCGAGTGCTTTTTGGACCACGAGAATCCCTTCCGCCTGCTGATCGCGGTGCTGCTCTCGGCGCAAACGACCGACGCGCAGGTCAACAAGGTGACGCCAAAGCTGTTTGCCCAGTGGCCCACGCCCGAGGCCATGGCCGGGGCGAGCGTGGCTGACGTGGCAGACACCATCAAGTCACTCGGCTTCTACAAGAGCAAAGCCAAGCATGCCGTCGAGGCCGCGCAGATGATCGTCGCCGACTATGGCGGCGAGGTGCCGGCCGACATGAAGGAACTCGTGAAGCTGCCGGGCGTGGGACGCAAGACGGCAAACATCGTGCTCAACGTGGGGTATGGCATCGTGGAGGGCATTGCGGTGGACACGCACGTCAACCGCATTGCGCACCGCCTGATGCTGAGTCCTAAGACGCATGCCAAGGAGCCGCTCAAGACCGAGCAGGATCTGCTCAAGATTTTGCCGCACGAGTATTGGGAGTCGGTCAACCATCAGTGGATCACCTTCGGTCGCGAGATCTGCGACGCCCGCAAGCCTAAGTGTGACGAGTGTCCGCTGGCAGATTTGTGCCCCAGCGTGCGCGTAGCGGGGTAGGGCGGAACGCATCTTCGTCTGGCGTTTTTTGCGGGGCTGGGTTTGCCCTTGAGCCGGAGTCCTCTCCATGCGCTACCATGACAGACAATGTATTTGACGTACGACCCGCCGAGCTTGCCCCGGCGGGCTTTTGGCGTTGCGATGCCGGAGGAACAGCATGCTCATTCACCGTATAGCCGCGCAGCTCTACACTGCCGAGGCACTGCAGACCGTCGAGGCCGGACTCGATGCCGGCGAGGACGTGACGCTGGCTGTGTCGCAGTCGGGCCGCACGCTTATGGCGGCCGCCCAGTTTGCGCGCCGCCCGCGCCCGACGGTCTACATTGTGAGCGGCGAGGATGCGGCTGATCGCGCCGCGCGCAGCCTTGCCGCCTATGTGGGCCTGGCGCACGTGTGCCGCTTTCCCGAGCGTAAGGACTATCCGTGGCGCGAGCAGGCGCCCGACGACGCCGTGGTGGCGCAGCGCTGCGAGGCTCTGGGGCGCATCGTGCGCGGGGACAACTGCATCATGGTTGCCTCAGCCCGTGCGCTGCTGCGCTGCGTGCCGCCGGTCGAGAGTCGCTATTGGGAGTCCACCACTTTTGCGGTGGGTGAGGAGATTCCTTTTGACGAGGTGCCGCAGCGCCTGGTGGGCATGGGCTACACCAATGCCGGTGCCGCTGATGCGCCCGGTCTGTTCCGCGTTCACGGCGACACCGTCGAGGTGTTTCTCGCGCAGGAGAAAGCGCCCGTGCGCATTGAGTTCTTTGGCGACGAGATTGACCGCATCCGCCGCATGGTGAGCTCAACGGGGCAGACCATCGGTAACGAGGACAGTATTGAGATCTTCCCCTGCCGTGAGCTGGCGCTTACCGACGAGGCCGTCCACAACATGCATGTGGCGCTCTATCGCGCCAGCCAGGACGACAGCAAGCTGGCGGCGCTGCTCGAGATGGTGGATGCGCGCATCGTCACGCCCGAGCTCGACCGCTTTTTGCCGGTGATGTACGGCCAGACCGTGAGCCCGCTGGCACACGTGAGCGGCAAGGCGCTCGTGGTCCTGTCCGAGCCGCGCTCGCTGTTCGACGACTGTCTGCGCGCCTACGAGGATATCGAGGCCCGTGCCGGCGAGGCAGGGATCGACCGCCTGGATGGTCTGTACGTGCGCGCCCAACAGCTCGATTTTGGTGCCCAGCAGCGCCTGAACTATGTGAGCCTCATCCGTGCCGGTGGTGCGGTGACGGCCGAGCTCAAGATTGAGCAGCCTGCCATCGCAGGCTCGGACAACCGTTTTATGACGCGCATCCAGGAGGTCGTGGGCAAGCGCTATGCCTGCGTGTTTGCCATCCCCGACCGCGGTGCGCGCGAGTCGATGGAGCTCACCTTTGGCGACGAGGGCATTACCTTTGAGGAATCGCTGACCGCGGCGCCCGAAAATGTCGGCGCTATCGGCGACCGCGTGCGCGTGGCAGCGGCAGATTCTGCCGATCGTGCTGCCCGCCAGGATGCTCATGCTGCAATTCGCGAGCGCCGCGCCGACGCGCTTAACGCCCGCTCGCTCGAGGCGGGCGCCGCG
>CAJJQF010000074.1:0-2925 GCA_905193815.1 uncultured Collinsella sp. | reverse complement strand
GTTCAAATCTTCTAACGCCCACCAAATGTTCGCAGCTCAGAGGCTATGTCCTCTGAGCTGTTTTGTTTTGCTACCAAGCACGCCGTCAAATATGCCAGCAAATATTGATCCAAGGTCCCCGTAGAGGTGCCGGCAGGTTGCATACGTCCTGGCCGACCGTGACCGCAACATGTTGGTCAAGCATAATCTTTTGGATTCTTTTGGCGTGAGCGGCTTGGTTTTGGTAGGATTTGTCAGCGGCTTGACTAAGGGGGTTTTATAACTGCCATGCAGGTAGCCGTGTTGGTAACGTTTTACCGACTTGCCAAGAACCCCTCATTTTTAATGCGTCTGCAAAATGACTAATTGCTTTGACCTGCTGAAACACTATATGTTGTGTTTGACCTAAAAAAAGAATACAGGATATAGATGCGTCTTTGTCGTATGATAGATGGCGGACAGAGAACGAAGACCTTATTCGTCCCATTTGGACACGCCTTTGAGCCGCTTGATCGGCCGCGAGGATTGTCCGCATGAGGACCTATGGTTTATCGAGAACACAGATTGCGCGACGGCGCCGCAAGACAGGGGCAAGCCCTGCCGGGCATCGTTTGGCTCTGAAGCGCAATGAGGCTACGACGCGAAAGAGGCAAGAGGATGAAGATCATCAAGCGCAGCGGCACCGAGGTTGTCTTTGACATCGATAAGATCGTCAATGCCATCCGCGCCGCAAACTTGGAGGTCGAGGAGAGCTCTCGTCTTACCGACCGCCAGGTGGTTTACGCGGCACAAAACGTCGCCGAGGCATGCGAGAACGCGGGCCACACCGTGTCGGTCGAGGAGATTCAGGATCTGGTCGAGGACGAGATCATGCGTCTCGACTGCTACGAGGTTGCCCGCCATTACATCATCTATCGCTATGTTCAGAGCCTGAAGCGCCAGAAGAACACGACCGACGACAAGATTCTGTCGCTCATCGAGTGCAACAACGAAGAGGTCAAGCAGGAGAACTCCAACAAGAACCCGACTGTCAACTCCGTTCAGCGCGATTATATGGCCGGCGAGATTTCCAAGGACCTGACCCAGCGCGTGCTGCTGCCCCAGGAGATTGTGGATGCCCATAATGAGGGCCTGATCCATTTCCACGATTCGGATTACTTTGCCCAGCACATGCACAACTGCGATCTGGTGAACCTGGAGGACATGCTCCAGAACGGCACGGTTATCTCGGGCACGCTGATCGAGAAGCCGCACAGCTTCTCGACCGCCTGCAACATCGCGACGCAGATCATCGCCCAGGTTGCTTCCTCCCAGTACGGCGGCCAGTCTATTTCGCTGACCCATCTCGCCCCGTTCGTTGAAGTGAGCCGTCAAAAGATTCGCGGCGAGGTCGCTCGCGAGCTTGAGGAGCTCGGCGTTTCCGCATCTCCCGAAAAGGTCCGCGAGGTTGTTGAGGACCGTCTGCGTGACGAGATCCGTCGCGGCGTTCAGACGATTCAGTATCAGGTCGTGACCCTTATGACCACCAACGGCCAGGCGCCGTTCGTGACGGTCTTTATGTATCTTAACGAGGCCCGTACGCCTCAGGAGAAGCACGACCTTGCCATGATCGTGGAGGAGACGCTTCGCCAGCGCTACGAGGGCGTTAAGAACGAGGCCGGCGTGTGGATCACCCCGGCGTTCCCCAAGCTTATCTATGTACTCGAGGACGATAACGTTCACGAGGATTCCCCGTACTTCTACCTGACCCAGCTGGCTGCCAAGTGCACTGCCAAGCGTATGGTGCCCGATTACATCTCCGAGAAAAAGATGCGCGAGCTCAAGCTGTCGAAGGGCGAGACCGCGGGTAACGGCGACTGCTATACCTGCATGGGCTGCCGCAGCTTCTTGACGCCCGACCGCTCGGGCAACGGCTTTAACAACGTTGCCAACGCGCTGAACTACGACCCGAACAAGCCCAAGTACTATGGTCGCTTTAACCAGGGCGTCGTGACCATCAACCTGCCCGATGTCGCGCTGAGCTCGCACCAGGATATGGATAAGTTCTGGAAGATCTTCGACGAGCGCCTTGAGCTGTGCCACCGCGCCCTGCTGTGCCGTCATGAGCGCCTGATGGGTACGCTTTCTGACGCCGCACCGATTCTTTGGCAGTACGGTGCCCTCGCTCGTCTGAAGAAGGGCGAGACGATCGACAAGCTGCTCGTGGGCGGATACTCCACCATTAGTTTGGGTTATGCCGGCCTGTATGAGTGCGTCAAGTACATGACGGGCCACAGCCACACCGAGAAGGAGGGCACGCCCTTTGCCATGGCCGTCATGCAGCGCATGAACGACAAGTGCGCCGAGTGGAAGGCCGAAAGCGATATTGACTTCTCGCTGTACGGTACCCCGCTTGAGTCGACGACCTACAAGTTCGCCAAGTGCCTGCAGCGTCGTTTTGGCATCATCCCGGGCGTGACGGACAAGGGCTACATCACCAACAGCTACCACGTCCACGTGTCCGAGGAGATCGACGCATTCGACAAGCTCAAGTTCGAGGGTATGTTCCAGCAGCTTTCGCCGGGCGGTGCCATCTCCTACGTCGAGGTTCCCAACATGCAGGACAACCTCAAGGCTGTCATTCGCGTGATGCAGTACATCTACGACAACATCATGTACGCCGAGCTCAACACCAAGAGCGACTACTGCCAGGTGTGCGGCTACGACGGTGAGATCAAGATTGTCGAGGATGACGGCAAGCTGGTGTGGGAGTGCCCCAATTGCGGCAATCGTGACCAGGAGAAGATGAATGTCGCTCGTCGTACGTGCGGCTACATCGGTACCCAGTTCTGGAACCAGGGCCGAACCGAGGAGATCCGCGACCGCGTGCTGCATCTCTAATAACCATCCCAGGCCGCCCCGTAGCGAGGCCCCGGGCCTTTACTCGCTATTTCGGACAGTCCTGGC
>CAJJQF010000073.1:0-3125 GCA_905193815.1 uncultured Collinsella sp. | reverse complement strand
CCCCGCCGTCTGCGGACGGCTCCCCCAGCAGGGCCGCCCTTTGAAAAGGGCACCCTGCACCCCGCCTAAACCTTGTCACTCGCCGTTGGACAGGGGGGAAAGGCCAGCGGCCTTTTCCCCCGCCCGGTGAGTGTTGTCCGTGGGCCGAAAGTCAAGGGGTACGGGTTGTATTGCCTTGCGGCAATCTCCACCCGCAGGTATGCCCCCTTGACTTTCGCCCCCGCTCCCCGTGACAGCCGTGACGACCGTGACGGCTTTTTTGATACCGGGGGCGGTGCCGCAGAGGTCGTCACGGCCGCCACGGTCGTCACGGCCGCCGCGAGGACCGCGATCCTCGTCCAGGCCCATGGCGACGAGCGGAGCGATAACCTTATCGAGAGCGGCCATCAGCTCGGTGGCCTCCTCGTAAGAAAGCTCGGGCAGGAGCTTCTCCTTCTTGTTGGCAAGCTCGACCAGGCCCTCAGCGGCATCCTCGGCAGCGAAGACAACGATCTTGCGCATATCGCCCTCGGCGTCGTCGATGCGGCCGACCAGATCGGCAGCCTCGGCCTCGGCCATCAGGCCATCGAGTTCACGGAGGCGCATGCCTAGCAGGTCGGACATTTCCTTCTGCTCCATCTTGGGCTTGAGGTCAAGAAGCTTGATGGCGCGCTCGATGTTCGCCATGCGCTCGGCCTTGGCCTCCTCCTCCTTGGAAATAGCAAAGCGACGGCTACGCAGCAGGCGGGCGGCCTTCTGCATCTTGTCCATCAGCTCTTCGTCATCGTAATCAACGGCGGCCTCGACAACCTCGGCCTCCTCCTCGGCGGAAACCTCGTCAGCAGCCTCAACCTCGGCAGCTTCGGTCTCCACGGTCTCGACTGCCTCGACCTCGGCAGCCATGGTCTCGTTCATGATCTCTTCGTTCTCGGACATGAGACTCCTTCTTGGCCCTCTCGGGCATCATCGCCCCATTCGCGGGGCCCGTCGCGCACTCTTTGCGCTTTAAACAATCATGCCTCTCGGCAAAACGTCCATTAGTTTATGGTGTCGCCATCCAATCTAGCTGCAGAATCTATGTGCACACATTAATGCGACATGTGTGACTCGCGACGAGCGTACACCAGCGACGCCACGAACCCGACCACGGCAATTACAGCCGCCACACGCACGGCAGCTGCAAATCCAATCGCCTGGGCTACGTCCGTCGCAGCGCCAGCGGCGCCGGCGGTCGCAGCAGAACTCGAGAGCAGACCGATAAACAGCGACGGGCCAAACGATGCGGCAATCATATTCCACGTGTTAAGCAATGCCGTTCCGTGAGGATGTTCAGCGGCGGGTAGCGTCTCCAAGCCGGCCGTTTGCGAGGGGCTCAGCACCAAACCGACTCCGGCATACACCACAACGGTCAGCGCCACGACGACGCCGATGTTCATGCTTGCCGCCGTCATCGAGATGGCAGTCTGCCCCACGGCAATCAGGGCAAAGCCGACCGGCAGCAGCGGCCATGCGCCACGGGCGTCCATCACGCGTCCGCCCACAATCGAGGTCACGGCGTTGCAGGCAATTGCCGGCAAAATGAGCAGGCCCGCAACAAGTGCGGTCATGCCGTATGCGCCCTCAAAATAGAGCGGCAACAAAACACTCATCGAGAACGTTGTCATCATCGACACCACCACAAGCAGGCACGCAGGCCAAAAACGAACGCTCGCCATGGGACGCACGTTAAGCACCGGATGCTCGAGTTTGAGCTGACGGGCCGCAAACAGGCCGAGCAGCACAATGGCGGCGAAAAGCGCCACAATGCCGGCAATCAGATTGGTCGAGAACTCGCCTACGGAATACACAAATGCCGTAATGTCGGCGGCGAGCAAAACAACCGACAGAATATCAAGCGTGGTGTTCGAGCGCTCTCCGACATTCTGAACAAGCTTTACGCCCGCCGCAGCGACCACAATGCCGGCCACCAGCGGCACTACGAACACCGCCCTCCAGCCAAACAACGTGCACATAAGACCGCTGATCACAGGTCCAAACGCCGGCCCTAGCGTAATGCAGGCACCACCCAGGCTCAGATACAGACCGAGCTTCTCGCGCGGAGCGCAAGACAGCACCACGTTCATCATGAGCGGAAACAAGATGCCCGATCCCGCAGCCTGCAAAATACGACTTGGCAGCAAAACGCTAAACGACGGAGCGATCAGACACAGGACTTCGCCGGCGACCATACATCCGCATGCGAAAAACAACAGCTTGCGCGTCGAGAAACGGGCGGACAGGAAGGCCATGATGGCCGTAAAGATCGACGTCACAATCATGTAGCCCGAGACGAGCCACTGCGCCGTGGTGGCACTCACCGAAAAGGCCGCCATAATGTCGTGCAACGCCACGTTAATGATGTTCTCGTTAAACGCGGCAACAAAGGCCGCAATATACATAACGACGAGAATCGCCGCAGTGGCCGATGGCGTTGCTTGAACTTGTTGCTGAGATTTGCTCCCCATGCATTTCCTTCCTCTTGGAACGACAGTCGCATCGCCCCAGAGGAACAGTCCAGGGCGAAAAATGAGCCCTAGACTTACGCCAAACGCCGTACACGACGAATCTGGCAACATGGTCCAACGTCGAAAGATTGTAACGCGGACGCACAGCTTTCCTTCCGCGCTATTATTAAAAGTCCACGAAAGCATAAGACATGAGGAGCCCGCCATGATTAAGCCCATCATGAAATCCGAGTTCTTTTTGCGCCTGCCTTCCGAAGACGCGGGACCCGACGATGCCGCGACCGGGCAGGACCTCCTGGATACACTCCACGAGCATGAGCACGAGTGCGTGGGGCTCGCCGCCAACATGATCGGTGTGCGCAGCGCATCATCTGCGTAAAGGATGGCAACAGGACACTCCTGATGTACAACCCTCAAATTCTTGAGCAGGTCAATGCCTATCAGACGAGCGAAGCATGCCTCTCGCTGATCGGCGAGCGCCCCTGTACCCGCTATCGCCGCATTAAGGTTGAGTATTTGGACGAGAACTTCGTCCACCGCATCAAAAACTTCTCGGGCTACACCGCCGAAATCATCCAGCACGAAATCGACCACTGCAACGGCGTCGTTATTTAGTTCCGCCGTTCTACCGAACGGCGGACC
>CAJJQF010000072.1:0-4195 GCA_905193815.1 uncultured Collinsella sp. | reverse complement strand
AAGTGACAGGGCGCCCGCGGCGAGCGCCGAGGCAAACCCCCGGCGCGACATTTCGAAATCAAACGCGCGCATCGCTAGCATGTCCCCTCGTTAGGCATCGTCCATGCGTGATGGTCGGTATGCAGCAATTCCTCGGCCAGCGGCGAGAGCGGCGCACCCAAGAACTCGCTATAGCACGCCTGAACATCGGGATTCTCGTGCGAGAAGCGAATCTCGGCGTTCGCATCGAGACCCCAGAGCACCTGGCCGCGCTCGGCTGCCAGCTCGCAGCCGTCGTGGATGGGCTGACCGCCGCCACCGACGCAGCCGCCCGGGCATGCCATAACCTCGACGAAGTCATAGCCCACACGGCCGTCGCGAATCGCGTCGAGTAGGCGGGCGGCGTTGCCCAGCCCGTGTGCCACGGCGACGCGCACCTTGGTGCCATCGATATCGGCGACGGCTTCCTTCCAGCCGTCGAGTCCGCGCACGTCGGTAAAGAAATCGGCATCCGGGTTCTTGCCCGTCACCAGGTAGTAGGCCGAGCGCACGGCGGCCTCCATCACGCCGCCCGTGGCGCCAAAGATCACGCCCGCGCCCGTGCCAAAGCCCAGCGGCGTATCGAGCGGCTCCCCGACCAACGTGTCCACGCTCACGTGGCTCACGCGGATCATGCGCACCATCTCGCGCACCGTCAGCGCAACGTCCACGTCGGGCGCACCGCCCTCGCCCAACATGCTCGGCAGTGCACACTCTGCCTTTTTGGCCGTGCACGGCATAACGGACACCACGAACAGGCGCTCAGGCTCCACGCCCAGCACCTTGGCGTAGTATGTCTTGGCGATGGCGCCGAACATCTGCTGCGGCGACTTGGACGTGGACAGGCTGTCGACAAACTCCGGATAACGCGCCTTCACAAAGCGCACCCAGCCCGGGCAGCAGCTCGTAAACATGGGCCAGCCGCGGCTGTCACCCTCGCCCTTGGCGGCGGCGCCCAAGCGCTCGAGCAGCTCGGAGCCCTCCTCCATGATGGTGAGGTCGGCCGAGAAATCGGTGTCGAACACGTACTCAAAGCCAACGCGGCGCAGCGCGCAAGCCAGGCGCTCAACCGTGGCCTCCTCGCGCGGAATGCCGAGTTCCTCGCCCCAGGCGCTGCGCACGGCAGGCGCGATCTGCACCAGCACGATCTTGTCGGGATTAGCGAGCGCGTCAAACACGGTCTCGGTATCGTCGCGCTCGCGCAGTGCGCCCGTCGGACAATGCGTAATGCACTGGCCGCACGCGACGCAATCGGTCTTGCCGATCGGCGCGCGCCCGCGGGTACCCACGGCGGTATGCGTGGCGCGGTTGGTCAGGTCCCAGATCCCTAGGCCCTGCACGCTCTCGCACACCTTGATGCAGCGCATGCATTTAATGCACTTGTCGTTTTCGCGGATGATAGGGAAATCGAAATCCCAGCCCTCACCCGCCAAATGCCTTTGATACGGCAGATAGAAAATGCCCAGGTCGTTGGCGATGGTCTGCAGGTTGCAGTTACCGCTGCGCACGCAGCTCGTGCACTGCGAGTCGTGCTGGGACAGCAGCAGCTGCACGTTGGTGCGACGGGCCTCGCGGGCCTTGGGGCTGTTGGTGTGGACCACCATGCCGTCGAGCACGTAGTTGTTGCAGGCGGCAACCAGCTGGTCGCAGCCCTCAACCTCGACCACGCACACGCGGCAGCCGCCGATCTCGTTTAGATCGCGCAGGTAGCACAGGGTGGGAATCTGAATGCCGACGGACTTGGCCGCATCCAGGATCGTGGTGTGCTCGGGCACCACGACTTCGCAGTTATCGATAATGAGCCTGACCATGTTGTGCGCTCCGTTTTCGCTGTTGTCGCCGGCGGTGGTTTTGTTGAGCTCTACCATTCCAGGTTCCTCCCTCCGCGGAACGCGCCAAAGCCAAAGTGGTCGCAACGCAGGCAGCGACTCGCCTCTTGGCGTGCCTCTTCCTCGGTAAGGCCCTGTTCGACCAGATTCCAATCGTGAATGCGCTCGCCGGCCTCGCGCTCGCCCAGCTCGCAGCGGCCGCACTCGTGCTTGCCCTTAAACTGAACGGTCGGCAGCTCCACGTCGAGCTTAATCTTGTGGTCGAAGCCCAGGTAGCGGTCGATATTTGCCGAAGCCACGCGGCCGGCGTTGATGGCACGGATGACAGTGGCGGGGCCGGTCTGGCAGTCGCCGCCGCTAAAGAGGCCATTAAAGTTGGGCACGGCGCCGTCCGAATCGGTGACGATGCGGCCCCACTTGCAGGCGATGCCCATGTCCTCAAACGGCTTGGAGTCAATGTCCTGACCAATGGCCACGAACACGCGCTCACAGGGGATGACCTGCTCGGGCGTGACGGCGGCACGCGGGGCCGGGCGCCCGCGGCGGGGCTCGCCGATAATCTGCGGCTGCACGCGCAGGCCGCTCACGCGACCGTCCTCGCCCGTCTCGATGGCGAGTGGGGCCGTAAGCTCCAGAACCTCGCAGCCCTCGGCCTGGGCACCGGCGATCTCGGCGTCCTGGGCTGTCATATCGCAGATGCGGCGGCGGTAGACGATGCTCACCTTTTCGGCTCCGCAGCGCACGGCAGAGCGCGCCACATCCATGGCCACGTTGCCGCCGCCTATGACGCACACGCGCTGTCCGCTCAGGTCGGGCAGCTCGTCGTCACCGATGGCGCGCAGCATCTTGACGGCCGACTCCACGCCGGGCGCCTCTTCGCCCGGAAGACCGAGCTTCTTGTCGCTGTGGGCACCGATGGCCAGGTAGACGGCATCGAACTCGTCGCGCAGGCGAGCGAGCTCCTCGCCGTTCACGGAGTGGTCGAGCTCCACGTCGATATCGGCGCTCAAGATCCAGTCGATCTCGGCCTGTAGGCGCTCGCGCGGCAGACGATAGCTGGGGATGCCGTAGCGCAGCATGCCGCCCAGGTGATGACGCTGCTCAAAGATGGTCACCTTGTGGCCCATCACGGCCAGGTAGTAGGCACAGGAAAGGCCGGCCGGGCCGCCGCCGATCACGGCAACGCGCTTGCCGGTGTCGTCCACTACATGGGGCTTGTGGTCGTTGAGGTCACTGTGCTCAACGGCAAAACGCTTAAGGGCGAGGATGTTCATGGGGTCGTCGACCATGCCGCGGCGGCAGTGCATCTCGCAGGGATGCTCGCACACCAGGCCGCAGACGAGTGGTAGCGGATTGTTCTTGCGGATGACCTTGACGGCGTCGGCATAGCGGCCGGCCTCGACGAGCGAGATGTACCCGGGAATGTCGACGTGCGCCGGGCAGCCCGAGACGCACGGGACGCGGGCCTCGCGGTCAAAGCCGCAGGAGTGCTCGCGGATGTGGTGCTCAAAATCGTCGCGGAAGCCGCGAATGGCCGTGAGTGCCATGGCGCCAGCTTCGTAGCCGATAGCGCAGTCGCTCGAAAGGTAGATGGTGCGGGCCGTGCGCTCAATTAGGTTGAGCGTGGACTCATCGGCGCGTCCTTCGAGCACATCGGCGAGCAGGTCGCTCAGCGCGCTCAGGCCC
This sequence comes from uncultured Collinsella sp., assembly GCA_905193815.1. GTDB lineage: Bacteria > Actinomycetota > Coriobacteriia > Coriobacteriales > Coriobacteriaceae > Collinsella. The sequence continues at coordinate 662 of CAJJQF010000072.1, read as the reverse complement.
ACGCGGCAGGGTGTGCACTTGCCGCAGCTCTGGGTGGAGCACAGGCTGACGAGCGCTGCCGTAAACTCAACGGGACACGGGGCAAGCGAACTCACCGCCAGACGACGTCCGAGCGCATCGTGCAGGTCGTCCATGACGGCCTGAGCGTGGCTGCGTTCCATTACATGCAGTCGAGCCATAAGATCCCCTCTCACATGGCAGCCCGGAGGCGAGGCCGGGCGAAGTTGCTACACGCACAACACTGACCTAAAAAGTTGTTTGGCAACAATACGGTTCGGCAGGCGGTATAAAATGCGACCCTCAGCGGTGAAAAAGAACATTACCGCAGATAAATGCCATATTTGATAAACGTGTTACCCACAATGCGGCACTTAGGGACGTTCCTTTTCTGCCGGCACCCAGGAACACTCCTTGCTCTCGTGCATTCCCGAGGCAATCAAATTTGGACTAGCGGTGGTTACGATAAGCAAAAGGGCCCCGAGCATAGTCTGCTCGGGGCCCTTAGTTCGCCTCGCTCTAGCGTACGACGCGTATGTTATTTGCGCTTGCCGCCGCCGTCGCCGGGACGACGGGAGCTGCCGCCGCGCTTGCCGCCACGGCTGTTGCCATAGCTACCACGGTTATCGCGACCGCCGGCGCGGCCGCCACGGGAGCCACCCTGG
>CAJJQF010000071.1:0-4535 GCA_905193815.1 uncultured Collinsella sp. | reverse complement strand
TCAATGTTTTTATGTCCTGCTCATATCGTCTGTACCGGCAGTTTGGGACACTCCTTGCTTCAAGAGGCTGGCGTGTGTCAACCTATTCTCGTTGCAGTAAAAAAATCGCCCCGTTCTTGGTTGAGGACGGGGCGATTCGTCTTTTGGACTTGTGCAGCCAGGCTTATGCAAAGCGGGCGACGAGCTCCTGGAGCACGTCGGTCATCTTGACGAGCGAACTGACCGGGACGAACTCGTTGACGCCGTGGTAGCAATAGCCGCCGGTGGAAAGGTTGGGGCAGGGCAGACCGCGGAACGACAGCTGAGCGCCGTCGGTGCCGCCGCGAATCGGCAGCACTTGGGGCTCAACGCCGCAGGCAAGGTAGGCTTCCTTGGCAACATCAATAAGCTCGGGATAGTCACGAACGATCTCGGCCATATTTCGATACTGCTGCTTAATCTCGACCGTCACGCGCTCCTCACCCAGACGCTGGTTGAGCATCGAGGCGGCGGCATCAACAAGGTCGAGTTTCTGCTGGAACTTGGCGGCGTCATGGTCGCGGACGATATAGCGCGCTGTGGCGTGATCGACGGTCGCAGATACACCCTCAAGGTGATAAAAGCCCTCGTAGCCTTCCGTATACTCCGGGCGCTGCACGTAGGGGAGCAACGCGTTGAAGTCACAGAACAGATTGCCTGCGTTGACCATACGGCCCTTAGCGTCGCCCGGGTGGATGGACTGGCCCTCAAAGCGGACGGTCGCCTCGGCGGCGTTAAAGCACTCCCACTCCAGCTCGCCGATGGGGCCGCCGTCGACCGTGTAGGCGTACTTGCAGCCAAAGGTATCGATATCCAACAGCTCGGCTCCGTGGCCGATCTCCTCGTCAGGGCAGAAGCAAATGCCGAGTGCGGGATGGGGCAGAGAAGGGTCCTGAGCGATACGCGCGACAAGCGACATGATCTCGGCGACGCCTGCCTTGTCGTCCGCGCCCAGCAGCGTGGTGCCATCGCTGCAGACCAGGTCCTCACCCGCGAGGTCATTCAGGGCGGGAAGCTTGGCGGTACTCATGGCAACGGGCTTACCGTCAACCGTGCCGCAGACCAGGTCGCCGCCTTCGTAGTGTACGATGTGCGGCTTCACGCCGGCGCCCGGTGCAACTTCGGTGGTGTCGAGATGGGCGATCAGGCCCAGGGCGGGCTTGTCCTCAGCGCCCGCACTTGCGGGGATATGCGCGCAGACATAGGCGTGCTCGGTCACGTGGGCATCTTCCGCACCAAGCTCGCGCAGCTCTTCAGCCAGCACGTTGGCAAGGTCAAACTGAACGGCGCTCGAGGGTACCTGGTCGCAGTTTGCATCCTCGGACTGCGTGTTGATCTGGACGTAGCGCAAAAAGCGTTCAAGGACATCGGGGCTCGTGGTGGTGTTTTCCATAAAGACCGCTCCAATCTTGGTCGTCGTGTGCAACAAGAACTCTAGCACGGTATGCCACGGCATACCACGACGCTTGGATGGGGTAGAATCAGCCATTGAATGCAGAAGGGACGGAAGATCATGGATACGACAAATAGCTCGCGCGAACTACATCTGACGGTGGCGAACGAAGACTACTTGGAGTGCATGGTTCGCATTGAAAGCGAAGAGGGGGAAACCAACGGCGTGCGATCGGTCGACATCGCGCAGCGCCTTGGCGTCTCCAAGGCATCGGTCAATAAAGCGGTTTCGGCGCTCAAGGCATCCGAGCTTGTCGAGCAATCGCACTACGGCAAGGTAATCCTGACCGATCGCGGTCGCGAGGTCGGCACGGCTATCTGGTACCGTCATCGCCTCATCCGCACGTTTTTGGTTCAGGAGCTCGGTGTCGAATTTGAGCGAGCCGATTCCGAGGCCTGCATGATGGAGCATGCGCTATCCGAGGACACGATGAGCCGCTGGCTCGCCTATCTCGAAAAGCAGGGAATCAGCGTCGAGGAATAGCGGGATATATATGGATACGAGTTATTACAACCGCTTTGGTGCCGAGGAACTTACGCGCCGCTTGTCGAGCGAGACCTTGTTGGCGCAGGGCCCCATGGGCAGTGTTCTGTTGAGTGAGTACGATGCCGCCGACATTCCACCGGCGTTTTGGAATCTGGCAGAGCCGCAGACCGTTTCTCGTATCCATCGCTTGTATGTCGCCGCCGGCGCGCAGGTGCTCATTACCAACACCTTTCAGGCATCGAGCTATGCCCTCAAGCACGACCAGATTGCGCCGTCCGTGGCGGAGGTCAATCGCGGGGCCGTCGACGATGCCCGCCAGGCGCACCCTCAGCTGCTGCTAGGCTCGATGGGCCCGATCGGTATTGAGTGGTTTGCCGAGGACTCTGCCGAGTATCGTGAAATCCGAGGCATTGCGCGCGAACAGGCGCACGCCTTGCTCAACGCCGGCGTTGACGGTCTGCTGATCGAGACGGTGACGTCTATCCGTAATTTGCAGCCCATGCTTGCCGGCGCCCGAGATGCCGCCGATGGCATGCCTGTTCTGGTGAGTTTTGTCGTTGACGATAAAGGCGACCTGTTGGGCGATGGCCTCAACATCGAGGCAGCCGTTTTGTACGCCGAAAAACACGGCGCAAACTCGGTTGGTGTTAATTGCTGTTCGCTTGCGGCCGCGAACACGGCGGTGCCCAGGATGGTTGCATCGGCGACTACTCCCGTCACGGTGCGTCCCAACGTAGGCGATCCGGTCCAGACTCAGGATGGCCCCGTATGGCACGAGAACCCCGAAGCTTTCGCGCGCGCATGCATCGAATGGAGACATGCCGGTGCCGCAATGGTGGGCAGTTGCTGTGGAACCACGGCAATCACTACGGCCGCGATGGCCGAGGCGCTCGATATATAAAGGGCAAAACCGCTCCATACGAGGCGTTTTTTTATTGCTTGCATGTCCTCGGCAGCATTTGCCCAAATGGTGAATGCTGGTGCCGGCAGGTTGCCGAGTGCATGTTGCGGGTATACCCCATGCGTACCATGATCCAAACACTGTGAGGTGTCTGCGCGTGTGCGCGATAATTCATTTTGGAACTGACGGTTGGCGCGCTCGCGTCGATGAGGACTTCACTGCCGATAACGTTGCCCGTATCGCCGATGCCGTCGGCGAGTTGTGGCAAAAGACCAATCCGGGCAAAACGGTATATATAGGGTTCGACACCCGGCCCCTGGCGCGCGAGTTCGCTGAGCTTGCGGCGGGCGTGCTAGCAGCGCACGGGCTAGACGCCGTGCTCGCTTCGCGACCTGTCCCGACCCCTGCCCTTACGTGGGCGGCGGCTTATGACGGTGAGGCGTGCGGCGCGCTCATGGTGACGGGGTCCCATCATCCGCAGGGCTATCTGTGCCTCAAGATTCGCATGGGTGACGGCTCGACCGCCAACCAGGATGTCATCGAAGAGCTCGAAGAGACTATGGCTCCCGAGCCAATGGGGATCGAGGGGCAATATCGCACCGCGGATATCATTCCTGACTATATGCAGGCGGTGGCATCGTTTGTCGATGCCGAAGCCATCCGCGCCGCGCACTTGCGCGTGGTTGTCGATCCCATGGGCGGCGCAGCCCAGGGCTATCTAGCCGACTTGCTGCGCGAGCTTGGCGTTGAGGTGCACGAGATTCACGCCGGGCAGGCGTCTGACCAAGAAGATATCTGCCCCGACCCCGTTGAACCGTGGGTGGACGCTTGCGAGCGCACGGTTATCGAGGACGGAGCTTGCGCTGGCCTGGTGACCGACGGCGACGCCGACCGTATCGGCGCGGTTGACGAGCGCGGCAGATATATACATCCGCATCAGATCATGGCGCTCGTTTTGGGCGACTTGGTTCAATTTCGTAATTTGGAGGGGCGCGTCGTCGTCAATCTTTCATGCTCGACGCTCGTGCGTCGCATTGCCGAGGCGCTTGGCTGCCGCGTGACCGTCAAACCAGTCGGTTTCAAATATATAGCGGCGGAGATGAAGAAGGGCGGCGTCCTCATGGGCGGCGAAGAAGCCGGTGGTATCGGCATCGCCGCGCATATGCCCGAGCGCGATGGAATCCTCGCCTGTCTGATTCTGTGTGAGCTTATGGCAAAGACGGACGCGCCTTTGGGCGTTCTGGTCGACCAACTCGAGGACAGTTTTGGTAAGACGAGTTACGGTCGACGCGACTTGCGCCTTGAGGCCGAAGATGCCGAAACGTTACGAACCCTGCTGCCGGGCGTAAACCCCAAGTCGATTTGTGGCAAGGTGCCGCAAAACGTTAGTCATATGGACGGCTTGCGTCTGTCATTCGAGGATGACACGTGGCTGCTGGTCCGTCCTAGCGGGACCGAACCAGTGGTGCGCGTCTACGCCGAGGGGTTCTCGGTGGAAGAACGTGATGAGTTGCTCGATGCTGGCTGTGCTTTAGCTAGGGGGACGTATCCGCTTTAACCATGAGACTGCCTTATATAAAGAGATGCTCGGCGAGCGGTAGTTAACGGCTGGCAAACGTTAGTCGGATCACAAGATGTGTAGGAAATGTGTACGCCCAGATTCCCGCCCCCGGCGCC
>CAJJQF010000070.1:0-4601 GCA_905193815.1 uncultured Collinsella sp. | reverse complement strand
ACAGCAGCACCACGGTCCCAAGGCATACCGCCCTGGCGCGCGGACGTAGCAGCGGGGGCAGCGGATGCCGCCGGAGTGGCAGCACGAGCGCCCGAAATGAGCGTCGGCTGTTGGGCAGCAGCGGGTACGGATGCTGCAGGCGCGGCGGCCTGAGCAGCAGCCACGCTCGCCGGCACGGCGCCGTTGGCAACCATGGCCTCCAGACGCGCCACGCGCTCGGCCAATGCCTCAATCGTTAAATCAGCCTCGGGACGTGCCAGACGCGTGCAGGCAATCTCGAGCACCAGGCGCACGTCGCTCGCGCCCCTCATCTCCAGTGCGGCATCGTCGAGCACTGTCAGCACACGGGCCAGGCGGTCGGCAGGATGCTCGCCAAAGGCAGCGGCCTCGGCAGCAAGCGCCTCGGCCTGCTCGGAGCCGCCCTCAAACAGCTCGGCACGGGCACCGGCAACGCAGGCAACGTACACGTCACGCACATGCGCCACCAGGTCGCGCGTCAGCTCCAGCAGATCGTTGCCTTCCTCGACCTGCGCACGGATCAGTCCATATAGCTCGGCGACATCACGCTCGGCGATGGCGCGGGCAAACTCGCCCAGGATCTGGTCCGAAACCTCGCCTAAAAGCGAGCGGGCGTCGTCCGCATGCACAGAACCGTTGCCAAAGACGCTCAGTTGCTCCAGCGTGGACAACGCGTCGCGCATGCCGCCCTTGGCATGGCGCGCCACGATAGCCAGCGCCTCGTCGTCGTAATCGAAGCTCTCCTGCTCGCACACGTATGCCAGGCGATGCTCAATATCCTCGTTGCCGATGCGATGGAAATCGAAACGCTGGCAGCGCGAGAGGATGGTCTCCAGAATCTTTTGCGGGTCGGTGGTGCATAGCACAAAGATCACGTGTGCCGGCGGCTCCTCGAGCGTCTTGAGCAGCGCGTTGAACGCCGCCGTCGTGAGCATGTGGACCTCGTCGATGATATAGATCTTGTACTTGCCGCGCACCGGGGCAAAGTTGACGGAGTTGATGATTTCCTCGCGCACATTGTCCACGCCCGTGCGGGAGGCGGCATCGAGCTCGTAGACATCGGGGTGGTTACCCTCGGCAATGAGCTCGCACTCCTCGCAAGTACCGTCGGGCATGCAGCCGCTTGCACCCTCGGCGCGCGCCGCCTCGGCATTGCGGCACAGCAGCGCCTTGGCCAGGATGCGCGCCATGGTGGTCTTGCCCGTGCCGCGCGGACCGCAGAACAGGTACGCATGGGACAGGCGTCCCTCGGTGATGGCGTGCTCGAGCGTCGAGACGATATGCTGCTGGCCCACCACGGAGTCGAAGGTGAGCGGGCGATACTTTCGGTACAACGATTCCATGGGTGCTCCCCCGGGTATACTGAGTCTTGTTGCCGCGGCGGCCATGCGGTCGCACGGCATACTGCATTCCATAATAACCCGTACGGCGAGCCCGCCGCGATAGGAGTCCAAAGAGCATGGCAGACGCAGAGAGCAACCTCGTTCCCTCCGAAGCAGCCGACCAGGTCGAGGTCGCGCTCGAGGAGCAGGCCGCAGCCGACGACGGCATCCTGTACCTCAACGAGTACCAGTACGAAAACGACCTGGTCACCGACTTCGCCCGCCTGGTCGCCTCGCCCAGGCGTCGCGGCTCGCTGTATGTCGCCGCGGCAATTGCCGCGCTCATCGGCATCGGCATGCTGGTGGCCGGCGGCAACTGGATCAAGTTTGGCGTCGTCTTGATCGTATTCGGCGCCTTTTTGGCCTGGTGGAGCAAAAACCTGCACCACACCCTCGCCCGCGACTTTATCGACGCCGTCGAGGCCGACGAGTCCATGGGTGGCCGCTATCGCCGCGTCGCCGCCAACGAGGACGGCCTGATGGTTTGGGGCAAGAGCGGCAAGTCGCAGTTCTTCCCGTTTGAAAAGCTCGACCACGTGCTCGACGGCGAGCGCATCTTTGTGGCCATGTTCGCCGACCAGGGCGTGACGATCCCTAAGGACACCTTTGTTCGCGGCGATGCCGAGCAGTTCGGTCCCTTCCTCAAGGCGCGCATCAACAAAAAACTCCGCATCGAGACCAAGAAGAAGAAAATGAAGGCCGAAAAGGCCGCTGCCGAAGCCAAACAGGGCGACAAGCCCCAGGAGACCAAGCGCAAGCAGAAGAAGAACAAGAAGAAGCGCTAAGGCCAAGCCAGACAGGCAACCTCGCATCCCGCTATCCTCCCCATGCACCCGAGCGTGCTACACTAGCAGCATCTATGCCACCGCGAACGGCTCGGCTCCGCGCCCGCCACTCGCAAACGAACTTTAAACGCACGAGGGTTGGCCATGCCGCTTTTCTCGCAACATACCGCCCGGTTCTCGCCGGACGTTCCTTTGGAGGGCACCAGCTCTCGCGAACTGCTCAAGCGGTACCAGCCGCTCGAGACACTTGCGACCGGCGGTTTTGGCTCCATCGAGATCTGCCGCGACACGCACCTGCGCCGCCGCGTCGCCATTAAGCGCATCCCCCTTATCAACGGTGCCGGCATACCCGCCAGCGACATCATGGATGTCCTGCGCGAGGCGCACACCGCCGCCATGCTTCAACATCCCAATATCGTGCAGGTCATCGACTTTACGCACGACACAGCCTATGCCTACCTGGTTATGGAATATGTCGATGGCATGTCGCTGGCCGAGTTTTTGCATCGCGTGGACGGCCACTCACTTACCTTTGACGAGGCCGCGGCCATTGCCGATGCCCTGGGTCAGGCGCTCACCTTCGCCCATAGTAATGGCGTACTCCACCTGGACATTAAGCCCGCCAACGTGCTCATCGACCACTCGGGCAATGTAAAGCTCACCGACTTTGGCATGGCGCGACTGTCGTCCGCCGGTGGCTTTGGCGGCTCGCGCGGTGGCACCATCGGCTACATGCCACCCGAGCAGCTCGATATCGAGACCGGCACGGTCGACGAACGCGCTGATGTCTTTGCCCTTGCCTGCGTTATCTACGAGGGCCTGTGCGGCAGCGCTCCCTTTATGGCGGCCACGCCCGCCGACTCGCTCGGCCGCATCATCGGCGGCGCCACCTATCCCAGCGAGCTGATACCACACTTTCCCCCGGGAGCCGAGGCCACGCTCATGAGTGCACTCTCCCCCATGCCGCAGGACCGCCCCAGCAGCATCGAGGCATTTTGCGACCAGCTCCTTGCCGGTCTGGGCAGCGTGCGCGAGGGCCGTCGCAGCCTGGAGCAAATGATTGGCGAGCTTTCGGATGACGAGCAGGAGCTCGACGATATCGAACCGTCGCACTACGGGGACGACGCCATCGAGGTCGACCCCGCACTCGGCTGGGCGGGCACGCGCTGGAGCCATGCGCGCGACTACACCATGCGCGCTATCTCGGCGCTAACGTGCGGCACCTTTAGCTTTTTGCTGATGCAAACGGCCGGGGTCGCGGCGCTTCCAGGCCTAGTCATTGCGGCCATCGCGATCGGAGCGGCGGCTGGCCTGGCCCCCCAGATTGGCTCGGCCATCTCGGCTGTGGGCTTTTTGGTGCTCATGGCCAACGCCACCATGCAGGCACAGGGCATCCTGTCGATGCTGCCCGTCGCGGTGATCTTTGCCGCCGCCATGTCCGGTTGGTGGATCGCCTGGGGTCGCACCGAGACTGCCGCGAGCGCCACGCTCACCTGTGCACTCGCGCTTGGCTGTCTGACCGGCAATACCTTCCTGGCAGCTGGGGTCGCCGCCGGCGTCGCGTCATTTTGGCTCGGCCCGGCAAGCGCCGCCGCGGCAACGGGCATGGGCGCGCTTTTTGCCCGTCTGGCCACGGTCGCGCTTTCAGCCGGAGGCGTGCTGGGGCTCGGTAACGTTGCCGCAGCGCTGGGAGACCCGCTCCTTTGGGCTGCCTTTGTGCTGGTCGCGGCAACTGCCGCAGCGTCATCCGCGCTGCTCAATGCCCATGCCAAGCGTGCCGATCAGAGCTCAAACCTTGCCGCAATCGCCGCAATCGCTGTCACCGGCATCGGCTGCGCAGCGGCGTCCTGTCTTGCACACCATATGGAAATTGCCGGCCTTGCAGCCGCGGTCATCGCCAAGGCGGCGGTTGCGGGAATCCTATCCTCTATAATCGTTGGGATATGCCTATATTTGCTCGGATACCAAAGAACCTATACGGAGAGTGATCTTTCGTGAACTTCCTGAACATCTTCGAGGACCACGTGGCCGGCATCTTCGGTGCCACCCGTGCCCCGTTCTCCTTTAAGAAGCTTGCCAAGCAGGCCGCTCGCGACATGGAGGATCAGACTCTGGTGATCAACGGCGTCAACACGGCGCCGGCACTCTATACCATCCTTATCGCCGCCGACGACGATCCCATGCTCGCCCCGTTCTACCCCGAGCTTTCGCGCGAGGTCCGCGAGTTTGTGAAGGCGCAGGCCGAAAAGCGCCGCTATGTCTTTGTCGGCGAGCCCCTCGTGCGTTTTATGATCGATCCGCAGCTACGCGCCGGCAAGTTCTCGGTCTTTGCCGAGAACGTCGATACCCCCACGCTCGGCCGCCTGTACGAAGAAGAGCGCGCCTATCAAAACGGCCTGGGCCAGAACAACTCCGC
>CAJJQF010000069.1:0-5239 GCA_905193815.1 uncultured Collinsella sp. | reverse complement strand
TCACGAGCGGGGGCTCCTATCTTTTTAGTGCCCTCGGATTGGGTCATAGTGTCTGACTTATGCTCCACCTGCGATGTTGCCGATGTTGGTGCGGAGCGTTTTGGTTTCTGCGCCAACTTGGCGTGGTGGGGCGGTGCGTTTGGGGTAGATCGTTTGGGGCGGTGGGCGTGTTTGGTTGGTGCCTGTTGATGGTCTGGGTATCGGGGAGGGCGGGCTCCGTTATAATCGCCTAGAACATTAAATGGAAACGGGACGGGAGCCATATATGCGCCAGGGTTTCGACAACGCGAAGTATATCGAGCTGCAGGCTGCTCACATTAAGGAGCGCATCTCGCAGTTTGGTGGCAAGCTCTATTTGGAGTTTGGCGGTAAGCTGTTCGATGACTATCATGCGAGCCGCGTGCTGCCGGGTTTTGAACCGGACAGCAAGTTCCGCATGCTCAAGAGCATCGCCGACGATGTCGAGGTTATCATCGCGATCAACGCGAACCACATCGAGAAAAACAAGGCTCGTGGTGACCTCGGTATTACCTATGACGAGGATGTGCTGCGCCTGGTTGACCTGTTCCGCGGCAACGGCTTTGCCGTCGCGGCTGTGGTCATCACCCAGTACGCCGGCCAGCCCGCTGCCGATGTATTCCGCAACCGCCTGAACGCGCTCGGTATTCCCGCCAAGCTGCACTATCCCATCGAGGGGTATCCGCACGACGTCGACCTGATCGTGTCCGACGACGGCTATGGCAAGAATGAGTTTGTCGAGACCACGCGTCCGCTCGTTGTCGTGACGGCACCCGGCCCCGGCTCAGGCAAGCTCGCCACTTGCCTCTCGCAGCTCTATCACGAGCACAAGCACGGCACCGCCGCCGGCTACGCCAAGTTCGAGACTTTCCCGGTCTGGAATCTGCCCCTCACGCATCCGGTCAACATCGCCTATGAGGCAGCAACGGCCGACCTCGACGATGCCAATATCATCGACTCCTTCCACTTGGAGGCCTACAACAAGACCACGGTCAACTACAACCGCGACGTCGAGGCCTTCCCGGTGGTCCGTGCTCTGATGGAAAAGATCCTGGGCAAGAGCCCCTACCAGAGTCCTACGGACATGGGCGTCAATATGGTCGGCTTTGCCATCACCGATGACGATGCCTGCCGCGACGCTTCCAAGATGGAGATCGTCCGCCGCTACTTTACCGCGGTCGAAAATGTGCGCCGTACCGGCGTGGGCGATGAGCAAGTCGACCGTCTCAAGATTATTATGAAGAAAGCCGGCATCGATAAGAACTACTCACCGGCGCGCTCGGCGGCCCTCACCAGGGAGCAGCTGACGGGTGGTCCCGTGGGTGCCATGGTCATGCCCGATGGCTCCGTGGTGACCGGTAAGACCTCCACGCGCCTAGGCGCCGCAAGTTCGCTCATTATGAACGCCCTCAAGCATGTCTCGGGCGTCGACCTTGAGCTCGAGGTCATTAGCGATGAGGCGATCGAGCCCATCAGCAAGCTCAAGACGCATTTCCTGGGAAGCAAAAACCCGCGCCTCCACACCGACGAGACGCTTATGGCGCTGTCGATCACCTCGGCCACGAGTGAGACGGCCGCTCGCGTCCTTTCGGGCCTGGAGCAGCTGCGCGGTTGCGATGCCTTCTTTAGCGTGATCATCTCGCCGACGGACGAGACGGTACTGCGCAAACTGGGTATCAACGTGTGTTGCGAGCCCAAGTTTGAGCGCCGCGGTTTCTTCCATCGCTAAGTTTGAAGCACCGCGGTAATTGCATTGCATTTTGGCCGTATCGGGTTAGCGCCCGGTACGGCTTTTTGATCAATAAAGCGCCTATTTCGGCGAAAAAAATAGCTGTTTACCTGTCTAGAAACAATTTGAGCGGTATACAATAACCGTAACTGTTTCATCCTTAGCGGGATGCCGCATGATGGATATTACCTGCCATCGTGAGGTGTGTCGGTCGCGCACGGCGCGTTAGATGCTCGTGCTCGGTTTGAGGAGGCTGCTATGGCGGGCAAGGGTCGTGCGAGTGTCAACGATATGAAGCGTGTCGAGGTGCTGGTGTTGATGGAGATCGACCAGCAAACCGAAGACAATGGCGGGCCGTATGGTTTCTCGCGCAAAACGCTTGCCGAGCGCGTGGGGGTTTCGCCGTATCGTGCCCGCGCCGCAATCGATCGCTTGGATTCCGAAGGCATGATTGATGTCGTCTCGCGTTATAGCGACGACGGCGGTCAGCTTGCAAATGGCATTTGCCTCACCGAACGTGGCGAGTGGTATCTTGAGGGCGTCCGTACCGGCATGCTCGTTCAAGAAATGCTTGAGGACGAGGTTGCTGATCGATAGCAGCATGTAACCCTTGCCACAGCGACGCCGCCTGGGAAACCGGGCGGCGTTTTGTTTCAAGATTGAGAAATGCAATCGCACGCGAGAAAAATTGCGAACGGTCCGCGGCGCGAGTATTACAATGAAGACCCGTAAGATGTGGATAAACAACTTCTACGGGAAGCGCAGGTAACTCAATATGACCAAGCATGTGTTCGTAACCGGTGGCGTGGTTTCGTCTCTGGGCAAGGGTATCACCGCGGCCTCGCTGGGCCGTCTGCTCAAGTCGCGTGGCTACAAAGTAACGATGCAGAAGGCCGATCCGTATCTGAACGTCGACCCCGGTACCATGAGCCCCTTCCAGCATGGTGAGGTCTTCGTTACCGAGGATGGTTACGAGTCCGACCTGGACCTGGGTCATTACGAGCGCTTTATTGATGAGAACCTGACCCGCGATTCCAACTTTACGACCGGCGCCATCTATAAGAGCTTGATCGCCCGCGAGCGTCGCGGCGACTTTTTGGGCGGTACCGTGCAGGTGATTCCTCACGTCACCAATGCCATTAAGGACAAGTTCCGCCGCATCGAGGAGCAGACCGGCTCCGATGTAGTCATCACCGAGCTGGGCGGCACGATCGGCGACATCGAGTCCCAACCGTTTGTCGAGGCCATCCGTCAGTACCGCAAGGAGGCCGGCCCCGAGAACGTCTGCTACATCCACGTGTCGCTCGTTCCCTATATCGCCGCCGCCCACGAGGTCAAGACCAAGCCCACGCAGCATTCCGTCAAGGAGCTCCGCAGCTTTGGCATCCAGCCCGATATCATCGTACTGCGCTCCGACCACCATATCGATGACGCTATCCGCGGAAAGATCGCAAGCTTCTGCGACGTCGACACCGATTGCGTCTTTACCAACGAGGACTGCGCGAGCATTTACGATGTTCCGCAGCTGCTTGCCGAGCAGGACTTTGACCTGCGCATTTGCGAACGCCTGGGTCTGGACCCGCGTGAGCGCGACATGAGCGAGTGGAACGAGTTCCTGCGCAAGCAGAATCACGCCAACCATCACGCCGACAAGGTGAAGATCGCCGTTGTGGGCAAGTACACGCAGCTGCCCGATGCGTACCTGTCGGTTATCGAGGCCCTGCACCATGCAGGCGTCTTCTACGATCGCCATGTGGACGTCCAGCTGGTCGACGGCGAGAGCCTCGACGAGCAGAATGTCTCCGAGGTTCTGGGCGACGCCTCGGGCATCCTGGTCCCCGGCGGCTTTGGCAAGCGCGCCCTGGAGGGCAAGATCCTCGCGGCCGAGTTTGCCCGTGAGCACAAGATTCCGTATCTGGGCATTTGCCTGGGAATGCAGGTGGCCGTGTGCGAATTTGCGCGCAACGTCGTCGGCCTTGCCGGCGCCAGCTCCTCCGAGTTCGATCCGGATGGCCCGTATAGTGTCATCGATCTGATGAGCTCGCAGGAGGACGTGACCGAGAAGGGCGGCACCATGCGCCTGGGCGCCTATCCGTGCAAGCTCGCCGCCGATACCCTTGCTCGCGAGGCATATGGCGAGGAGCTCGTCTACGAGCGTCACCGTCATCGCTTTGAGTTCAACAACGCCTTCCGTGACCAGCTCGAGGACGCCGGCTTGGTTATCTCGGGTCTGTCGCCCGACGAGCGCCTGGTCGAGATGGTCGAGCTGCCGCGCGACGTGCATCCGTGGTATGTGGCAACCCAGGCTCATCCCGAGTTCAAGAGCCGCCCGACCAACCCGCAGCCGCTGTTCCGCGAGTTCGTGCGCGCTTCGATCGGCCAGCACGAGGGTGTCGACCGTCTGCAGGTGACGCCCATGAACCTCGCTACGGACTAAGGGTGCCGGCGAATAAGGAACATACCGAAGCTACTCCCTCGTCGCTCGCCGTGGCGGCGGGGGAGTATCTCGATTACCTCGCGGTCGAGCGGGGTTTGGCGCGCAACACGATTGCGGCCTATCGTCGTGACCTGACGACGTACTGCGCCTATCTGGAGCGGGCGGGTATTGTGTCTTTTGAAGAGGTGACCCGTCAGGTCGTGGAGGGCTTTGTCGCCGACCGTCGCGATGGGGGCTATTCGGATGCCTCGGTGGAGCGTGCGCTTGCGGCCGTGAAGGGCCTGCATGCCTTTTTGGTGCGCGATGGGGCTGTGGCCCAAAATCCAACGGCGGCGTTGCGCCTGCCTAAAAAGGCTGAGCGTTTGCCGGAGTATCTATCGGTGGAGGATGTCTCGGCGCTGCTCGATCAAGACTTCCCCGAGGGCGAGATGGGCTTGCGCGACCATGCCATCTTGGAAGTGCTCTACGGATGCGGTTTGCGTGTGAGCGAGTTGGTGGGACTCGATGTGGGAGATATCCATATCGACGATGGCTTTGTGCTCGTTCGCGGTAAGGGCTCGAAGGAACGCCTGTCCCCGCTGGTGGGAAGCGCGGCGCGAGCTCTGACGCTTTATTTAACTGAGGGGCGTTCTCGCTTGGCGGCCCATGCCCGCGGAACCGAGACCTCGGCGGTCTTTTTAAATAAGAACGGCCGCCGTCTGTCGCGCCAGGGCATCCATGCCATCTGTGAGCGCTACGGGCGCCAGGTGGGGCTGGTGGGGCTCCATCCCCATACCTTGCGCCACTCCTTTGCTACCCACATGCTCGCGGGCGGTGCCGACTTGCGTGTGCTGCAGGAGATTTTGGGCCATGCCGATATCTCGACCACGCAGGTCTACACGCATGTCGACCGCACGCAACTGACCGAGGTCTATCTGGCGGCGCATCCGCTGGCACATCGCTAGCACCTCGCTGACCTGCATATTTATAAATATTAAAGGGGACGGGCCCCAGATTGCCGAGACGCACTTTTGCGCGCATGGGCAATCTGGGGCCCGTCCCATTTTTCGCCAGAC
>CAJJQF010000068.1:0-5570 GCA_905193815.1 uncultured Collinsella sp. | reverse complement strand
CAACGGTGCGCTTGGCGCGAGTCGTGCGCGTGGTGCGGCGCTTGGGCTTGGCGACCTCCTCGCCGTCAGCGGCAGACTTGGCCGTGCGGCGCGTGCGCTTGGGCTTTGCCGGAGCAGCCTCCTCACCAGTTGCAGGCACGGCCTTCTCAGCCGTTGCAGGCATAGGCGTCGAAGCAGCCTTAGGCGTCTCAGGAGCCGAGGCTTGCGCGGGCACCGCGACCTGGTCCGACGCAACCGGTGCAGCGGGAGCGGCCTGCGTCGTAGTTATTTCGTTTTCTTGCTGTTGATCAGACACAGTGTTTGCTCAACTTTCTTTTCAAGCCCTGTGATCACATGCTCCCTGCATAAACCTTCAGGGCGGCTAAACAGTCTAGTTCCGTTCAAGACGACGGACATCATTGATCTGTATCGAGATGATTGCGTCAATTACGCAGCGTTAGTGTAACACAACCGCCGCCACCTGCAACTTAGTCATTGGGGACGTTCTTAAACGCCCAGTCATCAGGGACACTCCTCCTCAAAAGCGCCTTGAAATGTCGCGCCAGAGGAGTGAAGCCGTGGCACCTGGAATAGCCGCGCCACGAATCGCGCCCATCTGCTACGTTTGCCCCGAGCCCCTGACCATACCCTTGTTTTTTCAAAAACAACGAGTCTGCTACCTGCGGTTTTAATATCGTACTTTTCGGCATGGTTCGGGATATGCGTCCAAACGTAGGAGATGAGCCCAATTCGTGACGGACGGTATCCCGCCACCCCTCTTCGAGACAAAAATGATCCGTTTTCCTCCGTCCCCAAGGGACAATTTTCAAAACTACGCCGGATTACGGGGCCAGGATGCTGCAAGCCAACCATACCCTGCATTATCAAGAAACAATAAGCCATCTACCTGCGGGTTTAATTTCACTATTGGCACCATGGTCGCCAGTTGGCGATTCAGCCCCGTAAACCGGTATAGTTGCGATTTGGTAGCATTTCCCAGCAAACCAAATAGTCTCACCAAACGCAAAAAGCCCGACCTCCGCATGGAGATCGGGCTTATAGGGCTCAGCAAAGCCGAACCTACACGGTCAAATGATCCGTAGCTTACATCTGCTCGGGAGCGGAAACGCCAACGAGGGTGAGCACCAGGGCGAGCGTCACGCGGACGGCATCGCAAGCGGCCAGACGGGCGCGCGAAAGCTCGGGGTCGACGGGACGGCCCTCGCTCGGCAGCACCTGACAGGCAGCGTAGAAGCTGTGGAAGTCGCCGGCGAGTTCCTCGGCAAAGTGCGTCAGACGGAACGGGGCGCGGTCGCGAGCGCAGCTGGCGATGAGGTCGGTGAGCTCGTTGAGCTTACGCGAAAGGGCGAGCTCGGTCGGGTCGGTCAGCAGCGAGTAATCGACGTTCTCACCGATGGCCTTGGCGGCAACGGCCTTCATGCCCATCTCGTCAGCCTGCTCGGGCGTAACGTCAGCGGCACGGCGCAGGATGGAGCATACGCGGGCGTGAGCATACTGCACGTAATAGACCGGGTTGGAGTTGTCGCGCTTCTTAACGGCCTCAATATCGAAGTCGACCATCTGGTTGGAGCTCTTGGAGATGAGCGTGTAGCGAGCGGCATCGGAGCCGACCTCGTCGACGAGCTCCTGAAGGGTCACCATGGTGCCCTTACGCTTGGACATACGGACGGGCTTGCCGTTGCGCAGCAGGTTGACGAGCTGGCCCAGCAGAACCTCAAACTTGCCGGGGTAACCCAGAGCGTCGCAGACGCAGCGGACGCGCTCGATGTAGCCGTGGTGGTCGGCGCCCCAGATGTCGATGACGTGGTCGACGCGCTGGAACTTATCCCAGTGATAGGCAACGTCGGAGGCGAAGTAGGTGTACTCGCCGTCGGACTTGATCAGGACGCGGTCCTTGTCATCGCCCAGGTCGGTGGAGCGGAACCACAGGGCGCCGTCCTTGGTATAGAGGTAGCCCATCTTGTCGAGCTTCTCAAAAGCGCGGTCGACGGCAGAGGTGCCGGCGGTCTCGCCCTCGGTGTCCTTCACGTACAGCGAACGCTCGGAGTACCAACGATCGAAGTCGCAGTTGACGGCATGGCAGAGGTCGCGCATGTTGTCGACCATCTTCACGTAGCCGCGCTCACGGAAGCTCTCCATGCGCTCCTGCGGATCGGCCTCGACCCACTTGTCGCCGTCGGTGCGCCAGAACTCAGCAGCCTCGTCGATGATGTAGTCGCCGCCGTAGGAGTCCTTGCCCAGGGTCTCGGCAAAGTTGTCCTGATACGGATGGGTCTCGGGATGCTCGTCGTTCTCGTCGGCGACAAAGGCGTCGCGGTCGGCGATCAAGATCTTGTGAGCCTCGTCGATATCCACGCCCTGCTTGGCGATGATGTCGGCAAGCTGCATATAGCGCGTGCTGATGGAGTTGCCGAAGGTGTTCATCTGAGAGCCGTGGTCGTTGATGTAGAACTCACGCTGGATGTCGTAACCGGCGTGGTCCATGACGCGGCAGAGCGAGTCGCCCAGAGCGGCCCAGCGGCCGTGGCCGATGTGCATGGGGCCGACGGGGTTGGCAGAGACGAACTCGACCTGGGTCTTCAAGCCGCCACCGACGTTGGACTTAGCGAAGTCCATGCCCTTCTCGCGGGCCTCGCCAAAGATGGCATTCTTGACGGCGACGGAGAGGTAGAAGTTGATGAAGCCGGGGCCTGCGATCTCGACCTTCTCGATCGCGGGGTCCTCGGGCATATGGGCAACGACGGCCTCGGCGATCTTGCGCGGGGCACAGTGAGCCAGCTTGGCGGACTTCAGGGCCATGGTGGAGGTCCACTCACCATGAGAAGTGTCAGCCGGTCGCTCGATGGCGCAATCGTCAAGTTCAAATGCGGAAAGGTCGCCGGCCTCCTGGGCCGCAGCAAGCGCAGCGCGTACCAGCTCTTCAATCTTCTCGGGCATAGGTCCTCCTTGTGTTAAAGCCCCCGAGCTCTTGGTCACTCGTAGGGCAAAAGCCAGAGTTTGTAGCACTCTATCACAAGCGGTAGCTACTGTCGCAGGGTAAAGCTAATAGATATTGCATATGCACAAAATTGACTACAGCCTGTATGGAGTCACTCAAAGATGCCAGTCTGCCTGCAAATTATGCACGCGTTGAAAATGCATAAAGGTGTGAATGAGCTGCGTCTTTTATCGAATACTCTTACCTATCAGAGTTGTGTGCTTTTCCTGCATAAAGTGAGGATTTGCGCACGTCAGCGTGTTATTCTAGACATACGTAAATTCGTATAAGTTGGAGGTAGCATGTTCTCAATCGGTCAACACGTCATTCATCCGGGTCAGGGAGTCTGCACCGTCGTCGGTTTTAGGGACGACACACCGCAGCCCATGCTGCTGCTCGAGACCAAGCAGGGACACGCGCAGACGATCCTCATGTACCCCGTGGCGCAGGCCGACCGTTTGCACGCCGCCATCTCTCAGCAAGATGCCGAGCACCTGCTGAGCCACTACGACGAGCTGGAGTGCGACACCTTTACCGAGCGCAACAGCTCACTTGAAGAGACGCACTTTAAGCAGCAGCTCAAGCTGGGTGCGCCCGAGACGGTCCGCGTGGCAAAGACCATGATGCACCGCATTCGCCAGGCCGAGGAAGCTGATAAAAAGCCCAGCTCCTACTACATGCGCGTACTCAAGGAAGCCAAGCGCCGCTCCATCGAGGAGTTCGCTGTGGCCTTGGGCGTCACCGAGGAGGACGCTGAAGCCCGCCTAGCCCAAGCTGCCCTCAACTAACCCAACCGCGCCAAAAACCACCACAAAGGGGACAGGCACCTTTGTGGTGGTTTTCTTGTTCTAGTAGTATTCATTCTCATCGATACCCACGAGCACAAGGAGTCTCTTATGGCAGAGCCGCTTACCGCCGGAATCACCCGCGACCGCGCGTTCGAACTGCTCAACGAGCACAACAAGGACCCGTTCCATATCACCCATGGCGAGACGGTCGAGGGCACTATGCGCTACTTTGCGCGCGAGTTCGACCCCGAGAACGAGGAGTTTTGGGGCATCGTCGGTCTGCTGCACGACCTGGATTGGGAGGAGCATGAGGACGACCCCATGAACCACACCATCTATGCTGCCGAGATTCTTGAGGGCGAAGGTGCGTCTCCCGAGCTCATTCGCGCCATCCAGACGCACACGTCGGACTTCAACACCTCGCTGCCCAAACCCGAGCTGCAGATGGAAAAGATCCTGTTTGCCTGCGATGAGCTCACCGGCCTGATCGGCGCCGCCGTCATCATGCGCCCGAGCAAGAGCGTTATGGACTTTACGACCAAGTCGCTCAAGAAGAAGTTCAAGGACAAGCGCTTTGCCGCCGGCTGCTCGCGCGACGTGATTTCGCAGGGCGCCGAGATGCTCGGCTGGGAGCTCCCCGAGCTCTTTGACCGCACCATCGCGGCCATGCAGTCCTTCGCGCCCGATCGCGATACCTTACAGGCCTAACCTGCCGCTTCACCTAAATAACCACCACAAAGGGGACAGGCACCTTTGTGGTGGTTTTTCTTTGCGCGGGCGTTAGGGGCGGACCTGACCGGTGCCTCGGAGCCTGTATTTGTAGGTGGTGAGGGCCTCGGCGGCGAAGGGGCCGCGGGCGTGGAGCTTTTGGGTCGAGATGCCGATCTCGGCGCCCAGGCCAAACTCGCCGCCGTCGGTGAAGCGCGTGCTGGCGTTGGCGTACACGGCCGAGGCATCGACCGCATCCAGGAAGCGCTCGCAAGCATCCGTGTCCTCGGCAACGATGGCCTCGGAGTGCATCGTGCCGTAGCGGTTGATGTGTGCGATGGCCTCGTCCTCGTTTGCCACGACCTTCACGCTCATCTCGAGCGCCAGGTACTCGCGACCCCAGTCCTCCTCAGTCGCGGGGACGTAGTCATCGCCCTCTACAAAGCCGGCGTCGGCGCACGCGGCGCACGTGACCTCGTCGCCGTGAATGAGCACGCCGTGGTCGTGCAGCACGGCAACGACCGCAGGCAAAAACGCATCGGCCACAGCACGGTCGACCAGCAGCGACTCGGCGGCATTGCACACGCCTACGCGCTGGGTCTTGGCATTAACGATAATGTTGAGCGCCTTATCAAAGTCGGCGGATTCATGCACGTAGATGTGGCAGTTGCCCGTGCCCGTCTCGATAACCGGAACGAGCGACCCGCGCACGCAGCGCTGGATCAGGCCTGCACCGCCGCGCGGAATGAGTACGTCGACAATGCCGCGGAGCTTCATGAGCTCGCCAGTGGCCTCGCGGTCGGTGGACTCGATCATCGACACGGCCTCGCGCGGGAAGCCCTTGGCCTCGAGCGCATCGGCCAGCAGCTCAGAAATCATGGCACACGAGTGATAGGCCAGCGAGCCGCCGCGCAGAATGCAGGCGTTGCCGGTGCGGATGCAGATGCCCGCGGCGTCGGCCGTCACGTTGGGGCGCGCCTCGTAGACCATAGCGACCAGGCCCAGCGGCACGCTCACACGGGTCAGGTCCACGCCGCTTGCAAGCACGCGGTGGTCGAGCACGCGGCCGACGGGATCGGGCAGCTCGGCGAGCTTTT
>CAJJQF010000067.1:0-5590 GCA_905193815.1 uncultured Collinsella sp. | reverse complement strand
TTAGTTTTCAGAACACTCCGCAGACCAGTGTGGCGCCTTGTCCGCGGCTCCGAAGGAGCAGGACAAGGCGCCACACATGGTCGAGGACGTTCTGAAAACTAAGCCCGGCCCCCGCCGGACAGGTCCACCGTTACTCGCAGAGCAGCTTAGCGATCTGGACGGCGTTGGTTGCCGCGCCCTTACGGATTTGGTCGCCGCAGCACCAGAAGGTGATGCCACGTGCGGCCTCGGGGTTCGAGATGTCGCGACGCACGCGGCCGGCCCAAATCAGGTCCTGGTCGGACGTGTCCATCGGCATGGGGAAGCGATCGTGCGCATCCTCGGCAGCCATATCGTCGACCAGCTTGACGCCGGGGGCGGCAGCCAGCGCAGCACGGGCCTCCTCGACCGTAATATCGCGCTCAAACTCGAGCGTAATGCTCTCGGAGTGCGAACGCAGCACGGGCACGCGCACGCAGGTGCAGTTCACGCGCAGCTCGGGAAGGTGCATGATCTTACGGCCCTCGTTTTGCAGCTTCATCTCCTCAGAGGTAAAGCCTTCCTCCTTGACACCGCCGATCTGCGGAATCAGGTTGCTCGCCAGCTGGGCGGCAAATGCACGCGGCTCGGGAATCTCCTCGCCGCGGCCCAAGGCGGCCAGCTGAGCCTCGAGCTCGGCCATACCGGGAGCGCCAGCGCCCGAAGCCGCCTGATACGTTGAGACGATCATGCGCTTCACGCCAGCAAGCTGGTGCAGCGGCCACGTAGGAACCAGGCCGATGATGGTCGCGCAGTTGGGATTGGCGATAAGGCCGTGATGCCACTTGATATCGTCGGCATTGATCTCGGGCACGACCAGCGGCACCTCGGGATCCATGCGGAAGGCATGGCTGTTGTCGACCACGACGGCGCCGCGCTTGACGGCCTCGGGCAGTAGCTCCTTCGCGATGTCGTCGCCGGCAGCGCCGAGTACGATGTCGCAGCCCTCAAAGGCCTCGGGGCAAGCCTCTTCAATCACAACCTGCTCGCCGCGGAACTCGACGGTCTTGCCCGCAGAACGCGCGCTCGCCAGCAGCTTAAGCTTGCCGACCGGGAACTCCTGCTCGTTGAGGCACTCGAGCATCTGGGTGCCCACGGCTCCCGTCGCGCCCAAAATAGCAACCGTGTACTGTTTCATGCTTCCCCCTTTAAAGGTTTTGGCTTTTGCCCGCACGCCGAGCAGGCCGATTATTGTTGCCAGTGTATACAAGAACGGGGCGGACACGAAACCCGCCCCGTCGAAACGAAACCGAAACGAAACGCCCCGCGCTAGATTTTTGGCACTTGTCCCAAAAATCTAGCGAGATAGCAGCTACTTGTGGAGCGCAGCCAGAGCGGGATCGACCGGCGCGGAAGCCTCCAGGTCGGAGACCTTCACAATGCCGTTCTCATCGGAGAAGGCACGGTAGATGGTCCGAATCGCCAGGTCGAAGTCCTTCTCCTCGACACCGATGATGATGTTGATCTCGTCGCAGCTCTGCGAAATCATACGCACGCTCACGCCGGCCTGGCCGAGCATACCAAACAGATGGCCCGAGATACCTGCGCGGCCGCGCAGGTTACGGCCGACGGTCGCGATGAGCGCCAAGCCCTCGACAACCTCGATCTCGAGCGGCTCGACCTCCTGCTGAATGTCGCCCACGAGCGAGTACAGCGAGTCGTGCACATCCTTCTCCTGCACCACGGCGCCAAAGCGGTCGACACCGGTGGGCATGTGCTCGACGGAAACGTCATAGCGCTCGAAGACCGAAAGTGCGCGGCGCATAAAGCCGACGCGAGGCTTGGTGCGGTCACGGGCGACGTTGATGGCGACAAAACCGCGCTTGCCGGTCACGCCGGTAATGATGGGCTCTGCCTCACCCTCATCAGCCGTCTCGCTAATGATGGTGCCGGGGTCCTGCGGCGCATTGGTGTTCTTGATGACCAGCGGAATACCAGCCTCGCGCACGGGGAACACGGCCTCCTCGTGCAGGACGCTCGCACCCATGTACGAAAGCTCGCGCAGCTCCTCGTAGGTAACGCGGGCGATGGGCTGAGCCTCGGGAACAATACGCGGATCGGCAGAATAGAAGCCCGAGACGTCGGTCCAGTTCTCGTACAGGTCGGCGCCCAGGCACTTGGCCAGGATCGAGCCCGAGATATCGCCGCCACCACGGTCGAGCAGCTTGATCTGGCCCTCACGCGTCGCGCCGTAGAAGCCAGGCATAACAAAGCCGCCCTGCTGGCCGTACTCCTGCACCAGCTCGGAGGTGCGGTTCATGCTGAGCGTACCGTCATGATGGAACGCCACAACCGTCGCGGCGTCCAGGAACGGCAGGCCCAGGTACTCGGCCATCAAGCGAGCGGTGAAGTACTCGCCGCGGCTCACGAGCTCCTCGGTGGAGTAGCCGCCCGAGCGGGCGCGCTCGGCAAAGGCCGCGAACTCCTCGCGGATGGGATAGGTGAGCTCCAGCTCGTCAGCGATATCAAAATAGCGCTGGCCAATGTCCTCGAGCAGTTCCTCGCACGACACGTGATACTTAACGTGCGCGTTAACCAGGTAGAGCAGGTCGGTCACCTTGGTGTCGCCCTTAAAGCGGCGGCCGCAGGCGGAAACCACCACAAAACGGCGGGCAGGGTCGGCATCGACGATGGCCTTGATCTTCTTGAAGTGTTCGGCGTCGGCGACCGACGAGCCGCCAAACTTGGCAATCTTAATCATGGGCTTGAGGTTACCTTTCTAAAAGCCTCTGCAAACCTGTTTTGCGCGCTCTGATACCATGGTTTCACCGATTGGGACCAAGGCATCCGAGGAGCAGTGTTATATGGGAACTTATCATAGTACACGAGGACGCACTTTATCGTGCTCAAGTAAGGTGGCAATCCGCACCGGCATCGCTCCCGACGGGGGTTTGTTTGTCTCGGACGAGCTCGGCACCCAGCAGGTCGATATCAGCTCGCTTGCAGATAAATCGTACTTTGAAATCGCTCAAGATGTGTTGGGAATGTTACTGAATGATTACACGGCCGAAGAAATTTCGGCGTGTGTCGACGAGGCATACCGCGGCACGTTTGCGAGCGAAGAGGTCACGCCGCTCGTCAAACTCGACGCCGCACCGGGTGCCGACGCCCCGCAAACCTATGTGATGGAGCTCTTTGGCGGCCCCACGAGCGCTTTTAAGGACGTCGCTCTGCAGATGCTCCCCCGTCTGATGGCCCGCACTTCCGCCAAGGACGGCGGCGCCGAGCGCATCATGATCGTCACCGCCACATCGGGCGACACGGGCAAGGCAGCACTCGCCGGTTTTGCCGACGCTCCGGGCACGGGCATCACCGTCTTTTATCCCGAGGGCAAGGTCAGCCGCGTCCAAAACCTGCAGATGTCCACGCAGGAGGGAGACAACGTCGCCGTCTGCGGCATCCGCGGCAACTTCGACGACGCCCAGAGTGCTGTCAAGCGCATCTTTGCCGATAAGGAGCTTGCCGAGCGTCTTGAGGCCGCCGGCACGGTGCTTTCGAGTGCCAACTCCATCAACGTCGGCCGCCTGGTACCACAGGTCGTCTACTACTTTGCCGCCTATGCGCAGCTGCTGCGCGCCGGCGCCATCGAGGCCGGCGACGCTGTGGAGTTCTGCGTACCGACCGGCAACTTTGGCGATATCTTGGCCGGCTACTACGCCAAGCACATGGGCCTGCCCGTCGCCAAACTCATCGTGGCCAGCGACAAGAACAACGTGCTCGCCGACTTCTTGACCACCGGCGTCTACGACCGCAACCGTCCGTTCTTCACGACCATCTCGCCGTCGATGGACATCCTCATCAGCTCCAACCTGGAGCGCATGCTGTACTTCCTGTCCGGTGGCGACTGCGAGCTCGTTGCCGGCCTTATGGAGCAGCTGGCACAAACTGGTCGCTACGAGGTCCCCGCCGAACTGCTGGCCAAGATCCAGAGCGTGTTTGGCTGCGGCTGGGCCAGCGAGGACGAGGTTCGCGCCGCCATCAAGAGCTGCTGGGATGCGAACGGCTACGTGATCGACCCGCACACCGCTTGCGGCTATCACGTCTTTGAGCAGGTCGCCCCCGCCGAGGGCGCCAAGGCCCGCGTGCTGCTTTCGACCGCCAGCCCCTACAAGTTCCCGCGCGCCTGCTGCGACGCCCTGGGGCTCGACGTTCCCGAGGACGACTTTGAGGCTATGCGTGTGCTCGAGCAGGCAACCAACACGGTTGCCCCGGTCCAACTCGCCGAGCTCGAGTCCAAGCCCGTCCGCTTCGAAGACGTCTGCGACGTCGATGAGATGGCGAGCTACGTCGAGTCTGCAGCAAAGAAGATGGCTACCAACTAAAACCCCTTATAAGGCGCCGGCGAAAGCCGGCGCACCTTCTTTTTATTTAGCTTTCGGGATAATGACGAGCATGCGAGCGGGTCTGGCCGTTTAGTTCGTCGCGAGTTCCGCACGAGCCGGAAAGCACTTAATGTGCTTTCCGAGCGAGCCAGGACTGCCCGAGCAGCGAACTAAACGGCCAGACCCGCCCAGGAGGACCCACATGATCAAAATCACCGTCCCAGCAACCAGCGCCAACTTGGGCATTGGATACGATACCCTCGGCATGGCCGTCAGCCTCTATTCGCACTTCACCTTCGAGCGCGCCGACAAGCTCACCATCACAGGCTGCCCCGAGGAATTCCAAAACGAGAACAACCTGGTCTACGTGAGCTTTGTCGATGCGCTGGCCGCATGGGGCGAGCCGGCTTTTCCCGTTGCCATCGATATCCAGACCGACGTGCCCGTCGCCCGCGGCCTGGGTTCCAGCTCCACCTGCGTCGTCGCCGGCATCATGGCAGCCGCCGCACTGACGGGCCACACCGTCGACCGCGCTGAGCTCGTCCGCATTGCCACCGAGGTCGAGGGGCATCCCGATAACGTCGCCCCTGCCATCCTGGGCGGTGCCGTTTGCTCCTTTACGCCGACTGATTCGCTCCCCCAGTGCCTGCGCTACGAGGTGAGCGATCGCTTGCGTTTTATTACCGTGATTCCGCCCTACGAGGTGCATACGAGCGAGGCGCGCAAGGTTGTGCCGCAGGAGATTCCACTCTCCACCGCCGTATGGCAAATGGGCCGCATCGCCGGCATGACGCGCGGCCTGGAGACTGGTGACCTCGACCTGATTGCCGCCGCCAACGACGACCGCATCCAGGAGCCCTATCGCCGCCGCCTCATCCCCGACTACAACGCCGTGCGCGACACCTGCCTTAACGGAGGCGCCAAGACCATCTGGATCAGTGGCTCCGGCTCGACCCTCATGGCCGTGACTGACGACACCATCGTGGCGAAGTTCCTGCAGGTCAAGCTGCGCGAGCAGTTCCCCAAGTGTGACACGCACATTCTGACGTGCGACACCGAGGGCGCTCAAATCGAGTACCTGTAGACATCGCCGATCGGTCTGTCCGGGCCGCCCAGGGGCATCCCCTTAAAAACGTCCTCGCACTTGAGGCCCGCTTATCCTGCTCCTTCGGAGCTGCGGATAAGCGGGCCTCGTGCTGACGCTCCTATTTGGCAAGGTGTTTTTTAGAATCCATTTTGCGCTCGGCCTC
>CAJJQF010000066.1:0-5857 GCA_905193815.1 uncultured Collinsella sp. | reverse complement strand
TGGGAGGTAAGCCCTGGGGCCTCCTACGGTGACTGGGGAGGCCGAGACTATTCGTCTTCTTGCTGCGGGTGCCTGGGGTAGGATGCGGCGTGCATTTTTGGGAGTATTCAGCAGCCGAGGGTGCCTGCATACTGGGTTTTGGGCGAAAGGCAGGCACCATGGGCCGCATCCTGTAAAAAACGAGCGGCTCTAGAGGCGTTGGGGCTCAGAATCGGGGCTTTCAGCGCAGTTTTGCACCCCCGCCCCCGCGCCCGCGGACCCCGGGACGCTGAATACTCCGGAATTTGCACGGCGCCCCCTGGGGTACCTGTGGGCAAAAAGCAACCGCCCTGCCGAAATATGCATTTTTCGGTGCGGTTTATGCAAAAATGCTGCTGCGAGCGCGTCGGCAGCTCGCTAGAACTTGAATCCCAGGACAGGTTACTCGGCGCTCTTGAGGGCGCCGACCATGTCGATCTTGTTGAGCGTTCGGTTGGTGGCGAGGTTGACGATGATCGTAAAGCCGAAGGAAAGCACCACGGCAAGCACGTAGCTCAGCGGCTCGACTTCGACGTCAAAGTACAGCGACGGCATCTGCAGGATGTACGTAAAGCTCTCGGCAAGCAGGCCACCCAGCGGCACGCCCAGTGCGGTGCCAATCGCCGTGAGGATCAACGTCTCCTTGTTGACGTAGTGGTGCACCTCGCCACGGCGGAAGCCCAGCACCTTGATGGTCGCCAGCTCGCGCTCGCGCTCGGAGATATTCGTGTTGGACAGCGTAAACACCACCACAAACGACAGGCACGCCGCCATAAAGGTCACGAGCACCACGACGGAATTGATGATAGTAAAGTTCGCCTCATAGTTTTCCCAATGTTCGGCCGTGCTCGAGATGGTGAGCCAACCGTCGCTTTTAAGCTTCTTGCTAAACGCAATCTGGTCAGAAGATGAACCCTTAAGCAGCACAAAGATGCCGTTAAGACGCGCGCTTCGGCCGAACGCGCGCTCATAGGTGCCCTGCGTCATGTAAAGCGTGTTGCCCAGATAGTTGAGCGAAATGTCGCTGACTTTGACCTTGGCTACGTTGAGCGACGAATCCTGGACGTGCGCCGTATCGCCCGGTTGAATCCCCAGCACCAGCTGTGAACTCTTGCTCAGGTACACATCTCCGTCACGCAAGGATAGCGGCTCTTTGGACTCGTCCTCGAGGCACACGTAGTCGTCCAGATCGTTCATGCGGTCATCGGGCACCACGATCAGCTGCACGGTCTCGCTCTTGCCGCCAAACGTAAAGGTAACGTTGTCAGTCATGATCGGCAGCGTCGAAGTTACGGTCACGTTGGAATCATTGGCCGCGCTGCGCTCATCCAACGCCGCGCACGTCTGCGTAAAGTCATCGGGGTTGGCGACCGCCAGCAAGTCATAGCGCGTGATATGCCCATACTGCTTGGGCGAAAGCGCGACCGACGTGTCGCGAATACCCATACCGCAGATCACAAGCGCGGTGCAACCCGCGATGCCAAAGATGGTCATAAAGGCGCGCTTTTTATAGCGGAATAGGTTGCGTGCAGCGACCTTGTTCAAAAAGCCCATGCGGCGCCAGATAAAGCCGATGCGCTCGAGCAAGATGCGCGAGCCAGCGCGCGGGGCCTTGGGACGCATAAGCGAGGCCGGGGTCTCGGCCATCTCGTGGCGGCAGGCGATAATCGTGGCGCCCACCACGCCCACGGCAAACAGCGCCACCGACACGAGCGACGACACGATGTCGTACGAAAGCAGCATCTGGGGCAGTGAGTACATGTCGTCGAACACCGTAAACAGGAACAGCGGCAGGCCCACAAATCCGATGATGTTGCCGAGCACGCCGCCGATCAGACAAGCCCACAGCGCATAGTCCACGTATTTGGACAGAATACGCCCGCGCGAATAGCCGAGCGCTTTGTACAGGCCAATAAGCGTGCGCTCCTCCTCGACCATACGCGTGGCGGTGGTGAGGCTGATGAGCACGGCGACGATAAAGAAGATGAACGGGAACACCGTGGCGATGGCCTCAATTGACGAGCTATCGCTCTCCACGCTCGAGTAGCTTGCGATATTGCCGCGGTCCTGGATGTACCAGGTGCATTCACCAAGGTCAGAGAGCTCGGCGCGGGCATCGGCAAACTGCTGGTCGGCGGCGGCACGGCGCTGGTCTAGGTCGGCTTGCGCCTGCGCACGCTCGTCGCTGCCCTCGGCCATGCGATTGATGTTGTCCTGCTCAATCCCAAAGAGCATATTCGCCTGGCGCTCGGCCGCATCCAAGCTTGCCGGCGTGTCGACCGTCAGTTCCTGAGCGCGCGCCTTCTCACGCCCCTCGCGGATCTTCTCGATGTTGCCTTTAACCTCGTTGATCTTTGTCGTGTAGGCATCTGAATAGGAGTTAAGACTCTTGGCTCCCTCGACGATCACGTGGACTGCGGAGTAGGAAGAAGATGTCGCGGCATCCTCGCTCACATAGAACTTATAGTCCGCAGCCGAAGCAGCGCGAAAGGCGTTGACTGTCGAGTCGGAGCTCACGTCGGTAGGATCGAGGACCTCGGCCGTAATGGTGTAATCGCCCGCGGCAAACTGATCCTTGGCACTTTGGTTGGACGAGCTCGCGTCATTGGCGGCAAAACTCACCGTATCGCCGAGCTTTTTGCCCGAAGCCTTCAGGAACTTCGAAGTCACCGCGACTTCATCGGCGCTCTCGGGCAAATCGCCGCTCACCAACACCGGTTGATCGATGTTCTCCTTGGAGAGACTCTGCACGACCACGCGTTCGCGCGTTGTGCCCACGGCGGTGTAGGCGGTCTCGGTGTAGATGCCCTCGGCCGTCTCGACGCCGTCGACCTCTTGGATAGCCGCAAGATCGTCGCGCGTAAGGCCATAGGTCGACTGCACGTTGATGTCATAGACATTCTGCTGATCAAAATAGGCGTCGACCGAATCGCACAGGTCCTCGCAGCCCGCCTTGAGGCCGCACATCACGCTCACGCCGAGCGCGGTGATCACGACGATAGACAAGAAACGTTTGAGGCTGCCGCGAATCGTGCGGTAGATGCCACGGCGAAAAACCGTCGGCACCATATCGTTTGAGCTTTGGGCAGTACGGTAGGTCGCGAACTCCCGATCGCGACCCGTGTGCTCCGTATCGTGGTTTTGGCTGTTTTGGCGATCCTGGTCCATGGGCGCTACCACTCGATCGTCTCGATAGGCACGGGATTTTGCTGGACCGTCTCGCTCTCCACGCGGCCGCTCTTAAAGCGGATCAGGCGATCGGCCATGGGCGCCAGTGCGGAGTTGTGGGTGATGATAATGACCGTAATGCCCTGCTTGCGGCAAGTGTCCTGCAGCAACTGCAAGATCTGCTTGCCGGTTTTGTAGTCGAGCGCACCCGTAGGCTCGTCGCACAAAAGCAGCTTGGGGTTCTTAGCCAGTGCGCGGGCGATGGACACGCGCTGCTGCTCGCCACCCGAAAGCTGTGCCGGAAAGTTGCCCAGGCGCTCGCCCAGGCCAACCTGGCGAAGCGTCTGTTCGGCATCGAGTGAATCGGGGCAGATTTGCGCTGCAAGCTCGACGTTTTCGAGCGCCGTCAGGTTGGGGACCAGATTGTAGAACTGAAAGACAAAGCCGACGTCGGCGCGGCGGTATTCCACGAGCTGTGCCTCGTTGGCAGAGCTCACGTCGCGCCCGTCCACCGTCACAGTTCCGGAGGTTACCGTATCCATGCCGCCCAGAATGTTGAGAGCCGTGGTCTTGCCGGCACCCGAAGCACCCAAAATGATGGCGAGCTCGCCGCGCTCGACCGTAAAGCTTGCGCCGTCGAGTGCATGAATGCGGGCGTCACCCTCGCCGTATGCTTTGATGACGTCTTTGAATTCGATATAGGCCATCGATCAATTCCCATCTGGTCGGATAACTCTTTAGTATTACCCATTTCCCACCGACCAAAAAGGGACAGGTTTATTTTGGCAGGTTTTATATGGGGAAACGGCAGCTATAGATGAGGCGCCGGGGAGGCAGAGAAATCATCAACGGGGTCAGGCCGACCGCCAAACACAACGCACGCATCTCTATCTGTCAGCCAAATCATTCGAACAGCTGTTCGTTTCTATGATATGATTCCACTATCTAAGCAGGCCAATTCGCAGAAAGGCGGCCAACATGGCGTTCGACTTTAAGAAGGAATGCAAGGAGCTCTACAAACCTGCAAGCAAGCCGAGTATCGTAACTGTCCCGCCTATGAGCTACGTTGCCGTTCGCGGAAAGGGCGACCCAAATACCGAAGGTGGCGAGTATCAAAACGCCCTGCCGCTGCTTTACGGCATCGCCTATACCGTCAAGATGTCGAAGAAAGGCTCAAGGAGTATCGAAGGCTATTTCGACTTTGTGGTACCGCCGCTCGAGGGTTTCTGGTGGCAAGACTCCCCGAGCGGCGACATCGACTATGTACGCAAGGACGATTTCAACTTTATCTCGTGCATCCGCCTGCCCGATTTCGTCACCCAAGATGACTTTGACTGGGCAGTCGCGGAAGCCACGACCAAAAAGAAACTGGACTTTTCTGCCGTCGAGCTGCTTAAAGTTGACGAAGGTCTCTGCGTTCAATGCATGCACACCGGGC
This sequence comes from uncultured Collinsella sp., assembly GCA_905193815.1. Classification (GTDB taxonomy): domain Bacteria; phylum Actinomycetota; class Coriobacteriia; order Coriobacteriales; family Coriobacteriaceae; genus Collinsella. The sequence continues at coordinate 1,233 of CAJJQF010000066.1, read as the reverse complement.
CCTACGACAACGAACCGGCGACCGTAAACGCTATGCATGAATTAATGACCGAGCAGGGCTATGTCCCCGACTTCTCAGACTCCCGTTTACATCACGAAATCTATCTCTCCGATCCACGCAAATGTGCACCGGAGAAACTTAAGACTGTGGTTCGTCATCCTATCAAGCGCACTGAATAGCGTTGGGCGCCGTTCCGCGCATCAGGTTTTAGGCCAGGCAATCAGCCGCTCCAAGGTCATCTGGCAGCTTCCTTGACGCAGGTCATCGTATCTTATAATTTTATGTCTCTAAAGCTGGAAAGCCTCTCAACGATGCGCAACTCCAGCTCTTTTTATATCAAGAGGCTTAAATGAAATACCAGAAGTCGTGGATATCCATCAACAAACAGATAGCACTATTGACAGGAAACAAGGGTCTTAAGTGCTCTGATCAAAGCGAACTCGAGCGAGCTTTGGTCGAAGTCGGCTACTACAGGCAAAGTACTCGAGCGTCACTCCTCGTACGCGCCCTCAAGCCGAAGCAGCCACTCCTTGCGATCGAGCCCGCCGGCATATCCGTTAAGTGAGCCATCGGCGGCAACCACGCGATGGCACGGCACGATAATCGAAATGGGATTGCGTGCAACCGCAGCCCCCACGGCACGCGGGGACACAACGGGAGCCTCGTTTCCCGGCACACGATGTCGAGCCGCAACACGCTGGGCAATCTCACCATACGTAGCGACCTCGCCACGCGGGATAGAAAGCAGCTCAAACCAAACCTCACGCTGAAACGCCGTGCCAATCATATGCAACGGCGGCGTAAACCGAGGCTCCTGCCCCGCAAAATAAGCATTCAGCCAGGCCCAAGAACGCTCAAGCACCGAAGAAGCCGCGCCATTTGCCGGACTCACCGAAGACATCCCACCGGTACCAGAAACCGCATCGGCACCTACGACATACTCCGCATCCTCTTTGAGCAGCGTAGAGCCAAAGTGCTCCTGACCCTCAAACCAAAGCCCCGTCAGACCGCGGCCATCAGCGGCAAGCAAGATTTCGCCCAAAGGCGAAGCAAACGTCGTCGTGACCACCAGCGGCTCCTTTCAAAACTCCGCACCATAATACCGCGAATTGTGCAGACAACCCCAATCGACCCCAAAGTCACCTCGGGCAGCAGGCGCGAAGCGCCGCAGCTGCCGGCCGCGCCCCACAGTCCCCCAAGGCGGCAGGCGCGAAGCGCCGAGGCCGCCGCCGG
>CAJJQF010000065.1:0-6426 GCA_905193815.1 uncultured Collinsella sp. | reverse complement strand
CCAAATCCGGAATTGTTTGCCTGGTATCCGGTATATCGGCGCAAAAATACGATTTTTTCGCCGATATGCTATTTAAACGTAAAAGTTAGGCGAATATGATGCCGGAATTCCTGTTTTTGTTCATACGGAGGCTATTGGTGTCTTTTCGGAAGACAGCCTGTGACTTTCCGGGCCGATGCCGCGGATTTTCTCCGGGAAATCGTATCTTTGCACTTATGAAAACAATCTTATGTACCTTTTTTGCATGTGCGCTGTTCTGCGCCGTCGACGTACGTGCACAGCAGACGCCGCCTTCGGGGGCGGCATTTATTGCTGTCTGCAAGGAGTCGATGACTCTTGCGGTTTACGATTTCAACAGCTGCCTGCGGGCCGTCTATCCCATTGCCTGCGGGCGGGCGCTGGGCAACAAGGAGAAGCCGGGTGATATGAAGACGCCCGAAGGGCTTTTCTCCGTCCAGCAGATTCAGGACGCAAGCGCATGGACGCACGATTTTGGCGACGGTAAGGGGGAGATCAGAGGGGCCTACGGTTCGCATTTCATCCGTCTGAAGACGCCCGGTCATCGCGGCATCGGTATCCATGGAACCCACGATCCCGCCTCGATCGGCACGCGTGCAACCGAAGGGTGCGTCCGGTTGAACAATAGCGATTTGCTCGAATTGGTGAAAAAGTATGTCTACGTCGGTATGCCGGTCGTGATCCTTACCTCCGAGGCGGACAGCGCCGTGCCCTGCCGCTTTCCCGCCGCCGTCAAGGCAGGACCCCGGCTGATGGCGCAGACGGAGTAAGGAATTTCGTCTGTTCGCGGCGCTCCGAACAGTCTCCGAAGCGGGCGGCGGGTAGTTTTTCAGGCCGGGAGCAGAATCGAGAAGCGGCTGCCGCGGCCGATTTCGCTCTCGACCGAGATCGTGCCGCCGTGCGCTTCGACGAACTCTTTCGAGATCGCGAGGCCCAGCCCGCTGCCCTGTACCTTCGTGCCGGGCACGCGGAAGTAGCGGTCGCGCGCGCTGCCGGCGTTTTCGAGCGCAACGTCGAGCGGCAGGTCGCGCTCGGGCTCGCGCAGGTCGTCGCCCATCACGTTGGACAGGCTTCCGATGGGATGGAACGTGGGCTCCACGTCGGGCAAGTCATATTGCAAGACGGGCTCGAGCATCTGGACGGCGTCGTTCATGTAAGACGTCATCTGGGTGAGCTCGTCATCGGTCAGTGCGATCTTTGCGTACTCGGCGATGCCGCGCACGTCTTTCTCGCTGAGTGCCATAGGCGCTCCCTTCCGCATAACAGTTAAACCGCTCTAGTATACAGGGCAACGCCGGCTTGGAGCAGGCGCTTTACCCAAATGCAGCGAAAACGTTACGAGGGCGGCGGTTGGCAGGCGGCGGGCCGGCGGTTCTTCAGCGAAACCGCACCGTCCATAGCGAAAACCGTCCCGCCCACAACGAAAGCCGTCCCGTCCGCAACGAAAGCCGTCCCGTCCGCAACGAAAAGCATCACAACATTCGACGCTTTTCGTCAAAATCGCGATTTTCATCGAATGTTGTGATGGTTTGGAAGTCACGACCACCACATAGGTGCCTTTCCCCGTTGTGGTGGTTCTGAACGATGTCCTATGCCGAGGCTTTGGCCTTGCGGCGCTTGCGGACCGCGTGGATCACGATGTCCAGCAGCAACAGCACAATGGCTATGACCACGATGAGCACGGCAAACTCGCGCTTGCCCCAGTGGCGGCCGGCCAGCGACTTTTGCTTGTCGACGTCCTTCTTGTTGTACTTGGTGCGCACGCAATGCACCAGCAGACGATGGTCGTTTACGCCGTAGGGCGTGCAGGTGACGAGCGTCACCTTGTCGGCGCCGGGCTCAATGGTCAGTGACTCCATCTCCTCGGGCAGCACGACCTCGGAGTCCACCATCTTGTAGGCGAGCGTCTTGTTCATGGTGTGCAGCAGCACCAGGTCGCCGGGCTCCAGCGAGTGGATGTCGTCGAACATGCTCAGGTTGCGCATGCCCGAGTGCGCGGTGAGCACGCAATGCGTCGAGGTGCCGCCCACCGGCAGGCTCGTGCCCTCCAGGTGGCCGACGCCCGCCATGAGGACCTCCTCGCTCGTGCCGTGGTAGATGGGCATGCTCACGTCGATGGAGGGGATCTCGACCCAGCTCATCATGGGGTCGCGGTCAAAGATGAGCTGCTGAGCGTAGGGCTCGATCTGGTCGGCGGGGAGCTCGGTGGCCTCGCCCGCCAGTTGCTCGTTAAAGGAGCGCGCCTGGAGCAGGATGCGCTCGCGCTCCTCGGCAGAAAGCGCGTCCACGGTGCTGGACACGGTGCTGATCTGGTTGAACACGCCCGAGGCCTCGAGCCGGTCCAAGATCCACGGCCAGGTCATAAGGCCCACGCCAATAAGGATGATGACGATGGTGATGAGCCGATCGGCCCAGCGCGGCAGTCGCTTGCGGCGGCGCTTGGGCTTTGGTTGAGGTTTGGGCTGAGGGCTTGAGCCGCCGTTGTCCGCAGCGTTATTGCTCTTCATATGTTTGGCGCCCTGCAGCATCGCCGGTCACTCCTCTACAACTCAAGTTGTCTAAACAAATAATAGCCGATTAGCGAGCTCGTGCGCCGGACAACGCAGCTAGGACCGAAGCACCACCTACGGTTCGAATTCTTGGAGACCTTCTACAGCACTTCTTGCCATGGATATTCCTTTCCAAACATGCGATCGACTTCGAGCTGAATTCGCTCATCGTCGATTGCCGCCAAAGATAGCGCAAGCGAAATGTCGTCGACACGGGAGAAGCCGGCAAACACGGGCGCATAGCGCCACACTTGGATCATCGCCGTTTCGTTATCCGGCAACTCCCCATCTGCGACTTCGAGATCGCTCAGTTGACGCCATGCACTTCTTAAGACGGCCTTTTGTTCCATGCCCGGCGCAGCGAGCATCGAACGCGCAGCGAGCGCCGTCTCCCCGGCGTCAACAAGATAGTCGATCTGCGGCGTCTTCCTTGCAAAAAAGACCTTCGAGACAGGCGAGGAGAGCTCTGCCATGTGCTCACTGAGCAGAAGATCAACGGCAACAGGGAACACGACGACACGTCGCTCGCGACGCTCGCGCCTCGCGAGTCCCCTGTCAACAAGCTCGGTTATGGCCTCACTCGCGCGGCTTGCCGAAATCCCAAGCGCACGACAAAGGTCATAGGGACGATATGGCTCCTGGGCTGCTCCCCAGATTGCGGCAGCCTGCGCATTGGGTGACATCTTGGTCGCGTGATTGCGAAACCGGGCACCGCCCCTCTCCGTGCAAGCTGTGCCCATAAATGGAAGAAAAGCCTGTCTACCGGGACAGACAAAGGGAATCCCTTGTGCGACCAATGCTTTGCGCTGACGTGCATCGGCATCAGGAAACGAAACGGCAACAGGAGTCTCCGTGCGCAAGGCTAGCTGACTATAGACTCTCTTAGCCTCGGGAAGCCCGACGCCAGTAGGCAAACTTGCAAGCAAAAACGAAAAACCGTTTGCGTCAACAGCGCGGACCTCAATCGCCCGCAGATGCAGCGGCAAGCGTGCGGATCCAGGCCAAGTTTTGGTCTTGGCGGAGAGGCCTAGTGCTTCTTGTAAGTAGATTAGCGCTTCGTTCATTTCCATTGTTTTCGTTTGATTCCAGTTTATATTGGAATTATACAAAATTTTCGGAATTAACGAACTCCCTCTCATGCATAGGCCAGCATTTGAGTTTTCAAAATGTCCCGGATCGGCGGGGCGATTCGGGATACAATGTCAATAGAAAACGACGCACCCCGCGTAAGTGTACGAGAGCGCGGGCGGCCTAGTTTTCAGCTTTAGTTAAATGCCCGGGCTCCGAACCCCGGGCATTCTTATTTGCGCTTGTTGCGGCGCAAATGCCTTCTACCGTCCGCACCGCGCGTGCGCCTACGGACCTTAATCCGAACCTCATACGAGTCAAGAAACGCGATGACGAACGTACCCGCATCGGACGGTGGAGGCTGGCTGCGTTATCCCAAAAAACGGGGCAGACTCCAGTGCGGAATCTGCCCCGAAAAGAGAATGGCAAAGCAAGAACGTGGATGGACGAGAAAAGTGTCCGCAAGTCTCATGGCCATCACATCCCACCTGCCAAAGGGATGGGTGAGCGAGCGTTACTCCTGCTCGGACTCCTCAGCCTGCTTACGGCTGCGGATGAGGTGCGCCACGCCGATGCACAGCACCGCGCCACCAGCAATCCAAGTGAAGGTCACGCCGTTGAGACCGGTCAGTGGGAGGCCAACCTGCTTGGTATCGCCAACGGTGATGTTGTAGTAGCCCTCATCATCTATCTCCGAGTCATCCACTGCCGTCAACGTATTATCGCCAGCATTCCCATCGGTGAGGCCAGCGATGACCTTGCCTGCCTGATTGTTGGTATCAAGATCATGAGTGAGGCCGGTAAGGTCTGCATTCGGATCATTGTCTTTCATGGTCGGCTTGATCTCGAAGGTGAACTGGTCGATCGCGGTGTAACCAGAGGGGGGAGTAACCTCCTTGACGGTATAGAGGCCGGCATCGAGTCCTTTAAGTTTAAGAACACCATTGTTGTCCGTCGTAAGCTCAACACGGTCGGCGCTCAGAGTGCCATCATCCTTGACATATTTAACGGCGCCGTTCTCGTCTCCATTGGTCGTGATGGTGAACTTGGCGCCTTTGAGGGCCTTCTCGGTGCCCAGGTCGACCTTGTTGATCTTGAGGCCGTAGGTGTAGTCCCTGACCGTATCGGGCACGGTTTTACCACGCTCCGTGGTCATGGGGTTGTTGGAGTAGCAAAGCGTTACGGTGTTGGGATTGCCCTTTCCGCTATCATTCTTACCGACGACCGCATGGCTATTGATCTGTGCCGTATAGGAGACAACGATGCAAGAATCCTTGGTGATGGTCACGTCTGGGATAGTTTTAAGGTTGTCGCGGGTCCATGTCGTCTTAACGCTACCGTCAGATGGATCAGCATTAGAGGACGCCTCGGTAAAGGCATTTGTAATGTCTGTAGCCGTATTATTCTCATGGTTCGAATCAGCTTTCGCCGCCGTATACGAAGCGTACAGATAGACCTTGGCGCTATTCTTCTGCAGCGTCAGACCCTTGGAAATCTGATCGGAGAACTCGTAGAAATACGTGTCGTACTTGTCATAGTTCTCGGCAATGGTGCCGTAAAGGTTGTACGTCACGTTCTGGCCGATCTGGGAGTCGGCAGCATCGTGCTCTTTGCCATCGGCATCGCTCACGATCTTCTTCTCGACGGTGGGGATACCAGTTTTCTCGTTGACCTCAACGGGCGTGTCTCCCACGACAGTGAAAATGGGGGACGTACCCGCCTCGCCATCACCAATAGTGTCAGCCTTGGTCACAAAGAGCCAGTAGCCATGCTCAAGGCCGGAGGCAACGCCATTGGTCGTTGTCTTTTGCTCTGTAAGATTGTCTACAGCAGCAGCAATCTTATAGGCAACGTTGTCAGGACCGACGCGAAATGTATCACTGGTTCCCTTTACCTGATTCGTGATCCAGTCCGCAGCATCTTGAGCGGTAGTTACAGCGTAGCTCGGTTCTACGGTCTTAATAACGCTCTTGACAGCCGCCTCCACTTCCTCGTTTGCCCAAGTGATATTGGAAACTTTACCGTCCTTAACATCAGCCGTAAAAATCTGATAGCCATAGAACTCGGTATGGTTGTCCTTAACGTTCGCGATTTTCACCGAGCCATTGGCCGTTGCAGTCGCACCCTCAGCTGCAAACGCCATGGTCACCGGAGCCATGACTCCACCGAAGCTCAACGCTGCCGTGAGGCCGGCGGTTACTGCCAGGCGTGCGATGTTCTTGCTCATGCTCATCTTCTTTTCCTCTGCTTTCTGCTCGAATTCCATTTGATCTAAATCTGTCTGTCTGTATCTTAGCATCTACTTCGCTACGTCTCGCCCCGCTCTCTGTGGGGCTGCCAGCTACTCTTTATGGCTGCCACCTCCCCGCTTGACCAGGAGCGCGACCACGATGAGCGCGGCTCCGGCGACCGCTGCGGCGGCCGCGGCGTACATTGCCATATCGCCAGTCGAGGGCATAAAGCCTCCGGTGGTAATGCTAGGGGGTGTGCCGGCGGGCGTGTTAATGAGCGACGCCTCCAGGCTGCCCGTCGACCCGTCCGCGCTGTCAGCGCGCAGGGGCGACTCGGCCGTGATGGTGAGCTTGGGCTTGGCGGCGGCCACCTGGTCGACGTCCAGGCCCTCGGCCTTGACCGTCACGGAGCGCGTGCCCTCAAAGGCGGTGTAGCCCTTGGGCGCCTTGAGCTCGCGGACCTCCAGCTTGCCCGAGTCCACGCCCGAGACGGTTACGCGGCCGTCCTCGCCCGTGGTGACGGTGGCCTTGCCCTCCGCATTCCACGTGCCGTCGGCCGC
>CAJJQF010000064.1:0-7141 GCA_905193815.1 uncultured Collinsella sp. | reverse complement strand
CTCACGACGGAGGCCACATTAAGTGGCCTCCTGTTCGTGCGGAACTCGCGATAAAGTTCATATGCGGCCGCTAGGCCCGGGCAGGGCCGGGGACCGCACCCGTACGACTACAGCGTCATGTTTGGATCGGCGTCGACGTCGAACGGTGAGATTTCACCTCGGTCGAATTTACGGCGAGCGACCTCCGCGATCATGGCTGCATTATCGGTACAGGCAGACAAGGGCGGCACCGTTACGCGAATCCCCTGACGCCCAAGCTTCTTGATCATCATCTCGCGCAGATGCGGGTTGGCCGAGACGCCGCCACCGATGCAGTATTCCTTGCATCCGCTAGCGTGCAATGCGTTTTTGGCCTTCTTGTACTGCACGTCAAAGACAGCTGCCTCAAACGAAGCTGCCAGATCGGGCAGGTGAATCGTGCGCCCGGCCTTGGTCTCCTGTTCAATGTAGAGCGTCACAGCGGTTTTAAGGCCCGAAAGCGAGAAGCGATAGTCTCCTCTGCTGTTAAGCGCACGGGGGAAATCGATCGCCTTGGGGTTGCCCGTCTCGGCCAGCTTGGAAATGATGGGGCCACCGGGATAGCCCAGACCCAACGCCTTGGCTACCTTGTCGAAGGCCTCGCCCACAGCGTCGTCGAGCGTCTCACCGAGCACCTCGTAGTCGCCCCACGCCTTCACGTGCACGAGCATGGTGTGCCCGCCCGAGACAAGCGTGAAGATAAACGGCGGTTTGAGGTCGGGTTGCGCCAGCAGGTTGGCAAACAGATGACCCTCAAGATGATTGACGCACACGAGCGGCTTGCCGGCAGCGTAGGCAAAGCCCTTGGCGAAGGCGACGCCAACCACGAGCGCGCCCACCAGGCCCGGACCCTGTGTCACGCCCACGGCGGCAAGCTCGCTGGGGGCAATGGCTCCGCCCGTAAGGCCCAGCGATGCTGCGGCATCCTCGAGCGCCGCATCCACGACACTCACAATCACCTCAACGTGCTTGCGCGAGGCGATTTCGGGCACCACGCCGCCAAAGCGGGCATGGAAATCAATCTGTGTCGACACCTGGTTGGCCAGCATATTGCCATCCGCATCGATAATCGCCACGGCCGTCTCGTCGCAGGAACTCTCGATAGCGAGCACTAGGCGGCGGCGCTCAATTTCGGCACGCTCTCCCTCGGAGCGCCCAGGCGCAGGCAGCGGCCATACGCGCTGCTCTGCCGCCGTCGGCTCGGGCGAAGCATTGTCGACCGGAAGCACCAGGGGCAGCGGGGCCGTCATGACGATGGCATCCTTGCCGGCACCATAGTAGCCGCGGCGCCGTCCTGCCTCGGTAAAGCCCAGAGCGTTATAGAGCGCAATCGCGCCCTCATTGCCGTCCTCGACCTCGAGCGAAGCCGTGGTGCAGCCGAGCATCTGGGCATCATAGCTCACATGCGACAGCAGCTTGCGGGCAATGCCCTCACGGCGATGTGCCGGATCGACGGCGACATCCAGAATCTGCACATCACCGTCCACGACCATACCGCCGGCAAGGCCCAGTAGCTTGCCGTCGTCGTGTGCCACCCACCAACTACGCGGCGCAGCGACGTCCTCGCCCAGTTCGGACAGGAACATGCCCGGCGTCCACGCCTCGTGTCCGGCACCTTCAAAGCAGGCAGCCTCCAGCGCGCTCGCGCCCTCGGCATCCGCCGCGCCCATGGGACGGAACTGCAGATGACGACCGGCGAGCTCATCGGCAACGCCCGTAATTCCGCTCTGCGCACTCTCGGCAAGACCAAGACGCTTGCGCTCGTTTTCCTCGGCATCCGAAAGGCGCGTGTAAATCGGCAGGACGCGGGCCGGATCGCCGTCACCCGCAGCGTGCGCGAGCAGCAAGCCCTCGCCCGAAGGCCACCACAGGTCGCGCTCCACGCAGCGGGCGGTCTCGTCCTCACCCAGCAGCTTGCCATAGCGCACGAGACCGTCACCGGTCAGCTGAACCTGGTCCCAGTCCGCTGCTCGGCGCCACTCATCGAGCGCCACGGCGGCCTTGACCACGTGTTCGCGCTCAAATTGACGCTCGGGACCCTCATCGACCAGCATATACAGCGCCGGATATACCTCACCGCGCATAGCATCGGCCAAGATACCAAGCTTGCCGCGCACGCCAGCCTTCCACGCCGTCCAAGCGCAAGCGTCGAGCGTCGACACGCCCAGCAGCGGAACATTGGCACCGCGCGCGAGGCCCTTGGCAGTGGAGATGCCGATGCGCACACCCGTAAACGACCCCGGGCCGCGGCCGACCACGTAGTAACCAACATCGCTGCGATCCAGACCGGATTGAGCCAGCACGCCATCAACGGTATTCACGAGCTCAACGTTGGCGTGACGGCGACACATATGGTCGCCACTCACGAGCTTCGTCTCGCCCGTCTGCCCATCAATCCAGCTTGCCGCGCAGGCAAGCATGTCGGTCGAAGTATCGAGCGCCACCACCAGCGCGTTGTCGTTATGCAAGCTCATCTTGTACAGCCTTATCAATCAAATGGGAAAGCTCCATTGCGCGGTCACCGTGCGCCTCGAGCGTTATCGTTCGCACATCGCTGTCGCCCTCATCACGCTTGAGCGTCACCGAAAGATACTCATCCGTCAGCTCGTCCTGGAATTGTTCGCCCCATTCCAGCAGGCAAGCACCCTCATAGCCCAGCACATCGAAAATGCCCGTATCCTCGAGCTCGTAGGCATGCTCCAGGCGGTATAGATCAAAGTGAAACAGCGGAATATGACCTTGATCGTGAACGGCCATGAGCGCAAACGTAGGGCTCGTAACCATATGTCCATCGCCCAGCCCGCGCGAGACGCCCTTGGTAAAGTGAGTTTTGCCCACTCCCAGGCCACCGGTCAGGATGAGCACATCGCCGTCCTCAAGGCACGGTGCAATTAGCTCGCCAAAGTACTCCGTATCGGCAGCGCAAGTCGTTTTGTAAGTACCTACCCCCAGGCGCTCCAGGGACATATATGCTCCTTATTATTCCGAGGCGTCCTCTGGTGCGGGATGTCGCTCCAGATAGTCGCCCAGCATCTTAAAGTCTTCCTCCAGCAGTTCCTGCCACGCCGGATTGCGTAGCGCTGCTGCCGGATGGAACGTGGGCATTACTACAAAATGCCCCATCTGGTGGAACCTGCCGCGCAGCTTAGTAATGCCAATCTCGGTCTTAAGCACAAAGTGCGTCGCGGGGTTGCCGAGCGTCACGATGATATCGGGCCAGATGCTTCGAATCTGCTCACGCAAAAACGGCGAGCAAGCCAGTACTTCCTCGGGGCGCGGATTGCGGTTTCCCGGCGGGCGGCACTTAAGCACATTGGCAATGTAGACGTCTTCGCGTTTAAGACCCGCCAGGGACAAAATGCCGTTGAGGTCCTCGCCTGCCGCCCCCACAAAGGGCTCGCCCTGCAAATCCTCATTGCGGCCCGGCGCCTCACCAATAAACATCACGCGGGCGTGGGGGTTTCCCACGCCAAACACGATATTGTGACGCGACTGGTAGAGCTGGCAGAGGTGACAATCGCCCAGAACGGCCTCGATTTCCTCGAGTGCGACCTCACATGGCACCTGATGGGTATGGCCGGGGATGTGCATGACGCCCATAGCGGCTCCTACACGTAGACCTTGTCGAGACGCATGCCAAAGCCGCAGGCGACCTCGTAGTTAATCGTTCCGCGCAGTCGGGCCATCTCGTCCATAGTGATCTCGGCATCGCCATCGCGGCCGACAATAATCATCTCGTCACCATACTCGGCCTCGGGAATCTCGTGTGCCGGGTTGGACTGAATGGCGACCATAAACTGGTCCATGCAGATATTGCCAACCTGATGCACGCGCTCGCCGCGATACAGCACATCCATACGATTGGAAAGCGTACGCGATAGGCCGTCGGCATAACCGATCGGCAGCGTGCAGATCTGAACGCGCGTGCGCGGTACGCGGTAGGTAAAACCGTAGCCCACGCCCTCACCCATCGCAGGGTGTGCCACGCGCGTCACGCGCGCATGGACGCTCATAACGGGATCAAGCTGCATCACGCGGCCACTCAGCTCGCACGGCTGCATGCCATACAAGCCAACGCCGGCGCGAATCATATCAAAATGCATCGAGGGGTCGAGCATCGAGGACGGCGTGTTGGCGCAGTGCACGATACCGCACTCAAAGCCCGCATCCTTAATGGCCTGAACGGCCTCGGTAAAGCGCTGACACTGCAGTTTGTAGTCCCAGCCCGAAGGTTCATCGGCCGTGGCGAAGTGCGTAAATACGCCGTCGCACTGAATACCGCGATGGAAATTAATACCGCGCACAAAGTCGAGCACCTGCGTGTAGTGTACGCCGATACGATTCATACCTGTCTCGATGGCGAGATGATACTTGCCCACCTTGCCCGCCGCGACGGCACATTCGCCATACGCAAGAGCAAAGTCAGACGTATAGACCGAGGGCATGATATCAAACTCGAGCAACGTCGGAATGGCCTCGATAGGCGGCTCGCTTAGGATGAGGATGGGCTTCGTAATCCCGCCCTGTCGGAGCTCAACGCCCTCGTTAACCGTCGCCACGGCAAACATGTCGGCACCGGCCGAATACATGATCTTGGCGCACTCAACAGCTCCATGACCATAAGCATCGGCCTTGACCACGCAGCACAGGCGCTGACGTGGATTCAGCAAGTTCTTATAGGCCCTCGTGTTGCGACGGAGCGCCCCACGGTCGATCTCGACCCAGGACCAGCGCGTCAAATCGGCTTTATTCATGATTAGTCATCCGACCCTTCGTCCATGATTCCCAGATCTTCGAGCGCATCCTTTGCCGCCAGCTCCATGGCAGGACCGATCAAGTCGATAAGATCGGTCGCGATAACGCTCTTCTCACCATACTCCGTCGCCGCGGCAAAACCGGCGTAGCTGTGAAGTGCGACGGCGTACGAATACAGCAACTCCCAACGATCCATCTCGTCGCGCATGGTGGCAAGCGTGCCGGCCAAAATACCCGCGAGAACATCACCCGAACCGGCAGTTGCCAGAGAAGCCGGACCCGAGAGCGGCAGCAGTACACGCTCAACGCCACAGATAGCCGTCGTCGGCCCCTTGGCAATGACCACCAGATTGTCGGAGCCTGCAGCCCAGACAACCTTCTGCGCGGCTGCAATCGCGGTACCAAGGTCATTCACCTCGTCACCGGCAACCAGACGCGAAAGCTCACGATAGTGCGGCGTCATAACCAACGGCTGCTCGCGACGATACATCTCGGGGTTACTATCAATACCGTCAATGGCAATCTTAGCAAGGCAGTTGAGTGCATCGGCATCCAAAATAAGCGGTACATCAAGCTCGAGCAAGCCCGAAACCACCTGCATAGCGCCGGCAGACGTCGTCATACCGGGACCGCACAGTACGCAGCTGTACTTCTTTGCAATCTCGCACACCGTCATGCGCGCAGCGGCGCCAAAGGAGCCGCGGGAATCAGACGGAATAGCAAAGACGGGAATCGAAGGAAGTGCCATGCGAATAAGATTAGCGCAGGCGTCAGGAGCCGCGACTGCCACGTAACCAGCACCCGCGCGAGCTGCAGACTTGGCCGCCATAATGGCAGCACCAGGATATTGCGCAGATCCGGCGACAATAAGCACAGAGCCACGGGAATACTTATCGATATTCGTAGGAAGTGGAGCAAAGTAATCAACTAAGTCACCGGGCTCGACAATCTCGGCGGCGTGGTCGACATCATCGATGACCTCGTCAAGACGGTCGTAAAGATTGCCGCAGATCAAATCGCCAGCATACTCAGGGCCATCAGCGCTATACAGACCAATCTTGGGCGCAATCATCGTCACCGTATGCTCGGCACGAATGCAGTCGTCATCAACAACGCCCGTCTCGGCATTCAGGCCCGAGGGGACATCAATGGATACGACACAATCGGCGCATTCATTGACCGTAGGAATCCAGATGGAGAACGGCGCACGCAGATTCCCGTGGAAACCGGTACCAAAAATGGCATCGACAACAACATCGGCCTTATCGATCAAAACCTCGAGTTCGTCACGCGAAGGGCCGACGCAAACGTGCACATCGCGGCCGGCAGTACGACGAGCAACATGACGTGCCAGAGCAGCAGGAATCTCATCCGGTTCAACCGGAGAAACGATATCCACGTCCACACCCTTATGGCTCAGAATATCGGCGGCAACCCAACCGTCGCCGCCATTATTACCAAAACCGACCAGAACGAGAACCCGATCGGGATTGAGCTTCAAGACCTCGTTGGCGGCAAACTCACCCGCTAGCTCCATAAGCTCGGCCTTCGAAGTCCCTTCGCGTTCGATGATATCCTCGAGACGAACGACTTCTTCGGTACTCAAAACCGGTTTCATCTATGCTCCTAGCGTATCTTGCGAAGCATCGCCCAGGTGCTCCGTCAATGCCGAATTCTGAAGCTGCTCAAGCTCATCTAAAACAGAGCGAGCCTCTTTAAATGTCTGCGCTACGCGTTTCTTGGTGCTCACCTTTTCCTCTTTTGGCTTAGGCCGAGCATATTCGGTAATCGCGATGGCATTCGCAACGGCTAAGTCTCCTGTAATCGTAATGGAAAGAGCGACCTCAACAACACCCAGCTCTTGAGCGATCTCGAGAGCACGGCCCGAAAGCAGCGCCTTCGGTTTGCCGAGTTTATCACGCGTAACCGAAACATCCTTGCGACCAACGCCTTGACTAAAACCCGTGCCGAGAGCTTTAAGTACCGCCTCGCGCGAAGCAAAGCGGCTGGCATAGTGAGCAGCGGGACGCGATGATGCATCACAATACGCACGCTCTTCTTCGGTAAACACACGCCGAGCAAACGACGGCGTCTTTTCAAGAATTGATTTCATACGGGAAATCTCGACGATATCAACGCCGATACCAGCTTCAGCCATGTTCACCTCCATATCGCACAGACTAAGTTATTGTAGCCCGTTCACAGAAGATGCGACAAACGAGGGTTATAAAACACAGCTACTATGTGAGACAAAAGCCCGTAAACGCAAAAAAAGGGGGAGGCCGCGAGGCCTCCCCCTTCTCAGTTCAAGCGTACGGCTCGGTGCCGTCCACCGGTCAGCGGCGCCCTGGCCTCCCACGGGCTGACC
>CAJJQF010000063.1:0-7504 GCA_905193815.1 uncultured Collinsella sp. | reverse complement strand
CTCTTCTTACTATTTCTTAGCGTGCTTGCCAGCACCCTTGCTGTCATCGGTGACCGAGATGAGCTGTCGGTCGGCCGCGCCATTGCGACGCGCACGGCGACGCTCCTCGGCGTCGCCCGCGTCGGCGGCGGCGCGGTGAGCCTTGTTGACGTTAAAGACCTCGTCGTGCTTGCGCCACGGACCGACGGACTCGCCAAAGCTCATCTTAAGGCCGGCGATAAAGCCGCCGAGCCAGCCGATCGGCGCAAACTGCACCAGCGGGAACAGCGAGAACACCCAGGTCAGCAGGACGACTGCCGCCGCTCCTGCAAAGTTGGCAATCCAGTAGTCGCGCTTGGTAATGACGCGCTTTTCGCACGCCCACTGGCCGCACAAAAAGCCGATGTAGATCGCAAAGAGAAAGAGTACCAGCGCGAGCACCACGAACGTCCAGCTCATGGGCGCTACTCCTCGTGATGATGGCCGCAGCAGCACTCGTGGCCGTCATCGTGGCCGTGGCCGCCGCAGCACTCGTGGTCCTCGCCGTGATGGTGGCCACAACCGCACTCGTGGTCGTCGCCATGCCCACCGCAACCGCAGCCTTCCTCGTGGGCACCGTGCTCCTCGGGACGATACTGCGACCAGTCCAGACCGGCGGCGATGGCGTCGGCCTCCTCCTTGTAGAGGACCGTGATGGCCTGGGTGCCCAGCTTGGCGCCACCAATGGCGTCGAGCATGTCATAGAGCGTAAAGGCGACGTCGGCGCCGGGCAGCGCGAGCTCGCGATCGTCGGCGTAAGCGAGCGCCAGGCGCAGGTCCTTAATGAAGTGCTCGACCATAAAACCGGGCTTGTAGTCGCCGTCGAGCGCCTTGGGCGCCAGGCTCTCCATGGCGCCGGACTTGCCGGTACCGCCCAGGATCATCTGGCGGGTCTTCTCCAGGTCAAGACCGCTCAGCTCGGCAAATGCCATGGCGTCTGCCATGCCGACCATGCAGGCGCCCAGCGACACCTGGTTGGCGAGTTTGGCAGCCTGGCCCTTGCCGGCGCCATCGAAGCAGCAGATGTTGGCCGCAAAGGTGGCAAGGATGTCGCGGACCGGCGCGATGTCGTTCTCGGTAGCACCCACGATAGCCGTGAGCGAACCGGCGATAGCGCCCGACTCGCCGCCGGTGACGGGGCAGTCAAACGCCATGCGACCAGAAACCTGGGCGGCCTCGGCAATGTCACGGGCAAGCTCGGGCGAGCTCGTGGTGAGGTCGATCAAGACCGCGCCGGGCTTAGTGCACGCTAGCAGACCGTCGCCCGCCAGGTAGAGTTCCTCGACCTCGGAGGGATAGCCCACCATGGTAAAGACGACATCGGCGTTAGCCACGGCATCGGCCGGCGTATCGGCCCAGGCGGCACCGCGCTCGATAAGCGCGGCAGCCTTGGACTTGGTGCGGTTGTTGACCGTGACGGGATAGCCGGCGTCCAGGATGTGGCCGGCGATGGGGGCACCCATGATTCCGGTGCCGATGAATGCGACGGAGAGCTTGTTTGCCATGAAACCTTTCCTTTTGGGTTGGGTGTTGTTACCAGGTTAAATACTCGGTGCCAGCGTTTCGGCCGTGACTTGAGGGCGCTTGCAGCCGCAGCGCCTGCCTACTCGCCTCGCACACGGCGCGCGATGCGGTCGGAAAGCGAGGCTTTCTCGGCACGATTCTTGCCCCAAAACGCGCAGGCCACCATGCCGGGGCCCACGTGCGAGCCAATGGTGGGACCCACGGAGCTGCGAATGATCGTGACGTCGGCGCAGCCCTCCTCCTTGCGGATGGCGGCTTCGAGCCAGTCGCCGTCCTTCTCGGCATCGGCCGTCATGATGGCGATGGGCATGGTGCGATCGGGCACGTAGTTCTCGCGGAACGACTTGAGGATGGACTTGAGCGCCTTCTTGCGGCCGCGGTTGACGCCGATCAGAGACAGCGAGCCGGCAAGGTCGTAGGAGAGTTCGGGCTTGACGTCGAGCTTTGCCGTGAGCTGTGCCGCCGCGGGCGGAATGCGACCGCCGGCGGCCAGTGCGTCGAAGCTCTCGAGCGTAAAGTAGCCGTGCACGTAGGTTTTTGCCTCGTTTGCCCAATCGACCAGCTGCTTGGCGGTCAGTCCCGCCGAACGCTGGCGCACGGCCTCGAGCGCCAAGAGCGCGCCGGTCGCGCAGGGCAGAGCGTTGTCGACCACGTAGAGCTCAAAGTTGGGATACTCGGCGCGCACGGCATCTGCCGCCTGGCACGCGGAGTTGTAGCTCGACGACAGCGCCGAGGTAAAGCACAGGTAGACCGTGGGCGTACCCTCTTTGGCGCACTCGGTAAAGAACTCGATATAGCGACCGAGCGACACAGCCGAGGTGGACACGCGGGCACCGGCGCGCATGCGGTCGTAGAACTCCTTAGGCGTGATGCTCGACCAGATATCGTCCGTGCGCTCCTCGCCATCGATAATGAAGGGGAAGCCCAAGATATCGACATCGAGGTTCGCGGCGACCTCGGGGCTAAAGTCGCAGCAGGTATCGACGACGATGCGGCAGCGGTCAGAATGGCCGGTAGATGCAGCCTTGTCCATCAAAGCGACTCCTTACGTAAAAAAGGCGGCCATCCGCATGGGATGACCGCCGGCCGTTAACTCATGCAAGTTAACGTATTTTACTCGTCAAGCGTTTCGATGCGGGGCTTGATGATGCCATATCCACCATTCTTACGGTGATACACCACATTGATGAGGCCAGTCGTCGCGTTCTCGAACACGTAGAAGTCGTGGCCGAGCAGATCGGTCTGCACCAGAGCCTGCTCCTCAGTCATCGGGGTGACATCGATGACCTTCTCGCGGACGAGCAGGTCGTCCTCCTCCTCGGGCAGCAGCAGGTCGGCCAGATCCTCGACGCGCTCGACCGGCGCGACATCCGCTGCGCTGGCACCGCCCTGGCGGTTGTCCACGACCTTGGTCTTGAACTTGCGCAGCTGGCGGGTGACCTTATCGGCGGAGAGGTCGATGGCGGCGTACATATCTGCACCGTGCTCGGCAACGCGGATCACCGAACCGCGGGCACGAACCGTAACCTCGACGATTGCCGGGTTGGGGTTCGAGGGGTTCTTCTCATAGCGAAGTACAACGTCGACCGTCATGGGCTCGAT
Source organism: uncultured Collinsella sp. (assembly GCA_905193815.1). Taxonomy (GTDB): domain Bacteria; phylum Actinomycetota; class Coriobacteriia; order Coriobacteriales; family Coriobacteriaceae; genus Collinsella. The sequence goes on along the minus strand of CAJJQF010000063.1, from coordinate 4,360 downwards.
ATCGAAAACCTTGAGCGCCTCGCCGATCTTCTCATCCACATGCGCACGCAGAGCATCGGTTACCGTCGTCTTGCGTCCAGAAACCTTGATATCCATACGTGGCTCCAATCTGCCTCGGGGACTTACTGTACTGGCTATGTACCCATTGCCGTGCATTTAATCACGCGGATTCCTAAAGACCCGAATAACGATTGCTTGATACCGCATACCGAAGTCTCGCACTTTTCTGTGGCAAAGTGCGCTATAGGAGGGAGCCGACAGATTTGTATTTGGTCTCGAAAATTAGCTTTGACCTGCTGGTTTTATAGGGATGAAAAAGCCGGGCTCCCCTATTGGAGAAGCCCGGCAGTGCGTGTTGAAACCGTGAAGAGGTGTCCTTTCCAACGTATAGGAGACACCACCCCTAGCAATAACTAGCTATTGAGTTTGTTAATGTCGTCGTCAGTGATGGTGCCTTCCTGGCTGGACGATTTGTCCTCGGAGGATGCGGTCTCATTGTTGGAATCGGAAGACTCGCTGCCGGAGGACGTGGTCTCACTGGACTCAGAGTCGCCCGGTTGCACGTTAGCGCCCGAAACCGTCTTAGTGGTGAGGTCGTAGGGAATCTGGCCGTACCAGACGCAGTGAACCGCCTCGAGCGTACCGTCGACCGTGATGTCGTCGAGGGCATCGCTCACGGCGCGGCACAGTTTGTCATTGGACGAGAGGCCCGCAACACCAAGCGTCGAGGGCGCCTCGAGCGCACCGACATAGGAGACCTCGCTCATCAGGCGTGCAAGGTAGCCGCCGGCTGTGGAGTCGCAGATCACATAGTCGACCTCGCCGGACTCAAGCGCCTCAAAGCACTCGTTGATGTTGGAGTAGGTCTTTTGGTTGGCGGTGATGCTCTGCTTAGCAAGCGCCTCCTGCGAGGCCGAGGACATCTGAACGCCCAGAGTAGACGTGTTAAGGGTATCGGTGGAAACGCTTAGCGACCCACCATCGCTAGTTTTACCGAACACGGAAGTGGCATCGTACAGGCAGGTGCCGAGCGAGCTAACGTCCCCGTCCGTGGAGTTGATCTTGCCGATAAAGATATCGGCCTTTTTGTCGGCGAGCGCGGAACCTGCCGAGGACGCATCGACAAAGGCGACCTTAAGGCCCATGCGGCTTGCGAGGGCGCGGGCGGCGTCGACCGCATACCCCGTGAGCTCGCCGTCGGCGCCCTGCATGGCCTGCGGCGCATCGGAAGTATCGAGGGCAACCGTCAGGGTTCCGGGAGTGACCAGGGCATCGTCCGACACCGCCGGCGTGACCGTCTCGTACTCGACCTGGTCGATCGTGGGAGTCGTGAACGTAGACAGCGGGTTGAACGCGCATCCGCTCAGGCCCAAAACGGCGATGACCGCTGCGGCCCCAGCACCTAACCGAGCCGCGTGCATCAAGCTGCCCCTCACCATGTCCACTACCCTGCCTTCTGTGTCGTATACGATCCGTGCGTTGCGCGAAATATCAGGTTGTTCCCACCAGCTGACCTGGTATTTGACCCCACACTTGCGCACCGGGGTGTTTGCTCGGGAGGCCGCAGCCACCTTCACGACTGGCCCGCTCGCCCGCGAGGCGGTATTGCCCCAAAGAAAGTAGAACGGACGGTGCGGCTTACATCTAGGACGCGCCATGATCGCGCCGCGCGCACGCGGTCGCTTACGTGGATCCCTTTGACCGCGTCTGTCTTGGACTAGAACGGGCATTTCGTCCGTCCGCAACCACAGCCTGGTAGGAACGTAGCGCATTATAGCTAAGTTCAAGCTAAAGTTTAAGGTTAGGGGCGTCATTCGCATCGCGAGTACAGATTTCGCAGGTCAGGACGGACCGCACACGCTCTGATTGAGCCCGTCACTCCCCTATGGAAAGCCTCAACACACCCGTCTTAGGGCGCCGTGGCCAAAAAATAGCAAATATGAGTACCGTTACCAATTTAGTAGCAGGAGTTTTTGGCTCTGCAAGCTGTTTTCACGCTCTATAACGTCAGATTGATGCCAGGATATTCCACATTTGTTTAATAACTTTCTAATTTACGCCATCTTCCAGTCCCAAAATCCCTGATTTTGCTGTTACTGAATTTGTAGCAGTACTCATATTTGCTATATTTTGGCCAGAGCATATATCCAACCCCCTGTTTCAGAGCATTGTTAGGCGGGTTTAAGCCCAAAACACGCCCGCAGCGTGTTAAATAGCGCCTCTTGTTTCTTTCTGCGAGCGTCAACACGGTTGCGATATCGCTTACTCATGCGCTGGTGGATGCGCCATGCGAGCGCTTCCATCGCTTCCATGTCACAGAGCATCTCGTTGTTGACCGTCGCGACCTCGATCCCCATAGCTATGAAGCCCGTGTTGCGTTTTTCATCATGGATACGTCCCCTCCGGGAGGAATGACCCAGCTCACCGTTGTATTCCAGGTCAAACCGGGCTGCTTCCTGATACGCATCGCAAACTGCGTGCGGCATCCCCGAGATTGCCTGCGCGCGGTCATCGAACTCAATCTTGTAGTCGGTCTTAAAGGGACCGCAGGCAAATCCGCCACAGGAAAACGGAAGCGAAAACATGGCGAGCATGATGCATTCCATGGGCGAGCGCAGGTTTTCTGACAGGTAGGGACACAGCCGCCGCAGCTGTTTGGCCACATTCCCCTTGCATGCCGCAAGGTAATCTGCCAGGCGATCGGGCGTCAGCACCGGCTCGACTTCAAAGTAGCCCACGTCTGCCGGTTGGTCCTTGTCCTTTGCAAGTCTATTCGCAACAGGCGAGGTGTAAGGAGGCAGATACTTCCCGCGATCACTCAGCGAAATCTTAGAGCACAGCTCCTGGGCCAGGGCAAATGCCTGGATACAGCCGACCTCGCGGGCGACGACAACACAAAGGGCCTCGGGAGATAGACTGTACACCCCCGGTTCCACCTCTAGAATCGAGCCGGCGGGCAACCCGGAGCATACGGACCAGCTCACGCCAAGAATGCGGCGGCGCTGCGCTGCAGACCCTACCAGCAAGCACAGATCCTCTTGCACCTCGCTGCTTGCGGCCCCAATCCGCACCAAGTCGGGAAGATAGATGTCCTCGGTCGAGGGCGACGACGTGCGCAGCACACGGCGCTCTTCATCGGGACTGAGGTCCCTCCAGCTGATATAGCCCATCTGCCGGCGCTCGGCGCGCATCATGCGCAGCGCCGAGGCGCCGGTCAGGATTATGGAAGCCGCTAGCTGTTCGCCTGTCGGCTCGTTGCGCCGCTCAATCTTTACTGACACAAAACCACCCCTACCAAACGCGTGCGATAGCGAGGCCATCGACCGCTGCGGCGCCGGCGCGCTTGAGTTCCGCCGAAGCCGCGGCCATCGTCGCGCCCGTGGTGATAACGTCATCGATAAGCAGCAGGCGGCGGCCGTGCACGTCCTCAACCGTCTCGTACATGCCTCGGGCACGCTCGCGGCGCTCCTCACGACCGAGTTCGCGCTGGTCGCCATGCCCGTACTTGACGAGAGCATCGAGCAGGGGAACACCCGACAGCTCGCAAAATGGGCGCGCAATAGCCTCCATATGATCAAAACCACGCCGCCGAAACGCTGCCGCCGTCGCAGGCACAAACACCACCGCATCCGCACCGGACAGCACGCCTCCGTAGCGATCGGGCGCTACGACCTGGGCATGCAGGGCGGTGTCGTAGAGCAGCTCCACCAGATACGGAGCCAGACGTCGCTCGCCCGCATCCTTGTACGCTTTAATGATGCGCGGCAGCGGATGCGCATAGACGGCGCACGCCAGGCAGCGGTCGAGCGCCTCCGCCATTGCCGAGGACGTGCCCTCGACCGAACACTCAGTGCACAGCAAATCCCCAAACGGGGCGCCGCATCGGGTACAGCTATGACGTGGGTCGATGAGCGTGAGCGCGGCCAGGCAGTCTTGGCAAATAAGCGCATCGGCGCGTTCGCAGCCGGCGCATCGTGTTGGCGACAATGCCTCGAGCGCCTCGTACGTCGCGCGCTCGGCAAACGGTAGCAATTCGTCCGCAAACGGTAGGGCACCGGCACTCTGCAGACGGCTAAATATGTTCAGATGGCTCTTCAAGACACAACCCTCCCTACGCTCGATCGCAGGGAGGGTTGTTGATTCGGCGCTATGATACCCCGATGCGCTCGGGGCAAGGCGGGTTAAATCCGCTCGCGGGCGTTATTCGCCGGCGGGCGGTTGTGGTGCGGACGAAGACGGGGTCGAGCCCTCGCCACCATCCTGGCGCGGCTTGCGGGAACGGCGACGGCGACGGCGCTTTTGACCCTGGTCGGCCGAGCCCTCGCCACCGCGATCCTCGCGCGGCTCGCGCTCGTCGCGA
>CAJJQF010000062.1:0-7609 GCA_905193815.1 uncultured Collinsella sp. | reverse complement strand
GGCGCGCCGCCCGCAGCTTGGTTACGGCGGCCGTCTGCGGCCCGATGACGATGGCGTCCGCGGCAATGCGGTCGGCCACGGCGTGCCACTCGCGCGAGAGCTGCGGCACCACGCCCGCAAAGGCGATCGCGTCGACCGCATCGAGCGAAAGGCCGTACATCTTAAAGAAACCCATCAGGCGCACATGGATCTCGTCGGCGGTATAGGAGCGGTCGGTGGGCATGCGCCACGACTGCACCAGCTCGTCTCCGTCAAACAGGCCCATGGCCGTCTGCGTGTTTCCCATATCGATAGCGAGCAGCATGTCTACTCCCGGTGTCGGCATAAAAGGACGCGCACCATTGTATACGTGCCGTCGATGGCGCTCGGCTGCGATTCGTTTACGGTGATAGGGGCTGAGGGGTTTAAATATGAAGGAATTATGCTCTACGAGATTTTCCTTGCCGTTTACCGAACTCCCGCGTAATATTCTTTCTTGCGCACATGAGGCGCCCAGACATTGCGGGGTGGAGCAGTCTGGTAGCTCGCCGGGCTCATAACCCGGAGGTCGTAGGTTCAAATCCTGCCCCCGCGACCAAGAACTTGCAGCTCGTCGGCCTAGCCGGCGAGCTTTTTTGTTATTCCGGGACCGTGTTTTCGGTCCAATTCTCGGCCTCTCAAACAAAATCTCAATCTGTAACAGATGGGCCCGATTTGGGCGGCTAGGTGTTACAGATCGAGATATACCGGTGGGTTGGGTCCCGTTTGTCTAAATCTGTAACACGAGGGACGGTTTTTGCCGAGTTGTTGTTATAGATTGAGATTTTCTAGCAGGCTTTCTAGCAGGCTAGATTGGTTTGTCTCGATCTGTAACAGGTAGGGGTCAAAAGTGGGTCTAGATGTTACAGATCTAGATTGTTGAGGTTGGGCCGAGAGGAATGTCTCGATCTGTAACAGTAAGACCCGGTTTTGCCGCGTAACTGTTACAGATTGAGATAAACCGGCGGGCAAACCGACGGGCCGCCCCGTCCCATCCACCTGCCGCCACCTGCTGTCCGCCGATTTCCGTTGCGCTGTTGTATTCCCATGCCATATCCTCTAGACAACTACGCGGCACCATCGCCGCCGCGCCTACAAGAGAGGAATGTCCATGACCGCACCTGCATCCAAGCTGCTTCAGCCCATTACGGTTGGCCCCCTTGAGCTCAAAAACCGCATTATGTTCCCGCCGTTGACCACCGGCTACGAGGAGCGTGACGGTTCCATCGGCGAGCGCAGCCTGGCTTTTTACGAGCGCCTGGCCCGTGGCGGCGCGAGCTACATCGTCATCGGCGACGTTGCTCCCGTCATGACCGCGAGCCCCACGCCCAAGCTGGCGTCCGACGCCCAGATCCCCACGTTTAAGGCGCTGGCCGACACCGTTCACAAGCACGGCGCCAAGATCGCGCTGCAGCTGTTCCACCCCGAGTACGACGTGCCCGGCGTCGGCCGCATGGTCATGGGCTCCATGGCTGCCGCCAAGGCCGCGCAGGAGGCCAAGGCCGCCGGCGACGAGGAGACCTTTGCCGCCAAGATGGCCGAGTCCAACGAGATTCGCAAGCAGGCTTACGCCAAGCTGCATCACGACATGCAGCACTTTGTGAACGAGGCGAGCGTGGAGCAGCTCACCCAGATCAAGGAGGCCATCGCCGCCTCGGCCGCCCGCGCGCAGCAGGCCGGCATCGACGCCATCGAGGTCCACGGCGACCGTCTGGTGGGTTCGCTGTGCTCGGCAATCCTCAACAAGCGTACCGACGAGTACGGTGGCTCGTTCGAGAACCGCGTTCGCTATGCGCTGGAGATCGTCGCTGCCATTAAGGAGGCCGCGCCGGAGCTGATGGTGGAGTACAAGCTCCCCGTGATCATGGAGAACCCCGACGGCACGCCGCGCGGCAAGGGCGGCCTGCAGCCCGACGAGGCCTGCGAGTTTGCCAAGCTGCTCGAGGACGCGGGCATCGATATGATCCAGGTCGCGCAGGCAAACCACACCGGCAACATGGGCGACACCATTCCGCCCATGGGTGCCATGCCCTACAACTGGACGTTACCCGTGGCCGAGCGCGTCAAGGCCCTGGTCTCCGTGCCGGTGGCCACCGTCGGCCGCGTGGTCTCGGTCGAGGCCGGCGAGAAGATTCTGGAAGACGGCGCGGCCGACATCATCGCCTATGGCCGCTCGCTCATGTGCGATCCCGACATTGCGCTGAAGGCCGCCACGGGTGAGCCCATCCGCGAGTGCCTCAACTGCAACAAGGGCTGCGTCGATGCGATTCAAAACCGCAAGTACATCTCGTGCGTGCTCAATGCCGAGAATGGCGATGAGGCAACCATCGCCATTAAGCCGGGCGAGGGCGACAAGAAGATCGCCGTGGTGGGCGGCGGCATCGCCGGTCTGGAGGCCGCGCGCGTGGCGGCCAAGCGCGGCTACGACGTGACCGTCTACGAGGCGAGCGATCATCTGGGCGGCCAGATTGTGCTGGCGGCCGCGCCTCCGCGCAAGGACGAGATCATGCGCTCGGTCGAGTACTACGAGAAGATTCTGCCCGGCCTGGGCGTGAAGGTCGAGCTCAACCATGCCGCTACCGCTGAGGACCTCAACGCCGCCGACGCTGCGATTGTGGCCGTGGGCGCACACGACGTGGTCATCCCCGTTCCGGGTGCCGATTCGGAGAAGGTCGTCTCGAGCTGGGACGTGCTGGCCGGCAAGGTGGAGCTCAGCGGCCGCGTCGCCGTCATTGGCGGCGGCCTGGTGGGCACCGAGACTGCCGAGTACCTGCTGCAGCACGGCTGCGAGGTGGCGATCGTGGAGATGCTCGACAAGATTGCCGCAGGCGAGTCCGAGACCATTCTGCCGCTGATTATGAGCGACTTTGCAGAGCACAACGTGGAGCAGCATGTTAAGACCCGCCTGACCGCCATTACCGACGAAGGCGTGGAGGCTGTTCGCACCACCGAGGACGGCGCCGAGGAGCCGGTGAGGATCGCCTGCGATTACGTGGTGATGGCCGTGGGCTCCAAGGCCAACGCGTTTGACCTGGATGGCGTGACGGTGCCCGTGACCTGCGTGGGCGACTGCTCGGGTGAGCGCACCGCCGACATTGCGAGCGCCATTCGCACGGCGTATCACGCGGCCAACGAGCTGTAGCTGAACATCGCGGCCAGGCGGGGCGGTAGCACGGATCCGCCTCGCCCGGCTGTGTCCCGTCGGGTGTCAACCGGTGCGGGGCCTGCAAGCGCAGCAGGTCCCGCCCTTTTTGTTTTGCTCCGGTGGATGGCAATGCGAGGTAATCATGAGGAGTGAGGACGTCTACTGCCTTGCAGATCACTCAAAAATATTGGGGGAGGGGTTAATAACTATATCCTCTATACCAAAGGACATAAAGAGATGCCAATTTTGTTGACAAGCGAATGACGATTAGCTGCGAGTCAGCTACCAGCGTAAATAATCGATAAAGAAATGTCGTAATTTGGTGCCAAATGCCCAGATAACGCCGCGTCTATTTTAATTAACTGCTTTGAGCAAACAGTAAAATGCTACTATCTAACTTGCACGTAAGAAAGCAGATTAACGGCTAAGGCTAAGAAGTGGCAGGTATGTCGGAAGCAACTAGGACTCGCACGCATGCGCCCGAGGTTAGGCAGCGCGCCGTCGAGATCCTCCAAGAGGGGGTCGGTCATCGCGCTCTCGCCGCGGAGCTTGGCATTCCCCAGGCCACGGCTCGTCAGTGGGCCCGCGCGTATGCCGTGGGCGGTGCCGACGCCGTTCTCAATGCCGGTTCGCATCATCACACCTATTCGTACGACGTAAAGCTCGCTGTGGTTAAGGACCGTCTGGAAAACGGCTTGACGGTTCGCGAGGCCATGATCAAGCACAAGATTCCCAGCGAGTCTTCGGTCAAGGCTTGGTGCCGTCAGTACCGCGAGAGCGGTGAGTCCGCACTGGTCGATAAGCCGCGCGGTCGCAAGCCGCGCGTTAAAAAGGCGGAATAGCGAACGGGATGGTGCGCCCACAGGGGCGCATTTTTCTTACCGCGCCTCTGCTCCAATGTGGACATGCCCTTACCCCGTACGCCCAAAACTCCCCAGTTGACCGAAAACCTGCCACCGCAACCCCGTAATTGAGCTATAACGTTAAACAATTGCAGCGTTTTTGCATGGGGGAGTGATGGTATGACGCTACTGTATTTCCTTACCCTGTTTCCGCTGGTACCGGCGTTGGGCATGCTGTTCGCGCGCGGCGACCGCGCCCGCGATGCGGTGGGGCTCATAGGTTCCGGCATTATTATGGCGGTGACAGTTGTAGTCGCCGTCATGTTTTTTGGCATGGGTCCGCAGAGCTTTGAGGTTGCCTCCGGCACCTCGCATGTGCTCTCGATCATCAGCTCCGTCATCGACGTCATCCTGTGCGCCGTAATCCTGTACAACGCGTACAAATATAGGAACGCGCTCACCACGGTGCTCGGCATAGTTCAGCTGGTGGGCTCGCTCGCCTTTGCAGCCATGATGTTGCCCGCGGCCGAAGCCGTCACGGCAACGCCGCTCTACCTGGACTACATGAGCGTGATCATGGTGCTCGCCGTCGGCATCGTCGGCAGCCTAATCTGCGTGTATGCCTTGGGTTATATGAAGGACTTCCAAGCGCACGATGAGCACGAGGCCGCGCTGCGCGGGCAGACCGCGCCCGACCGTCGCCCGCAGTTCCTGGCGCTCATGTTCCTGTTCCTCTCGGCCATGTTCGTTATCGTGACGAGCGACAACCTTGAGTGGCTGTTCTGCGGCTGGGAAATCACCACCGTGTGCTCGTTCCTTATGATTGGCTATACGCGCACGCCCGAGGCCATCAAGAACGCCTTTAACCAGATCATCCTCAACATGCTGGGCGGCATCGCGTTTTTGGCCGGACTCATGTACCTGCACGTTAACGGCATGCCGCTGACCATCCCGGGCATGATCGAGCTTTCCGGTGCCGGAACCGTGCAATCCGCGCTGCTGGTGATGCCGGTCATCCTGCTGTCGCTCGCCGCACTCACCAAGGCCGCACAGATGCCGTTCCACACTTGGCTGCTGGGCGCCATGGTTGCCCCCACGCCCACGAGCGCCCTGCTGCACTCGTCAACCATGGTCAAAGCCGGCGTGTTCCTAATGGTCAAGCTGAGCCCGCTCTATGCCATCTATCCCGTGACCGGCTTTATGGTCACGAGTGTGGGTGCCATCACGTTTTTGCTCGCTGCCCTCATGGCCATCTCGCAGAGCAACGCCAAGCGCGTGCTCGCGTACTCCACCATTTCCAACTTGGGCCTCATCAGTGCCTGTTTGGGTGTCGGCGCGCCCGAGGCCGTATGGGCGGCCATCTTCCTGATCCTGTTCCACACGGTGGCCAAGTCGCTGCTGTTCCTGTGCGTGGGCACGGCCGAGCATCATATCGGCAGCCGCGATATCGAGGACATGGACGGTATGTTCAGCCGCATGCCGCACCTGACGCGCCTGATGATGCTGGGTATTATGGGCATGTTTGTGGCGCCGTTTGGCATGCTCGTGTCCAAGTGGGGCGCCCTGGTGGCGTTCGCGCAGACCGGCAACGTGCTCATGATCATGGTGCTGGCCTTTGGCTCGGCCGCGACATTTTACTTCTGGGGCAAGTGGCTTGCCAAGCTTTCGGGCGTCGACCCCACGGCTCAAAACGTTGAGGTCAATGTCCATAAGACCGAATGGATGGCGCTCAATACCATCGCCGCGCTGCTGATTCTGTGCTGCGTGGCCTTCCCGCTCATCTCGAGCGGTCTGGTGTCGCCTTACTTGGCCATGGTGTTTGGCCGTGTGCCGTACGTTATTGGCAAGGACGCCATGTATCTGATGGTGGTTATCGTGGCGTTTATCGCCGTGGTGCTGCTGACTTCATTCCGCGTGAGCAACAAACCGCACGTAAACGTATATCTTTCGGGCGTGGGAACCGATAAATATCGCCATTTCCGCGGCTCGATGGGACACGAGGTGAAGGCCGAAAAGCGCAATTGGTACTCGGAGGACGCCCTTGGCGAGAAGCGTATTGGCCCCGCGGGTAGTGTCGTGTGCTGCAGCATTATCTTGTTTGCGCTGCTGTGTTGCGCGTGGATTGGGCCCGAGAGACTTGCCATGAGCGCGCCCTCGGTGTTGCGCGGCAAGTATTTTGAAGGTTCGGGCGTCGTGGGCATCTTTATAGGCACCGTGGCGTTTGCCTTGATTGCGCCGCTTGTGGGCGGTTTGATCGACGGCGTTGACCGCAAACTTTCGGCCCGTATGCAGGGCCGCGTGGGCCCGCGCCTGCTCCAGCCTTTCTACGACGTTGCCAAGCTGCTGCGCAAAGCCCCTGCCAGCGTAAACACCATGGACGATACCTATATGGCGTGTGCGCTCATCTTTACCGTCGTGGGCGGCGGCATCTTTGTGTCGGGCTCTAACACGCTACTGTGCGCTTTTATGGTGACGCTCGCCGCGATCTTTGTGGTGTTGGCGTCCGCCTCGACGCAAAGCCCGTTTGCCCAGGTTGGCGCCGACCGCGAGCTGCTGCAGGTCATGAGTTACGAGCCCGCCGTTCTGCTGATGAGCGTGGGCCTGTACCTTGCCACCGACAGCTTCGATTCCATCGCCGTGACGGGGCAGTCGGCCCCCATCATCGTGTACAGCGCGCCCATTTTCCTGGCGCTGCTCGCGGTGCTTACCATCAAGCTGCGCAAGTCGCCGTTTGACCTTTCGTACTCGCATCACGCGCATCAGGAGATTGTCCAGGGCGTTGCCACCGAGATGAGCGGCGGCACGCTGGCCAAGATGACCCTTATGCACTGGTGCGAGACCGTGCTGTTTTTGATGTGGGTGGGCATGTTCTTTGTCTGGGACAACCCGGTGAGCTGGGTGGTCGCCCTGGTCGTGATGGCTGCGACGTACTTTGTCGAGGTGCTGATCGACAACACCTTCGCGCGCAGCACCTGGCGCAGCTGCTTTAAGCTCGGATGGGGCGTGGCGCTGGTGTTTGGCCTGCTCAACCTTATGCCCATCCTCGTCGACGTGTTTATTTAGGAGGCGGCATCCATGGATCATAAAATGTCGCGCTCGCCGTGGGTTATTCATTACGACGGCTCGAGCTGCAACGGATGCGATATCGAGGTGCTGGCCTCGCTCACGCCACTGTTCGATGCGGAGCGCTTTGGCGTGGTCAACACCGGCAACCCCAAGCATGCGGACATCTTTTTGGTGACGGGGTCGGTCAATGCCCAGAACCTGCCCGTCGTGCGCCAGATCTACAACCAGATGCTCGAGCCCAAGTGCGTGGTGGCGTGCGGCATCTGTGCGTGCTCGGGCGGCGTATTCCGCGATGCCTACAACGTAATCGGCGGCGTGGACCGCGCGATTCCCGTGGACGTGTACGCGCCCGGGTGCGCCATTCGCCCCGAGACCGTGATCGATGCCATCGTGGAGGCGTGCGGCATCCTGGACCAGAAGGAGGCCGTGATGCGCGCCGGCGGCGACCCGCTCACCGTGGGCGGCGCCGCTACCTGGGACGGTGGCGTTGAGTTGGGCGAGGACGGGTTTGTGGCCGCGGGGGCCGGGGCTGACGGTG
>CAJJQF010000061.1:0-7610 GCA_905193815.1 uncultured Collinsella sp. | reverse complement strand
GTCCCGCGCGCAGTTTCGCAGCGAAGCGAGAATGTTTGAGCACGGGATGATATGTGGGCGCTCAGCACCGGGGACGGTGGGAACTATTCCGTCTCGCCCGGTCGAACGCCGCGGGCCAGGGCGTCCTGGTACTCCTTGACTGCTTTGATCCTCTGCATGGGCTTCAGTCGCTCGAACATGGTGTTGCCGTGCAGGTGATCGATCTCGTGCTGAAGGCACACGCAGAACAGGTCGCCCGAGGCCTCATAGCGAATCAGGTTAGCGTCCAGATCGTACGCCTCGACGACGACATGGTCGGGACGCTCGATCTCGCAGCTAATGCCGGGGATGGACAGGCAGCCCTCACTAAAGGGCACCAGATGGTCGCTCTGCTCAACAATGACAGGGTTGATGAGCACGTAGGGGTCGTAGTCGTTCTTGTCGCTGTAGTCGCAGTCGATGGTGACGAGCTGAATGAGCCCGCCGATCTGCGGGGCAGCCAGGCCGCAACCGCCGTTCTCGAACATCATCTTCTTCATCTTCTCGGCAAGCGCCTCGATTGCCGGGGTGATCTCCTCGATGACGGCGCACTCCTGGCGCAGACGAGGGTCGGGCGACAGTACGATTCCGTTGGCTTCCATGGCCATCCTTTCGGGTTGTTACATCAAATCATAGGCGTCGACATCAACGCTCACGCTCACGCCGCGCACAGAGCCCACCTCTTTGAGGCAGGCGTCGATATCATCAGAGACATGGTACCCCATGGGCGACTTCACAAGCAGATGGAAGCGATAACGGTCCTTGGCTCTCTCGATTACACACGAAGCCGGGCCCAGCACCTGCGGCACGGCACTCCCCGCCCGTAAAAAGTCGGGCGCGGCGGCATGCCAACGGCGCTTAAGAAGCTTTGCAATGCGCCCGATGTAGTCCTGCGCGTCGTCTCGGTTCGCCGACCACACCAAAATGTTGACCAGGCGAACAAACGGCGGGTACAGCGCGTCGCGGCGCTGGTCCAGGTCGTAGTCGGTAAAGATCGAACGGTCGTGCTCAGCGACAGCGCGAATGACCGGATCTTCGGGCAGGTAGGTCTGGATGATCACCTCACCGGGGCGATCGCCGCGGCCGGCGCGGCCCGCAACCTGCTCCAGCAAGTCGTAGGCGCGCTCTCCTGCGCGGAAGTCCGGCAGCTTGAGGGCGAAATCGGCATTGACCACGCCCACGAGCGTGACCTCGGGAAAGTCGAGGCCCTTGGCGATCATCTGGGTGCCCAGCAGCACCGCACAATCGGCGGCATCGAACTGCTCGAGCAGCTTTTTGTGCGCATCCTTGCCGCGCGTGGAATCGGCATCCATGCGAATAATGGCGACGTCCTCGGGAAGCATCTGGTGCAGCGCGTCCTCGATCTGTTGAGTGCCCAGACCCATTTTTGCCAGGTAGCGACTGCCACATTTGGGGCAACGGCTCGTGGGCGCAGGATACGGCTGCACGCGCCAAGACGAACCGCAGGTGTGGCACTGCAGTGTGTGCGTGCGCTCGTGATACGTAAGCGCGGTGGAGCAGTGATTGCAGGTGGGGACGCAGCCGCACTCGCGGCACATCAGGAATGGCGCAAAACCACGGCGGTTGTGCAACAGCACGGCTTTTTCGCGGCGCTCGACCACACGCTCCAGGCCTTCCATCAGCGGTTTTGAGAACATGGAGCGGCTGCCGTGCGAGAACTCGCGGCGCAGGTCGGCAATGCGGACCGTGGGCAGCACGGCGTGTCCCGGGCGCTCGGGCATCTCCACACGCGTCCAGGTAACACCGTTGTACGTGCCGCGGCGGCAGCGGTCGAGGGCCTCGGCAGAAGGCGTGGCCGAGCCCAACACAAGCGGGCAGCGATAGCGGCGAGCCATCTCGGCAGCCACCTCGCGAGCATGGTAGCGCGGGCTGGAGCCTTGCTTGTAACTGGTCTCGTGCTCCTCGTCGATGATGATAAGGCCCAAGTCGCTGAGCGGGCAAAAGAGCGCTGAACGGGCGCCGACGACCACGCGGGCCGCACCGCTGGATACCATATCCCACTGGTCCAGGCGCTCGCCGGCCGAAAGGCGCGAATGGAACACGGCGACCGTCTCGCCAAAGCGCGACCGGAAGCGGCCGACGGTCTGTGCCGTCAGCGATATCTCGGGCACCAGCACGCAGGCTGAGCGGCCGGCCGCGAGTACGCGCTCGATGGCGGAGAGGTAGACCTCGGTTTTGCCGGAGCCTGTAACACCGTCCACGAGCACCACGTCGCCGTGCGCATCCAGGCGGGCGCGCTCAATCTGCGCGAGCGCCTGCTGCTGGCCGTTGGTAAGGGAGACCGGCGCCTTACCGCTTGCCGAGGACAGCGTGGTCTGCTCGCTGCAGCCACGCCACGCACGGCGCTCCTCCACCACCACGACACCGCGCTTTTCGAGCGCCTTAATGGTCGCCGACATACTGTTATAGAGCAGGTTGAGGTCGCGCGTCGTGACCGGCCCGCACTGGAGCGCCTCGATGAGCTGACGCTGGCGGACCGCCGTTTTGGGAGGCGTATAGTCGAAGCCCTCGGGCGTGAGCATGACCCAGCGGTTTTGGATAGGCTTGACGGCGGGGCGCTCAACCGTCCACACGCCGTCGTCGCCCTTGACCACGCGCGGGCTTCCACCCGGTGGCAAGAACAGGCGGAGACACTCGGAAAGTGTCGCGACATACTCGCGACTCATCCAGCGTGCGATACGGGCAGCCTCGGCGGTAAAGAGCGGTTTGCTGAGGATGGCTTCGACGGGCTTGATGCGCGCAGGATCGAGGGCCCTGTTGCCTTGCAGGTCGCCCAGCTCGGGCGCAATATCGACAATGTAGCCTGCGGCGGCACGGTTGCCAAAGTGGACCAGAACCGTCGATCCGACCTGGGCCTCGTCGGCAAGGGACTCGGGAATGCCGTAAGCAAACGGTTCAGACAGCGCACGGGTGGGGATGTCGAGAACCACGCTCGTGTAGGCGGTAATGGGCTCAGGTGAAGGCTCGGGCTTGGCCGGGGCAGCACCGGATGCCGGCGCCGCCGGAGTCTCCTCCGGATCCAGCGAACCAAACAGCGAAAGTTGCTCGGCCATGGCCCCAGCACCTCCTATCCCATTCGTCTACAGAAACAAGAGCCCCGCTCGAGGTGAACGGGGCTCGGATACATACGTTTGCGCAGCGATTACAGCGCCATCGTGCGGGCGCGGTCGATGCGCGCCAGGCAGTCGTCGCGGCCGACGAGCGCCATGGTCTCACCCAGCGGAGGGCTCACCATGTTGCCGCAAACGGCGACGCGCACGGCCTGGAACACCACGCGCTTCTTGAGGTCCATCTGCTCGGGCAGCGGCTCAAGCGCGGCGTCGATGTTCGCGGCGGTCCACTCGGTAACACCCTCGAGCGCGGCCTTGGCGGCGTCCAGAATGGCACCCATGCCCTCCTTGGCCAGGCCCTTGTTGACGGATTTCTCGTCATACTCGAGCGTCTCGGCCGTGGCAAAGATGGGAGCGGCGACGGTCACGGCGTCGGACGGCATCTTGGTGCGCGGCTTAACGATGGCGGCAAGCGCGTCGATCCAGTCCTCACCGTACTCGACATTACCCTCGATGAGGCCTGCCTCGTGCAACTCGGGGACCATGATCTCGTCGGCAAACTGCGCGTCGGACATGCCGTTGATGTACTCGGCATTGACCCAGTCGAGCTTCTTGGGGTCGAAGGTCGCGGGGTTCTTGGAAATGCGGTCGAGCGAGAACTTGCTAGCCAGGACGTCGCGCGGGATGATCGTGGTCTCGCCGTCGAGCGACCAGCCGAGCAGCGCCAGGTAGTTGACGAAGGCATCGGACAGGTAACCGGCGTCGCGGTACTCCTCCACCGAGGTGGCGCCGTGGCGCTTGGAGAGCTTCTTGCCGTCGGCGCCCAGAATCATGGAGATGTGGGCGAACGTGGGCACAGGCGCGCCGAGGGCCTCATAGACCATGACCTGGCGCGGGGTGTTGGACAGGTGATCGTCGCCGCGGATGACGTGGGTGATCTTCATCATGGCGTCATCGACGACGGTCGCGAAGTTGTACGTGGGCGTGCCATCAGAGCGGAAGATGACAAAGTCGTCGAGCTCCTTGGCGTCGAAGGTTACCTCGCCGTGGACGGCGTCGTGGATGACGACGTCGCCGCGGTCCTCGGGCACCTTGATGCGCAGGACGTAGGACTCGCCGGCCTCGATGCGGCGGCGGGCCTCCTCGGGATCAAGATCGCGGCAACGGCGCTGATAGCCCTGAAAGGGATCCTTGCGCTCCTGCGCGGCCTTGCGGTCGGCGTCAAGCTGCTCCTTGGTGCAGAAGCAGGGATAGGCCTTGCCCTCATCCCAAAGCTTCTGGGCGGCCTGCTTGTACAGGTCCAGGCGCTCGGTCTGGGCGTAGGGGCCAAAGTCGCCGCCCACCTCGGGACCCTCGTCCCAGTCCAGGCCCAGCCAACGCATGGCGCGCAGGATGATCTGCGTGTTCTCGTCGGTGGAGCGGGTGGGGTCGGTGTCGTCGATGCGCAGGATGAACGTGCCGCCGTTAGCACGGGCAAAAGCCCAGTTATAGATAGCGGTGCGGGCGCCGCCGATGTGCAGCTTGCCCGTCGGTGAGGGTGCAAAGCGGACGCGAACGTCTGATGCCATGGAAATCTCCTCGATTGCAGGATGGATGTCTAACCGCACCAGTATAAAGCATCAAAGCAACCTCCGCACAAAGGGCACTGACCTACTCATTGGGGACAGACTTAAATGACCAGTCTTTGGGCAACCTGTCGGCATTTAGGTAAGACTGTTCGTTTAAGCCTGTCCCCAATGAGTACCCGGCCGGCCATTTAAGCCTGTCCCCAATGAGTAGGTGCGGAAAGGGTGTGAATGTTTGATTTACGCGCTATGATGTGCCCTTGCATAGAGAGCCCGGCGGAATGGTAACGGTCGCCGGGACACGTTTTTGAAAGGACAATCATGTCAGAAGAACTTCGTTCCATCCCGCCCCAACACGGGTCCTTTGTTTTTACGTCGGAGTCGGTGACCGAAGGTCATCCCGATAAGATCGCTGACCAGATCAGCGACGCCGTCCTCGACGCAATCCTCGCCAAAGAAATAGAGCTACAGGAGCAGGGCTACATCGCCCCCAACGGCGTGCCTGCCAACGTGGAGAACGTCCGCTGCGCCTGCGAGACCCTCGTGACCACCGGCACCGTCATTGTAGCCGGCGAGATTCGCACCCAGGCCTACGTCGACGTGCAGGAAATCGCCCGCGGCGTCATCCGCCGCATTGGCTACAACCGTGCCAAGTTCGGTTTTGACTGCGACACCTGCGGCGTCATGAGCCTCATCCACGAGCAGTCGCCCGATATCGCCCAGGGCGTCGACGAGTCCTTCGAGACCCAGACCGGCGCTACCACCGACCCGATCGACCTGATCGGTGCCGGCGACCAGGGCATGATGTTCGGTTATGCCTCCAACGAGACCAAGACCCTCATGCCCATGCCGCACTACCTGGCGAGTCGCCTAGCCGAGCGCCTGGCCGCCGTGCGTCACGACGGCACCCTCGCCTATCTGCGTCCCGACGGCAAGACCCAGGTCACCGTGCGCTACGAGGAAGGCAAGCCCGTCGAGGTCACGACCATCGTCATCTCCACGCAGCACGCTGCCGAGATCGAGGACATGGGCAAGATCAAGGCCGACCTCATCGAGCACGTCATCACCCCGGTCATGGCCGCCGAGAACATGCCGTGGGACAACGCCGACATCTACGTGAACCCCACCGGTCGCTTTGTCGTGGGCGGCCCCATGGGCGACACGGGCCTCACCGGCCGCAAGATCATCGTCGACACCTACGGCGGCTACGGCCGTCACGGCGGCGGTGCCTTTAGCGGCAAGGACTGCACCAAGGTCGACCGCTCCGCCGCGTATGCCGCGCGCTGGGTCGCCAAGAACGTGGTCGCCGCCGGTCTGGCCGACCGCTGCGAAGTCGAGCTTGCCTACGCCATCGGCGTTTCCAAGCCCCTCTCAATCATGGTCGACACCTTCGGTACCGCACATGTTGCCGAGGACAAGATCGTCGAGGCCGTAGAGAAGACCTTCGACCTGCGCCCGGGCGCAATCATCCGCGACCTGGACCTGCGCCGCCCCATCTACGAAAAGACGGCAGCCTACGGTCACTTCGGCCGAGAAGACGCCGACTTCACCTGGGAGAAAACCGACCGAGTCGAAGAACTCAAAGCAGCCTGCGGCCTGTAAGCTAACTCGAAAAGCTACAGCCAAATAACAACGCACCAAAAGAAGTACCGGCCCCAACCGGTACTTCTTTTTTATTTAAAGGTTGTGAAGATGAGCCTACCTGGGACATGGAATAAATCACAGGCCGATATATTTTGCAGCAGAGCGACTCCAGCCATGTATCCTAAGTTCCGAGGGCTTTAGTATTTGGTCGATCGCGAGTTCCGCACGAGCCGGAGGCCACTTAATGTGGCCTCCGTGCGAGCAGGACTGTCCGAGCAGGCGACCAAATACTAAAGCCCTCGGAACGGCGGGACAGAGTATGCCCCGCCCCTCGGGACGACGGGATAGATAAGGAGCATCCATGGCAGGCAAGCCGCAAACACTAGCTACGACCTCGGCATTCGAGATCTTGGGCCCCGTCATGGTCGGCCCCAGCTCATCGCACACCGCCGGCGCCCTGCGGTGCGCCCAAGTTGCCGCCAGCCTGCTGGAAGGCCGCATCACCAAAGTCACCTTTGGCCTGTGGAACTCCTTCGCCCACACCTACCGCGGCCACGGCACCGACCGTGCGCTCGTCGCGGGCATCCTGGGTCTCGACACCGATGACGAGAACATCAAGCGGGCCTTCGACCTCGCGCGCGAGCAGGGCCTCGAATATCACTTTGACATCAAGGGCGACGACGCCTCCATCCACCCCAACACCGTCGACATCGACATGGTCGACGACACGGGCGCCACGGCACAGGTTCGCGGCGAGAGCCTGGGCGGCGGCAAGATGCGCATCAGCCGCATTAACGGCGTCGGCGTCGACATCTCGGGCATGTACTCCACGCTCTTCGTGGCGCACAAGGACGTCCCCGGTGTACTCGCCGCGCTCACCAACCTGCTCGCCTACGCACACGTGAACATCGCCTTCTGCCGCACCTACCGCACCGAAGTAGGCGGCCAGGCCTACTCCGTCTTTGAGACCGACGGCGCGCCCGACGACACCGTCGTCCCCATGCTGCGCAAGCTCGACAATGTCGATTACGCAACGTTTATCGAACTCCCCGGTTCTGCCTCGTCGCTCTCCCCCGGCGTCTCGGCCAAGGAAATCTTCGACGACGGCGAGCAGTTGCTCGATGCGTGTGAGGAACTGGGGCTCAGCATCGGCGCCGTCATGGCCGTTCGCGAGGCGCGTCTGACCGGCGAGGCCCACGCCGTCGCTGCCATGCGCCGCGTGCTCGACGTCATGCGCGAGGAGACCACGGCCCCCATCGCCAATCCGCAGCGTTCGCTCGGCGGGCTTATCGGCGGCGAGGCCAAGCTTGTCGAAGCCACCGGCCGCAACGATTTGAGCGCAAGCCTGATGGGCCCCGTTCAGACCGATGCC
>CAJJQF010000060.1:0-7801 GCA_905193815.1 uncultured Collinsella sp. | reverse complement strand
GAGCCCCGGCGCGTAACTAAAGTCGCGCACCAAAATTGAATACTCGTCGCGCAGACGCTCGCGCACGCGCGTGGCATGCGGCGTGCGCACAAGCACAAAGTTCGCCGCGCTCGGCCACGCTTCCACGGGCAGACCCTCGGCAGCCATTGCGCGCAGGGCGCACAACTCGCGCTCGCGCTCGGATGCGACCTGTGCCACCACGGGCGCGTACGCATCGCGGGCACGCACGCAGGCAAGCGCCGCCGCTTGGCTCAACACGTTGACCGAGTAAATCTGACGAATCGCCGCGAACACGTCGATGACCTCGGGTGCCGCGATCACATAGCCCAGGCGCGTGCCGGCGGCGCCGAACGCCTTGGACAGCGTATGCAGAATCACCAGGTTGGAATGCTCGGCGATAAGGCCCTGCGCCGTGGTAGCCGCGCCAAACGAATCGTCGGCAAACTCCACGTAGGCCTCGTCAACCATCACCATGCCGGGGCAGGCATCGCACAGGGCCGCGACAAAGTCGAGCGGCGCCACGTCGCCCGTGGGGTTATTGGGCGAGGTCACGATCGCCAGATCGCACTCGGGAGCCGCGGCAAGCACCGCCGCCTGGTCGAGCTCAAAGGTCGCCGGGTCGCGCCACACGTCGCGCACCTCGGTCTGACAGAGCGATGCAAAGAACGCATACTCGCTGAAGCACGGCGGGCAGTTGAGCAGGGTCCGTCCCGCGCCGCCAAACGCCAGCAGGTAGTTATAGAGCAGCTCGTCGCCGCCGTTGCCCACGCAGATGTTCTCGCGCGTCACGCCATGCCAGGCAGCAAGCTCGTCGCGCAGGTCGTTGGACATGGGATCGGGATAGCGGTTGAGCGGCGTAGCGGCGAGCGCCGCATCGATCGCCTCGCGCACGCCGGCCGGCACGGGATAGGTGTTCTCGTTGGCCGAAAGATTGATGCGCGTAGGCGTAAAGTTGGGATCGTAGGGCTCAATACCGGCCAGGTAAGGCTGGACGAGCCCCTTCATGCGAGGCGTGAGTTCGGACATATTAGGCCTCCTCGCCGGTCGCGTCAGCGCCATCCGCGCCTGCAGCCGCCAGGTCCACACCCTCGGCGACCGTCGCGGTCGTATCGCCCGGCCAGGCGACCTTGGTCAGGTCGGCCGCGGCCAGAGACTCGGCACTCACGGCATCCTCGCCCTGCTCCAGCACGCGACGACGCAGGGCGGCAGAGAGCGCGTGCGCCCACAGGCCCTCGGCCTCGGCTAGACGCTGTGTGGCGGGAGCGTCGGAGAGCAGGCCCTCGGGCGTATAGCAAATGACGCTCGAGCGCTTAACGAACTCTTCGACCGAAAGCGGGTTGGAGAACATGGCCGTGCCGCCGGTTGGCAGCGTGTGGTTGGGACCGGCAACATAATCGCCGAGCGGCTCGGAGCTCCAAGCGCCCACAAAGATGGCGCCGGCGTTGCGAATACCGCCGAGCAGACCCATCGCATCCTTGCAGTGCAGCTCCAGGTGCTCGGGCGCCACGGTGTTCACCGCCTCGACGGCAGCGGCCATGTCGGCGGCCACTACGATGGTGCCTTCGTTGTCGAGCGAGGCGCGCGTGATCTCGGCACGCGGCGACTGCGCCACCAGAATGTCGATGCCGGCCTCGACCTCACGCGCAAACTGCTCGTCGCAAGTCACTAGATAGCAGGCTGCCAGCGGATCGTGCTCGGCCTGGGCCATCAGGTCTGCCGCGACCACCATGGGCTTGGCCGTAGCATCGGCCAGCACGCAGACCTCGGACGGGCCGGCGACCATGTCGATGCCCACGTCGCCCGAGACAATCTGTTTGGCAGCGGCAACAAAAGCGTTGCCCGGGCCGGTGATCTTGTCGACGCGCGGAATAGTCTCGGTGCCGTACGCCAGCGCGGCCACGGCCTGAGCGCCACCCACCATATAGATCTCGTCCACGCCGCCGAGCTTTGCCGCGGCGAGCGTATACGGGCTGATCAGGCCATCTTTCTGCGGCGGGGTCACCATGACCACGCGCTTGACGCCGGCAACCTTGGCGGGAATGGCATTCATGAGCACCGTGGAGGGATACTGCGCGCGACCGCCCGGCGCGTAGATGCCGGCCGCCGCGAGCGGGGTCACCTTAACGCCGAGCATCGTGCCGTCCGCACGCGTGGTAAACCAGCTCTGCTCGACCTCGCGCTGGTGGAACTCACGAATCTGGCGTGCAGCCTTTTCGAGCGCCGCGGCAAAAGCGGGATCGAGGCCTTCGAGCGCGGCATCGATCTGCTCTTGCGGCAGACGGAAGCTCTGCAGCTCAACACCGTCAAAACGCTGACAGTAATCGCGCACCGCGGCATCGCCGTTGGCGCGCACGTCGGCCACGATATCGCGGGCGGCGTCGACGATGTTTTGCGGCAGCACACCCTTGCGGTTGAGCTGGTTGGTAACGAGGCGCTCACCGGGAGCAAGCTTGATGGTCTTCATATCGGTATCCCCTATCGGTCGAGGTTGTGTTCGAAAAACGAGAGGCCGGGCGGCGGCGCCAATCGGCCCGCAGCCCAGACGTTGGGACGCCCGTGCGTGCTCGCGCTATTGTGCCGAGCCCGCAACGGGCTCAAAATGCTTGTCCTTCACGGCCGCCGCCAGGCGATCGGCCAAGTTGCGCACGCGCGGGTCCAGGCGCGCGGCACCCGGGTTGACGAAGAATCGCGCCGTGCAGTCCATAATGCGACCGGTAATAACCAGGTCGTTATCGCGCAGCGTGGCGCCCGTGGCGGTGATGTCCACGATACGGTCGGTCATACCGACAATGGGACCCAACTCGATGTTACCGTGCAGCGAAACGATGTCGGCGTTCACGCCGCGCTCGGCATACCAGGCGCTCGCGATGCGCGGATACTTGGTGGCCACGCGAAGCGACCCACGGCGGGCATAGTTGCGCTCGGCCTGGCCGGCGCGCCACGCGGGCTCCGCCTCGATAAACGTGCACAGGCCGTAGCCCAGGTCGACCAGCTGCAGCAGGTTGAGGTCTGCCTCGATGAGCGAGTCCCAACCGCAGATGCCGCAATCGGCACCACCGCAGCCCACAAAGGCAGGCGCATCACTGGGGCGCACGATGACAAACTCGATATCGCCGACTGTGCCCTCTCCGGCACGCGTGTCGCGACCGCGCACGATCAGGTGACGGCCGGGGTCGCGCAGCTCAGAGACGTCCAAGCCCGCGGCCTCGAGCACCTCGAGCGTGTCGGCCTTAAGCGAGCCCTTGGGCACGGCAATGCGCAGCGGACCCTCGGCGCCACGGCCCGCGGCGTGATCGCCGTCGGAAGCGGTGTCCTCTGCCGAGGTACGCGCGGCCTCCAGGCGCTCGAGCGAAAAGGCGAAGCCCGCCGCCGGCACCTCGATGCCGTCGCCAAATGCGCCGGTAAAGATGGAGTCGTAGCGTCCGCCCGAACCGACCGGATCGGGCAAGCCACCGGCATAGGCCTTAAAGACCAGGCCCGTGTAGTAATCGAAAGAGTTCATGATGGAGAAATCGAACGACAGCACCTGGGCGTCCTCGGGAGCCAAACCCTCGACCAGGGCACGCAGCTCGCGCGTCAGCGGCGCGACGATACCGGCGGCCTCCAGCAGCGTGTCCACGCGGTCGAGCACCTCGGCACCGCCGTGCAGACGCGGCAGCTCGCAAATGGCGGCCTTGACGGCATCGGACTCGACGCTTGCCGCCACGCGGGCATCGAGGCCCACAAAGTCGTTGGCGTGCACGCAGCGCAGGGCCTCGGCGGCCAGTTCGCGATCCTCGCACGCCGCGAGCAACTCCTTAAACGGACGCACGCTACCTGCGATAATGCGTGCATCGGGCAGTGCCAGCTTGCGCACCGCCTCGGCCACGAGCGAGACAATCTCGACATCGCCCGCGGTATCGCCCGCACCGATAAGCTCAAAGCCCAGCTGTGTAAACTGGCGCGAGCCGCCGGCATTGCGCTGGCACTCTCGAACCACCGGCGCCTCGTAGCGAAGGCGCAGGGGCAGGTCGGCCGCGCGCATGCGGGTCGAAACCAGACGCACGATCGGCAATGTGTTGTCGGGACGGACCACCAGCAGGCGGCCATCATCGTCAAAGAGCTTAAACGGCGTGTCCGCAATGCGGCCGCCCTCCTCGAGCGAACCCTTGTCCTCGAGCAGCGGCGTTTCGACCGGCAGGTAATGATGCTCCCTAAAGCAGCCCTTCACCGTCAGCGCAATCTCCTCGCGCGCCTGAGCCTCCTCGGGCAATATGTCCCGGAATCCCCACGGTGTGGCCGTCATCTGGTGAGCCTCCTCATGCTGTGTTTCATATAGAACGAAAGACCGGCATAGCTCCGCCGGTCTTCTGGGTACTTTAGCATACTAGAGTGTTTGCGGGGAGAATCGTCCTCCTCGGCTCACACCGTATTCATTTGGAAACATAGGGCAAGCGGTTAGCAGCAGTCTCTTGTCACAACGCAAAAAGGGCGCCCGCGCAATTGCGGACGCCCTTGTGCAGGGTCGAGATATCAACCAGCCAAGATATCGGACCCGTGACCAGCTCTTAGTAGTCGAACTGGTGGTAGTAGCGGCGGTACTTGAGGTTGTGCTTGGTGACCAGCTCGTAGTTGCGCGCGAGGCGGTCGGTGGTCAGCACGGACAGGATCCAGGGGGACACGATGACGCGGAAGTCGTCGTCCAGGCCCGGGATCGCGTACTCGGCGGTGTCGATGATGACGTAGTCCTCGTCGCCGGTCACGCCGCTGGTGAGGAAGGCGCGGACGCGCTCGTCGAGGGCGCGGCACTCGTCCTCTCCCATGAACAGGAACACCGGGACGCCGGGCTCGAGCAGCTCGAGCGTGCCGTGGAAGAAGTCGTGCGAGGTGATGTGGCGGATGCGCTTCCACTGCATCTCCTCGAGCAGGCACATGGAGTACAGGATGGTCTCGCCCCACAGCGCGCCCGAGCCGATGAACATGGTGTAGTCGGCCAGCGCGTACTTCCTGGCGAGCTCCTCGGCGCGCGGCTCGAAGCGCTTGCGGATGTCGAGCATGTCCTTCCAGACGTCCTTCGTCTGCTCGATGAACAGGTCGAACTTGGGGAAGCAGCCGCGGCGGTTGAGCAGGCGCAGGCCGAAGCAGTCGGCGAGGTAGTAGCCCTTCTCGCAGCCGCCGGCGCCGTGGTCGGAGGCCATCATGACGCAGTTCTCGGCGCCCACGGCCTGGCCGATCTTGCCCTCGGGGTTGGTCATGGCGAAGACGCGCACGCCCATCTCCCTCATCTTGCCGACGGCCTCGAGCACCTCGGGGGTGGTGCCGGACTCGGAGGCGGTCAGCACGACGGACCTGTCGGTCATGCGCTTGTGGCCCATGACGTTCCACTCGGCGGCGTGGATCAGGTAGACCTCGAGGTCGCGGTCGCCGAACTTGTTCATGAGGTACTCGAGCTGCATGAACTCGTCCCAGGTGCCGCCGACGCCCATCAGGAAGACGGCGTCGTAGCCCTCCTCGTGCACGCGGTCGGCCAGGGCGGTCATCCGCTTGCCGGCCTCGTAGACGTTCCTGCCGTCCTCGAGGTAGCCCTCCTGGTCGAAGTGCATGATCTCGATCTTCTCGGTCTCCTTCATTCCCGCTCCTTTCACGAGCAGTTTGAATTGTCGCACGGAATGGACAGGCTTGCCGCCCCGTCTCGCCGCTTAACCTTGTGGACATCTTGGCCCCAAGCTCAACAATTCAAAGGTTCTTAATACCAGTGAACGATTACAGGTTAGCCGTTTTTAATACCGATTTTTTGATTTCATCCTCCCCTCTCGGTAGACGGTCAGTTTTTGCCGTTCATCGGTCATGCGACACATGTCCGTAAAAAAATGAGCACCCCGCCGTGCACGAGGATGCTCTAGACGCTAATAGTTGTAGGTATATCCGCCGGCATCACCGCGGTTAAAAGACTTGGCATGCTCGATCGCCTGCCCACTCGAGTCATAGGTCATGCATTCCAGTACGAGCGCCAGGTCGCCCGGCTCAAGATTGAGCAAACTCGCATCGCGTGCGCCCAGCGCTTCAATATCGAGTTTCTCAATCGACTTGTCCGGTTTGCGCCCCAACATGTCGTAGGTCTCGAACAGGCTGAAGACCGAAATGTCCACGTCTTCGATGCCCGGAAACAGCAGACACGGAATCAGCGTCATCTCAATCGACACGGGCTCCCCATCAATGCAGTTGAGACGGCGCACCGAGTAAAGCAGATCGTCCTCGGCGATGCCAAACAGGTCGGCGTAATACGGGCCGGCGTAGCGTTTGGAGCGCGCCAGAATGCGCACCGACGGCGTCGCGCCCGACGCCAGAACCGACTGACGGAAGCCGCCCTTGCGTTCGTGCTCGTCAAACCACTTGTGTCCCACAAAGGCGCCCTTGCCCTGCACGCGACGAATCTGGCCACTTTTGACCAGCTCGTCCATGGCACTTCGGATTGTCAGGCGCGTCGTGCCAAACTCCTCGGCCAGCTCGTTTTCGGACGGAATCATCGAGCCCGTCGGGTAGTCGCCGCGCTCGATTCGCTCCGCAATGCAACGGCGAATTTGTTTGTAAACCGGCAAGTCTTCTACTGCATCAGCCATTCGACACCTACCTTCGTCGCAACGCCGTCTGCCTCGCCGTTATCGGCAAAACGATACTTGGTCGGCAGAATCACGGACTTGCAATACTCGACAAAGCCATCGTTCTCGTCACGCTCGTGCGAAGCCTTGTAAAACACCGGCGTGCCCTCCTGAGCACCCAGCAACTTGGCCTCGTCGGCGTTCAGACGGCTGATGGAAATATGCTCCTTGCCGTGCGTCACATGGACATTCCCTTCTTTGAGCAAAACGTCGTAGAGGCTTTCCTGCTCAAAATCGTGATCGGGAAGCGAGGGGCACAAAGACAGATTGACGTGGGCCGTCTCAATCGACGCCGGGGAACCATTAACCACGCGCACACGTCGAATGCAGAAAAGCGGCATGCCCAGGTCGATCTGGGCCTTTTGGGCCAGATCGATATCGGCGTACACGACCTTGGACCAAACCAGGCGTGCGGTCGACTTTGAGCCAACCCTCTCCACCGCCTGCGTATAGTTCCATGTTTCCTGAAAGATGTTCAGCGGTTTGGGAGGACACACATAGGTGCCCGAACCGCGGCGGCTTTCCAAAGTTCCGCACGAAATAAGGCGCGCGATCGCAGCACGCAACGCCGTGCGCGACACGCCCAGCTCTTCACAGAGCACACGCTCGGCGGGCAGCCGGTCGCCACCCTGCAGGTCATAATGATTGATATACCAAAGAATGCCCTCAAAGGCGCAATCTTTGGGCGGAATCGCATATGGTTCACTCGGCATGGGCACGGCTCCTCAACCGTTTGATGCTGCAGGCATCATTGCTCCGGACGCCCCATGGCGTCGAAGGCTTCTTTGATCTGCTCCGCAACGTTCCGATACGACCGATATAGGCCGGAGTCTCGCTTGACTTCGCCCGCGGTCACCGGAATCTCAAGCTTCGAAATCTCATCCTCGCCGGTTTGCACGGCAACGATGACACCCATACCAAGGCACATATTACGCTTGGCAGCATTGTTTTTGGTAGCCTGAGCTGGATTAATCAAAATCTGCTGAGCTAGTTCGCGATTGCTAAGCTCCGGCACATCCTCGGGATTTCCGGTCTCGACAATCTCGCACTGCAGCACATCCGCGTAGTCAAAAATCCTCGGGGTCGCACCGCGCTGATGCACAGCCCACTTGCGGCGCGTGGCATCCTGGTAGATAGCCGGCAAAAATGTAAACCGCGGCGGG
>CAJJQF010000059.1:0-7958 GCA_905193815.1 uncultured Collinsella sp. | reverse complement strand
CACGCAAAGGAAAGCACTTAATGTGCTTTCCGTCTTGCGCAGGACTGTAGAGCAGCAAACTTAACCCCCGCCCTCAGCCCCGGAGACCCTCCCGGATGGCCCCGAAAAATTTTTTCAAAAAAGTTGTTGCGCGTCGGACAGACTTCTGTGTATACTAATCCCCGCAGCGCACGCGAGCGGAAACAAACGCGAACGTCTGCCTGGGGAGTTAGCTCAGTTTGGTTAGAGCGCCGGCCTGTCACGTCGGAGGTCGCGGGTTCGAGCCCCGTACTTCCCGCCAACGCAATTAAAGCCACGTCTTCGGACGTGGCTTTTTGCGTTTGATGCACTTTGTTTCGATAGAACGATCGCCCTGGTGCATCTTCGCCCAGAATCCCCGCGCCTTCGGGAACGCAAGTAAAATCTAATAAGTATATCTGTCTGAACAACAGCTTTGTTGCGCAACACCTGTTCTACGAGGCAGGGGGTTAGGTTATACTAAATTGCACTGTGCGCCGCATCTGATGCATTTCGCTCCAAGCGCGGCACTCAGTGGATATCCGATTTACCATTTGGATGTCCTGGCGGTCATTTAGCGTCTCGACACGAGCTCGGCCCCGGAGCTCGTTCGAGCTGTTCGTATTCCTTGAAAGGGGAAAAATGGACATATCGAGGAAGACTGATTACGCCCTTCGTATGCTGGCGATGCTTGCTGAGGATCCGGAGCGTTTGCTTTCTGTTCGCACCGCTGCCGAAGAGGTCAATGTCCCGTATTCGTTTGCCCGTTCGATTCAGCATGGTTTGGTCCAGGCCGGTATTATGGAGAGCCTGCGTGGCGTCCACGGTGGCATGCGTCTCAAGGTCAGTCCGGACGACGTCACTATCCGCCAGGTCGTCGAGGCCGTTCAGGGCCCTATGGTTATGAACGACTGCACCGCCCCCGATGGTGACTGTGCGCGCATGGGCGCGTGCTGCTATCATCCCCTGTGGGCCGGAGCCCAGGCATTGATGCGCGACTACCTCGATTCCGTTTCGCTCGGCGATATCGTCGCCCATCGCCAGTTTCCGGCTGTCGATCCCAAGTTCGCCGATCGCGATGCGTTTCCCGAGTACGCTGCCTGCGCGTACGCTTGCCGGGAGGAATAGCGCCGCATAAGGAGTATAGCTATGATTCAGGACCCCTTTCGTTCGATGATTCGTTCGGAAGGGGTCTTGCGTTATCGCGACCTTCCGTGGCGCCGAACGCGCGACCCGTATATCATCTGGCTCTCCGAGGTCATGCTGCAGCAGACGCAGGTGCCGCGCGTGGAGACGCGTATGCCGGCGTGGCTCGATCGCTTTCCGACTGTTCAGGCGCTCGCTCAGGCTGTCCCTTCCGATGTCTTGGATGCGTGGCAGGGGATGGGCTATAATCGCCGCGCCTTGGCGCTTCACAGGGCTGCACAGTGCGTTGTAGAGGACTGGGATGGAGAGTTTCCGCGCGAGACGCGTGACTTGGTCGCTCTGCCCGGCATTGGCCCGGCAACGGCGCAGGGCATCCGTTCGTTTGCATTCGATCTTCCGGGCGTGTATTTGGAGACCAATGTGCGCACGGTCTTTTTGCATCATTTCTTTCCCGATGTGCCGGCCGTTCCCGATCGCGAACTGGTGCCGCTGATCCAAGCTGCCTGTCCGGCGGCCCCTGGTGCGGCGGCGGATGGGATT
Organism: uncultured Collinsella sp.; assembly: GCA_905193815.1. Lineage (GTDB taxonomy): Bacteria > Actinomycetota > Coriobacteriia > Coriobacteriales > Coriobacteriaceae > Collinsella. The sequence continues at coordinate 6,275 of CAJJQF010000059.1, read as the reverse complement.
GCGCCCTTTGCCGCGCCTCAAGACGATGCCGACACGCCGCGCGCGTGGTATTACGCATTGCTGGATTACGGCGCGTATCTTAAAAAGACACTGCCCAATCCGTCCAGGCGGTCGGCGGGCTATAGTCGTCAGTCCAAGTTTGAGGGCTCGCGTCGCCAAAAGCGCGCGCATATCGTGCGTATGTTGCTGGCGGCGCGCGATGGGCAGCCGGCGGGCATTACGGTTGATGAAGCTGTTACAGGCGTCAACGAGATGGAGACGGCAGCCGGCCGAGAGTCGGTCGAGCGCGAGCTGGTCGCAAGTATTCTTGCCGATCTGGAGCGCGAGGGCTTTTGCCGCTCCGAGGGCGATCGTTGGTTGAGTGTGTAGCCCGCTCAAATCTGAAGAACGGGATTGTAAGGTTTAAATTCGCGGCTTGAGGGCATCCTAAAGACAAGGTCGCTCAAAGCCTATGGGCGGCACGTGTTGAAGGGAAGTACACCTATGGATTTTGAGAACTCTCAGACCAAGAAGAACCTCGAGACTGCTTTTGCCGGTGAGTCCCAGGCACACACCAAGTATCGCTACTATGCATCCAAGGCCAAAAAGGACGGCTACGTTCAGATCTCGAATATCTTTGCCGAGACGGCGGGCAACGAGTCCGAGCACGCCAAGCTGTGGTTTAAGTATCTGCACGACGGCGCCGTCCCCGATACCCTGGACAATCTGCGTGATGCCGCTGCGGGCGAGAACTACGAGTGGACCACGATGTACGACGAGTTCGCCAAGACCGCCGAGGAGGAGGGCTTTGCCGAGATCGCCGAGAAGTTCCGTGGCGTCGCCGCCGTCGAGAAGGCCCACGAGGAGCGCTACAACAAACTCGTCGAGCGCATCGAGTCGGGCGAGGTGTTTGAGCGTGAGGGCGTGAAGGTATGGAAGTGCCTGAACTGCGGGCACCTGCACGTTGGTGCCGAGGCGCCTGAGGTGTGCCCGGTGTGTAACCACCCGAAGGCGTACTTTGAGGAGCAGGTGGTGAACTACTAGCGCGTGGCGCTGGCATGAGCTGGGCCGGGAGGGCGGGATTACCTTCCCTCCCCGCTCACGGCTCCGCAGGGTCGCGTTGAGGGAAGGTAATCCCGCCCTCCCGGCCCGCTTTGGGTCGTCGCGTGCTCGCTACAGAAAAGCTGATTAGAAGTTTGTGTGCCGCCCCTTTTGGGCGGCACGTTTTGTATAGGGATTGGGTTGCGGCCATTTGGTTGATGGTTCGGTTATTTGGTTGACGGGGCTTGCTCCGGGTTGGGGCGGCGCCGTTGTTTAGGGGGTACACTGGGTGGCGACTTTTAGTTTATCTACTACCTGATGGGGTGTTTTTTATGGGCAAGAAGTCTCGGGCTCGGGTTGCTGCGGCGGGAACTCGCAAGGATCCTGGTCGTCGGGTTGCCGAGGGTAAAAAGGCCGATCGTGCTGAGAAGGACAAGAAAGTCGGCGTGCATGCTCATCCTGAGTGGGCGCCCCATTTGAATTCGGCTAGTGAGGATTTGACTGCTAAGTTGTTTACTCTGGTCGAGGTTATCTTGGGCGTGGTGCCCGTGGTGGTCATTGGCCTGTTCCTGGCCTCTAAGGATGCCACGAGCGTGGATAAGCTCACCGATGTCTTTTCTCAGGACCCCTCGATGGTGGTTACGTTTATCTCTGCGTGCCTGCAGCCGTTTGTGGCGTACATGTTGTACATGATTTATCGCAAATACTGCGAGGGCGACGCTGGTTTTGCCGCCGGCAACCTGATCGGTCTTTTGTGCTCCGAGATCCTACTGCTCAATATCCCAGGCGTCATCGGTATGGGCATCTTGCTGTGGCGTGTTTGGCGCAACGTCGCCCCGCACTTTGAGAGCTGGTTGTTTGAGCGTCGTGCAATGGGCGTGCTGGCAGACATTGCGGGCTCGCTCGTGATTTTAACCTTGGCGTTTATGTGCGCCACCGCCGCCCGCGGTCTCGCGGGCATGTAGTCTGTCCTCACCGACCACGGAGCGCAGGGCGGGGACACCTTTCCCTCTCGCTCACGGCTTCGCAGGGTCGCATGAGGCAAAGGTTTCCCCGCCCTGCGCTCCGGCGTTGAGTCGTCGCATGCTCGCTACAGAAAAGCTGATATTAAAGATTGTGTGCCGCCCCTTTTTGGGGCGGCACGTTTTTGTGGGGTCCCGGTCTCCACAATTTTCGTCAAGCTTTTGGTTAGATTTTGGTCAGTTGGCGTAAGGGTGGAAGGCCAAAAGATTGCTGGCGAAAAAAGCTCAGAGAAAGTGCTGGTAGGGGAGTTGTTGAGCTTTTCGACAGCTTTTGAGCAAAAGAAACTTTGTGGCTATTGCCGGCGATTGCGTTGTCGCGGTCATGGCGGTGCGGGATGCTGGTCGTAAGCGTCGAATGCTCCGATTTTGGAGGCCAGCATGGATCTGTTTCTTGAGACTCCGCAGCAACAGGCTGAGCGCATGCTGCGTCAGCAGCAACGACTCATGGAGATGCAAATGCAGGGGGCGGCAGCCCAGCCCCCTGCGCAAAACGTTACACCCGCGGTTTCGCCTGCGGGCGAATCGGCACCAGAGGCCTATTCCGTACAGCAAGATTCATATGCGCAGGAGCTCGCGTTCGACAAGCGTCGTGCGCGTCGTCGCCGCGTGGGCCAGCGCCTGCGCACATTGGCGATGATCGTGCTCATTCCGCTAGGACTTGCGGCGATTTTCTTGGTCTCGTATGCGCTCACCTGCATCCTCAACGGTGCTTCGCCCGGCGAAGTGCTCCAACATCTGTCAGCCCTCGGCCAGCGCCTAGACGATGTCATAACAACAATCCGCGCCGGCTGGGAGAGCTAGCGTTTTAGCGTCCGCGGCTCTAAGAGAAATTTGTCTGCAAGGCAGTGAGTGATCCGTGTGTGTGGCGGGGTAAGATTGATCGCGGTTTTGATTGGTGCTCGATTGGGTTTGTTGGGCGGAGTTTATGTCTGCTATTGATATTGTGCTTGTTGTGATCGCCTTGGTGGCGGTGGGGGCTGCTGTGGCTTGCGCCCTCCAGCTCAAGAGCCTGCGTGCCGAGCTGCGGGAGCGTGGCGACAGTAGCGCGGAAACGCTGGCAGCACTCGAGCAGGCCAACAACGCGCTCGATGCCCTGAACGTCGCGCTGGCCGAAACCCGCCGCACGGCCAATGCCATCGCGCAGCAGCAGACGACCGATGCGGCCGTGGAGCAGCAACGTTACCTGACCATCGCACGTGAGTTTTCGCAAGCTGGTGACCGGATGGATGACCTGCGCCGCGAGACGGCCCAACAGCTCGGCGCCAATCGCGAGGGCATCGAGCATCGCCTGGACAAGGTGCGCGAGACGGTCGATGTCCAGCTGGGCGCCATCCGCAAGGACAACAACGTGCAGCTCGATCAGATGCGCGCGACGGTGGACGAGAAGCTCTCCCGTACGCTCAACGATCGCCTGTCTGCATCGTTTAAGCAGGTGAGCGACCAGCTCGAGGCCGTGTACAAGGGATTGGGCGACATGCAATCCATCGCCACCGGAGTGGGCGATCTTAAGCGCGTGCTGGGCAATGTGAAGGCGCGTGGCATTTTGGGCGAGGTGCAGCTGGGTGCAATTCTGGCGGACATCCTTACATCCGACCAGTATCTGGAAAACGTCGCCACCAAGCCCGGCGCCTCGGAGCGCGTTGAGTTTGCCGTCAAGCTGCCGGTGGACGAGGGCGACCCCGTGCTGCTGCCGATTGACTCCAAGTTTCCGGGCGACGCGTACGAGCACTTGCTCGACGCACAGGAGTCGGGCGATGCTGAGGCCGTCGCCGCCGCACGCAAGACGCTCGATATGATGGTGAAGCGCGAGGCTAAGGACATCTGCGAAAAGTACCTGAGTGTGCCGGCAACGACCAACTTTGGCCTCATGTTCGTGCCGTTTGAGGGGCTGTACGCTGAGATCGTCAGCCGCCCCGGGCTTATCGAGACCCTGGGCCGCGACTATCACGTCAACGTTGCCGGCCCTAGCACCATGGCGGCCATTCTCAACAGCTTGCAGATGAGTTACCAAACGTTTAAGCTGCAAAAACGCACCGATGACGTGCTGCGCGTGCTCTCCGCTGTCAAGGCCGAGCTGCCGCGCTATCAAAAGGCGCTGCGCCGCGCCCAGCAGCAGATCGAGACCGCGGGCAAAACGGTCGAGGGCATCATCACCACGCGCACCAACGTTATGGAGCGCAAGCTCAAGGACATCGACGCGCTGGAAGATGCCGACCAAGCCGATGAAATCTTGGGACTCACGTCCGCAAGCCTTCTCGCAGACCAAGAAGACGAGGACTAATTGCAACAAGACGGTGGGGCACCGGCGCAAACGCGGGCGCCCCACCGCTTTTCGTATCGCACTTGTCTGAAGCGTGCTCCAATGTGCAACAATGGCGTTTCGCCCTATCAGACGCGAAAGGAAGCCCATGTCTCAGAGAAGCACCAGCCCGCTCAGCCGCTCCACCGTGCGCCGCACGCTGCAGCGGTTTTGGGAAGTCACGCGCACGCAGCCGCTGATTGTCTTTCTCTCGGTGTTCTCATCGGCGGGCTACATCTTTTTGCTGACGTTTGCCAATACCTATGTGATGGCCCTTATCGTTGACCGCGTTCAAGCCGGTCCCGTGGCGGGTGACCAGGTGTTTGAGGTCTTCGGCCCCTATATCCTGGCGCTCGTACTCGTTAACCTGGTGGGTCAGATCCTCTCCAAGCTACAGGACTACACCGTCTACAAGCTCGAGATTGCAGGCAACTATCACCTGGCGCGTCTGTGCTTCGACACGCTCTCCAATCAATCCATGACATTCCATACCAGCCGCTTTGGCGGATCGCTTGTGAGCCAGACAAGCCGTTTTATGAGCGGCTACACGGGTCTGGTCGACGTGACGGTGTATTCGCTCATCCCCACCATCACCTCGGTCATCTGCACCGTGGTCGCACTCGCCCCGGTGGTGCCGACGTTTACCGTGATCCTGGTGTGCATCATAGTCGTCTACATCGCGTTTGTCTGGCTTATGTACAAGCGCATCATGCCGCTTTCGGCCGCGACGTCCGCCGCGCAGAACAAGCTCTCGGGCGTGCTGTCCGATGCGGTCACGAACATCTTGGCCGTCAAGACCTGCGGGTGCGAGGACTTTGAACGCGATCTGTTCGACGCCGCCGATCGTGCCGCGCGCGATGCCGAGACGGTCTCGATGCACGCCATGATGCAGCGCAACTTTACGACCTCGGGCCTTATCGTCATCACCATGGCCGTGGTGAGTGTGTTCGTCGCGGGCGGCAACGCGTGGTTTGGCATCTCTGCCGGCGCGCTCGTCATGATCTTTACCTACACCTATAACCTCACCATGCGCCTGAACTACGTGAGTTCCATGATGCAGCGCATCAACCGCGCTTTGGGCGATGCGGCCGAGATGACGCGCGTGCTGGACGAGCCACGTTTGGTGGCAGACGACCCGGACGCCCCTGAGCTTAAAGTGACCGAGGGCGCGATTGATTTTGAGCACCTGAGCTTTGCGTACCGTGACGCTGCGGCGGGCGAGAGCGTGTTCGATGACCTGACACTTCATGTGGCGGCGGGCCAGCGCGTGGGCCTGGTGGGCAAATCGGGCTCGGGTAAGACGACGCTCACCAAGCTGCTGCTGCGCCTAGACGATGTTCAGGGCGGCCGCGTGCTCGTGGATGGTCAGGACGTCTCGCGCTGCACGCAGCAGAGCCTGCGCCGCCAGGTTGCCTACGTGCCGCAGGAGGCGCTGCTGTTTCACCGCTCCATTCGCGAGAACATCGCCTACGGCCGCCCCGACGCCACCGACGAACAGATCCGCGAGGCGGCCCGCTTGGCCAATGCCCTGGAGTTTATCGACCGCCTGCCCCGGGGCTTTGACACCATGGTGGGCGAGCGCGGCGTTAAGCTTTCGGGCGGCCAACGCCAGCGCGTGGCCATCGCCCGTGCCATCCTCACCGACGCGCCGATTCTGGTGCTCGACGAGGCGACCTCTGCCCTGGACAGTGAGTCCGAGGCGCTGGTGCAGGAGGCGCTTGAGAACCTGATGCGCGGCCGCACCTCTATTGTGGTGGCACATCGCTTGTCCACCGTGGCGGCGCTCGACCGCATCGTGGTGCTGGCGGACGGCGAGATCGTCGAGGACGGTACGCATGCGCAGCTTGTCGAGGCAGGCGGCGAGTACGCAAGCTTGTGGGGCCGCCAGACCGGCGCATTTTTGGAGGCGTAAAGACCCCATACGTGGGACAATC
>CAJJQF010000058.1:0-8294 GCA_905193815.1 uncultured Collinsella sp. | reverse complement strand
TAGCCGCAGGGCAGCTCGGCCTCCGTGCCCGCGGTAAGGGAAACGGAAGAGACGCCGGATTTGCAAATTGCTCTGGCGAGTTTTGTCGCCAGCGCGGTCGTCATGTGCCCGTCGGCATTCATCCATTCGGCAGCCGCTTGCGCCGTCGAGACCGTGCTGTCGAACCCCGCATCATGAAGCACCGGGAGAACGGCCTGGCAAACGGCATCATTCGCCCACGCCAAGTCCGTCGCGACCTTTTGATCGGAGCCGGCTTTATCGGTAACAGTTGCCGAAAAGAGCTGGTACGCATCGTATTGCGTCGCGACGTTGCCGCCAATCGTGATGGCCCCGGCATCGGCAGCACGGGCCATCTCGGGCGACGCTGCAAAAGCGAGGATAGCCGTCATGGCCACCATCATGACGGTCAACAAGCGGCGGTGCAGTTTACTCACGGCGACCACCTCGATCCAGATCGCGATGACGACGAGCATGCATCCACGTCGCGGCAAAGCACAACAGCGAAGCGCCGGCAAGATATGTCATAGTCAAGCCAGCGCCGCCCGCCTCGGGAAGCGTGGTCGAGTACTTGTTGGTAAAGATCGGCGGGGTTGTAGAGCCGTTGTCGTAGGTAACGGCGGTATTAAGTTGCCCCTCGCCATTGGTCACCGTAACTATGACCTTGTGCTCGGTTGTGTCATAGGTGATGTGATCCTTAACATGGCCGACAGCACCCTCGGGCTCGACCTCGGAGATCATATACTCATAGGTCCCCATCTTGGTGTAATTCAAAATAAAGCTGATATCGCCATCGGCACCGTTCTTCATGATCTGAAGCACCTTGTCGTCGGCATCCTTGAGTACAAACCCAAACTGGTCTTTTTGCAAAGTCGAACCTTTAAGCACCTTCTTTGCAGAAATCGTAGCTTGGCCACTATAGGGCGCATCACAGACCGTGATGTCGGTGCTCGCCGTTGGGGTGTCAATGTCGACACCCTTTGCCCTCAGCTCTTCTGCCTTAGTAAGGGCCTTCTGATAGTCGTCCTCATTGTTGCCTTTGAGCAGAATCCACACCGGTTTAGAGATAACGTTGTATCCGCTCGGCGCCTTGGTCTCCTCAAGGCAATACAACTTGTAGGCTTTCATCTTTTGCGTAGGAGTGCCGAACGTTACCGTGCCCTTTTCGTCTGTTTCAGCACTCCGAATCCACGTTTTCGCAGAATCGAGGTCGGAATCCAAGGCCTTATCCATATCGACCTCATAGAGCGTGAACTTAGCACCGGGCAGCTTTTTTGTGATATCACTCTCGTCGACCTTGGTAATCGTTACGCCGTAACCGCTACCACCAGCCAAACCGGACACCTTTTGAATAACCCAGTCTTTTGAATGGACCGTATCACCGTCGTAGACACCCGTAAGCGACGCTTTGTTGCGCAGAGAAACCGTTTCCCCCTCGTTACCTGCAGGAATCACTTCATACTCAACTTTGAGATATTCCTCATCGGGAACGCGGAGCGTCATCTTTGTACACGCCGCGCCGTTTTCATCTTCAATGGTCCTAGCGGAAACGGGGCATTTGTCAGAGCCAAGCAACTTCCAGCCTGTCCCATCGCATTGGGACACATTGACCGAATCCGTCACCAGCGTGCACTTGGCATCCATGACATCGACAAGCTCAAGGAAGTCGCTGTCCTTCTTAAGGTCAACTGCCGATTCATTGACAAAAATGGTGTACTTGATGCGGTTGCTGTTATCGACCTGCGCGCCGGTCTTTTGCAGCACGTTGTTTTTAATGGTGACGATGCCACTACCGGTGTCGAACGTCTTTTTACCCGACTCAGCGCTGGCCGAGTTTTTGAGCGTAGTCGAGTTCGTAGAAGTGTTGAGCACGCTGCGCTTTATTGCCGTTTGATACGTAAGCTTGACATAGCCGGCATAGTTACCGAGTGCCGTCGTGGGGATGGAGAAGGTAACTTCATTACCTGAAACATTCCCTTCAACACTCTGATTCGCCACTTCACGTTCGGCTTCCCTACGCTCGTCATAGGGATTCGCATAAAGCGTATATGTGGCCGATCCGGGAACAAAGCTCATAGTTCCGTCCGCCGGCAAGGTATCCTTAATCGTTATGGGCTGACCGTCAAGCTTTCCAGCACCATAGAATTGATCAGCAGGAGTCTTATAGCGGTTGGCGCAAACCGTCCACGTCGCAATCCAGGCACCCTTTTCAGTTGAGCCGGGCTCGACCTGCGACCAATCAAATTTGCCATCCCACGTATATCCATCCGACGATTTGTCCACATTAGGCGTCTTGGAGTTGTTAACGATGTAATACGGTTCGCCCGAATACTGTTTGAAGTTCTGTCCTGCAAATGGGAACTCCACAGCCGCCAAATTCCAATACTGACCATCAAGGTTGTCGGTCTTGGTCGTATAGATAACATCAATCTTGTATTCGTTGGATTTAAGCTCCCTTGTCACCTTATCGGTGTTACGCAACTGAATATTGAAGTTGATCTTGTTACCACTCGTCGTCTCTTCACGCTTGGAAAAGTAATAGTCTCCGCCCTGGCCGGTATCTTCAGTGAGCGTAACATTGCCAATTTTCACAGAAAGCGACTGAACTTTAAGATGCTGCAGGTATGTACTCTTGAACGTGTCCAGGATCTTAACTTGAGACACATCGACCGTCTCGGGAATCTTCACATGGGTGATCCAGGTGGCATTGCCGTTTTGGTCATGCGACTTCAACTCTTTGGTGATCAGCTGCTCGACAATGCCGCGCCTAAACGTTGCCGTGCTTGTCCCCGATGGCAGCGTCGTCCTCTCATGCTCGATCTTTGCCGTATTTTTAACGGGCTCATACGAGCCTGGATCTCTCATTTTGGTGTGATAGACAATGCGATAGGGCTGGTACTTATCCGCGTCAGATAGATCTGAGAACGTATAGCTAAACGTCGTGCCGGTGGAACCATCGAGATTGCCGTCGGCAATCTTATTCTCGCCGTAAAGCCCCTTATAAACAACGTATTCACCCGTATAAGTCTGATTTTCATCCAGCGTGTCGGTGAATGTATAGCCATTTATGTCGGTTTTGATATCACCGTTGTTGAGCGTGACCGTCCAGGTGATATCGGACGGCGTTCCGGTGCCATCGCTCTTGTTGATCATGTCATAGCGGAAATCATTTGCTGAACTTGGCTTTTCCAATCCACCTCTACGGTCTCCGCCCCATGTCCAGCTGGCATTGTTTTTTGAATCGTCGAGTTGGTTAATCCAAACTTTGTTGCCCACGGATACATCCGGGTTCATCACTGAATCATAGGTAATCGTATAAGTCCCTTTGGCCAAATCCCCCAAATTCAGATTCGCAGTCTGTTTATTTATGGTTGGTTGTGGATTGAGCTCCCGATCGTTCAGCTTAAATGACCCAGGCACGAACGAGAAGTTATTGCCAAGCTCATCCGTGAGGCAGACATTGTGAGCATAGGAGGCAACCTCGAGATTGAGGGTCCATGTTACTTTTCCCTCGCCGCCGGATTGAGAGAACTTTCCTTTCTTCTCTCCCGTCACAGCGCCATCTGTTGTTACGATGTCGAATTCGGCTGTACCGGGAAACTTGACTTTTGTTGTATTGCCGGAGCCAACGTTCTCATTTGCTAGCTTGAATGAAAAATCAGCACCAACATGCACATCGGATGGATGTGTCTTAATCCATGACTCTTTAAAAGTAAAAATCAGCTTATTGTTCTCACATCTCCAAGTACCGGCCTCTTGATTGGAATCATCCATAAGGCGGTCACCGGTATTGTCAAATGCTTTAATGCTGTCCGGGAGAGAGTACTCCGCAACGTTTCGCTCCGCACTCGGGCCATGATTTGCCTCGAACTTCGCACTAAATGAACCGTAGAGTGTGTTGGTCGAAAGCACGGCATTATCATCCAAAGGCGTTTTACGACCCTCATCGGTAAACAGCTCAACCGTAACGTCCGCCGTCGTCCCATCAATCACAACCGGCGTCGGCGTCGTCGCATCCTCGGCGCGCACGGGGGCTGCGCCGTGAAAAACTGCAGCGGTAAGGCTAATCAAAATGAAGATCAGGGCCGCCATACCCAGCGACCGCGAGCGGTGTGCGTTCATAGTTGTCCCTTAATTCCTGCAACACGGTGTGGAATACGGCGAATCGTCGGATCGAACACAAGCCCCAACATCTACGAGAACCTACCTAGCACATTGCAAGAACCCATTGGGGGCAACTTCTAAGACGGTTCGTCTATGCCACATGCATAAAATACAATATAGATACCAGTCATGTAAACCGCAGGTAAAGAGGTATTTTAATTTAATACCAGTTGATATTTAACTGTTAACGGTTTTGTATCAAAGCGGTTATATCCTGTGGAATTATGTATATGTTTAAACAACTTAACTTTGATCGGCAAGCCGACGGGGGGGGTAACCGCCCCCGCTGTGGTGCAGACGAACCTGTCCCCCTTGCACAAGAAAGGGCGCCGACCATTGCGGTCGACGCCCTTTCTTGTTAGACGCTATAAAGCCCAGCGCTTATTTGTTGACCTGGCCGGCGCGGACGGCAGCCTTCTTGCGGTCGGTGGCGTTGAGCAGACGTTTGCGCAGGCGGATGTTCTTGGGAGTGATCTCCACCAGCTCATCGTCGGCGATGTACTCCAGCGCCTCCTCCAGTGAGAAGGTGCGGGGCGGCACCAGCTGGACGGAGATATCGGAGGTCGAGGAACGCTGGTTGCCCAGGTTCTTGGTACGCGCGATGTTGACGACCATGTCGCCAGCCTTGCTGCGCTCGCCCACGATCATGCCCTCATAGCACTCGGTACCCGGCTCAACAAACAGCTGGCCGCGCTCCTGCAGCGTACCCAGAGCATAGGCAACGGCCTTCTCGGTGGTCATGGAAATCATGGCGCCGTTCTGACGGTTACCGATCTCGCCAGCGTAAGGACCATACTCCAGGAAGGTGTGGTAGAACACGCCCTCGCCGTGGGTGACGTTCATGATGCGGTTCTTAAGACCCATGATGCCGCGGGTCGGAATCTTAAACTCGAGGTGCGTCACGATGCCCGAGGTATCCATGCTCGTCATGATGCCGCCGGAGGTGCCGAAGACCTCAACGACCTTGCCCGAGTACTCGTCCGGACACTCGACGACGGCCTGCTCGACGGGCTCCATCTTGTTGCCATTCTCGTCCTTCTTAAACAGAACGCGGGGACGACCGACCTGGAACTCAAAGCCCTCGCGGCGCATGGACTCCATCAGGACGGACAGGTGCAGGATGCCGCGCCCCGAGACCTCGACGCCGCTCTTGTCCTCGAGCTCCTCGATCTTCATAGTCACGTTGTTCTCGGCCTCGTTGAACAGGCGCTCCTTAAGCTGACGGGCGCCCACGATGTCGCCGTCACGGCCGACGAGCGGGGAGGTCGAAGCCTCAAAGACGATGGACAGGGTCGGCGGGTCGATCTCAATGGGCTCGAGCTCGACGGGGTTCTCGGGATCGGTGTAGACATCGCCGATATCGGTGCGGTCAATACCCACGACAGCAGCGATATCGCCGGCGCCGACTTCCTGGCACTCGGTGCGGCCCAGGTAGTCGAAGGTAAAGAGCTGCTTGACGGTAGCGGTGGCGCTGGAGCCGTCGTTCTTCACAACCAGGATCTGGTCGCCCTGGTGAATGGTGCCGGAGTACACGCGACCGATGCCGATACGGCCGACGAAGTTGGAGTGGTCGATGGTCACGCACTGCATGGCCAGCGGGGCGTTCTCGTCAACCTCGGGCGCGGGCATATCGTCGATGATCATGTCGAGCAGCGGGTACATGTCCATGTTGCCGTCGTTGGGGTCAAGGCGGGCAAAGCCATTCATGGCGCTGGCGTAGACCACGTGCTCCATGGCGAACTCAAGCTGGTCGTCGGTGGCGCCCAGGTCGGCCATGAGGTCCAGGCAGTCGTTGTAGGCCTTCTCGGGGTTGGCGCCCGGACGGTCGATCTTGTTGATGACGATCATGATCTTAAGGCCGGTGTCGATAGCGTGACGCAGCACGAAGCGGGTCTGGGGCATGGGGCCCTCAAAAGCGTCGACCAGCAGCAGGGCGCCGTCGGCCATACGCAGCACGCGCTCGACCTCGCCACCGAAGTCGGCGTGGCCCGGGGTGTCGATGACGTTGATCTTGACGTCCTTGTACTCGATAGAGATGTTCTTGGCGAGAATCGTAATGCCGCGCTCGCGCTCCTGGTCGTTGGAATCCAGGACGCGGTCCTCGACCTGCTGGTTGGCACGGAAGGCGTCCGTGGCACGCAGGAGCTTGTCGACCATCGTCGTCTTGCCGTGGTCGACGTGGGCGATGATGGCGATGTTCCTCAGATTGTCTACGCGCATGTAGTTCCCCTATCTTCTATCCATATACAAACGGCACGCGTATGCGGCCCGCCCAGCGATACAACGCTCAGCGGGAATATTGAGCCTTTTACCGAAAAACTCGTTTATTTTAGCGATTTTAGATGAGAGGGGTTTCCTCACCTGCAGGTTCAGGGTCGCTCCACATAAAACCATCGCCGGCGCCCATGCCCTCATACAGCACATATGCCGAAAAACCGCTCTCGAGCGTAGTCTCAAAGAAGCTCACGAGCAGAGCGTCGTGGTAGCCTCCGTCAATCTCGACGCAGCCGGTGTAGCCGATGGCATAGCGAGCGATACGGCCCAGGCCCTCGTCCTTAAGACCCATCTTGTGCTCGGAGATAAAGTTGGTGGCCGCCTCGAGGCACGCCTCTTCGCCATCCTCATCGAGCGCCGCCAGATAACGGTTGGAAGCGGCGTCCTCAATTGCCACGACCACGCCAGGGTTTTCACCGGCGGCAAGGTCGTCCAAGAACGCGCCGATCAGATCGCACACCATGGCGTCGAGCTCGGCGGAGACGTTACCGGCGTCCTGCATATCCTGTGCCATCTTTAGACCTTCCCATCGAGTCTGGCGTCGTTACAGTTCTTGTGCCTCGGCGGCGATCCTGGCGGCAGCGTCGCGGGCGCGCATCATGTCCGCTGCGCGCTTGTCGAGCACCTTGATCTGACTGGTCAGCATGACCGCATCGACCACACCCCAGATCACGAGGCCCGTAGAGATCGAAAACCCAAGCGCACCAACTGTACCACGAAGGCGCGAGCAGATTGCCGCAACAAGGGCGGAGATGACAACCATCTTGATAAACGAGCCGCGACGCTCGCGAAGCGTGCGGGCCTGCGTCACATAGGCAATGCGAGCCGCCTCAGAAGCCTCCGAGTGCATCTGGGCCTCGCGTGCAATGGCCGCCGCCTCAGCCGACATACCGCCGGCCATCAGCGAACGCTCCGCAACCCGGCCGCCCCGCATTTAGAAGTCATCGGGGGAGAGCGTATGGACGAACTCGTCGAACTTCTCGAACTCCTGCTCGTCGTCGACTTCCTCGGCGTGGGTAGAAACAGTGCCCAGGCGATTCATGATGTCGTCCTCCACAAACATGGGGGCATTGCTGCGCACGGCAAGGGCAATGGCATCACTGGGGCGGGCGTCGATCTTGCGCTCGTCACCATCGGCCAGTACGACGATCGTCGCGTAGAACACCGGCGGCTCGGCGCGATCGATCTCGATGCGCTCGAGCTTGGCACCCAGGGCGTCAACAGTATCGAGCAACAGGTCATGGGTAATCGGGCGCTCGGCACGGCCGCTATCGATGCCGCGGCTAATGGCAGCAGCTTCAAACGAACCAGTCTGAATGGAAAGAGAACGCAGCGGTGCGGGCGAGTCCGACTTGCCGCAGCGCTCGCGAAGCACGATAAGCGATGGCACGGGACCGGCGGCCATGACGATGGTCTCTATGTCGACACGAACCATGGAACACCTCCGGTACGTAGCGGTTAACACGCGGCAGCTCGACCGCATTGAATAGCTATACTACCCAATCTTTCGCACAGCACACAAAACCAAAATGAGATTTATCACAGACAAGAAAAAAGCCCCGAGGCAATGCCCCAGGGCTCTTCACAGTTTTGATGGTGGACCTGACAAGATTCGAACTTGTGACCTCCCGGTTATCAGCCGGACGCTCTAACCAACTGAGCTACAGGTCCATCATGGTGGAGGTTAGGGGGATCGAACCCCTGACCTCAGGCTTGCAAAGCCCGCGCTCTCCCAGCTGAGCTAAACCCCCACGGAGACAGTAATAAACACCCCAGCGGCGACTCGGCTCTCGCTGGGGTGTTTATTGCGAAAGAAAGTGGTGGACCTGACAAGATTCGAACTTGTGACCTCCCGGTTA
>CAJJQF010000057.1:0-9083 GCA_905193815.1 uncultured Collinsella sp. | reverse complement strand
GCAGCAGGGGCTCTCAATGTTTTTATGTCCTGCTCATATCGTCTCTGCCGGCAGTAAGGGACAGTCCCGAAGTGCCGGCATATAAAGAACGTCCCCAAGTGCCAAGTGCCAGAGCTGTCCCCTTTGCACCAAAATGGTGCAGATTAACCTGTCCCCAATGCACCAAGCGTGTCGCGGGGGCCGCGTTGTGACACAATGGCGTTTGTTCGATTCGTTATGCGAAAGGCCAACTATGGCAAATAAGAAAAAGAACTCCGAGGCCGCGCCGACGCCCGAGCAGCAGGCCCGCGCTGCCTCCAGCTCTCGCAAGAAGCAGCGCAAGACGTACGTGTCTAAGACCGTCAAGATCGTTCTGGTGGTCATCGGCGTGCTGGCGATGCTGCTTTCTGTCTCGGCGATGGCGTGCTCCGGCCTTATGTCGCAGGCTGAGGACACCTCGGGCTACAAGCTGACCGGCGGTGTTGCTGCCACTATCAACGGCACCAACCTTACCGAGGACACCGTGACCAAGCAGATCATGAGCATGCGCACGTCCTACGGCTACACCAAGGATGAGGATTGGGCGCAGTATCTGGTTGACAACGACCTCACGCCCAAGAAGTACCGCAAGCAGCTCATCGACTCCTACACGCAGCAGATTCTGCTTCAGCAGGCACAGAAGGAGAACGGCGTGACGGTGTCGGACGAGGAGGTCGAGAAGGCTTGGAAGGACGCGTGCAAGAGCGCGGGCGGTGCCAAGGCCTTTAAGAAGACCCTCAAGACCTACGGCTATACCGAGGACACCTACAAGGATTCGCTCAAGGAGAGCCTGGCGCAGCAGAAACTCAAGGATGCCGTGGCGCCCACCAGCAAGCCCAAGGACAGCGAGATCGTCGATTACATCAACGAGAACCTGTCTAACTACAACGATGCTCGCCGCTCGTCGAACATCCTGATCAAGGTTGATTCCGACGCTTCCGACGAGGACAAGGCTGCCGCCAAGGCCAAGGCACAGGAGTGCCTGGACAAGATCAACTCCGGTGAGCTGAGCTTTGAGGACGCCGTTGAGCAGTACTCCGAGGACACCGGTTCCAAGGAGAAGAAGGGCGATGTGGGCTGGGATAAGCTCACCACTTTCGTCGACAGCTACCAGACGGCGCTCGAGGGGCTCAACAAGGGCGACGTGAGCGACGTCGTCGAGTCGACCTATGGTTACCACATCATCAAGTGCACCGACTACTTCCATGTCGATAATCAGGTCGATGACATCAACCAGGTGCCCAAGGCCATCAAGAAGTACGTTTCCAATGTGGTGAAGACGCAAGCGGCCAGCACCGCGTACAGCGAGTGGCTGGAGCAGTACAAGAAGGATGCCGACATCACCGTTAACCCCATGCCCAAGGACGTGCCGTACAACGTCAGCCTGAAGGGCGTCACCAAGAGTTCGACCGACGATTCGTCGACGACTGAGTAATCATGGGGCGGCGCTCGTGTGAGTGCCGTCCGCACTATTGAGGAGGATTTGCAGATGACCAACGAAGAGCTGCAGAAGGAAATGATTGCGGCCATGAAGGCCAAGGACAAGGTTCGCCTGTCCATCATTCGCCAGGTCAAGGCCGAGGTGAAGAATATCGAGGTCAACGAGCGCCGCGATGTGACCGAGGAAGACGTCAACAGCATGATCAAACGTTTGATTAAGCAGACGAGCGAGACGTTGGAGATGTCCATCAAGGCCGGTACCGACCAAGAGCGTACCGACAACCTGACCGAGCAGGTCAAGATTCTGGAGAGCCTGCTGCCCGCGCAGGTTTCGGGCGAGGAGCTCGAGGCTCTGATCGAGCAGGTCATCGCCGAGCTGGGCGCCACGTCCAAGAAGCAGATGGGCCAGGTTATGGGTGCCCTGGGCAAGGCCACCGGCGGCAACTTCGATAAGCCGGCCGCCGCAAAGATCGTCGGAGCCAAACTAGCGTAGGGGCCGAGCGGTACATAGTTGATGTTGGGGGGCGTGACCATTGCGGTCGCGCCCCTTTTTGCTGGTTGGGCACTCATTGGGGACAGACTTAAATGAGTGCCCAATGAGCAGGTACTCATTTAAGTCTGTCCCCAATGAGCGCCAACGAGCAGGTGGAAGGTTGCGGGTTCTTTACGGGAATGTAGTGCGGGCTGCGGAAACGCGGTTCTTTCCGTACAATAGTTCAACTCGTGTAAACGCAGGGAAGGGACATTCATGGCAGACATGATCGAGATCAAGCATCTCAACAAGTACTTTGGCGACCTGCATGTGCTCAAAGATATCAATCTCACCGTCAAGCGCGGCGAGAAGCTCGTAATGATCGGGCCTTCCGGCTCGGGCAAGTCGACGCTCATCCGTTGCGTCGATTATCTGGAGGAGCCCACGTCGGGCGAGGTCGTCATCGACGGTACGCCGCTCACCAAAAAGAATCACCTGGAGATGGCTCGTAAGTACAGCTCCATGGTGTTTCAGCAGTTCAACCTGTATCCCAACATGACGGTGCTGGGCAACCTGACGCTCGCGCCCATCAAGCTGCAAAAGAAGAGCAAGGAGGAGGCGACCGAGATCGCCATCGCCGCGCTCAAGCGCGTTGGCATGGCGCATAAGGCCGGCGAGTATCCGCAGAACCTCTCGGGCGGTCAGCAGCAGCGCATCGCCATTGCCCGTGCCCTGTGCACCAAGCAGCCCATCATCCTGTTTGACGAACCGACCTCGGCGCTCGACCCCGAGATGGTCCAGGAGGTTCTGGACGTTATGATTGAGCTCGCGCAGGAGGATATCACCATGATCTGCGTGACGCACGAGATGGGCTTTGCGCGCCAGGTGGCCGACCGCGTCATCTTTATGGAGGACGGCCGCATTCTGGAGGAGGGCACGCCTGAGCACTTCTTCGATAACCCCGAGAACCCGCGCTGCCGCGAGTTCCTGTCCAAGATTCTGCACTAGGCGCGGTGATGGACATGACGGATATGACGAGGGCGGCCGTGTCGCGCCGTCACTTTTTGCAGCTGGCTGGCGCCGGCATGCTTGCGCTGACGGGGACCGCGCTTACCGGTTGCGGCAACTCCACCAGCGGCGAGGACTCCGACAAGGGGTCCAAGCTTGCGGCCATCAAAACGCGTGGCCATCTGAATGCCGGCGTTAAGAAAGACGTTCCCGGCTACGGCTATTACGACACCGCCAAGGGCCGCTTTGAGGGCATGGAAGTCGATTTGTGCTACCAGATCGCCGCTGCCGTCTTTGGCGTGAGCTACAAGGATGCCCGTGCCCAGGAGCTTGTCGAGTTTACCGACGTAACGCCCAAGACGCGCGGCCCGCTGATCGATAACGGCCAGCTCGATGTGGTCGCGGCGACCTACACCATCACCGACGAGCGCAAGAAGAGCTGGGATTTCTCGACGCCGTACCGTACCGACTACGTGGGACTCATGGTCAAGAAGCGTTCGGGCTTTACCTCGATTGAGGACCTGGACGGCAAGGTCATTGGTGTGAGCCAGGGTGCTACCACGCAGGGCCTGATCGAGCAGATGATCAAGGACAACGGCTTTAGCTGCGAGCCCGAGTTTAGGGCCTTTAGCGGCTACCCCATCATCAAGAGCTCGCTCGACGCCGGCAATATCGACGTCTTTGCCATGGACCGCTCCACGCTGGCCGGTTACATGAACGAGACCGTTGAGCTGCTGCAGCCCGAGGTCAAGTTCGGCGAGCAGGGCTACGGCGTGGCGACCAAGAAGGGCTGCGACCTTTCGGCCGTGGTCGATCAGGTGATTTGCGATCGCCTGGCCGACGGCTGGCTCGACCAAGAGGTCAAGACCTGGGGTCTTGTATAGGCGCATCGTCCAAGGAAGGAATCAAATGCTCGAAGGATTATTTGACGCCGACCGTTGGTCGACGACATTTCAAAATATGGGGCCCTTCTGGGAGGGCTTTGGCGTGACGCTGCAAGTGGTCGTTGCCGGCCTGCTGTTGTCGCTGGTGCTGGGCACGCTGCTGGGCGTGTTCTCTACCACTCGCTCGCGCGTGCTGCGCGCCATAAGCCGCGTGTACGTGGAGTTTTACCAGAACACCCCGTTGCCCGTGCAGGTGCTCTTTATGTACATGGCCGGTCCGCAGTTTTTGCAGGCCATAACCGGTGCCGACCAGCCGGTGCGCATCGCGCCGTTCGTGCTGGGCTTCTTGGGTGTGGGCCTGTATCACGCGGCCTACATTTCGGAGGTTATCCGCACTGGTATCGAGGCGGTTCCGCGTGGTCAGATGGAGGCGGCCCAGAGCCAGGGCTTCACCCGTGCCCAGGCGTACTGGTACATCGTGCTGCCCCAGACATTCAAGATCATTCTGCCGCCGCTGTGTAACCAGGCGCTCAACCTGGTCAAGAATACGTCGGTTCTGGCGCTTGTGGCCGGCGGCGACCTTATGTACCGTTCCGACAACTTTGTGAGTCTGTACGGTTACCTGCAGGGATACATCGTCTGCTGCCTTATGTACTTCATCATCTGCTTTCCGCTCGCCATGTTGGTGCAGTGGCTCGAGCGCCGCTCCAAGGAGCGTCCGCGCGGCGTGAGTCTGGCCGAGCTGGGGCTCGACAACGTAGAGGAGGCCTAGCGCATGGAAATCTTCAACGCGACCAACCTGCTCTACATTTGGGGCGGCTTTGTTAAGACGATCGAGATCTCGGCGCTGTCGATCTTTTTCTCGCTCATCTTTGGCACGGTGCTGGCGCTCGTTAAAAGCTATGCGCCCCGCCCGTTCCGTATTTTGGTGAGCGCCTATATCGAGCTGTTCCGCTGCACGCCAAACCTGCTGTGGATCCTGTTTATCTACTTTACGGTGCAGGGTTTGGACATTGTGATTTCGACCATCGCCTTTACGCTGTTTACCAGCGCTGTTATGGCCGAGATTGTGCGCGGCGGCCTCAACTCGATTCCGCGCGGCCAGTTTGAGGCGGCGCAGAGCCAGGGCTTCGGCTTCTTTGCCACCATGCGCTACATCATTCTGCCGCAGACGTTTAAGACGATCATTCCGGCGCTGTTTAGCCAGTGCACGACCGTCATCAAGGACAGCTCGTATCTTTCGGGCATTAACGTGGCCGAGCTCATGTACACGGCAAATGTCGTGATGGCCCACGCGATCGACCTGTCGCAGGTTCTTATGCTCTACGGCCTGGTGTTTGCGATGTACTTTGTGCTCAACTTTGGTATCTCGCTGCTGGTGAGGGCATATCAACGTCGCATCGTGGCCGCATAGCCTGGCTTTCCCTGGTACGCTATCGTGAGAAAAGGCGATAGACAGCCTTTTTCTCATCTGTTAGAAAGGAATCGCGATGAGCGATCTGGAGAACAAGAAGAGTCCTGTGGTCATTACCATCGCGCGCGACTTTGGCGCCGAGGGCCACGAGATTGGCCGCATGCTTGCCGACGAGTTGGGGATTCCGCTGTACGATAACGAGCTGCTGGTGCGTGCGTCGCTGCGCGCGGGCGAGTCGCTCGACAAGATGGCCGCCTACGATGAGCGCCTGGCCGTGGAGAACATGGCGTTTCTGCCCGACCGCTACGATGCGCGTTCGTACTCGGATAAATTGTTCCAAAAGATGAGCCAGGTGATTTTGGATCTGGGCGAGGCCGAGAGCTGCATTATCGAAGGCCGTCTGTCCGATTACCTGTTGCGCAACAACCCCAATCACATTGCCGTGCTGGTGACCGCACCCTTTGAGGATCGCGTCGAGATCGTGCGCAAAAAGCGCGGCCTTAACAAAAAGAAGGGCGCCAAGCTGGTCAAGCAGCAGCAGAAGGCGCGCGAGGCGTTCTATAAGCGCTACAGCGCCGGAAAGTGGAAGATGACGAGCGGCAAGGACATCGTCGTCAACCGCGCCAAGCTGGGCCGCGAAGGCTGCAAGGACGTCATCGCCGCAGCCTACCGCTACAAGGTGGCCCAACTCGAAGGCTAACCAGCTGAAACCACCACAAAGGGGACAGGCACCTTTGTGGTGGTTTTTGTTTTAGGCGGAGGGGAAGGCCTTGGTGAGACCGGCGCGCGTCTGTGTGTCGGTCTTTTGGTAGATAGAGCTCAGGTGGCGCTGTACCATGCGCATCGAGATGCCGAGCTCCTCGGCGATCTGCTTGAGCGGGCGTTCGTCCTGGGTTACGGCCACGAGCACGTCGACTTCGCGCGGGGTGAGAGCGTGATCGGTGATGAAGGCCTGACGCTGCTCCTCGATACTCGGTGCTGCCAGCGCCTCCTCGGCAAGCTGTTGATGTTCGCGCTCCTGCTCGGTTTGGGGCAGGCGGAACAAGCCGGCTGCCACGAATGCTGCGCAGGCAGCGACGAGCAAAACGAGCGCGCCGATCATGATGAGAGCAACGTTGCCCGAGGTCACGAGAGCAAGCGAGATGCCCGATGTGGTGAATGCGCACACGTTATTGGCCGCGCGGCCCATGCCGGCCCAAAGGGAGGGTGCATGCATGTGCGGTGCCAGCTGAGTAAACGTGGCGGTGAAGAACGTGACGAAAAAGCCCGAGCTCAGGTAAAAGACGATAAGGCCCAGGTTGGGATCGGCCCCGGCCTCTACGGCTAGGATGGAAATGGTCGAGAGTACGGCGATGCCGAGCATGACAAGTCCCATGTAGCGGCGCTCGGCAAGATCAAAGATAATGCCGGCGGCAAGGCCGCTCGCCGCCAAAAAGAGGCGTGGCCATGTTTGTACGGCAATGGTGCCGTGGGCGTTGGAGAGCGTGACCACGTTGTCGAGGGTCGAGAACAAGCAGGCAAGAATCATGACGAGCGCAATGCTCCAGCATGCCTGTTTGGTGAGGGCATGAGAGGGCTCAACAAAGGGATTGATGGCGGGGCTGGAGCTCCCGGCAGCCTTTTGGGGAACGACGCTGAGGGCGGAGATGGCGATAGCCGCTGTGCCAAGGGCGATGAGCTCTGCGATGCCGCCGCAATTGAGCAGGTTAATGGCGAACTGCATCAGGATGCCCGCGGCATAGGCCGCTCCCGCACCGGTGGCGAGCTTGGGGTCATCCTGGAATGCCAACGAAAAGGCGTGGTGAGTGGCGGCGCCCAGCAGACCGAGCCCAAAGAATGCCACGCAGCCCAGAATCTCGAGCACAAGCGGGGCCGTAGGGAACTGAATTTGGGTCAGGCCCACGATGACGATAGGGACGGCGGCGTTGGCGGCTGCCAGTGAGTGGCCTTCGCGCTGTGCGAGCCCGAGCAGCGGCGCGTATCCGATAAAGCCGAGTACACTCGCGCCCAGAATAAAGCCCTGTGCGATCACAACGCGTTCGGCGCCGGCGAGTAGCCCGATATTGATATCGAAGCGAAACTCGGCAGCAAGGAAGGCGAAAGTAAACAGTGCGAGTGCCAAAAGCGCGTTGATTTTAGGCTTACTCAGGTTCAAGAACGGTCCTTCGGGTGGACGAATAATCGTGTCCTCGATTGTAGACCATGACGGTAGGGGGTGGGCCTTTCGGGGGGCGGGGCGCGCTTGGCAATAGCGTGCTCGTTGCCTTTTGCGCTGGCAGGTGCGCCACATGAGAATTTGTGCCCCGGGATCCGGATATCTTCCCGTAACATGGTGTTATAGAAGCACCCCTTACGACAAGGAGGCTCACATGCGAAAGCAAATCCATGACAACCCAATCGACCACGGCCGCGCGTGCGCGCTCTCTCACGGAACGTGGCGTCGCGTGGGCGCCAAGCTCGCCTGTGCGGGGGCTTGCGCGCTCATGGTCGGTCAGCTGCTGCTACCCAGCGTGGCGCTCGCCGCCAAATGGGTCAACGTTGGCGGCACGCAGTACAACAAGGGCGCCGGCGACGAGGCCGGAACGTGGTCCTGGGACGGCGCCGACGACATGAAGCTCAATGGCTACAACGGCGCCGGTATCAGCGCTCAGGGCAACCTCAATATCGGCGTGACGGGCACCAACACCGTAACGGCCGATTCCTTGCAGAGCGCTATCGAGGTCAAGGACGGCAACCTTGCCATCACGGGGGAGGGAACCCTCAACGCGACGGCCGAACCACAGAAGAGCAGGAGCGCTGTTAAGGTCGAGTGCGGTAGCCTCGCCATCTCGGGCGACGTGACTCTCAACGCGACGGCCGGAACCGATACGATAGCGGTTTCGGGGGACGGTAAGGCCGGCGGCGACGTGGACATCCGCGGTGCCAACGTTAACGTGACGGCAACGAACAAAGTGCCTCATACCATCGGCATTCATACGCGGGCAGGCAACATAACCATTAACGAGGGCGCCGACGTCCACGTCGAGGCGGAGGCGAATGGGGGGCTCAATGCCGTTGCAGTCTATGCCGAAAACATCTCCTCCGAGCATGGAGGCTGCATCGCGGTGGATAACGCAAAATTAGATGCGGCGGCGCGTAATGCAAACATGTTGTCGGTCGCCCTGTATTCGTCCGGGGGTAAGGATACATATTTGAGTATTACCAACGGGGCGGATGTTACGCTCGTGGCGAGTGATAGTGTCGAGGTTTTGGATGGTGTTTGGATGCGCGCGCAGGACGGCGTGTCGCGGGTGCTCGTCGAGAATTCGAGCCTTACAGTTCGATGCGGTGACGGAACTGGCCACAGTCGTAAACATGGCTACGGAATATATTCCCAGTCCGGCTCCCAGTCCGCCATCCCTCGAATTGACATCATTAATTCAAATGTTGAGGTGTCGGGTAATGCAGCGGCAATCTACGCTGTCAATCAAGGTGATGCAGCCCCTTGTCTCTCAATTGATGGCGGATCGGTAGTTACGACTCCCGCCGGCGGCACTGTGCGAGAAACTACGGGAAACGGACTCGTCATCGGTGTTCCCGGGTCGTCTGTCATCCAGGACATTAGAACTTCCGACGAGGTCGCCCGCAGCGTGGTAATCAGCTCCGGAGATGCGGTCGAGCCTGAGCCCACGCCGCAGCCTGAGCCTACCCCGGCTCCCACGCCGCAGCCAGGCGGCGGAAGTGAGACTGGCACGCCGTCCGTGACGCTGACTCAGGCGAGTTCCACGGCTGCTGCCTCCAAGCCGGCCGCGAAGGCCACCGCTGCCCAGAAGTCCGTGGGCACTCTGGCCGCCACGGGCGACAACGC
>CAJJQF010000056.1:0-9337 GCA_905193815.1 uncultured Collinsella sp. | reverse complement strand
GGGTGCGGGCTCGGCGTGAAAGAAAGAACTCCCCGGCAGCGTGGCGGAGAGCCCAAGGGCCGACTACGAGATGCCCCGTCGCACGAAAGCGGCGACGTCACGCCTCCTGAATCGGACAAGCCTCCCTATATGCACGATCGGGAGGGTACATGGACCCTTACGAGGTCGAGATCGGCACCGCGAGGTATTCCGGGGCCGAAATCGCCGAGAAGGCGTTTTCCTAAGCCCCAGGCTTAGGAAGCCCCACGGCCGGAATCGGCATGGCAGGGCCCTATCGGTATCCCGCTTTTGGCGGCTCTTCCGCGGGGCCGAGTATCCAATCTCTCATGAAACGAAGGCGGGACGGCAAACGGATAAGGAGGCTGCGGGCTATTGAGACGATTCCGGGAGGAAAGGCGACGGACGCGGACGTCCTCCGCCAGATTACGCTGAGGCAGATTAGGCTGGCCCCGCGCAAGTACGGGCTCATAAAGGGTCGCGGGAACGGGTACGCCCTGGTCGGGAACATCCTCGAACCGTTATCGGACGACGCGCACTTCGTCGTCGACTCGCCCGGCATCTCCCTCCAGATATCGCTGAGGCAGCTGGAACCGGGACTGCTCGCGCTGACGTTCCCGTCCCCTCGGATCGTGACGGCAGAGACCCGCCCCGCCTTCATCGAGCTGGCGAACGCCCTGAATGTCGTGAGCGTTCGCGCTGGCACCTTCGCGGTCGACAGCCTCGACTTCTGCTACCAGGCTCTCGCCCCCTCATCGCTGCTGCACGTGGACCCCGAGCAGGCGAGGAAGACCCTTCTGGACGACGGCGTGAGGATCTTCGAGTCCATCTCCAGTCCGATTTACGGTCTCGCTAGGGCGGGATGGCCCGCCGAGAAGGCGGTCGGCTTCGTGGAGCAGCTGTACCGCGACGGCTACGCGTACGATGACGACTACTTCTAGCATAATGGCCGCAGCGGCGGGAATTCGCGCTGCCGTCACAGACAGCAAGTTTTCGTAACTGGTTCGCGAGTGCCCTTATATAAAACGTGTACGTCAGTCTCCAAAATCGAAAATTTTCGACATGTTTGGAGGCTGATGTACACAAATGCAGAATCCAGCGCAGCCCAGAGGCGCCCTCCACATGTCTGGACTCTCTATGGCTGCGCTGGATAGACATCGCCGGAACGGGTATAGTATCGAAAGTTTTGTCGTTAACCAGCGGGGGAGTCCTGTGGGCATCAAAAAGAAGATCAAAAAGGAGCTTATCGGCACTTCCGATTACCCGTCGAATAAGATCTTTACGATCTCCAATTTCATCACCTTTACGCGCCTGATCCTCACCCTGGTATTTCTGTACCTGTTTGTGACGGATAACAACCGCGTCATCGCCATCGTTATCTACGCCGTTGCCGCCTCCACCGATTGGATGGACGGTCAGATCGCCCGCATGACTAAGACGGTCTCATGGCTCGGCAAGGTCATGGATCCCATTTGCGACCGCGCGCTGCTGTTCACCGGCGTACTTGGACTGGTGGTTCGCGGAGAGCTGCCCATCTGGGTCTGCGTGCTCATTATTGGCCGCGACATCTATCTGGGCATCGGCACGCTTATCGTGCGCCATTATCACCGTCGCCCCATCGATGTCGTCTTCCCCGGAAAGATTGCCACAGCGCTGCTCATGACCGGCTTCTCACTCATGCTGCTCGGTTTCCCCGTTGTTGACGGCCTGCATCTTTTACCTTCAACCCTTAAGGCCTTCCCGGGCCTCAACGGAAGCTCGGTGCCCCTCGGCATCTTCTT
The DNA here is from genome assembly GCA_905193815.1 of uncultured Collinsella sp. Classification (GTDB taxonomy): domain Bacteria; phylum Actinomycetota; class Coriobacteriia; order Coriobacteriales; family Coriobacteriaceae; genus Collinsella. The sequence goes on along the minus strand of CAJJQF010000056.1, from coordinate 7,559 downwards.
TGTGTACGGCGGCGTGATCTTCTCCATGCTCACGGCTGTCATCTACTCCATTAAGGGCGGAGTGGCCATTAAACAGGCTCTCGCGCATCCCGAGGACGAGGACATCGACTTTCTGAACCCTGAAATCGAAGACTGATTCGTTGGGGTATGATTACGTACGGTTCATTATTTGCGGCACGTCCGCGATAAGTTAGGGGTTGTCATGGACAACATGGTTAACAATATGCCTCAGAATGATAAGACTGCTGACGCTACCTGCGTATTCCGCGTGCCTTCAAGCGACGTCACCGTTCCCGACCTCATGGCCAACGTGCGCATCACCGCCCCCGTTCTGTCCATCGTCAAGGGTCCGCAGACTGGTGCCGCCTTTGAGCTCGAGGACGACGTGACCACCATCGGCCGCGATCCCGCGAACGGCATCTTCCTCAACGACATGACCGTTTCGCGCAGCCACGCGCGCATTATTCGCGAGGGCCTCGGAGCTCGCATCGAGGACTTGGGCTCGCTCAATGGCACCTGGGTCGACGGTGCCATCGTCAATGCAGCCCCGCTGCACGACGGTTCTTCCGTCCAGATCGGTACGTTTACGCTCATCTACCACGAGAGCACGCCGGAGCGCATCGAAACCGGTGAGTAGGGCATGGCCGAACGCAACTATCTGAGTATCGGCCAAGTCGTCAACCTACTTCGAGGCGCATACCCCGATCTTTCGAACTCAAAAATTAGATTTCTAGAAGATGAGGGGCTCATTACCCCTCATCGTACGCCTAAGGGATACCGTCAGTACTCCAAGGAGGACGTTGATCGCCTGGAGGTCATCCTGCACTTGCAGAAGACCCGCTACATGCCGCTCAACGTGATTAAGCAGCGCTTGGAAAACGCCACGGACCTGTCAACGCTCGCCTACGAGGTGGGCTTGCTATCCGATGTTCCGCTCAAGACGGAGCCCAAGGAGACTAAGCAAAAGCTGCATCCCATCGAGACCATTCCCGATATGTTGGGCGTCGAGATTTCATTTATCCGCTCGCTCGCCGAGAACGACCTCATTCGCATCATCAAGAGTCCGCAGAATCGCGAGCTTGTCGATGGTCGCGATTTTCCAATCATCCGCTACTGCTCCGAGCTGTCACGCTTCCATATCGAGCCGCGCAACCTGCGTCAGTACGTGTCTTCCGCCAACCGCGAGTCCTCGATGTTTGAGCAGGTGCTCGTGAGCATGCTCGGCATGGATACCTCCGATGACGAGCGCGACGCCAAGCTCGAGCGTGCGTTTAAGAAGCTTCACGACCTGACGGAAGGTGTGCACACTGCGCTGCTCAAGAACCGCGTTTTTGAGTCGCTCAACGCCGTGGTCGAGGACGCCGACATCGATGCACTCGATGAGGAAATCACTCGCTCCGAGTCCACCAAGGCCAAAAATGAAGAGACATCCGCGCCGGCTTCGCACGAGGATTCTCTCGTAAAGCCGCTCAAGGTCGTCGCCCCTTCGCAATCCGGCACCGCCACCGCGGGCAAATAACCGCTGCTGAAATTTCGGGAACCCATTGAAAGGTCATGCAATGTACGACTTCGAATCTCAAATCGTCGACATCCCCGACTATCCCGAGCCCGGAGTCATCTTTAAAGACATCACGCCGCTCTTTGGCAATCCCGAGGCGCTCAAAGCCATGACCGATGCCCTCGCCGAGCATTTTGCCGGCATGGGAATCACCAAGGTCGTGGGTCCCGAGGCTCGCGGCTTTATGGTTGGCGTACCGGTAGCTGTAGCCCTTGGCGCCGGCTTTGTTCCCGCACGTAAACCGGGCAAGCTACCGCGCGAGACTGTGAGCCAGAGCTACGAGCTCGAGTACGGAACGGATTCCATTGAGATCCATGCCGACGCTATCAGCTCTAAAGATACCGTGTTGATTCTGGACGACTTGGTCGCGACGGGCGGAACCGTCGAGGCAACAGGTAAACTGGTGCGAGATATGGGCGCAAAGCTTATCGGTTACGGTTGTATCCTTGAGCTTGCGTTTCTCAACCCGCGCGAGAAGCTCACGCCGTCTGATGACGATGTGGAGCTCTTTAGCCTGGTGACGGTGGACTAGCCGTTACCCTTAGTTACTGGAAAGGAAGCTACATGCGCACAGCAAACACGCACAAAAACATGGCACGCTGCGCTGCTACGGCAACCCTCGCTTGTGTTTTGGGCTTGGGCCTCGCGGCTCCTGCCTACGCCGATACCGCATCCGACCTTGCCGCTGCTCTTACGAAGCTCGAGCAGATCGGTACCCAAACTCAGCAGATTTACGATGAGCTCGCCACGCAGACGCAGGCGCTCGATCAGACTGCCGGCGAGATCACGCAAAAGCAGCAGGAGATCGCCGATGGTCAGGCTAAGCTCTCAACCTACGTGGCAGGCGAGTACAAGACCGGTGGCCTGAGCCTACTTCAGGTTCTGACGGGCGTCGATGACCTGAGCGATATGCTCAACCGTCTGTTCTACTACGGCAAAGTTTCCGATAAGCAAGCTCAGACCATTCAAGAGGTCAAGGAGCTTAAGCAGCAGCTCACCGATAAGCAGGCCGAGCAGGAGAAGAACGTCGCCGCCACGCAAAAGAAGGTCGACGAACTTAACGCCCAGCAGGCTGAAGCCCAGAACGTCGTAAACTCCCTGGATTCGCAGCTGCAGGCCGAGCTTGCCGCCGAGGCCGAGGCCAACGCCGCGCTGCAGGCCGGCATCAACGCCAGCACCGCCGAGAAGGCCACGGTGAGCAACGAGACTGCCGGTACGACCGAGAACACCAACAACGGTGGCCAGACCAGCAATAACAACAACCAGGGCGGCAACACTCCGGCTCCTACGCCGGCACCTGCTCCGACGCCGCAGCCCTCCACGCCTGCTCCGGCTCCGACGCCTTCTGCTCCGAGCCAGTCCGTCGACGGCGGTTCTGTTGTCTCGCGTGCATACAGTAAGCTTGGTTGCGCTTATTCCTGGGGCGGAATTGGCCCGAACAGCTTCGACTGCTCTGGTTTTGTTAGCTATTGCCTCACTGGTCGTTATTGCCGCCTGGGCACCACGGGTACCTTTATGGGCTGGACGCGTGTGTCCGATCCGCAGCCCGGTGACGTTGTGGTCAACTCGTACCACACCGGCATTTACATCGGTGGTGGTCAGATGATCCATGCTTCTGACTACAACACGGGTGTTATCATCAGCTCCGTTGCCGCCGGCATGAACAACAACTACATTTTCGTGCGCTACTAAGTATTCAGATAAAGCAAACGGATATGGACCTCGTGGCTTTGAGTCATGGGGTCCATTCTTTTGCCTTTAGTGCAGTCCGCTATCTAGTTTTGAATACTAGATAGCGGCCCAATCGGTCTGCAAGATGGCTATAATTGAATGGGAACGATTAGAAAGGACCCTCTATGAGCTGGGCACTTATCTCCGATTCAAGCTGCAACCTCCGCGATTGGCAACCGACCGCGCCCCATACCACCTTTGCATTTGCGCCCCTCAAAATTCGAGTGGGGGAGCATGAATTCGTCGATGACCTTTCGCTCGATGTTCATGAGCTCAACTGCGCTGTTCAGGCGGAGACGAACGCTTCTTCGAGCGCTTGTCCCAGCGTAGGGGAGTGGGCCGAGCTCTTCAAATTGGCAGACAAGACCATCTGCATGCCGATCTCTGAGGGCGTGTCGGGCAGCTACAACGCGGCAGCCACGGCTCGCGATATGGTTCTTGCCGAGGAGCCCGACCGACAGATTCATTTAGTCAATTCACGCGCAGCTGGCGGGAAAATGGACCTCATTTTCTTGCTGTTCGACCGCTATCTTGCAAGCAATCCGAATGTCTCATTCGAGGATGCTTGCGCATGCTTCGATAGCCTTGAACAGAACAGCAAAATCCTCTTCAGTTTGTGCAATTACGAAAACCTCGCCAAAGCCGGACGTATCCCTAAGGCAGCCGGCGTCATTGCCAACAAGCTCAATATCCGCATTTTGGGCACGGCGAGTGAGGCCGGTAAAATCGAACTCGTCGGGCACACGCGTGGCGAAAAGAAGATGCTCAACAAGATCATCGACACTATGGAAGCCGAGGGCTTTACGGGCGGTGAGGTCATCATCGATCACGTTGAGAACGAAGCTGGAGCCCAGGCGCTTACTGATCGCATAGTCGAACATTGGCCCGGCTCCAAGACCATCATCATGCCCTGCAACGGCCTGGATTCCTATTACGCCGAGATGCACGGCCTGATCATCGGCTACGGCATGGGCGTAGCTTCGGGCAAATAAAGTCCAACCAAGCAAAAAAACGGGCGGGACAAAGCGACAGATGGCTCTTTGTCCCGCCCGTTTTATGCGTCGGCTAGCTATTAAACCCGTTGAACTTGAGATAGCTCATCAAATAAGCCTTCGAAACAAAGGATGAAACCGCGCTGCGCACAAGCAGCGACTCACGCGTTACCTGATGCGCCGTATCGGGAACCGGCGTCTGCTCGACAGAAAACGCCGAACGAATCGATGCCTCAAGCTGATCGACCACATAGTCGAAGGCCGTCGGGGCATCGTAGCTCAAACGCTGAATGTTAAAGAGTGCCTGTACCGCAGCAATAGGTAGCACCTGCTTAAAGATGCAGATAGCAATCAGGCGGGCAATCTGCTCGCGGCCATATTGCTTTTTGACCGGAGCAGGCACTAGGCCGACCTTTACGTAGTTATTGATCATCGATGGCGTAATGATAGGCTGCTCAACGCAAATGGACAGCGGCTCCATCCACAGCGCAACATACTCAATGACCTGGTCGCGGTAGAGCGTCACATTGGGCAACTGGTCATAGCGCGGCAGACTCAACGTATTGAGTTTGCGTACGATATCGGACTGAATAAATGCATCGGGCAACACAGTAGGCTGAATATCCTCAGGCTTAATGCTGACCGACGAATCAGACATCGGAATAACGTGTTTAACGTGGTTCATAAAAGTCCTCCGTTCATTTTCTATATTGTATTCTACGTTATCTAGTTTTGCATACCACATAACCGCCGAGAAAAATGGCGGGACAGTACACTGATGCATCGTCCCGCCATTTAGTTAATAGATAACAACCTTACATAAGATATATTATCGTACTTATCTACGGAGAAATGCGTATGCGCTGGTTGCCGCTATGGCTCCGTCAGAAACCGCGGTCACAACCTGGCGCAAACGCTTGGAACGGATATCGCCAGCGGCAAATAGACCTGGCGTGCGGGTCGCCATGGATTCATCAGTCAGAATGCCGCCATCAGGCGCCAGATCGACTAGATGCTCGACAAGTTCGGTATGGGGTTGCGTCCCGGTATAGACAAAGATGCCGAAAGAGCCGGGCTCAAATGACTCGGTATGAATTTCCCCGGATGAATTGTCCTTAAAGGCGATCGTCGTTGGCATGGCTTCGCCCGAGAGCTCCACAATACTAGTTTGGTACCTAACTGTAATATTGTCCTTTTCGAGTACTTTCTGAACAACACCATCAGGCGCACGGAACTGGTCGCGGCGCAGCACGATGGTCACACTGCTGGCAATGTCTGACAGGAACAGTGCCTCTTCGCATGCCGAATTGCCACCACCGATTACAAAGACCTGTTTGCCGCGGAAGAACATGCCGTCACATGTTGCGCAATATGAAACGCCACGACCGCGATAGGTATCCTCGCCAGCGAAACCTGCCGGACGCGGCGTGGCACCCATGCAAGCGATAACGCTCGAGGCAAGCGTATCGCCCATATCGTGATGCACCGTAAACAGCGCTGCATCGGCATCGTAATCGATACCCGTAACCATGCTCCATGCGACCTGTGCTCCCAGGCCCTCTGCATGCTGCTGAAAACGCTCGCCGAGTTCGGCGCCACTCAAGAGCGGAATGCCCGGATAGTTCTCGACTTCATTGGTCGTGGCGATCTGTCCGCCCGACATGCCCTGCTCAATCACAGTCGTCGTCAGGTTGGCACGCGCAGCGTAAATGGCGGCAGCATAGCCCGCGGGGCCTCCACCGATAATCGCAACATCAATCGGCTGATCGGTAGTCATGGAATATCCTCTCGTCGATACATTGACGTTCTTTGCGCTCATACCCAAATTTACGTGAACATGACACTCATGCACTACAATGTTAAATCGCGTAACAAAGCTGAAGGGGAGTTATCGATGGATCAAACGCAGACGAGCAATAGCGCTCCCCTGCCCATGCAAGCTACTCCCCAACCGGAGCAAATGACCGTTTCACCTGCACAAAAACCCCTAGTAACCATTGTGCACGCATCGGTTGGATCGGGCCACAAAGCCGCCGCCAACGCGATTGCGCAGGCATTCGACCTCATCCGCGGCACCAGCGGCATCCCCGAGGATGTTGAGATTGAAGTGCTCGATATCCTTGATTTTGGACGTATTAAATTCGACGGCAACAAAACGGCTGCCTCGTTTACCGGCGCCACGCGTCCAATATATGACTTGACCTGGCGTTATACCCTTACCGGACACTTGCTTTGGGGCGGAGGCACGGCATGGTCACGTATTATGTTCCCTGCCTTCAACGAATATGTCCGCACCCGCAGGCCCATAGCCGTGGTCGCAACACACATCACGGCGGCCAACGTCGCTGTGGGTGCCCGCGTTATCACGGGTATCGATTATCCAGTCATCTGCGTACCAACAGACTATGAAGTCGAAGGCTTTTGGCCCCACAAGGACACCGACCTGTTCTGCGTAGCCAACGAATTTATGGCCGAGACACTTCGCCCCCGTAAAGTTCCCGAGACCAAAATCCGCATCACAGGCATCCCCATTCGCGCCGGGTTTGATACGGACTACAATCGCGAGGAAGAACTCGAGAAGTTCAATCTCCCCGCTGACAAGACCGTTGTGTTGGTGATGGCCGGTGCCAGTTTGCCTCAACCGTACGTTCGCTTTCGCGCGGAGATGGACCGCACACTCCCCTTCTTGCGCAGCTTCGAGGACATGCACTTTGTCTTTTTGCCGGGCAAGGATGAGGAATACGCCACCCGCCTCAAGACGCTCTTCGACGCCATGAAGCTCGAAAACGTCACGGTTCTGGACTACGTGGACGACATGGCAGCCCTCATGCACGGCTGCGACCTGGCAATCCTCAAATCGGGCGGGCTCACCGTCACCGAGTGCCTGTGCGCTCATCTGCCGATGATCCTGCTGGGCAAATCATACGGCCAGGAAAAGGCCAACACCACGATGCTCACCGGCATGGGCGCCAGCATGCATGTCACCACCGCACGAGAACTCATCGTGACGTTGCGCCACCTCCACGATCATCCGGAGTCGCTTAAGGCACTGCTCATCAATGGCGAAGTACTGCGCCGTCCACGCGCAGCCGAGGACATCGCCACCGCAACCATGGAGCTCGTAGGCAAACCCCAAAAACGTAAACGAGCCTTCTGCCGCTTCTACTGGGGCGGAAAACCCGCGCATATCCGCTAGGGTCTTAATGTCCGCTAGCCTGCGGGAGGCCCTATATATCATCCCGTGCTCAAACATTCTCGCTTCGCTGCGAAACTGCGCG
>CAJJQF010000055.1:0-9712 GCA_905193815.1 uncultured Collinsella sp. | reverse complement strand
GGGTCACCGCGCGGTCCGCATCTGATGGTGTCGACGTCAATGGTATACGGGTGCATCATCGACGTCTTCAATACAGAAGATATCAGTGCGGAATGTTTTGGGAGATAGCCCAAACAGCCCCGGCTGGGTCCTGTGTAGTCACCCCTTAGGCGGAACTCTCCTAATTATTTGGATGAGTCGTTTACTTACTTGTACTGTTACCGTCTTCCCGCTCTTGTTGGGGTATGCTTTGTTCGTATGTAAACGTATGACATGTTGATGGGGGAGGGTGCTATGGCTCGCGAGAGTGCTCGTTCTAAGGATACGGCTAAGCCTGGCATCAAGGAAGTTGCGGCGGTGGCGGGGGTTTCGCCTACTACGGTATCTCGTGTGCTTAATAATCGTGGCTATATTAGCCAAGAGACCCGCGATAAGGTCCATGCCGCGATGAAGCGCATCAACTATACGCCCAACGATATCGCTCGTGCCATGCTCAACGGTCGCCTGAATCTTATCGGTATGATCGTCCCCTATGTCAGCAGTCCGTTTCATGCCCAAGTGGTTCAAGTCATTGAGCATACCCTGGCCGAAAACGGTTTTAAGATGCTGCTGTGCAATAGCGCCAATCGACCCGAGCTTGAGCGCTCTTATATCGACATGCTTCGACGCAATATGGTTGATGGCGTCATCGTCAACTCGCTTAATATCGGTGCCGAGGCGTATGCCGAGATGGGCTTGAGTCTGGTTGGTATCGACTGCGACCTTGGCGAGGCCTCTGTTCAGATTGCGAGCGACAGCTATGGCATCGGCGAACTTGCCACGCGTCGCCTGATTGATGACGGGTGTTCGCGCATCTTGTGCCTGCGCAACAATAGCCGCATGCGCATGCCTGCCAATAAGCGTACCGATGCCTACCACGATGTTGTGGAGCAGGCCTGTTTGCCCGCGCTTGTCCGTGAGGTCGAGTTCGTTAAGTCCGATGACGAAAAGAGTGCGGTCGTTGCGAAGATCCTCGATGAGAACCCCGATATTGACGGCATCTTTGCGGGAGACGACACGATGGCGGCTATCTGTCTTAACGTGATGAAGCAGCGCGGCTTGAGCGCTCCGGACGATATTAAGGTCGTGGGCGCGGATGGCGCCCGCCGCACTATGACGTTTATGCCTGACTTAACAACCGTTCGTCAAGATATCGATCGCATCGGAGAGCTCGCGGCGCAATCCATCATCGCTCTTGTTAACGGTGAAAAGCCCGAATCGAATACCAAGCTCCCCGTTGAACTCATTGAGGGCAAAACCGCGTAGTTCATCCCGTGCCAAAAGAATTCCTCAAACGCCTCTGATGACCGTTCGCCGGCATATGTCAACCGTTTGCCGACGACTGGAACTGCGAAAAGACGTATTGGTGTGAAAACGTTTGACATATGAAAACGATTGACATATCTTGCAGTTGTACCGAGTTAGTATCACGTGGGAAGGAAGTCTCGGATGCACAAGGTGTATTACCAGCCTGAGGGAATTTGGGTGGGCGACATCATGCCGTACGGCGAGGACGGCACGTTCTATCTCTATCATCAGCGTGACACGCGAAACCCCGGACCTTTCGGAGAGCCGTTTGGCTGGGCACTCGCGACAACCAAGGACTTCGTCAATTACAAAGACTTTGGCGAGAGCCTTGAGCGTGGCGGCGACGAGGAAGTCGACCAGTATGTTTATGCCGGCACGGTGTTTAAGGTGGGCGACAAGTACCATGCGCTCTACACTGGTTGCAATCGCGATAAGGTCAAGGCACGCTTGATGAAGCAGGTTCTTCTTCACGCAACGAGTGACGACGCCGTCAAGTGGGAGAAGAACATCGCCGAGACGCTGCTTCCGCCCCAGGAGGGTTACGATGACCGCAACTGGCGCGATCCCTTTGTGCTTTGGGATGAGGAGAACGAAGAGTACATGCTCATCCTCGGCACGCGTGTGGGCGAGGACAAGCGTCTGATGACCGGTCGTCTGGTCAAGTTCACCTCCAAGGACCTGGATACCTGGGAGTTCCAGGGCGACTGGTGGAATCCGGGCCTGTACACCATGTTCGAGATGCCTGATCTCTTTAAGATGGGCGACTGGTGGTATCTGGTGTTCTCCGAGTACAGTGATGGCAACAAGACCCGTTACCGCATGTCTCGCTCTATCAACGGTCCTTGGATCACTCCTGCGGACGATTCCTTCGATGGCCGCGCGTACTATGCCGCGCGTACCGCATTTGACGGCGAGCGCCGCGTTCTCTTTGGTTGGGTTCCTACGCGTGACGAGGGCGGCGACCCCAGCTCTTACCTGTGGGGTGGCACCTTTATGCCCCTCGAGATCGTTCAGCGTGCCGACGGAACGCTCGGCACCAAGCTTCCTGACAGCATGCTTGGCGCCTTTGGCGAGGCTAAGGCAGTCGAGGCCTTTGAGCTCTCCTGCGAGTCGGGCAAGGTCGAGCAGGTGCTCGCCGCGGATGCCGGTTCCACCTATATGCTCGATGCCGACATCGAGCTCGCCGGTGACGCTGCCGGCTTCTCGGTGAAGCTTGCCGAGGACGCCGAGTCCGGTCTTGCCTATGAGTTCCGCGCCAACCTGCGTGAGGGCAGGCTCGAGTTTACGGCGGCCCCCCAGTATCCGTGGTTCCAGGTCAACAACATGGGCCTCGAGCGTCCGTTGTTCTTTAAGGGCGAGGGCACTCATCATGTGCGCCTGGTCGTTGACGACGATATCGCGACCATCTTTGTCGATGATGTTGCGCTTAACGCTCGATTCTGCAATAAGCAGGGCCAGGGTGTGGCGCTGACGGTCACCGACGGTACGCTTAAGTGCGCAAATGCAACGATCGCGTCTCTGTAATGGCATCAAAACGTCTTATGATTTCGTAAAGGAATGGAGAGGAACATGGACTACAAAGTAGTGTCTCAGCAAGTCGTCGATAACGTCGGCGGTCTGGAGAACATCGAGGGCGCCACGCATTGCGTTACGCGTCTGCGTCTGGTGCTCAAGGATACGAGCAAGTACAACAAGGCCGAGCTCGAGAACATCGATGGCGTCAAGGGCGTGCTGTACAACAGCGGCCAGCTCATGATCATCTTCGGTACCGGTACCGTCAACAAGGTTTACGATGAGTTTATGGCTCTGACGGGCGTTAAGGAGATCAGCGCTTCCGAGGTCAAGGGCGCCGAGGCGGACAAGAAGGGCAAGTTCTTCTCGGTCCTCAAGGTATTCTCGGACATCTTTATCCCCATCATTCCCGCTTTCGTCGGCGCTGCTATCATCATCGGCCTTAAGTCGCTGATCGTTGCCAACGGCCTCTTTGGCATGGAGGGCAGCCTCGCCGATCACAGCGAGTTCCTCAAGAACCTCGCAAGCTTCTTTGCCATTATCGCCACCACCTTCGACTACCTACCTGTCCTGGTTATGTACAGCGCGGTCAAGCGTTTTGGCGGTAACCCGATCCTGGGCATCCTCGTCGGTATCGTCATGGTTCACCCGAGCCTTATGAACCGTAACACGTTCGTTATGGACCCGACGGGTGCTGAGTACTGGAACTTCGGTCCGCTCTCCATTCCCATGGTTGCTTTCCAGGGCGGCGTGTTCCCTGCAATCCTGACTGCCTGGTTTATGGCCAAGGTCGAGAAGATTGCCCAGAAGTACATCCCCGAGGTCGTTTCGTTCGTCTTTGTCCCGACCGTTACCCTGATTCTTGCTAACGTCGCCCTGTTCACCGTGTTCGGCCCGCTCGGCAACCTGATCGGCGACGTCCTCGCCGGCGTAATCGATATCCTGTACAACAGGATGGGCGTCTTCGGTGCCTTTGTCTTTGCCGCATTCCTGCAGCCGCTCGTCGTTACCGGTACGCATCAGTTCATCCAGGGTATCGAGGCAAACCTCGTCGCCACGACTGGCTTCAACTACATCCAGGCCATCTGGTCGGTTTCCATCATCGCCCAGGGCGGCGGCGCCATCGGCATGTACCTCATTCACAAGAAGCATTCCAAAGAGCGCAACATCTGCATGTCGTCCTTTATCCCGACGCTGGTCGGTATCTCCGAGCCCGCAATCTTTGCTGCAAACATGCGCTACTCGATCATCCCGTTCATCTGCGCTTGCATCGGTGCAGGCTGCGGCGGTGCCTTCGTGAAGCTCTTTGAGGTGCGCGCCATCGGTCAGGGTCTGACCGGCGTGCTTGGCCTGCTCATCGTCACGCCCGAGACGCTCGTGTGGTATGTGGCTGGCAATCTCATCGCCTTTATCGTGCCGATCGTCTTGATCTTTGCCTACAACAAGGCAAAGGGCGTGCCGACCACTGATGAAGAGGGCGCTGGTGCTGGCTTTGATGTCAGCTTCTAGTTGAGCCGTTCAGCGTAATCTGAGGATAAGTCCATTTGGGGAAGGGCGTTCGACTCGTGTGAGTCGAGCGTCCTTCCCCATAGACGAGAAAGTCAACGGCGATGTTTAATCAAAAAAATAAGGTGACACGCGCGGACTATGAGCAGTGGCGTGCCGGACAGGATGAGACGGCGGGTCGCATCGCGTCCGACCCCGATAGGCTCCTGTTCCATGTGGAGCCTGAGCTTGGCTGGCTCAACGACCCCAACGGTTTGGTGCAGATCGGTGATACGTATCACATCTATCACCAATACGATCCATTCGATGCTGCGCATGGCGGTCCAGTGCTTTGGAATCATCTGACAACAAAGGATTTTGTGACGTACGAGAATCGCGGCCCTGTGCTGTTCCCCGATTCCGATTTGGATTCGAGCGGAGCGTATTCTGGTTCTGCCTTTGTACACGACGGCAAGATTCACTACTTCTATACCGGCAACGTCAAGCATTTTGACCGCGATGATTACGACTACGTGTTGACGGGCCGTGAGCAAAACCAGATTCATGTGGTTGCCGAGAACCCCGACGAATTGGGCGAGAAGCGCATAGCTGTTGGGCCGGTCGATTACCCCGACGATATCGGTACGCACGTGCGTGATCCCAAAATCCTTGAACACGATGGTATCTACTACATGGTTCTGGGCGCTCGTACGAAAGACGACCGCGGCTGCGTGCTTGTCTATACCTCGAGCGATCTAGAGGACTGGAGCTATGCGACGCGCATTGAGTTGGGCGAGAAGTTTGGCTTTATGTGGGAGTGCCCCGACCTGTTTGAGCTCGATGGTGAGCTTATTCTCGTTTGCTGTCCGCAGGGTGTGTCCGCCGATGGATGGCGTTACCGCAATCCGCACCAGTGCGTGTGGTTTCCCATCGAGGCCGATTGGGAGGCGCCGAGTTTTAAGATCGCCGGGCAGGGCATGCCCCCGATGGTCGATGCCGGCTTTGATTTCTACGCACCGCAGTCTTTTGAGGATGCTGCGGGTCGGCGTTTGATGATCGGGTGGTCGGGTTGCCCCGATGCGACGGCAAAAAGCCCGACGGTGGCACGCGGGTGGCAGTGCGCGTTGACGGTGCCGCGAGAGCTGAGCATACGCGATGGTAAGCTCTGTCAGCAGCCGGTGCACGAGATTGAGAGGATGCGCGGCGACTGCGTTTGCGCGACAGGCGGTGAAACCGTTGAGGAGCCGGGCCGCCTGTTTGATCTTGTGGTTTCCTGTGAGGGCGCCCAGGTGATCGAGCTCGAAATCCGCAAGGGTGTCTTTGTGCGCTATGCAGACGGGATGCTTACCCTCGACATGGGTGACGAAGGCTATGGGCGCGACCAGAGGTCGATCGAGCTCAGCGAGCTTCGCGACCTGCGCGTGCTTTCGGACACTACGATGGTCGAGATTTTTGCAAATGGCGGCGAGGCAGCACTTACGAGCCGGACCTATTCGCCGGCGGTTCCGGCGATGGAGCTGCACGCCGAGGGTGCGGTATCGATGAATTTCTACCGCCTCGTGCATTAACCGTGCATGGAGTACGATTGGACTTGCTGGGCGGAATGTGTCGCAGTTACCGCGGCCAGCTACCGTTTATCGCGTATAGCGACCGTTTGCGGAATAAGTAACACTCCTTAATAAACCGTGTAGAATCTCAGGATGCACGGAGTTTTCCAGGGAGACGCTGTCCTTTGTTGTGTGCAAGGGGCGGCGTCTCTTTGGCGCTTGGACGCCGTTGTGCAACAGTGCGGCGGCGCGTGCCATGTATTGAAAAGCCAATGTTGAGATGGGTCGTGATAATAATGGGCAAGTACGTAATCGTGGTCGAGTCTGGGTCGGATGTGACGCCGGAGCTTTGCGAACGCTACGGCATCGTGCGCGTGCCCATGCATGTCACGATTGGTGACGAGACCGTCGAGGACGGTTCGATCGATCCGCTCGAGATTTACTCGCGCTGCAACGAGTTTGGCGTAATGCCCAAGACCAGCGGCTGCGCGCCTGCGGATTTTGCTCACGTGTACGACCGTATCCATGCCGAGCAGCCCGATGCGACCATTCTGCATCTTGCGTACTCCGAAGCCACGACCTGCTCGCATCAATCATCGAAGATCGCCGCCAAGGGGCGCGACTACGTCTACTCCATGGACACGCGCTTTGTCTCGGTGGGCCAGTCGCTCGTTGTCGTCGAGACTGCCAAATACATCGAGGCTCATCCCGATGCCACCGTTGACGAAATTTTCGCCTTCACCAATTCGGTGATGGACCGCGTGCTGCTGGGCTTTGTTCCTACCGACCTGGCCTTTCTTAAGGCGGGCGGTCGTCTGTCCAACGTCGCGTTCCTTGGTGCCCACCTGCTCAAGATTAAGCCCTGCATTGAGGTAACGGGCGGTAAGTTTGTGGCGACCAAGAAGTTCCGCGGCTCTATGCTCAAATGCGCCCGTGCCTTTATTGACCACATGGTTGCCAAGGGCGAGATTGACTACTCGCACATTGGCCTGGCGTATTCGGTAGGCCTTTCCGAGGAGCTGCGCGACGACATGGAAATCTATGCGCACGACCTGGGCTTTAAGGACGTTACCTGGACTCAGGTCGGCGGCGTCATCTCGAGCCATTGCGGCCCGACCGCCTTCGGCGCGGTGCTCACGCTCAAGGCGTAAGGCCTGGCGTCTATCGATTTCTATTGCCTCGGCGGCGGGCGGGTTGTGACAACCTTCCCGCCGCTCTTGCGTGGAGCCAAATAGAACAACCCAATTGACCGCTAAACCGTTTTGCCATTATGCATATGGGCTAGAATGACTCTGGTATTTATGTAACTAAAACCAATGAGAGGCAAGGTAGCGGGAATGGCTGAGATGACGCTCGAGGGTGTGGACGCTCGTCCCGAGGACTCTGCGTTTGCCCTGGGCCGCGTGCATTCGATTGAGACGATGGGAACGGTCGATGGACCCGGCATCCGCTTTGTAGTGTTTGTTCAGGGCTGTCCCATGCGCTGTGCGTATTGCCACAACCCCGATACCTGGTCGGTTAACGGCGGCACGATGGTGACCGTTGAGCACCTGATGGACGAATTCCAGAGCAACCATGAGTTTTACCGCAGCGGTGGTATTACGGTATCCGGCGGCGAGCCGCTCTTGCAGCCCGCGTTTTTAGCCGACCTGTTTCGCGCCATGCACAATAACCCCGATGGTCGCGTGCATACCTGCTTGGATAGCTGCGGCTATGCGTTCGATCCCGCGCATCCCGAGAAGTTCGATGCCGTACTCAACGAGACCGACATGGTGCTGCTTGACATTAAACACGCCGATCCCGTCGAGCATAAAAAGCTGACCGGTTGCGATCCCGCACGCATCTTGGCGTTTGGCGATGAGCTTGCACGTCGCAAGATCAAGGTCGTTATCCGCCACGTGGTGGTGCCGGGCATTACCGACACGGTGGAGGAGTGCGAGAAGCTCGGTCGCCTCATTGCTCCATGGCACAACGTGGTGGGCCTGGAAATGCTGCCGTATCACACGATGGGTGTCGTCAAGTACGAGCAACTGGGCATTCCCTATAAGCTCGAGGGCGTGCCCCAGATGGATACCGCGCGCATGCCCGAGTTGCGTAATGCCGTTATGACCGGCATGAAAAAGCGCCGCGCGGAGCTCAGGTCGGCCATCGGCTAACAAGCCATTTTTGCCCCTTTATGATACCCGAGCTGTACTGGCCTAACGGCTTGGTGCTGACACGGTTGAGCCAAAATGCTGGTACCATACCGTGGATAAGCAATTTGCACGGATTTGGGGGATGGCATGGCAACCATCGCGATCATAGGCGCACTCGAAAAAGAGGTTGCGCAGATTAAGGAAGAGCTGAGTGGCACGCATGTGTCGCAGGAGGCGGGCTTGACCGTTGTGAACGGTGGGCTTTCGGGTCTGACGGTAGTCGCCACGACGGCAGGCATGGGGACCGTGAACGCCGCGGCCGCAACGCAGCATCTCATCAGCAAATACGCCCCGCAGGCCGTTGTGTTTTCGGGCATTGCGGGTGGCCTTAACCCTAAACTGCATATTAACGACGTGGTTATAGGCAAGTGCCTGCGCTATCTGGATACCGATACGGCACTTATCGCCGAGTCCGCTCCGGGGCTCGAGGAGTTTGTCTCGACGCCGGCGTTGGTTGATGTTGCCGCCGCCGTGCTTGCCGAGCATGGATTTGTGGATGCCTCGGCGGATGAGAATTCTGCGGAGAAGGACCCCAAGCAGTTCCTGTGTGGCACTATCGCCACGGGTGACCGCTTTGTTACGGGTGACGCCATGCGTAACGCTGCGATTGAGGCCACGCATGCCGATTGCGTCGAGATGGAGGGCGCGGCAATTGCGCACATCGCGGCCAAGAATGGTGTCGATTGCCTGGTGCTGCGCGCTATCAGCGATAATTGTGACGAGGCATATGACGCGTTTTGCGAGCGCGAGTTCGATCTGGACGAGTACGCTCGCACCGCGAGCGGTATCACGCTTGACATCGTTCGTCGTATCGCCGCCGCGCAATAGCACGCCCGTTTTGTAAGAACCTACGACCAAGGAGTGTCCATGGCCGATTCAATTAACTACCAGCTTGCCAAGTTCGTTGCCAGCTACGGCAAGGTTTCGCAGATCCCCGAGTCCACCTGTCCCGAGGTGAGCTTCGTCGGCCGCTCCAACGTGGGCAAGTCCTCCATCATGAACAAACTCTTTGGCCGCAAGAACCTGGTCAAGGTTTCGAGCACGCCGGGCAAGACGAGCAACATCAACTTTTTTGAGGCCGACGACGTGCATTTTGTGGACCTGCCGGGCTACGGTTTCGCCCGTCGTTCCAAGGCCGAGCGCGACCGCTGGGCCGAGCTTATCGGCGACTTTTTCGATTCCGAGCGCAGCTTTAACCTGGTTGTGTCGCTGGTGGACATTCGTCACGATCCCAGCAAGCTCGATCATGACATGATCGACTACCTGCAGGGCAACGAGTTCAACTTTATCGTCTGCCTCACCAAAGCCGACAAGCTCAGCCGCACCCAGCAGGCCCGCCAGGCAGCAGCCATCAAAAAACAGCTCAACGTCCCGGCCGAGAACGTGATCATCACAAGCTCCCAAACCGGCACCGGTATCGACGAACTCAAGCGCCGCATCGCCGAGGCCTGCCTCTAGTAAGGGCTCCAGCCTAGCAAGAGCCCCTATCAATAAAAGGCCATAATTTCAGCCCGGCGCCCCTTCAAAGCGTGGGTCCCTGTAGACATCGCCAGTCACGTTACCATAGGGCCACCCAGGGGCATCCCCTTAAAAACATTCCGCACTGATATCTTCTGTATTGAAGACGTCGATGGTGCACCCGTATAC
>CAJJQF010000054.1:0-10577 GCA_905193815.1 uncultured Collinsella sp. | reverse complement strand
CTGCTGTGCCTGGCCGGCGGCGAACAGCTGGCTGGCGTTCATGCCGCCCATGCCGCCCGCCATGCCCATGCCCATAAAGCCGGCCATCGCGCCGTTGGGGTTGGCGGCTGCCGCGCGCATCGCATCGCTCTGGGCGCTGGCGATGTTGGCGGCTGCCATGGTGGGATCGCGCATGACTGCGGCCTTCTGCAGGTCCTTGATCATTTGCTCGTCTTCTTGCGAGGCGGCGATGGAGTTGACGCCAAAGCTCACGATCTCGACGCCGCGCAGGTCGCGCCAGTCGGCGGAGAGAACTTCGTTGAGCGCGCGGGCGAGCTCGGTGGTGTGGCCGGGGATAGCGCTGTAGCGGATGCCCATCTCCGAGATCTGGGCAAAGGCGGGCTGCAGAGCGGTGAGCAGCTCGGACTTAAGCTGGCTGTCGATCTTATCGCGCGTGTAGCTATCGGTCACGTTGCCGCACACGTTGGTGTAGAACAGCAGCGGGTTGGTGATGCGGTACGAATACTCGCCGTTGCAGCGAACGGAGATGTCGACATCCAGGCCAATGTTGTTATCGACCACGCGGAAGGGCACAGGCGAGGCGGTGCCGTACTTGTTGCCGATGATCTCCTTGGTGTTGATGAAGTAGACGCGCTGGTCCTTGCCCGCGTCGCCGCCAAAGGTAAAACGGCTGCCAATATTGGCGAACGTCTCCTTGATGGAGTCGCCCAGGTTGCCGCTAAAGACGCTCGGCTCGCTGCCGGTGTCAAAGACAAACTCGCCGGGTTCCAACGCGACCTCGATGATCTTGCCGTTTTGCACCACGAGCATGCCCTGGCCGTCGTTGACGGCGATGACGGAGCCGTTGGAGATGACGTTGTCCTCGCCGCGCGTGTTGGAGCTGCGGCCGCCGGTACGCTTGCTGCCCTTGCAGGCCAAGACGTCAGCGGGCATCGATTCGCAATAGATATATTCCTTCCACTGGTCGGCCATGACGCCGCCGGCAGCACCCAATCCAGCTTTCAAGAGTCCCATGGTGATCTTCCTTTCTCGTCAAAGGCCGGGTGGTATTGGTCAGAATGGCTAATCGTCCTTGTTGTCCTTCATGACAACGGTGGTCTCGGTGTGGCTGAAGGTGTCGTGCTTCTCGGTCAAGTCGAGCTCGCCGCAGTAGCAATCGGCGTGGGTGGCCTCGTTGGCCGTCTTGAGTTGGCCTACCAGCAGCACGTCTGCGATGATTACGATGATCAGCGGCGCGACGATGTTGATGAGGATGCCCTCGATATCAAAGGTGAGGTAGTCCGGATTGAAGGCGTTCTCGCCCATAAAGAGAATCTGGGAGAGGACAAACCCGATCACAAAGAACAGCACCGAGGCGATGGCGAGCTTGGGCTTGGAGCAGGGCAGCTCGCCGACCATGCGGCCGGTTTGGCCGTTCATGGCAAACAGGTAGCTCTTGCCGTTCCACGAGGTGGAAAGCATCCACACGGGGAACAGAGCGTAGTTGCTGTCTTCCCAGGTGTAGTCGAGCTGCTTGCTTTCGACCGTGGCATCGTCATATTCGTCGACGACGGTCTCGCGCAGGGCCGAAATCGTACTTTCTTCCATACGACGCTCGGCGCGCGCCTTGCAGGTCTCGCAATCCTCATCGTAGCGGTTGGCGATGTAGCCGGGCATATACGCGACCGAGAACGGGCGCAGCGCGTCGTAGTCAAACGGCTCGATGGCGTCCATATGGCCGTCGGGCATCTTGGACGATCCGTCGACGGGCACGCGCTCAAACGAGATTTTGCCCTTACGGTAGGCGTCGTAGTGGTCGGTGGTCGTGACGGTGCGGTCGGATTCCTCGGTCACGGTCTCGTTGGTCGCATCGAAGTACACTTCGCCGTCCACGCGGGCGCCGTAGAGCCAAAACGGCACGTAAACGCCTTGGACCTCGTCGATGTGGTTGCCGGTGACAAAGCTCTTGGGCAGCAGGATTTTGCCCTTGTAGTGCTCCTTGAGTGCGGCCATGACATCGTCGCGCCCGAGCTTAAACGGAATCACCAGGTCGGGTGAGAAGTCGCCCGAGAGCTGGCCGGGCGCCACGGCGGAGTTGCCGCAGTATGGGCAGGTGTTAACGGCGACGGTGCCGTCCGAGACCAGCTCGGCGCCGCACGACGAGCAGATGTAGCCGGCGTTTTGGGCCAGCTCCTCCACGGCATCGTCGACAGCAGGTTTGGGGGCCGCGGCTGCGGCATCGGCTTTGGCATCTGCCTTGTCCTGGCGCTCGCGATAGAGGGCCTCGACTTCTTCGACTTCAAAACGCGAATCGCAGTAGTCGCAGACAAGCTTTTGTTCGGCACTGGCAAAGTGAAGGGGGCCGCCACACGCGGGGCACTGATAGTTGACACTCTCGAAGGCCATGATCGGTCCTTTACGTGCCGGAGGCTATGCGCCGATGGCGCCGCCGCAGTATTCGCAGCGCCCGCTGGTATCGGGAATGGTGGTTGCACCGCAGAAGGGGCAGGTGACCGCGGTCTTGGGGGCCTTGGCGGCTACGACGCTGTCGCGCGTTTCCTGACGAAGCTGCACCAGTGCATCGCGGACCTCGGTTGCCTGGCGCTTGGCCTCGCGGTACTCGATGGACCCGCGCTGATCGATGGTGGAGTCGTTCACGCGCAGGTTGATCTCGGTAAAGTACGGCGTGTTGACGTGGATGGTCAGATTAAAGTCGTAATCCAGGTCGTAGCGCGGCGGGTTGTAGCTCTCGCGCTCGCCGTCCTTGGTCTCGCGATAGATCTCAGTGCGATGCTCGTCGATATCCATATCGCAGCCGAGTACCTGCGAGAACTCGATGATGTCGGGATTGGCGTCGCGCCAGCGGCTCTGCGAAGTGATGATCAGCAGACCCGCGTCTTCGTCGAGCATGATGTTGGTGCGCCCGGCAGAGAGCGTGCGCGTGGGGTTGAACGAGGCCAGGCGCTCGGCGTTGGCCTCGCGGTAGGCGAGTTGCTCGCGGATATCGTCCGCGGTGCTGGAGCGCCAACCACTAAAGAAGGGGGAGAGCTTGCCTGCGCACTCTTTGCACAGGTAGCCTTCGTTGATCTTGGTCTTTCCCAAAAGCCCCAGTTCGGTACCGCAAATCGCGCACTCTTTCTTCTCGAACATCTTGTCAAAGAAGCCCATAGCTGCCTCCCATCAACAGGTAGCGTGTGTCACTTTTGATGATGGGTGAGCGCGCGATCTTTCACGATACCCAGACGGCTCAACGAGTCTCCACAACTGGGACACATGGCCCATTTTTGACTGGACGCCGGGGACACTCTTCGGCCACTCATTGGGGACGTACTTAAATGAGTGGTAGTTGGAGACACTCCTTGCCGAGCTAGAGGTCGCGCGTGTCCCTTCTGGTCCATGCGGCTCAAAATCGCGGCGTGATGTGGACGGTGGGGTCGAAATTAGCGGCATTTCGAGCCTGGCTTCGATATTGAGGCTGGTTCTTTATTAAAATGGAATTCCAGACAATTGAGCGGCTGGGGGTTAACCATGAGGGGCATGGGAGACACAACCGCATATCTGCGTCGGGGCATTCGGGAGATTATATGCCTGGCGCTGTTCTTCTTCACGTTTTTGGCGTGCGAGTATCTCTTTGATACTCGCATGGCCGAGCTCGTGTCTCCGAACGAGGTCGTTATTTATGAGAGCCTTGTCCTCGGCGCGAGCGTGATTGGCTTTTTTGTGCGTCCCGTTCTGTACTATCGCCGTCCCCATGCCATCGATGCAACGAGTGACGTCACGGGTGTTTTGCTGGTGGCGGCATTCCTGCTGTTGATCATGGCGGTTCGGACTGAGGTGGTAATCGCCGGCGGTTTGGTGGCGTGCTGCGCGCTGGGCTACTGCGGATCGACTGCCCATGCAAACTTTGCGCGGCGCTTTGCGCGGACGCCCTGCTTGGCGCGCGCCGCCGCACTTTCTTACGCCATGGGCGTTCTGGTGCAGGTCTTCAACCATATGGTGATGCCTGCCGGCATTCCTCAGCAGGCTGTTCTGGTCGTCTGTGCGATCGCGCAGGTGGCGTTGCTTCACGGTGCCCGACGCGCCAAACTGCGCGACGAGTCCGATCCCAACTTTGAACCCAGTGCTGCCGGGCTTTCGGTAGATGCTTTGGAATATGGCGCCAAGTGGCATGACGAGCCCGAGACAAAGGCGGCATTCCGTCGCGCCGTAGTTCGCCTGACCGTGGCGACGGCGTATCTTTCCAGCGTATTCGCCGCTCTCAACGCGGGCTTCACGACCCTGCATGCTACCGGAGCCGTTGATTTGGGTGATTGGCCGCGCCTGCTGCTTGTTGCGAGTTCGTTGGCCGCCGGCGCCCTATTTGACCTGCACGGCCGTTCGTATATGAATATCGGCATGACATGTGTCGCCATGCTGTCCACGCTTTCGTTCTTTGTGCTCATCATCGATGGCAATGGCGGCAACGAGCTTGCTGCCACGATCATCTTTTATCTGGGCTCGGGCTTCTTTGTGGTGTTCTTTACCACAAAATTCGCCGCTATCTCGCTCTATGCGCACTGGTCATATTTTTGGCCGTGCATGGGTCGCGTCGTCAATAACGTGTGCTCGATGCTCGTGACGGCGCCGGCGGTAGCGATTATCTCGAGTCAAAACGTGCTGGCTGCAGTCGGCGCGGCACTCGTGATGTTTGTGGGTATTGCGATTACGCTGTTGGGGCAGTTGGGGCAACGGGCCGATGATGCCGTGATGCAGGACGGGCTGGCGCTTGCTGCCGACAATCTTGGTGGAGATCTTGCGCCCGCATGTTCCGACCCCGCGCTCGTGGAGGCAGCGGAGCCCACGCCCGATGAACGCCTCGATGCCTTCGTCACCACCTTTGGGCTTACAGAGCGCGATATTCTTGAGGCCTTGGTCGTTTCGGATCAGAGCGTTCAGGACATTGCCGCAACGCTTTTCCTTTCGCGCTCTACGCTCTACCGCCACATTTCCTCGATCAACAGAAAGACCGGTACCGCCTCGCGTGTGGCCCTTATCAACTTCTTCTGGTCCTGGGCACCCAAGGACTAGCGTATGAGCCGCCGCCCAGTTCCTTACTCTAACGGGGGGGGATGTGGCTCCAAAGCGCACCCGCATCGACGCTTCGCCTGCGCTAAACTGTAGAGCACGTATGCGATTACGAGAGGAGCCCGCATGGAGGCTTACAAGCAAGAGTTCATCAAGTTTATGGTTGAGTCCGACGTTCTTAAGTTCGGCAGCTTTACGCTCAAGAGCGGCCGTCAGTCCCCGTTTTTTATGAACGCCGGCGCTTACGTGACGGGCTATCAGCTCAAGAAGCTGGGCGAGTATTACGCCCAGGCCATCCACGATAACTTTGGCGACGACTTTGATGTGCTGTTTGGACCGGCCTACAAGGGTATTCCGCTGGCCGTCGTGACCGCAATTGCCTACCACGAGCTGTACGGCAAGGAGGTCAAATACTGCTGCGACCGCAAGGAGGCCAAGGACCACGGTGCCGATAAGGGCAACCTGCTGGGTTATGAGCCCCAGGACGGCGACCGCGTGGTCATGGTCGAGGACGTTACCACCAGCGGCAAGTCCATCGACGAGACCTATCCCAAGGTTAAGGCTGCTGCCGACGTCGAAATCAAGGGCCTGATTGTGTCCCTCAACCGCATGGAGGTCGGCAAGGGCGGCGTGACCACCGCGCAGAAGGAGATCGAGGCAAAGTACGGTTTCCCCGTCGCGAGCATCGTTTCCATGGCCGAGGTCGTCGAGACCCTCTACAACCACGAGATCGATGGCAAGGTCGTCATCGATGACGAGCTTAAGACCGCCATCGACGCCTACTACGAGCAGTACGGAGCTCGGGAGTAGTTACGGCGTTGTACCAAACGCCGTAACCGGCCGACGCTGCGCGCCGCCCAGGGCGACAATTTGTCATTCAAAAGGCGAGGCATGACCAGAAGGTCAATGCCTCGCCTTTTTCATGCCAACTTGTTCTCCCTGGACGTCGCTCGCTGTCCGTCCTCTACTTGCGGCGTTGTCTTGCTCCGGATGCGGCCCGCTCGCTGCCGTTGCCAGAGTAGCCATTGGGGACGTTCTTAAACGACTAGTCGTTGGGGACATTCTTGTTTGACTAGTCGTTTAAGAACGTCCCCACCGACTGGGGCTGGCAGATCGATCCGCTGGGCCTGCGCATCGCCCTCAACGAGATTTACGCCCGCTACGAGATTCCGCTGATGGTGGTCGAGAACGGCATGGGCGCCTACGACGAGGTCGAGGAGGACGGCTCCATCCATGACCCGTATCGCATCGCCTACCTGCAGAGCCACATCAAGGCCATGGGCGAGGCCATTGCCGATGGCGTTGACCTGATAGCCTACACCTGGTGGGGTCCCATCGACCTGGTTTCCGCCGGCACTGGCGAGATGCGCAAGCGCTACGGCTTCATCCACGTCGATAAGTACGACGACGGCACCGGTACCTACGAGCGCCGCCGCAAGGACAGCTTCTTCGCATACCAGAAGATCATCAAGTCCAACGGCACCGAGGGCTTGGAATAATTGAGCCCCGGCGTTCCGCCGAACGCCGGACCGGCCGCCGACTACGTGACCACCGACGTCGATGACGACGGCATCTGGAACGCTTTTGTTCACCCGGGGCTTATCGAGGCTTAATCGACAATATGAGTGCCACTGGGGAAAAGGTTTTGGAAGGGCTTGGAAGGGCTTGTGATTCGGGCCCTTGCCTTAGCATTTTGGCCATTTGGCACTATAATCACCATAGGTATGCGCATAACGTTGCGCTTAATCAAGAGGAGAAAACGTATGGGTCTGTTTGATATGTTCAAGAAGAAGGCTGAGCCCGTGGCTGCCGCTGCTCCGGCCTCCATTTCTGCTTCTGCCGGCGCCGACGTGCTGTGTTCGCCCGTCAAGGGCAAGGTCATCAAGATGGCCGACGTGCCCGATCCCGTCTTTGCTGGCGAGGTTTTGGGCAAGGGCTGCGCCGTGTGGCCCGAGGACGACCTGGTCTACGCTCCCTGCGACGGCAAGGTGACCGTCACCATGGGTCACGCCGTGGGCCTGCAGTCCGATAGCGGCATCGAGGTTCTGGTGCACGTTGGCGTCGATACCGTCAACATGAATGGCGACGGCTTCGAGGGCTTCGTCAAGGCCGACGACGTCGTGAAGGCCGGCCAGCCCTTGCTCAAGATCGACCGCGCCAAGATCGCTGCCGCCGGTTACAAGGACTGCGTCGTCGTGGCCGTGTCCAACACCGCCGAGTTTGCCGATGTCGAGCTCGCCGTCGAGGCCGAGTCTGCCGTCGCCGCCGGTGACGCCATCGTTAAGGTCGTCCGCAAGTAGTCTGCGGCATCCAGAAGATGCACAAGGGTGGTCGGGTTATCCGGCCACCCTTTTTTAGTAGGCCGAGCAGGAGCATTTTATTGCAGGGGGCTTGCTTTATGGGCCATTCGCTCGTCAAATTGAGCCGCCCACGCTTTTGCGACGTAGGGGGTTGAACGGAGCCGCTAATATGGACCTACTGTTACGACGTGCGCTGCGCGGGAAACGCAGCGCCGCTTGTTTGGAGGAATGTCATGAAAAAGAAGCTGCTGCTTGCGCCCCTGATGGCTGCCCTGGTCGCGTGCGTGGTTTTGCTTTCCGGCTGCGGAGGGCCTTCGGTGGAGGAGCTCATCACCAACGACCTTACGAGTCAGTTTGACGAGATCAAGAACGGCGGCGATGATTTCCTCTCCGGCCTGGAAGAGGCTTCGGGCGACGAGTTTGAGCAGCTGGGCATCGATCCCAAGGAGTATGCCAAGAGCTATCTCGAGGGTTTTGATTACAAGATCGGTGATGTGACGGTCGATGAGGACAAGGGCACCGCGACCGCCGAGGTCACCATCACCTGCAAGTCCATGAACAAGATCGTCGAAGATTTCGCCACCCAGTATCAGGAGAAGATCGCCGCACTCGATACGATGCCTTCCGAGGACGAGCTGTACAAGATGGCCGGCCAGGTGATGGTCGACGTGACCAAGGCCGCTGAGACCAAGGACACCAAGGTCACCTTTAAGTATTCCGCCAACGAGGATAACGAGTGGTCTGCCGACGATTCCGCAACCACCGAGATGATGAATGCGATGATGAACTAGTTCGTTGCGGCGTTTTACCAAACGCCGCAACTGCTCGACGCTGCGTGGGCACCAGAGCGACAACTTGTCATTCAAAGAGGACGGCATGACCAGAAGGTCTATGCCGTCCTCTTTTCATGCCAATTTGTTCGCTCTGGTGCCCGCTCGCTGACATTGCCGAAACATCGACGTTGCCATGGTAGTCATTGGGGACGTTCTTAAATGACTAGTCAAAAGGGACACTCTTGCGGCACTTGGGGACGTTCCTTTTCTGCCGGCAGCGGGGGACACTCCTTGCACCGGCGTTACATCGAGTGCTTGGGAAAATGCGACCCGGTTTTTGGCCGAATAGTGGGTTGCGGTTTCCGGATGGGGTGGGTTGCGGAATAATGAGGTGTGATAGCGATAGCGGCAAAAAGCTAATAAAATCAATGGTTTTGCGGACAGCGGATAGACAGGGAATGTGTTAAAAACTGAATACGCACACAAACGGCGTTACCTTAACCCCTTTGGGGGAGAAAGTAACGCCGTTTTTTTATGCCCGCAGGAAAGGAGGTGCAGCCGGAATGTATTTCACAAAGGGCAAGCAGCGGGCGTTTGAATTGCTCATGCAGCAGAAGCCGGGATTTGACCGCTATCAATCCGGTTGTGCCGGAGATGATGAAGATTGCGGCATTTGCCGTTTCTACCGTCCACAATGGAAATATGAGTTTTGCGTTTTCAAAGAGTGTCCCTATTGCCCCGGCAAAAGGACGCGGAAAACGCACGCCAGCATGGACAAATAGACGGGCAAAAGCCCTTGTGCCATGCGGCTTTGCAGACGCGAAAACGGCAAAGGGCATATTGCAATACCAAAACCGCCGAAAACGGCTTTCTAATTGTCCACGCAGACCAAGAGAGGAAGTGAGGAAACATGGCAGTTTTCAGAGTGGAGCGAAATACGGGATATACCGTTATGAGCAACCACCACTTGCGAAACAAGGAATTGTCCTTAAAGGCAAAGGGCTTGTTGTCGCAAATGCTTTCGCTGCCCGAAGATTGGGATTATACCCTTGCGGGCTTATCCCATATCAACCGGGAGAAGATCGACGCAATCCGCGAAGCGGTAAAGGAACTCGAAAAAGCCGGATATATCGTGCGCAGCCGGGAGCGCGACGAAAAGGGACGCTTGCGGGGCGCAGATTACGTCATATACGAGCAGCCGCAGCCGCGAGAGCCGGAAGCAGCTACCAGCGGCGGACAGCCGCCTATATTGGATTTACCTACATTGGAAAATCCAACATTGGATAATCCAACGTTGGAAAAACCTACGCAGGAAAAACCTACGTTGGAAAATCCAACGCAATTAAATAAAGATATATCAAGTAAAGAACAATCAATTACTGATTTATCAAGTACCGATTCCATTCCTTTCCATTCCCTAAACCCCTTGCCCTTTACGCAAGGCAAAGCGGCTACGCCGCCGGAAAGGAAAAGAACGGAAGCGAAAAGCAATAGCGCAGTAGAGATTTACAGGGAGATTATCAAGGACAATATCGAATACGACCATCTCATTCAAAACTGCAAAATTGACAAAGACCGTTTAGACGAGATTGTTGACCTCATGCTGGAAACCGTCTGCACAGCCCGAAAGACAATCCGTATTGCCGGGGACGACTACCCCGCCGAACTGGTGAAATCCAAGTTTATGAAGCTGAACAGCAGCCATATTGAGTTTGTTTTGGATTGCATGAGGGAGAACACAACCAAAGTGCGCAACATCAAGCAGTATCTAAAAGCGGTGCTGTTCAACGCGCCGAGTACCATTGACAGCTACTATACCGCCCTTGTCAATCACGACTTATACGGTGGCGAATGAGCATAGCCGCACTTTACCGGGAAAGGAGTTGATACCTTGCAGGAGGAAGTAACCCAAAAAACGATTGCCCTATACGTCAAAGTGGGAAAAGGCGCGGCGCGGCTTACCGAACAGGCGTTACAGAAAGCAATCCAAAAGTTTTTGGAGCAGAAAAGCAAGCCCGCGCATGGGAAACAGACCATGCGGCAGCTTATGAAGCAGAACGCGGGCGTTTCCAACATTGAGATCACCGACAGCAATATTAAAGCCTTTGAGAGTACGGCGAAGAAATACAACATAGATTTTTCGCTAAAAAAGGTTAAGGGCGAGCAGACCCGTTACCTTGTGTTTTTCAAAGGCCGGGACGCGGACGTTATGACCGCAGCGTTTCAAGAGTTTTCCGCAAAGAAGCTGAACAGGGACAAAAAGCCCTCTATCCGCAAAGCCCTTGCCGCTGCAAAGGACAAGGCGAAGCAGCTTAACGCCGCCCGCGACAAGGTAAAGAAAATGGACAGGGGGCGCGAGATATGAAGCAGATTAACTACAAAAAGCTGATACTTCCGAATATCCCCTATGTGTTCTTTGTCTATCTCTTTGATAAAGTCGGACAGGCGGTGCGGCTTGCCC
>CAJJQF010000053.1:0-10633 GCA_905193815.1 uncultured Collinsella sp. | reverse complement strand
GGGCGGATGCCAGGCCGAGGTGGGAAGCGCCGCCGCCATGGCAGCCGCCGCGCTGGTGCAGATGCTCGGCGGCACGCCCGAGCAGGCGCTCGACGCCAGTTCCATCGCGCTGAGTAACCTGCTGGGCCTCGTTTGTGACCCCGTCGGTGGCCTCGTGGAGGTGCCCTGCCAAAACCGCAACGCCATCGGCGTAGCAGCGGCCTTTAGCTCGGCACAACTCGCCCTCGCAGGCATTAAGAGCTTGGTGCCGTTTGACCAGATGGCACATGTAATGCTCTCGGTGGGCCACGCGTTGCCAGCCACGCTGCGCGAGACGGCAAAGGGCGGCATCGCGCAGGCTCCGGCCGCACTTTCGGCCTGTGCAAAATGCGGTGTGTGCGGATAGCGACTAAGAACGACTCAAAGGTGGGACATTTGTCCCAGCTCTTTCGAATGCCACCGTTTCCGTACCACAAACAGCAGGGCAATCGCTATAATGCAAGCCCAGTAAAAACACGATGAACCGCAAGGCGAAAATCGAAGGATATGCATACGATGTCGCAAAACGATCGAACTCAACTGATTCCCGATCCGCAGCAGCCGAACAGGCACACCGGCGGCGTTCAGTCGCCGCGTCCTATCGCGCCGAGCCACCGTCAGCAGCGTAGTGCAGCAAACGCTTCCCAACGCCCGAACCAACAGCGACAGCAGCGTCAACAACGTCAGCAGCGTCAGGCAAACGGCAATGCGCCCAAGCAGCCCCCCACGCACGCTCGAGGCGATCGTGGCCCCGCGCGCAAGTCCGCCGAGAACAATAAGTCGGGCAAAAAGACAACGCTCTTTGTCGTCCTTGGTCTAATCGTCATTGTCTATATCGTAGGCGTCGTAGCGTTTTCGCAGGTAGCCTACCCCAACACCACCGTCGCCGGCGTCGACGTCTCGTTCTCCAACGCGTCGTCTGCCGCCACCAAGGTCAACTCGGCATGGAAGCACTATAAACTCACCGTGACAGGAGATGACTTTAGCTGGACCTATCAGCCCGAGTCCGATGAACCCATCGTCGACGGTGAAGCTGCTGCAAAAGAAATCATCAACCACAACGAAGCCTTTATTTGGCCGGTCCGCCTTGTGGAATCCTTAAGCGGCAAGACCAAAACAACTGCTACCTCCAACGAAGTCGATCTTGATCAAGACGTCGACCTGTCCATGCTCTCCGATACCTTTGACCAAAAGAAGTTTGAGGAGGACCTGGGCGCCGCTATCGACGAGTTTAACGAGGGCCGTTCGGGCACGTTCGAGGCCAATAGCTCCTATGACGAGCAGGCCGGCAAGTTTACCGTCGAGAAGGCGCGCTCCAACGAAAAAATCAACCGCGAGCATGTCATTAAGTATGCCGAGCTCGAGCTTGCCTCGCTGGCCGAGACCGTAGATCTTTCCAAGCTCGGCAACGATGCCTATGAGCCACTCAATGGAACGCTGACAGATGATCAGATTCAGGACGCATGTGATGCCGCCAACAACTTCCTGGGCGTCAACGTGACCCTCAAGCTCAACGGCGAGGATGCCGGCAAGGTCGACGGCAGCTCCGTGTTGCAGTGGATCAGCTTTGCCGATCCGGCCAACCCCACGCTCGATACGTCGCAGATCAGTAGCTGGGCAGCCGAGCTCGCCAACGGCTTTAATACCGTGGGCTCCACTCGCTGGTGGACGCGCGCCGATGGCAAGCAGTGCGCCGTCGAAGGCGGCGACTTTGGTTGGTCCATCGACAGCAGCTCGCTCGCCATGCAGGTCGAGGACGCCATTAACAACAAGCAGACCGGCGATATCGAGATCAAGTACTCCCAGAAGGCTGACACCTTTACCGCAAAGGGAGAGCCCGACTGGAAGGCGTATATCGACGTCGACCTGTCCGAGCAGCACGCGCGCTACTACGACGAGAGCGGCAATATCGTGTGGGAGGCCAACTTTATTTCCGGCAAACCGGGCGAAGACGCCACCCCCGAGGGCGTGTGGCAGATCAACAGCAACGACGGTGGCAGCACCCTGATCGGAGCCAAGGACCCCGAGACCGGTAAGCCCAAATACGAGAGCCCGGTGAGCTACTGGATGCCGTTCGAGGGCAATATGATCGGCTTCCACGACGCTACATGGCAAAACGACAAGAGCTTCGATAATGCCGAGTCGTACAAGTGGTGCGGCAGCCACGGTTGCATCAACCTGCGCCTGGCAGACGCCAAGGCACTTCACGACTGCATCAAAGTCGGCCTGTGCGTGGTTGTCCACTCGTAGTGCAACGCGCGCATTCCTACAACGTGGAACCGCTGCGACCAATCTAACAGTTCCGAAAGAAACCGTCCTATGCGCCCGCCCCAACCGGTGGGCGCATATAATTATCGAGGTTCTTTCTATAAAGGAGACGCTATGCCGAATGTCCCCACCATTACCCCGGGCCCGGATGATACCGAGCACACGCCCGAAGGTGCCACCGAAACGATTCCTCTGATTACAAACGTGCATGCCGATAAGCAGAACGGACGCGCGAACGATGCGGCCGAGATTTCCGATGAAGAGGGATACGCCAAGCTCAAGGCAAAACGTGCCGAACGTCGGCGCAAAAAGCTGATTCGACGCGGTATTGCCGCCGGCGTCGTGGGTGCCATCGCGCTCATTGCCATTGTCGCAACCCTGGTTATCAATGCGCAGCCACAGGGCGCTAGCGAGCCTGTGACCGACATGGTGACCGAGGGCACGTTTACCACAACGGTCGAGGCGAAAGGCCAGCTCAAACCCATTTCGTCCTCAGTGGTCTCCCCTTCTGTCGACGGCACGGTCGATTCGATCAACGTTCAGCCGGGCCAATCCGTTAACGAGGGCGACGTGCTTATGACCATTAAAAACGACGAGCTCGATCGCAACGTTGCCGAGGCGCAGCGTGCAGTTGCAGCCGCCCAGGAAGACCTCACCAACGCGCAGAAAGCCGCCGCTGCCGCGCAGGCCACCCCAACGACGGACGATGATGGAGCTTCCGCAGCAGCTGGCATCACCGCCGCATCAGCGGACACAAACGCCGTATCGGCCGCACAGCGCAGCCTCGCATCGGCCCAGGCAAACCTCGATCAGGCGAACGCCAAGGCAGCCAGCCGTACGGTCACGGCCCCGAGCTCGGGTAGCATCGTGGAGCTCAACGCCAAGGTGGGCGCCACGGTAACAGGCGGCATGATCATGGGCGAAAGCGATACGAGCGGCGGCAAGCAGTGCATGCAAATCGCCGACCTATCCAAGATGAAGGTGACCGTGCAGGTAGGCGAAAAGGACATCGCCAAGATCGCCGTTGGGCAGAGCGCCAACGTCACGTATCCTGCGTTTCCCGATATCGTGAGCCAGGGCACCGTCACGGCTATCGCATCGGTGGCAAACTCCGACGCCGCCAACGGTGGCGGCGGCAGCGTAACCTTTAACGTCGACATTCTCATTGAGGCGCCCGACGCGCGCCTGAAGCCGGGCATGACGGCCGAGGTATCGGTGGTGACCGAGCAGCTCGACGACGTGGTGATGGTGCCGACGATGGCGCTCATGACCGAAGACGGCGAACATTATTACGTCAACGTGGCGACCGATGACGAGGGCAAGCAGACCCGTCGCGTGAAGGTGACTGTCGTGACGCAAAACGACAACGAAGCCGTAGTCGGCAAGACACAGGTCAAGCGCGACGACCAGGGCAACGAGATCAACCCCAACGTGCCGGTTACCAAGCTGCGCGATGGCGACACCCTCGTCATGGACACCGGAGCGGACGCAACGGCTGACGGCGGCTACGGCGCGGATTCGGGCAGTATGTCTGCCGACGAGGGCATGTAATGCGTCCCGTTATCGACATCCGCAACGTGCACCGCATCTTTGAGAGCGAGGCGGGGTGCGCCCACATCCTGCACAACGTGAGCCTGGCGGTAAATCCCGGCGAATTCGTCGCTATCACCGGCCCCTCGGGCTCGGGCAAGTCGACGCTCATGAACATCCTAGGCTGCCTGGATAAGCCGACGGCGGGCGGCTACTACCTGCAAGGGCTCAACGTGGCCGAGCTTGACGATGACGAGCTCACCGAAGTTCGCGCCCTGAGCATTGGCTTTGTCTTTCAGAGCTTCAACCTGCTGCCGCGCCTGTCGGTTATCGAAAACGTGATGCTGCCGCTGGCCTACACCAATGTGCCCCGTAGCCAGCGCGAAATGCACGCTGTGCATGCGCTGCAGGCTGTCACGCTGCCCGTCGACCACTGGGACCACCGCATATCCGAGCTCTCGGGCGGCCAGATGCAGCGCGTCGCAATCGCGCGCGCCCTCGTCAATGACCCGCCCATCATTCTGGCCGACGAGCCTACGGGAAACCTGGACTCCGCTACCGGAGCGCTTGTGATGGAGACCTTCCATAAGCTCCAGAAACGCGGCAAAACCATCGTGCTTATCACACACGACCCCGGCATCGCCGCCGAGGCCGACCGTGCCGTGACCATCCGCGACGGTCGCATTCACGACGGCGCGTATATTCCACATGCACCGCGGACCCTGCGCAGCGCCGTAGATAGCCTGCCCATGATTTCCGCCTCCGCCAACCCGCCGAAAGGAGTGGTGGCATGAGCGCCCGCGATCTCATCCAGGAAGCCCTTCACTCGCTCGAGGCCAACAAGGGGCGCAGCCTGCTCACCATTCTGGGCATTGTCATCGGCATCGCCTCGGTTATCGCCATGACTTCGCTCATCGGCGGCATCCAAAACAGCCTGGTCAACAGTCTGGGCCTCAATGCGGCACGCATGGTGCAAATCTATTCGTCGCAAGAACTCACCGAGTCGGACATCGAGAAGCTTCAAAAACTGGTGCCGCAGATAGAGCAGATCGGCATTGTCGACAGCGCGTATACCGAGTACAAGACCGGCGATAAAAGCTATACCGTCATGGCACAGGGTGTCGATAGCGACATGCTCGACGCCGTGGGGGCCAGCAAGCTCGTTGCGGGGCGCACCTATTCCCAGGCCGAGTCCCAATCAGGCTCGCGCGTGGCGCTCATCAGCCGCGGCGGCGCCGATCAGCTTTACGGCAACGAACAGGATGCGCTGGGGAAAACCATCAAGGTGTCCAACGGCGAGGTGCAGATTGTAGGCGTGATTGATGGCGGCAGCGACTCCATGGGCTCGCTTACGCTGTATATGCCACGCGAAACCATCTCCGAGTTGTTTGGCGACGAGAATCCTTCATTCCCCAGTGTGACGGCACTTGCCGCCGAGGGCACGGACATGGATGAGCTCTGCAAGACCATCGAGTCCAAGGTGCGCGCAATGAAGGGCATCGCGGAGGATGATGAGTACGACAGTGTATCGGCGACCTCCATGAAAAGCGCCATCGATGCACTCAACTCCTTTATGGGCGCATTCTCGCTCATCATGGGTGCTGTCGCCAGCATCTCGCTGCTTGTCGGCGGTATCGGCATTATGAATATGATGCTCACCAACGTGACTGAGCGCATCCGCGAGATCGGTATTCGCCGTGCTCTGGGCGCCAGTCGTCGCGATATCACCGCGCAGTTTTTGGCCGAGTCTTCGGCATTGTGCATCACCGGCGGTCTGCTGGGTGTCCTGATTGGCTATCTGCTGGCATGGGGACTCACGTTCTTTGCCGCAAGCTCGGGCATCATGAGCGAGTTTGGAGCTACCGGGACGATCACGCCAAGCTTCTCCATTACGACAGTGTTGATCGCGTTTGCCGTATCGGTCGGCATCGGCGTAATCTTTGGCTTCTACCCCGCTCGACGCGCGGCAAAGCTCGACCCGGTGGAGTGCCTACGCTACCAGTAAGCCACCACCAACAAGTTGCGGTGAATTAGAGCGCCTAGCGCGCGAACTCCCGTAAGAGCGCGTCTTCCACTTCCCGAAGCGAAAGGGCCCCGCCTCCCTCGGCGGGACGGGCGACCACGATACAGCGCGCTCCCACGTCGCGCGCGGAGGCGATCTTCTCGGCCGTGCCGCCTACGGTTCCCGAGTCCTTGGTCACAAGCCACTGGGCGCCCACCTGCCGAAGCATCGCCTCGTTGAGCTCGCGGGTGAAGGGCCCCTGCATGCCGATGACGTGCGACGGCGAAAACCCCGCGTCGATGCACTTCGTTATAGCACCGGGCAGCGGAAGCACACGCACGAAGAAGCGCTCCGCGAAATCGGCGACGCGCGTGTAGGGAGCAAGCTCCTTGCTCCCCGTCGTCAGAAGCGCGCGACCCGGGTTCTCGGAGAGAAAGCGCGCTGCGCAGGCGATCGACGCGACCGACACGACGCCTTTGGGCAGCGCCTCGACCGGGCGCGCAAGGCGCAGGCATCGTGCACCCATGGCGAGCGAAGCGGCCCGGATGTTGCCGCTTGCGAGCGTAGCGAAGGGATGTGTGGCGTCGACGACGATGCGCGCGCCGGAAAGCTCGCGCTCCATGTCGGCCTCGTCGAGCCTGCCCGCATGCACCTCGATGCCCGGAAGCTCGCCCAAAAGCTCGCCTCCGTACTCGGTTGCCGCGTAGGCACGGGCGGGGATGCCCGCCCCGCTCGCCCATTCGCACAGAAGGCGGCCCTCGGTGGTGCCGGCGAAGATGCGCAGCGCCGGCGCGGATGCGGGCGCCGTCACTTCGGGCCGCCTGGGCGCGTGATCTGGTAGAGCAGCGCGTTCATAATGGCGGCCGCCACGGTCGAGCCGCCCTTGCGACCCCTCGCGACGATGGCCGGCACGCGTCGCGCGAGTAGCTCCTCTTTCGCCTCGACCACGTTCACAAACCCAACCGGCACCCCAACGACGAGCGCGGGCGCGATCTTCCCCGCGTCCATGAGCTCGGCGAGGCGCAGAAGTGCTGTGGGAGCGTTGCCGACGGCCACGATGAGCGGACCCTCGATGCCGCAAGCTTTGTCCATGCTCGCAACGGCGCGAGTCGTGCCCGCGGCGCGCGCCGTTGCGGCGACATCAGGGTCGGCCATATAGCACACGGCCTGGCAGCCGATCTTCGCGAGCGCGGGCTTGCTTATGCCTGCGAGCGCCATGTTCGTGTCGGTGAGCACCGTGGCCCCTGCGCGCAGTGCGTCGAGCGCACAGTGCGCGGCGTCATGGGTGAACACGAGGGAATCGGCGTACGAGAAGTCAGCAGTGGTGTGGATGACGCGCTTCACGACGGGCTCTTCGAGGATGATCTCAAAGCTGCGCCGCTCGATGTCGCCGGGCGCCATCTCCTTGGAATCCATCTAGTACTCCACTCCTTCCCTTGCACATATCCCCTGCTCGTAGGGGTGTTTCTCGCACCGCATCTCGGTTATGTAGTCGGCCTTCTCCACGATCTTGCGGGAAGGCGCGCGCCCGGTGAGCGCTACTTCGACGCCGCGCGCGGACATATCGAGCGCGCGGTCCACGAGCGCCTCGTCGACAAGCCCCTTCGAAAGCGCGTCGAGCGCCTCGTCGAGCACGAGCAGCCCCTCCTGCGCGCCCTCGAGCTCGGCGAGCGCGGAAGCGAGGTTCCCATCGTGCAGCTCGCGCGTCGCAGCAAGTTCTTCCGACGTCATGGACCAGGTAAACTTGTCCGACGCCTTCCCCGCGAACACGGGCACGCCGAAATGCTCGGCGAGCAGGCGCACCTCCCCGCTTTCGCCGTCTTTCAGGAACTGCACGACGACGACGCGGCGGCCTGCGGCGAGCATGCGAAGGGCGAGGCCCATCGCCGCCGTGGTCTTGCCTTTGCCGTCGCCATGATATACGTGGATCATACGCCCTCCTCGATAATGCGGTAGACATACTCCATGTCGAGCGCCCCGCGCACGGAGTCGGCCAGGCGGTCGAACTCGCGCGCACGGTGATCGGCCGCGGAAGCCGCGCCCGCAGCACCCACGATACTCTCGGGCAGGCCGCGCATGCGCGCGAGCGAGCGCGCGAGGGCGAGTGCCACCCCCGGTTCGTCGAACAGGCCGTGGAGATAGGTTCCGAACACGTTTCCGCAGGCCGCGCCTTCTGGTTTGCCGCCAATCGTGCCCGCAGGGGCGCAGGAGACGGTCGTTTCGCCGTCGTGAATCTCGTACCCACGCGCCGTCATGCCGTTCCACACCGAGAACGCGCCTTGGGCGCCCGTGATGCGCAGCTCCGACTGGGCGAGGCGCTTTTCCTCCTTGAACACCGTACTTGCAGAGATGAGCCCAAGCCCGCGCGCGGTGCCAGCGCCTTCCCTGCCGTGCGGGTCGGAAAGCTCGTCTCCCAAAAGCTGGTAGCCTCCGCATATGCCGAGCACCGGCGTGCCCGCGCCCGAAAGCGCGCGTACACAGGCTCCGATGCCGCTAGCCGCAAGCCAGCGCGCGTCGTCGACCGTGGACTTCGAGCCGGGAAGCACCACCAGGTCGGGTCGGCCCAGATCGGTCGTCGAGGAAACGTAGCGCACGCCCATGCCGGGCACGCGCGAAAGCGGGTCGAAGTCGGTGAAGTTCGACAGATGCGGAAGGCGCACGACGGCGACGTCGATGACGCCGCGCGCCTCGCGGGCAGTTAGGCGCGGCGCGAGCGAGTCCTCGTCGTCCAGGTCGAGCGTAAGATACGGCACGACCCCCACGACGGGAACCCCGCACATTTTCTCGAGCGGAGCCAAACCCGGGCGCAGGATTTCCACATCGCCGCGGAACTTGTTCACCACAAGCCCCCGCAAAAGCGCGCGGTCCTCGGGCGCAAGGAGCGCGACCGTGCCGTAGAGCTGGGCAAACACCCCGCCTGGGTCGATGTCGCCCGCGAGCAGCACGGGGGAGGACACGGCGCGCGCGAGCCCCATGTTGACGATGTCGTTTTCGGCAAGGTTGATTTCGACGGGGCTGCCGGCGCCCTCGATGACGATGACGTCGTTTTCCTCCGCGAGCGAATCGAACGCCTCCAAAATCTGCGGCATGAGCGCCTTCTTTCGCGCGAAGTAGTCCCTCGCAGCGAAGGCTCCCTGCGCCTTGCCGGCCACGATGAGCTGGCTTCGGTGATCGCTTTCGGGCTTGAGCAGGATGGGGTTCATGCGCATGTCGGGCGCGATGCCGCACGCCTCGGCCTGCATGATCTGAGCGCGCCCCATCTCGAGCCCGTCGGCCGTGACACCGCTGTTGAGCGCCATGTTCTGGCTCTTGAAGGGAGCCACGCGCAGGCCGTCCTGCGAAAGCACACGGCACAGCCCCGCCGCAAGCAGGCTCTTCCCCGCGTTCGACATGGTGCCCTGGATCATGATGGGCTTCGCCCTACCCACGGGTATCGACCTCCTTCGCCGAGCCTCGGCCATCCGCGCCCGCCATAGCGCCGCTGCAAGAAGCGCCGCCCCGTTCGTCGGGTTCGCCTTCGCCCGATGCACCTTCCGCCCGAAGCGCGCGGCTGAACGCCTTCGCAAGCCGGGCATTCTCCTTGTGCGTGCGCACGGCGACGCGGCACCAGAAACGGGACAGTATCGAAAACGAGTCGCACGTGCGGACCAAAACCCCCTGTTTATACAGGCGCTCGGGGATGTCTTTCGCCGGCGTGCGGACTAAAAGGAAGTTCGCATCCGACGGCACGACGGAAAGCCCGAGCGAGGAGAGCTCGTGGGAAAGCCACGCTCGCTCGCCCGCCAATACATCGCGCGTGCGCGAGACGTATTCGACGTCTTCCAGGGCGGCGATGCCCGCGGCCTCGGCGACCGAGGAGACGGGCCACGCCTGCCCCGCCCGACGAATCCCCTCGATGAGTTGGGCGTTTCCGCTGATCAGATACCCCAACCGCAACCCTGCCATTCCGTAGAGCTTGGTGAACGCGGAGAGCACGGCCACATGGTGCGAACACGCGGCGCGTGCGGCCACGCTCCTTTCGCGGGCGTCGGGCGCAAATCCGAGAAAGCACTCGTCCACGACGAGCAGCGCGCCCACCTGCTCGCAGCGGCAAGCCGCGGCATCGATCACGCGGGGGTCGACGAGGCGCCCCGTCGGGTTGTTCGGATTGCAGAGGTACGCCACGTCTCCCGGCCCCTCGATCGCGCGGGCGAAGGAGGCGGGCACGTCGAAGTCATCCGCTTCGGAGAGCGGGAACTCCTGCACGCATGCGCCGTAGTACGATGCCGCCTCCGCATATTCAGAGAACGTCGGCGCGCACACGACGATGCGTTTCGGGTGCACCGCCGCGGCGAGCCGCCAGATGATGTCGGACGCGCCCGCGCCGCAGACGATAGTATCTTCGGGAATGCCCTGGGTGCGCGCTAGGGCACGAACGAGGGCGAGGCTTTCCCTATCGGGGTAGGCGTCGATTCGAGAAAGCGCCTTGCAAGCTGCGGCGACGGCGCGCGGCGATGGGCCTGCCGGATTCACGTTCACCGAGAAGTCGATGAGGTCGGAGGCGCCCCCTTCGCAAGCGATGCCGAGCGATTGCCGGCTGCCCCCATGCGCACGGGCGCGCAGGATTCCCCCGGCAGCCCGGGACGCGGCGTGGTCTTCCCTCATACCATCGCCCCCACGACAAGCACGACCGCCGCGCGCGCGGCGCCGAAGACGACGAGCGCGCATACGGACGCGGCGAGCATGAGCCTTGTCGCCCGGGCGATGTCGCCCCACTCGATTTCGCGGGACACGTCGCCTATCGTCGGTTTCTCAACGAGCTTGCCGAAATACACC
>CAJJQF010000052.1:0-10780 GCA_905193815.1 uncultured Collinsella sp. | reverse complement strand
TTCATGCAGCAGGGGCTCTCAATGTTTTTATGTCCTGCTCATATCGTCTCTGCCGTCACTTGGGGACAGTCCTAGTCGTTGGGGATCTACCGACGCATTGGGGGTTTGCGCCTTCCATGCATGACAGCCGTCTCTTTTATGTTTCCTTTAGCCGTTGCTGCCTAGGATGGGGGTTAGTCGGTAGGAAGGGAGCGTCTATATGGACGACGCGAGCGAGCGTTCAATCGAAGAGGACATGCTCGATCAGTTCAATTACTTTGATGATGAGGACGAGGAGCTGATCGACCGTCGCGAGCCAGCGCCGCTTGATTCCTTTGATCTGGTCGATGAAGAGCCCGACGAGGACGAGGGCGAATCGGCGGAGCCCTCACAGCCTTCGCGCCTTGACTCGCTGCTTTCGAGAGCCCCCATGCACCACGGCGTTCGTGCCGGCGCGCTCCATATGAAAACTGACTGGCACCAGATCGTGACGGCAGGCGATGAGCTTGCCGTCGATGCGCCACTCACCGATAAGTCATCCATCATCTGCCGCACTGGCATGCTTATGCTGGCAAGCGGAACAGGTGCCTGGCGTGTGCGCGATACCATGAATCGTGTTGCTGCCGTACTCGGCGTCACGATTCACGTCGACCTGAGTCTTCTGTCGTTTGAGTGCACTTGCATCGAAGATGGCCACTGCTTTAACGAGGTTGTCAGCCTGCCCACAACGGGAGTCAATACCCATCGCATTTGGATGATGGAGAGTTTCCTCAAGGAAATTGAGACCTATGGTCGTCGCTTCACGGTACACGAGTATCACGAGATGCTCAAGACCGTTGAGAGTTCAAAACCCGATTACTCTCCCTGGCAACAGGGCCTTGCGGCAGCTTGTGCTTGCGGCGCCTTCGTCTTTTTGCTCGGCGGCGGCCCTATCGAGATGGCCTGCGCGTTTGTGGGCGCGGGTGTCGGCAACTTTGCCCGCTCCCATATTCTCAAGCAAGGCCTTGGTCAGTTCAGCGCGCTGACGACCGGCGTTGCGCTCGCTTGCGTTTCGTATCTGCTGGCATTGCTCGGCCTTGGCCAGGTCGTACCGGGGGCAATGTCGCACCAAGAAGGCTATATCGGCGCCATGCTCTTTGTGATTCCCGGCTTTCCGCTCATTACGGCAGGCCTCGACATCGCTAAGCTCGACATGCGAAGTGGTATCGAGCGCCTGTCATATGCCGTATCGATTATTGTGATGGCGACGCTCGTAGGTTGGATGGTTGCCGAGTGTGTTGGCCTGGCGCCGGACGACTTTGCGCCGCTCGGCCTTTCGCCGCTTGCTCTTACGCTCCTGCGCGTGGTGATGAGCTTCGTTGGCGTATTCGGCTTCTCGGTGATGTTCAACAGCCCGGTAAAGATGGCCGCGGCAGCTGGGCTGATCGGCGCCGTGTCCAATACCCTGCGTCTGACCCTTGTCGATGCGCCGACGATGATTCCCTTCCTGGGCCTCAGCACGGGAATGCCTCCCGAGGCAGCAGCGTTTATCGGCGCGCTGGTATCGGGTCTGCTGGCAAGCTTGGCCGAAGTCAAGCTCACCTACCCGCGTATCGCTCTCACGGTGCCTTCGATTGTCATTATGGTGCCGGGTTTGTATCTGTATCGCTCGATGTATTACATGTGCACCTTCGACACGGTCAATATGCTCGGCTGGTTTGTGCGCGCAGTGCTCATCGTGGCGTTTTTGCCCGTTGGCCTGGGTGTGGCGCGTACGCTCACCGACCCTCGCTGGCGCCACACCAGCTAATTGGTGCAAGGGAGACAGGTTACTTTGCACCAAATGAGTTGCGGTGAAATAGGGACTGAATTGCTGCTTAAAGGGTCAAAACAGTCCGTATTCCACCGCAACTTATGGGGTCGGGGGATTATCGGTGCCCTGCATCTTCATAAACTCAACGCTTACGAAGCGCATGCGTTTCGTGCTAGGCTGGTTCCACCACATAAGTAGTCGCAGACGCGCGTACCACGGGCGGGCGAGATGAAGTTCCAACAGCTCCATCTTGCCCGCCCGTTTTTGTTGCGTGGCGCCGCGGTACAACACAGAGAGGAATCTGCCCTTTATGCCTATCAACAAACGAGAGAGCCTGCTGTTCACCTTTATCATGTGCTTTTGCATGGTGCTCTGGATGAGCATCTACAACGTTGCCCTGCAGCACGGGGCCATCAACGGCGAGGTCGTTGCCGCTGCGTGGCTCGGCTTCCCCGTTGCCTACATTTTTGCCATGTGCTGCGACTGGTTCGTCGCCAGCCCGCTCGCCAAGGGTTTCGCCTTTAAGTACTTGGTCACGCCGGGCAAGAGCTCGCCACTTGCCATGACGCTCGCCGTCAGCTCCTGCATGGTCGTCCCCATGGTTATCATCATGTCGCTGTACGGTGCCTGCGAGGGTCTGACGCACATGCCCGGCGGCATCCTTGCGAACCTGTATTCCGTGCCCGCGATCTGGATGATCAACATCCCGCATAATTTTGTGATGGCGCTGCCGTGGAACCTTTTGGTAGCCGGTCCGATTTCCCGCTTCGTCTTCCGTCGCGCCTTCCCTGTGGGGACGGTTTTCGAGGAGGAGCATGCCGAGCTCTTGGAGCAGGCTATGGCTCCTGAGTGCGAGTAGCTCGCTTAGGGATCTGCTGAGCGCGGGCGACTTGCTTGGTTGGAGCCCTAAGCGTGGATAGCTCGCTCGGCGACATCGCGGGCGCGAGCGGTGCGCATGACAGGAGGGCCCGTGCTGCTCCGTTGCCCGACGTGCTAGCGCGCAGAACAATCTGTTGGTGCATTCGGCGGCTGCTGAAGCGTTTCGGCAGCCGCTATTTATACGGAGTTTAAATACAACAGTCTGTTGTATTACGTAGAGTGGTATATCTCTAGCAGGAAAAATGCGAGAGACGGAGCATTATGGCGTTGCTAGTAGGACTGGACGTAGGGTCGACGACGACCAAAGTTTACGCGATGCACGAGGATATGACCGAGGCGTGGTGGGGATATCGCCGCCACGGGGCGTGTCAGACAGCGAGCGTGCGCGCCATGCTCGGCGAGCTCGCCGAGCGCTTTCCCCATGAGTCACTGCGCGTTGCGGTGACCGGCTCGGGTGCGCGCGATATCGCGACCGCGCTGGGCGCCTCGTACGTTCAGGAGGTGGTCGCCAACGCGCTCGCGATCAGCAGGTTCTATCCGCAGACGCGCTGCGCCATCGAGCTGGGCGGCCAAGACGCCAAGATGATCTTCTTCCGCACCAACGATAAGGGAGACATCGAGGTTGCCGACATGCGCATGAACGGCTCGTGCGCAGGCGGTACCGGTGCATTTATCGACGAGATGGCAAAGCTCATGGGGGTCGGCACCGAATCGGGCGAGTTCGAGCAGCTCGCAAGCCGGGGAACGACCGTCCACGAGGTCTCGGGCCGCTGCGGCGTGTACGCAAAGACCGATATCCAGCCGCTGCTCAACGAGGGCATTCCTACCACCGACCTGGCGCTTTCGGCGCTTCACGCGGTCGCCCGCCAAACGATCGGCGGTCTGGCCCAGGGTATCGACATCGAGCCGCCGGTAATCTTCGAGGGCGGTACGCTCGCCTACAACCCCACACTGGTCCGCGTGTTCCGGGAGCAACTGAATCTATCGGACGATCAGGTTATCGTCCCGCGCGATCCGCAGATCATGGTCGCGCGCGGTGCCGCCCTGTCGCTGACCGACATGTTCGCATCGTCCCAACCGATCGACCTTCCCGACGCTTTTGTCCGGCTGGATAAGCTCGAGACGGTCGCGCCCGCAAGCGGGGAGGGACGTCTTGCCCAGCCCTTTTTTGCCACACCTGCCGAGTACGCGGATTTTACGGCACGCCATGGCAAAGAGACGCCGGCAAAGGGTCCGGATGCGTATGCGCCCGGAGAGACGGTGCGTGTGGCGCTCGGTATCGATTCGGGGAGCACGACGACCAAGTTCGCCCTGGTCGATGAGGCGGGTGAGCTTGTCGATTCGTTCTACGCGTCTAATAACGGCAGACCGCTCGACGTCGCCCAACAGGGTCTTGTCAGCTTGAAGAACCGCTGGGAGACAGCGGGAGTCACGCTTGCGATCGATGCCGTGGGCACCACGGGATACGGCGAGGAGCTTTTCGCGCGCGCGTTCCACGCCGACTACCATACGGTCGAGACGGTCGCGCACGCCCGCGCCGCGTGCGCATGCGTTCCCGATGCGACCTTCGTGCTCGACATCGGCGGACAGGATATGAAGGCCATCTGGCTCAACCACGGCGTGCTGACCGATATCGTCGTCAACGAGGCGTGCTCTGCGGGCTGCGGCTCGTTCCTCGAGGGTTTTGCCAAAAACCTCGGAATAGCCGTTGAGGATATCGCGACCGAGGCATTTTCGTCCAAAGCCCCCGCCGTTCTCGGCAGCCGCTGCACGGTGTTCATGAACAGCAGCGTCGTTTCCGAGCAGCGGCGCGGTAAGGGTCCGGGCGACATCATGGCCGGTCTCTGCCGTTCGATTATCGAGAACGTGTTCACCAAGGTCATTCGCGTTTCAAATCTCAACCGTCTGGGCGACAAAGTCGTCGTCCAGGGCGGCACGTTCCGAAACGACGCGGTGCTGCGCGCATTCGAGCAGTATCTGGGCAAATCCGTCACGCGTGCGCCCCACCCGGGGCTGATGGGCGCTATCGGTATCGCCCTGCTCGCGCGCGAGGAATGCCGCAAGGGCGACGCCGGCACGTCGTTTATCGGGCTCGATGCCGTGGAGCGCTTCGAGCATCGCGAGTTCGGCGGCGTTACCTGCCGTCGGTGCAACAACCGCTGCCAGCGCGCGG
This sequence comes from uncultured Collinsella sp., assembly GCA_905193815.1. Taxonomy (GTDB): domain Bacteria; phylum Actinomycetota; class Coriobacteriia; order Coriobacteriales; family Coriobacteriaceae; genus Collinsella. The sequence continues at coordinate 5,957 of CAJJQF010000052.1, read as the reverse complement.
TCGTGGCATTTGGCGACGGCTCGCTTTACGTCACGGGCAATCGCTGCCCGCGCGGCGGCGCCATCTCATGGGATGAGCTCGTGCGCGAGGTTCCCGCGGCGGAGGAGCTGCGTCCGCAGGGTGCTTGCGAGGCACAGGCACCCGGCACGGGGCGCGACCGGACCGCGGCTGCCCCCAATCTCTTTGTCGACCGCGAGAAGCTGCTGTTCGAGTCGTACCCCACGGTTCCCGTCAGCGGGGGGCGCGATGTCACGATCGGCATTCCCCGTGTGCTCGAGTTCTGGGACACCATGCCGTTCTGGTCGACGTTCTTCAGCACGCTCGGCTTTAAGGTGCGCGTCTCGGGACGCAGCACCAAGGCGATGTACGAGCGCGGTCTGGCGCACGTCACATCCGACACCGTGTGCTTCCCGGCCAAGCTCGTCCACGGGCACATCCGCAATCTCGTCGACGCCGGCGTCGACCGCATCTTCATGCCCATCATCACGACGGTGCCCACCGAAAACACCGCCTCTACCAGCGAGTGGATGTGCGCCGTCGTAAAGGGATACCCCTACGTGATGCGCAATTCCGATAACCCGGAGGAGCGTTTCGGCGTTCCGTTCGATACGCCGCTGTTCCACTGGTACGACGAGGGCGACCGAAACCGCCAGCTCAAGGCGTGGTGCAAGGAGACCTTCGATATCGATGCCGACCTGGTTGCCAAGGCGACCGAGCAGGCGGACCGCGCGCAGGAGACGTTTGAGAACCAGCTGCAGCTGCGCGGCAGGCAGGTGCTCGAGAACGTGCACGAGGACGGCGGCTACGCGGTGGTGATCGCTTCGCGCCCGTACCACAACGACCCGCTGGTCAACCACGGGCTGCCCAAGCTCTTCTCTGAGCGCGGCATCCCCGTGCTGACGCCCGATGCGGTGCCGGGGGTCTGCAACGTCGATCTTTCCAACAGCCGCATCGACATCGTGAACAACTACCATGCGCGCATGCTGTCGTGCGCGGTCATCGTCGCATCGACGCCCGAGCTCGAGCTCGTGCAGATGGGCAGCTTCGGCTGCGGCCACGATGCGTATCTCACCGACGAGATCGCGCGCATGATGGGCGAGATGGGCTCCAAGGTTCCGATGATGATCAAGCTCGATGAGAGCGACGTCGCCGGTCCCATGGGCATTCGCGTGCGTTCGTTTATCGAGTCGGTCAACCGTCGTCGCGCGGAGGAGCGTGCCGAGGGCGCCCGGGTGCACGCGGTCCATCCGCTCGACGACCCGTATAAGGTCAAGTACACCAAGCGCGACCGGCACGACAAGATCGCGCTGGTCCCCAACACCTCCCATGCGTTCTGCAGGCTCATGACCGCGGCGATGCGCAATCAGGGCGTGCGCGCCGAGGCCCTTGATATCGGGCGCGAGGATGCCATCCGCCTGGGCAAACGCTATGTGCACAACGACATCTGCTTCCCCGCGCAAATCGTGATCGGCGAGGCGCTCGCGGCACTCGAGAGCGGTAAGTACGACCCGCACGACGTCGCCGTGGTGACTGGCAAGTATATCGGCGACTGCCGCCTGACGCACTACATGCCCCTGCTGCGCCGCGCGCTCGACGACGCGGGATACGACTATGTCCCGGTGCTCACCAACGACGACGTCGATGCCCACAATGCGCATCCGGGCTTCAAGCTCGGCCTTGGCCCGAGCATCCAGATCGCCTACGGTCTTCCCATGATCGATGCCCTCGAGGCCATGCTTAGGCGCATCCGTCCCTACGAGCTCGAGAAGGGCGCGGCGGACGCTGCGTTCGACCGCGCGCTCGATGAGGTTATCGAGGGCATGGAGCGCTCCGGGCTGAGAGGCCAGGCGACGGGCTTCAAACGCGCGCTTGCGATCATGGACGCCGTTCCGTACGACCGCTCGAACCCGCATCCGACCGTTCTCATCGTGGGCGAGTACCTGCTCAATTTCCATCTCGGCGCCAACCACGAGATCGAGCGCTACCTCGAGGACAACGGGCTCGAGGTCATCGAGGCGCGCATGACCGACGTGATCCGCAAGACCTATTTCTACAAGCATGCGCAGTCGCGCGAGTTCCACGTCGACCTGTCGCTGCCCGAAAAGGCCTGGTACGCCACGGCGGACAACCTGTTCGAGCTCGCGCACGACCGTTGCGACCGCCTGGGCGCGGCGAGCCCGCTCTACGAGCCGCCGACGCGCATGCCCGAGCTCGTGCGCGCGAGCGATAAGATCCTGCACCATACGTTCGATGCGGGCGAGGGCGTGCTGATTCCGGCGGAGATCCTCGAGCACGCCAAGCGCGGCTGCCGCAACTTCGTGATCCTGCAGCCGTTCGGGTGTCTGCCCAACCATGTCGTGGGGCGTGGGCTCATCCATGCGCTCAAGGAGCAGTATCCCACGGCGCAGTTCCTGCCGCTCGACTACGATCCCGACGTGAGCTTCGCCAACGTGGAGAACCGTCTTCAGATGCTCATCATGAACGCCAAGGCGCAGGGGTGCGGTGAGGCGCATGGCGAGACCGCGTAAGGACGCCGATGCGCCCGATGCACGCACCCGTATCATCGAGGCGTTTTGGGAGCTCATCGAGAACAACAGCATCTTCGAGCTGTCGGTTGGCGAGGTGACCCGCGCCGCCCAGTGCAATCGCGGAACGTTTTACTACTATTTTCACGATTTCGATGAACTCGTCGCCATCGCCATAGCCCAGCTGCTGCAGGATAACGAGCTCATCACCGATGCCCTCTGGCATTTTTCGAGCGAGGGCGACCTTTCGGCGTTCGACCGGCGCGACGTCCGCTGCCTGCTGCGGCGCATCGTCATCACCATGAGGGCGGGTGCCGCCGAGCAGGTCGTGCAGGGCATCCATACGATCATCATCGACCGCGTGAGAGAGATCGTCCACCCCGACGGAGAAGAGCTCAAGGCAGATTCGAGCTTTGCGGTGGGCTTTCTGGTCTCGGGCATCATGGGCTTTGTGATGGCGGTCGGCTTTGCCCGGGAGGGCGGCGAGGAGATAGACCTCGAGCAGCTGGGGGACAGCGCGTGCGCGTACCTGAGGGCGGTCGCCATGCAGACGGTGGAAACGGTCGCGCAAGTCGAGGGCGTCGATACATCCGAGCTGCTCGAACACGTCTCCAAGGAGGCCGATGCCTATCGCGCATCGCGTGCGACGAGTCCCGACGTGGTGAAAGACACCTAGGGTTTCTCTTGCGGGGCGCCTGTCGCGCATCGCGCGGTGAGTCCCGCGATGCGGTCATAACCTGCATTCATGTGAGCCGGGTTTATAGATATTCCTCCAGCTGTTAACATAGACAACCTGTGGGTAAAGAGACAAAAGCGCCGCCGACGGGCGGGCGTTTTGATTTCGATGAACTCATGTAAGGAAACGAGCATGTTAGATAGATTTACCGATCGAGCGCGCAAGGTCATGTCCATGGCCAAGCAGGAGGCGCTCGATCTTCATTCAAATAAGGTGGGTACCGAGCATCTGCTGCTCGCGCTTGCCAAGGAGGACGAGGGCATTGCCGCCGAGGCGCTGCGCTCGCTCGATATCTCCTACGACGACATCATGGACACCCTCAAAGAGGTCCAGACCACCGTTCCCGAGCCCAGTGAGGAGACCGAGGCCGCTAAGCTCGCCTTTACGCCGCTCGTCATTAGCGTGATGGAGCGTTCATTCCGCGTGGCGCGCGAGAACAACCAGACCTACGTGTCGACCGAGCACTTGCTGATCGGCATCGTCGAAGAGGGCAACGGCATGGCCATGGACATCCTCATGCGTCTAGGTGTGTCGTCCGCCTCCATCAAAAAGGCTATCGAGAAACTCACTGCCAAGGACCAGGATAAGAAGCGTCCGCTCGCCGGCGCCGGTGCCGGGCGTCCCGGTGCGGGCCTGCCGTTCTTTAGCGGCTCGGACGCGTCGCAGCAAAAGGGGAGCGGCACCGACACGCTCAAGCAGTTCGCCACCAACCTTACGCAGAAGGCGCGCGACGGCGAGCTCGACCCTGTAATTGGTCGCGAAAAGGAAGTCCAGCGTATGATGGAGATCCTTTCGCGTCGCACCAAGAACAATCCGCTTATCTTGGGCGACCCCGGCGTGGGCAAGACGGCCATCGTCGAGGGTCTGGCTCAGCAGATTGCAGCTGGCAACGTGCCCGAGAACCTCATGAACCAGAATATCTGGACGCTCGACCTGCCGGGTCTCGTTGCGGGTGCCAAGTATCGCGGTGAGTTCGAGGAGCGCCTCAAGAACGTGATCCAGGAGGCCACCGAAGCTGACGACGTTATCCTGTTTATTGACGAGATGCATACCATCATCGGTGCCGGTTCTGCCGAGGGCTCCATCGACGCGAGCTCCATGCTCAAGCCCGTACTTGCGCGCGGTGCCTTTCAGATTATTGGCGCCACCACGGCCGAGGAGTTCCGCAAGTACCTCACCAAGGACCCGGCCTTCGAGCGTCGCTTCCAGACCATCGATGTCGAGGAGCCGAGCGTCGAGGACACAGTCAAGATCCTGACCGCGCTCAAGCCGCGCTACGAGGAGCACCACCATGTGCGCTATACGCAGGGTGCTATCGAGGCCGCCGCGAACCTTTCCAACCGCTACATCCAGGATCGCTTCCTGCCCGATAAGGCCATCGACCTTATCGACGAGGCCGGTGCCCGCGCTCGCATCGCCGCGAATCGCGCGCCCGAGCCGGTGCGTGAGGCCGAGCATCGCATAGAGGAGCTTAAGGCCGCCGCGCAGGAGGCCACCGAGAGCGACGACATGAACAAGGCCGCCGAGATCACCGAGCAGCAGAAGGCCGCCGAGATTGAGCTTGCCGAGGCTAAGGCCGCCTGGACCGCCGAGCTCGACGCCAGCCCGCTCACCATCGACGTGAGTCAGATTGCCGACATCGTGTCCGTGACCTCTGGCGTGCCGGTTTCCTCGCTCACCGAGAGCGAGAGCCGCCGCCTGCTGCAGACCGAAAGCGTGCTCAAGACGCGCATCATCGGTCAGGACGAGGCCGTCGAGGCCGTTGCCAAGGCCGTGCGCCGCAGCCGCTCGCCGCTCAAGGATCCGCGTCGTCCCGGTGGCAGCTTTATCTTCCTGGGTCCCACCGGCACAGGCAAGACCGAGCTCGCCAAGACGCTCGCCGAGTACCTCTTTGGCAGTAAGGACGCGCTCATCAGCTTCGACATGTCGGAGTTCGGCAGCGAGTTCGAGGTCTCCAAGCTTATCGGTAGCCCTCCGGGTTACGTGGGCCACGACGAGGGCGGTCAGCTTACCAAGGCCGTTCGTCGTCACCCGTACTCGGTCGTGCTGTTCGACGAGATCGAGAAGGCGCACCCCGACATCTTCAACATTTTGTTGCAGGTGCTGGAGGAGGGTCGCCTGACTGATAGCCAGGGCAAGACGGTCGACTTCCGCAATACCGTGATCATCATGACGTCCAACGTGGGCGCCCGCGAGATCGCGCAGGATGCGAGCGTCGGTTTTGGCACCACCGGTGAGCAGGGTCTCACGTCGAGCGAGATCAAGGGTCGTGCGATGGGCGAGCTCAAGCGCCTGTTCCGCCCTGAGCTGCTCAACCGTATCGACGATATTGTGGTGTTCCAGAAGCTCTCGGGCGAGAACCTGACCAAGATCGCGCACCTGCTGGTGGACGACCTGCGCCAGCGCCTGATCGCAAACGGCATGAACATCAAGCTCACCGATGCGGCCTATGACAAGATCGTGGCCGAGGGCACCGACCTCACCAACGGTGCGCGTCCGCTGCGCCGTGCTATTCAAAAGCTCATCGAGGACCCGCTGTCCGAGGAGCTCCTGGCCGGCGAGTGGGGCGGGGGCGATACCGTCCTGTGCGACGTGGCCGATGGCAAGTTTGTCTTTAGCCACGGCACGGGCGAGATCCCGGCACCGCGTCCGGCGGGCACGCTCGGTGGCGATACCGCCCCGGCGGCACCGCACAC
>CAJJQF010000051.1:0-10982 GCA_905193815.1 uncultured Collinsella sp. | reverse complement strand
CGCCCGCGCCCAAGTCGTCTGACCTGGGCAAAGCCCCCTGGCTACGCTCCGACAACCCCGCCGGCGCTCCTGCCACGGGTAAGCTCCCGACCGAGCCCGCACCCCGTGCGCCCGAGCGCTCGGCTGCCCCCAAAGCTCAGCCTGTCGCGCAGTCCGCGCCGTGGGAATCCGAGCAGGTGCCCTACGACGACGCTATGGTCGGCGGCTTCGCTGGCGATGCGAGCGGAGACGATCTGCCTCCGTTCGACGTGCAGGGTGCGACGCCCGCGCCCAAGTCCGTTGTAGCTGCCCCCAAAGAGGAGGACGCTCCTGCAGCTCCCTGGGAGTCCAATCCCGGCGCCGGCAGCCCCTTCGGCCACCAGGGCGCAGCCCCGAGCATCCCGCAGACCGAGGACGAGGCCAAAGACCTCATCCGCAGCGTCTTCGGTCAGGCCACCATCTTCAAGCCGGTGGAGTAGCCGTACGGGCGGGTATACTGCTCAAGAAGAGAACCCCTTGCCCGGGCGCATTTGTATTTCGGACATGTGTAGTGTGGTGCCGCGTATATCGCATTCGAGCAAACAGGTGCGCGACGGCCAGCCTAGGATGTTGAGGTCGATACGATACGTCGCATGGCTGTCTGTGTGCTCGACTTGCTCGGCGTCGACGGTTGCTCCGATTGTCGAATAGTCGCCCAGCTCGGCATCGACAATCTTGGAGTTATTAATCTCGACCTTGAACTCTTGGTAGAGGGACGGGCTGTTGTAGTAAACGGTTCGGGTTCCGTCGGTGCACTTATCGGTCGTCTCCCATTTGACGATGGGCTGGTCCGAGCTGGCTATCAGCAGTTCTGCTCCAAAGGCTATAGCATGGGTGATGACAACCAGCAATGCCCAGCCGACAAAGAGATAGAGAACCAAATATGCAACGGGGTGTTTTGAGCGGATGTTTTGGAGCACGTCGGGGGCATTCATGGGGCACCTCCAAATTGCTATCTATGGCAATCAAATTATACCCTGCTGCCATGTGCGCCGCCTCGAGTAGTGGCTCGGCATTTAGCCATTTAGTGGGACGCATAAAATGTCGGATTTCGGCTCTACAAGATTTAGCTTTCAATATTATGCAGATGCGAATTATTCAACTTTGCATAATTTTTGGGTGCGGCTTGCACTCCAGGACATGTATATCGACTGAGGTAGTGTGTCCGCCCCGTTCGCTGGCCTCGCGCCGTGGTACGATTTTTGAGTTTGAAAGTCCTGCCGTGCTCCGACTGCCCTTGCAGCTCGGCGTGCGGCCGCACGTAAAGGAGCCATCATGGCCGGTATGAACATGCAGCAGATGATGAAGCAGGCTCGCAAGATGCAGGAGCAGCTTGCCGCCGCGCAGGAGAACCTCAAGTCCCAGACCGTCGACGCCTCTGCCGGCGGCGGCATGGTCAAGGTGACCGTTAACGGCGAGATGGAGCTCGTCAACCTCACCATCGATCCCGATGCCCTCGATCCCGAGGACGTCGATATGCTGCAGGATATGATCATGGCTGCCGTCAACGAGGCCGTCCGCGGCGTCAACGAGCTCGCCAACAAGCAGATGGGCGCCATCACCGGCGGCCTCAACATCCCGGGCATGCCGTTCTAAGACACGCATATATATGAGTGCGAATCACAGTCTGCAAAAACTGCTCGATGAGCTGGGCCGTCTGCCGGGCATTGGTCCCAAGTCGGCCCAGCGCATCGCCTATTACCTGCTCGAGGCCGATGCCGAGGAGGCCCGCCGCCTGGCCGAGGCCATCCTGGAGGTCAAGCAGGAGGTCCACTTTTGCAGCCGCTGCTTTAACTACGCCACGGCCGACGAGTGCTCCATCTGCCAGGACCCGATGCGCGATACCACTCGCATTTGCGTGGTGGGCGAGCCGCGCGACGTCCAGGCAATCGAGCGCACGGGCAGCTACCATGGCCTGTACCATGTGCTGGGCGGCGTGATCAGCCCCATGGACAAGATTGGTCCCGAGCAGTTGCACATCCGCGAGCTGCTGGCGCGTCTGGGCCACGAGGATATCCATGAGGTCATCATCGCCACCAACCCCAACATCGAGGGCGAGACCACGGCGAGCTACCTGGCCCGCACTATCAAGCCGCTGGGCGTCGAGGTGTCGCGTCTGGCGAGCGGCCTGCCCGTGGGCGGCGACCTGGAGTATGCCGACGAGCTTACACTTGGCCGCGCCATCGAGGCCCGTCGTGCGATTTAGGTGGCGAGCCTGCTCCTGCTGTATGTTTTCCTCGCGACGCACGGGGTAGTCATAATTTCCCCGTGCGACTGTGAGTTTGTTGTGCAACAAAGATGCTTCGTGTCCGCTTATCGCATGGATGCTTCCGCTCGCATCCTTAATTTGCCCATTCGTTGCGCAACCTTTTGGGTTCGCTGATACACTCAAATATGGATTTGAATGAATGCGCCGCTTCTGAGCGGCGTGTTTTTGTTGGAGGAGAACGCATGCGGCCCGGTGGCACTCAGACAAAGCGCGGCGCCGCGGTGCGCATGCGACGCCGACTGGGCTTGGCGCCGCGGGCGTACGCGCTGCTGTCTTGCTCGCTGGTGCTGGTCATAGCTGGCGTTTCTGCCTATGGTATGACCGTGCCGTCCATGATGCAGGCGCATGCCGCACGCGAACCGCGCGTGGGGCATGAGGTCAAAAGTGATCTGGGCACCACGACTGGATATGCTTGGGCAAGTGTGGTCGCTCATATTGTGTTTGGCACCGACGATGCGGACGGCGCCGAGGCCCCGGACAACGAAGTCACGCTTGCCAATGGCAAAACCATCGTGCTCACCAACACCAAGATCATCGATCGGTTGTCCAACAATAGCGTGGCGGCAACGGTGAATAAGGTCGAGCAGCAGAAGGAGCAGGACGCCCAGCAGTCCGGAAAGCCCGGTAGCTCGGATACTTCTGGCTCCGGCTCGGATTCATCGAGTTCGGGCGGCGGCTCTGGGGCGGGTTCCTCTACCGGAGGGTCTGGAAACGGCGGCTCGACGGGCGGCAACACTGACAACGATGCAAACTCCGGTGGCCTTTCCGCTGCTGAGGAAGAGGGCATTCACAGTTGGCTTGTGACCAAGTACAACATGCTCGACAGTTACGTTTCTCGTGCCAATGACGTGGTCTCGACCTATAACTCTACGGGAGATCCCAAGCCGTGCGACAGCCTGGTCGGGGAGATGTTTGTCATTCGAGCCGAGTTCGGTCGTCAGACATTCTCGCCCCGGTCAAAGTGGTATCAGCAGTATGCCAATCTGTGGGGCTGTTATACCAACCTATGTCAATGGGTCGGCCATTACGGCGATGATGACGTCGCGCTCGGTAACTTCAACAATAACGTGGCGGCGCTTGCCCTATGATGACCGATCTTGCATCCACCACACCACAATCGCTCGGTCGCGATCCCATGGTCGGCCTGCGCCTGGCGCGTGTCGACGGGTTTGAGCCGGCCATTGCGCTCGGTCAGGACGAGCTGCCTGCCTATCTGCGTCGTTTTACGATGCTGTTTGCCGACGATGCCACCATGCGCCGTGGCGGTATCGGCCGCGTGACGCGTGCCGTCAACGCCCAGGGTGAGGCCGTGGCACTCAAGCAGCTCATCTTGCCGGCGCGCGATGAGTTCGACGACGATGCCGCTCACGAGGCGCTGGTCGCCAAGTTCAAGGCAGCGTTTCGCGAGGAATACGAATGCCATCGTGCCCTTTCGGGCCTTAAGGGCTTTCCCCGCCTCTATGGCTGGGGCGAGGTCGACGGTGTGCCTGCAATTGTCATGGAATGGGTCGAGGGCGAGACGCTTGCCCGCTTGCGTTCGCGACTCGCCGTGGATGATGCCGGACGCCTGTCGCCGCTTGTGGCGGCGCGTCTGGGTCGCGACCTGTTCGATCTGCTCTGCCGTATGAGCCTGGTGGGTGAGGGCTTTGTCCATCGCGATATCTCGCCCGCTAATATTATGGTGCGTACGGCGCGCCTGCCGCTTGACCGGCAGCTTGCCGAGGGCACCTTTGACCTGTGCCTGATTGACTTTGGCTCGTCGCTGGCGCTCGAGCCTGCGTCGGCCGTGGCCGGTACCGGCGGCAAGGCGTCGTTTACGGAGCGTTATGCCACGCTGCGTCGCGCGACGGTTGCCTATGCCCCGCCCGAGATGCTCACCGACGATATTCCCGATCTGCGCGCTTTGCGTATGTCGCCGGCGATCGACGTCTATGCCGCGGCAAGCACGGTTTACGAGCTCATTGCCGGCGTCGCGCCATACGAAGCCGCGCCGGGCACTTCGGGCACCTCGGGTTCGCGCAAAAAGACGCGCGACATCGCCAGCCCCTATCGTCTCAAGATGGACACGCGGCCCGACTATCCCATTGGTGCCCATGCGCCCGGTTGTGATTTGACTCAGCTGCTTTGTCGTGAGCCCGATGTGGCGCTCGCCGCGGCCGAGCAGGCCCAGCAGCTAGGGCTTGAGCCGGATTCCGAAGAGCTACGCGATGCGCTGGCGTTTGTCGATGCCCAGCTGTTCGACGTGGTGATGGCCTGTCTGTCCAGCCATCAAAAAGATCGTCCCGAGCCGGCGGCGGTCGAGGCGGCGCTCTCGGCGTTTTGTGACCACTATGCGCAAAATGTCGGTCGTTCGCTCCGCGGCGAGCCGCTCACGCCGTGCCCCATGGATGCGTCCGGCCGCGCGGTTCGTCGCGCGGCGATGATCGGTGCGGCGGTCGTTTGCAGCGTGGTTTGGGCTGTGGTCGTGGTTTCGGCCGCGCTGCTGGCGTCGGGCGCTCGCGTGACGGTGACTTTGGGATCGCTCGTGTGGTCTGGGCCGCTACCGGGTATTATTGCCGCACTGGCGTTGGCGCTGCCAGGCATAGCCGGCGTTGCCACGGGGGCACTTGCGCGCAATCGGCGCTCGGGGTTCCTGCAGGGTGTGCTTGCGCTTTCTGCCTGCGAGGTTCCGGTGCTGGTTGTGGCTGCATGTAGCGTATTTTCCCAACGCGCCGTGATGGGCGGCCTTGTTGCCGCTCTGGTTGCAACCTATACGCTTACGTGGTTTTTGCTTGCGATGGGCTTTGCCTTTGAACTTCCCGTTTCGGCACCGCGACGCACAAAAGCCCAGATGGCGACTCCGCTTGCCGGTGGAGCCGCAGCTGCCCGTACTTTTGGCAGACCTGTCGAAGTATCGTCCGATTCTATTTCTACGACCAAGGAGGCCTAGGTCATGGCATCCCAAGTTGAGCTCACCCCATGCGGGGCCATGTTTGACATCTTTAAGCGCGCGGCGCATCTGAGCCATATCGAGCTGTGCGGCTTGGTGCTTTCGTCCCGTCCGCTCGCCGACGGCCGCAGCCCGCAGAGCCGGGCCGCCGATCGCTCTTGGGTTTCCCGCTTTATCGTTCGCGCGCCGGTCGGCACGCTTCAGCAGCGCTACTTTGCCGAATACGGTACCTCGGCTGCGCGTATTATGTCGCAACTGGCCCTGCGCCAGCGCAATCCCATGGACTCCACGGCTGTGATCAATATGGTGTGCGGTCCTGCAGGTGAACCGATGGTACGCGCGCTCGAAGAGTGCCACCAGGACACGAATCTCTATCGCAACGCGCTCGATCGCCTGTCCCAGGCGGCGGAACTCATGCCCGCCGAGCGCGCCGAGGCCGTGCTGGTGCTGTTTGTCGCCGTCGGTTGTTCGGCGGATGTGCGGTCCTCGGTGAACTATTCCATCGACTACGCACACGCGACCTGTGGCGGAGGCACATCCACGCCGCGTTCGCTTGGCATGTCGCTGACTGCGGGCGAACGCGAACCCGCCCCGGCGCACCCCTTGGGCTTGCTGCGCGTGCAAAACAGTTTTGTCGTGAGCGCCCCGCGCTGGATTCAGCCGAGTGAGCAGGGTGTTGAGATTGGCGCGCTGGCCACTGGTGAGGGCGATATTACCGACGTCGGCGACGATGTCTCGGCCCGCCATGCCCATATCTGGTGCGATGCTCAAAATATCTGGCACGTCGAGGACTTGTCGTCCACCAACGGAACCGTGGTGGTAAACGGGGCCACGCGCGTCTGCATTCAGGTCGAGCCCGGCCGTTCCGCCCAACTCAATCCCGGCGACGAGCTCAAGCTCGGCGAATCCACTACCTACGCCATCCTCTTCGGTGCTCTCTAGCCGGCAGATAGGGACGTTCCTTTTCTGCCGGCACTTGGGGACACTCCTTGGCGCGCCAGAGCCGGTCGCCTGGGGATGGAGGGGCCATTTTGGCCCTTGGCGGTCACCTGAGGTAAACCTTTACCGCCCGCCTATATTTGCCGAAATTACACTTGACGGCGGGGTACAATAAACCCGCATGCGGATTTCCGTTGCGGGCGCCTCCCATCGCCGGGGCGTGCCCGGGAGCATCTGACATGCGGCCTTTGCGGCGCTCGGTCATGTGCAAGACGGGTAGCTGGGCCTGTGGAGCGCGTGCAGCCCTCCTCGCCTTGGCATGCCTTCTCTCCACGCCATGTACCTGCTGCTCAGTCTGCCTGCCAGATGATTGGAAGCAACAGCGAAAATCCCATCACGCCAATATCCCGGCGATCGCCGGGGCCTGTATACCTATATGAGAGGAGAGGGGTATATGGCGCGTAAGTTTAAGTCTATGGACGGCAACGAGGCGGCCGCATATGTTTCGTATGCGTACACCGAGGTAGCGGGAATTTATCCCATTACGCCGTCCAGCCCGATGGCCGACCATGTCGACCAGTGGGCGGCCCAGGGTCGCAAGAACATCTTCGGCACCCCGGTCAAGGTCGTTGAGATGGAGTCCGAGGCAGGTGCAGCCGGTACCGTTCACGGTTCGCTGGGCGCCGGTGCTCTGACCACCACCTACACGGCTTCTCAGGGCCTGCTCCTGATGATCCCGAACATGTACAAGATCGCGGGCGAGCAGCTTCCGGGCGTCTTCCACGTCTCCGCGCGTTGCGTCGCTTCCCACGCCCTGAACATCTTTGGTGATCACTCCGACGTCATGGCCTGCCGCCAGACCGGTTTCGCCATGCTCGCCGAGGGCAACGTCCAGGAGGTCATGGACCTCTCGCCGGTGGCTCACCTTGCCGCCATCGAGGGTAAGACCCCGTTCCTTAACTTCTTCGACGGCTTCCGCACTAGCCACGAGATCCAGAAGGTCGCCATGTGGGACTACAAGGATCTTGCCGAGATGTGCGACATGGACGCCGTCCAGGCTTTCCGCGACCACGCGCTCAACCCTGAGCATCCGCACACCCGCGGCAGCCACGAGAACGGTGACATCTTCTTCCAGAACCGCGAGGCCTGCAACAAGGTCTACGACGAGCTTCCCGCCGTCGTCGAGGGCTACATGAAGAAGATCAACGAGAAGCTCGGCACCGATTACGGCCTATTCAACTACTACGGCGCTCCCGATGCCGATCGTGTCGTCGTGTGCATGGGCTCCTTCTGCGACGTGCTCGAGGAAGTCATCGACTACCTCAACGCTCACGGCGAGAAGGTCGGCCTGGTCAAGGTTCGCCTGTTCCGTCCGTTCTCCATCAAGCACTTTGTCGACGTTCTCCCCGAGACCGTCCAGAAGATTGCCGTTATGGACCGCACCAAGGAGCCGGGTTCCATCGGCGAGCCGCTCTACCAGGACGTCGTCTCCGCTCTCTACGAGGCCGGCAAGACGGGCATCAAGGTCGTCGGCGGCCGTTATGGCCTGGGCAGCAAGGACACGCCTCCCGCGTCCGCGTTCGCTGTCTTCGAGGAGCTTAAGAAGGACGAGCCCAAGCGCGAGTTCACCATCGGCATCGTCGATGATGTGACCAACCTGAGCCTGCCCGAGGCCGAGGATGCGCCCAACACCGCAGCCCCCGGCACCATTGAGTGCAAGTTCTGGGGTCTGGGTGGCGACGGTACCGTCGGCGCCAACAAGAACTCGATCAAGATCATCGGCGACCACACCGACAAGTACGTCCAGGCCTACTTCCAGTACGACTCCAAGAAGACCGGCGGCGTCACCGTCTCGCACCTGCGCTTTGGTGATTCCCCGATCCGCTCGCCGTACTACGTGACCAAGGCCGACTTTGTCGCCTGCCACAACCCCAGCTACATCGTCAAGGGCTTCAAGATGGTCCGCGACGTCAAGCCGGGCGGCACCTTCCTGGTCAACTGCCAGTGGAGCGACGAGGAGTTCGCCGAGCACATGCCCGCCGTGGCCAAGCGCTACATCGCGAACAACAACGTCAACGTCTACCTGATCGACGCTATCGACCTGGCCGCCAAGGTCGGCATGGGCAAGCGCACCAACACGGTGCTCCAGTCTGCCTTCTTCGCGCTGGCCAAGGTCCTGCCCGCTGAGGACGCCCTGCAGTACATGAAGGACGCGGCTACCAAGTCCTACATGAAGAAGGGCCAGGCCATCGTCGACGCCAACCATAAGGCCATCGATGCCGGCGCTACCGCCTTCCGTAAGTTCGAGGTTCCGGCCGACTGGGCAACCGCCGAGGATGCCGCCCCCGTCGAGCTCTCCGAGGAGACCAAGTCCGCCATCGCCCAGCAGGTCAAGAACCTGCTCGAGCCCATCGATCGCATGGATGGCGACAGCCTGCCCGTTTCCGCCTTCGTCGGTTGCGCCGACGGCCAGTTTGAGCTGGGCGCCTCCGCATACGAGAAGCGCGGCGTCGCCGTGGTCGTTCCCCACTGGGACGAGACCAAGTGCATCCAGTGCAACCAGTGCGCCTATGTGTGCCCGCATGCCACCATCCGTCCGTTCGCGATGACCGAGGACGAGGCTGCCGCCGCGCCCGAGGCTACCCGCACGCTCGACGCCATGGGCCCCAAGGCCAAGGGCATGAAGTTCACCATGGCCGTGTCCCCGCTCGACTGCATGGGCTGCACCAACTGCGTCAAGGTCTGCCCCAAGGGCGCCCTCGAGATGGTTCCCACCGAGCAGGAGATGGACCAGCAGCCCGTTTGGGACTACATGGTCGAGAACGTCTCCGAGAAGAAGGAGCTCATCGCGGCCAACGTCAAGGGCAGCCAGTTTAAGCAGCCCTACCTGGAGTTCTCCGGCTCCTGCGCCGGCTGCGCCGAGACCGCCTATGCACGTCTGGTGACCCAGGTCGCCGGCGACCGCATGTTCATCTCCAACGCCACCGGCTGCTCCTCCATTTGGGGCAACCCCGCTGCCACCGCTCCTTACTGCAAGGACAAGGACGGTCACGGCCCGGCGTGGAACAACTCCCTGTTCGAGGACAATGCCGAGCACGGTCTGGGCATGGCCGTCGGTTACGAGGCCGTCCAGAAGAAGCTGATCGCCGCTACCCAGGACATCATCGCTGCCGATGGTCCGTCCGATGAGCTCAAGGCTGCCGGCCAGGCTTGGATCGACTCCGTCAACGACGCCGAGGCCTCCAAGACCGCTGCCGCTGCCTACGTTGCCGAGCTCGAGAAGTGCGGCTGCGACGCTTCCAAGGCGATCCTCGCCGACAAGGCTTACCTCACCAAGAAGTCCTTCTGGATCTTCGGCGGCGACGGTTGGGCCTACGACATCGGCTTCGGTGGCCTGGATCACGTCCTGGCTTCCGGCCACAACGTCAACGTCTTCGTCTTCGACACCGAGGTTTACTCCAACACCGGTGGTCAGGCCTCCAAGGCCTCGAACCTGGGCCAGGTCGCTCAGTTCGCCGCTGCCGGTAAGGTGACCAAGAAGAAGTCCCTGGCCGAGATTGCCATGAGCTACGGCTACGTCTACGTGGCGCAGGTCGCCATGGGCGCCAACCCGGCTCAGACCCTCAAGGCCATCCACGAGGCCGAGGCCTACGACGGCCCGTCCCTCATCATCGGCTACAGCCCCTGCGAGATGCACTCCATCAAGAAGGGCGGCATGCAGAACTGCCAGGCCGAGATGAAGAAGGCTGTCGAGTGCGGTTATTGGAACCTCTTCCGCTTCAACCCCGAGGCTGCTGCCGGCAAGAAGTTCTCGCTCGATTCCAAGGAGCCCGCGGGCGGTTATCAGGAGTTCCTGATGAACGAGGCCCGTTACGCTTCGCTGACGCGTTCCTTCCCCGAGCGCGCCGAGGAGCTCTTCAAGGAGAACGAGCAGGCCGCTATGGACCGCTACGCTCACCTGCTGAAGCTCAAGACGGTGTACAACGAGGCTTAGGTCTCCCGCCGCAGGATCTGAGGGCTAACCTTCGCGGACGTCCTCGGACATGAAAGAACCCCCGCTGCGCACTACGTGCGGCGGGGGTTCTTTCGTCCTGCGGAGTGTCCGCGAAGGTTAGCCCTCGGATCCTGCTACGACTACGTCCTCGGATTGTGTGGGCGGATGAAGGACGTAGTTGGCCGGGTATTCCGTCCCCTTCGCTGTTTCGCGGCTTTGCCGCGAAACCTCGCGCCACTTTGGGGATGGATGGGGGACTTGGCTGTTGCCGTCTTTTCGGAGCTCTTCTTTATTCCTTTTGCTGGATGAAAAGCCCCTTGTTTTTGCAGGGGTGCATACTCGACTTATAAGTGCATAGAATCTCGTATAGTGCGAGTAAGATTTTACGCTGTCTGTTTTGTGTTTAGCAGAGATGTAGTTTGCATAATCCGACATAATCCTTGCTGCATTTAAATAAAGTTGCACGTAAATGGCGTAGATATGCCTGAGCTGGGGTTCTGTACGCTGAGCGGATAAAAACGACCGTTCACCGTTCCGCTATTTTCAAAATGAATAAAATGAGCGATAAAGAGAATATAAACCTTAATAAACTCGCGTATCGCACGGACGCGGGTTATTAATGGGTTGTAGGCCTTTTACAGAAAGGATTCCAGCAATGTCTAAGCCTCTTGGCAAGCCCGATCGTATTGTCGTCGCCCTTGGCGGCAACGCCCTCGGCAACAACCCCGTCGAGCAGATCGAGGCCGTGAGCAACACCGCCCACGCTCTCCTTGGTCTCATCGAGCAGGGCAACGAGATCATCATCACCCACGGCAACGGCCCGCAGGTCGGCA
>CAJJQF010000050.1:0-11193 GCA_905193815.1 uncultured Collinsella sp. | reverse complement strand
CGGCCTGTGAGATTTATCGCGAGTTCCGCACGAGCCGAAGAGCACTTAATGTGCTCTTCGTGCGAGCCAGGACTGTAGAGCAGCAAACATAACCAAGTCCCACCGGGCAACCGGTCAGGTTAGGCTACTTCGCGGCGCCGGGGATGCCGTGGGAGGTTTTGGCGGTTTTGGCTCCGTTTACGATGGCGGTTTGCAAAGCCCTTACGGCGAGCATGCCCAGCAGGTCTAGGGGAACGGCGGCGCTTGCCTGGGCGCCCAGTTTGCCGCTGGCGAGGGTGTAGATGGTGTCGCCGTCGTTGGTGGTGTGCGTGGGACGGATGGCGTGTGCGTAGGCGTCTGCGGCCATCTGGGAGACCTTGGTGGCTTGTGCCTTAGTGAGTTCCACGTTGGTGACGATGCAGCTGATGGTGGTGTTGGTGCGGTCGAGCGGCATCTGCATGGATCCGGCGGCGGCAAAGGCTGCGAGTTCCATGTCGACGATCTGGTCGCTATCGGCTGCGGCGCGCATGCCGGCGACCCACTCGCCGGTGAAGGGGTCGACAACGTTGCCGCAGGCGTTGACCGAGACCACGGCGCCCACCTTGATGGGGCCGAGTGCCACGGCGGCAGCTCCAAGGCCGGCCTTCATGCAGGTGGCGGGCCCCATGAGCTTACCCACGGTGGCGCCCGTGCCGGCGCCTACGTTGCCCTGTTCGAGCTTGGTGGGGGTGTGGTCGAGTGCTTCGCGCACGGCGGCGATGCCGGCCTCAATGTCGGGGCGCACGGTGGGGTCGCCAAAGGCAAGGTCGAAGATACAGCTGGAGCACACGATAGGCACCTGCGTGGGGCCGACGGGAAGGCCGATGCCGCGGCTCTCAAGCTCGCGAGCGACGCCGCTTGCAGCTTCGAGGCCAAAGGCCGATCCGCCCGAAAGGCAGACGGCGTGGACCTTGTCGACGGTGTTCTCAGGTCGCAGCAGGTCGGTTTCGCGCGATGCTGGAGCACCGCCGCGAACGTCAACGCCGCCGGTGGCGCCCTCGGGTGCCACGATTACGGTGCAACCGGTGCCGGCCTCCTCGTTCGTATAGTTGCCATAGCAAAAGCCATCGACATCGCAGACGTCAATGGCCTCGAGCAGTGTATCCATGTTTAACTCCTATCGGTTTTCCGCCGCGCCTTGTGCCCGGTCGGGATCCGTACGGTACGCCAAAATTGTAGGCGCCGGGGGATACCCAGCGCCAGATGCAATTACGAGAGTTTTTGAATCGCGCGCGCGACGCGGGCGATGGGTAGGCCCACCACGTTATAGAAGTCGCCCGAAATATCGTGCACGAGCATGCGTCCTCCTGTGCCCTGAATGCCGTAGGCGCCGGCCTTGTCCATGGGCTCACCCGAGGCGACGTAGCGCTCGATCTGCTCGTCGGTGAGCTCGTAGAACGTCACGTCGGTCACATCGACAAAGGATAGGCTCTCGGCGGCATGCGGGGCTGTAGCGTCGCCGGCTTTAACGATGCAGACGCCGGTTGCGACCTGGTGCGTGCGGACCGAAAGCTCACGGAGCATGGTGCGCGCCTCGTCCTCGGTTGCCGGCTTGCCCAGAATCTTGCCGTCAAAGGTGACGATGGTGTCGGCCGCGACCGTCAGCTCATTGGGCTCGGCATACTCGGCAGCAACGGCAGCCGCCTTGGCGCGTGCCAAGCGCTCGACAAGCGTGAGCGGGGCCTCGCCATCAAAGGGCGTTTCGTCGATATCCGCGGGAATCACGCGAATGTTGTAGCCTGCCTCGCGCATCAGCTCTATGCGGCGCGGCGATTGCGAAGCCAAAATCATAGTTGGATGCCCTCGGCGACCTTCTCGACGGCCTTGTCGCCGGCGAGCGTGCGCAGCAGCTCCACTGCAAAGGGGAGTGACTGTGCCATGCCGCTGGCAG
This sequence comes from uncultured Collinsella sp., assembly GCA_905193815.1. Classification (GTDB taxonomy): domain Bacteria; phylum Actinomycetota; class Coriobacteriia; order Coriobacteriales; family Coriobacteriaceae; genus Collinsella. The sequence continues at coordinate 9,284 of CAJJQF010000050.1, read as the reverse complement.
TGATGATGTTGCCGTCTTGCGTGACCTTCTCGCCGGTATAGGCACCTTCGGGGAAGCTTTTCTCAAAGCCAGGGAAGCACGTGGCATGGCGCCCCTCGAGCAGGTCGAGCTCGCCCAGGATAAACGGGGCGGCGCAGATGGCGGCGACGTGCTTGGTTGCGGCGAACTCGCAGACTACGTCGCAGACGCGCTGATCTGCGCGCAGGTTGGTGGCACCGGGCAGGCCGCCGGGCAGCACGACGCAGTCGTACTCGTCAAAGTTGATCTCATCAAAGAGCGCATCGCAGGTCACGGGGATCTGCAGCGAGCTTACGACCTCGCGCGTGGGCATGATCGAGACGAGCGTGGCACGCACGCCGCCGCGACGCATGACATCGACCATGGTCAAGCATTCAATAGTTTCAAAGCCATCGGCGGCGAGAACGGCAACGCTGGGCATGAGGGTTCCTTTCATAGGCGGCATACAATTAGCCGTCTTATACCCCGAAGACCTCCGCTTGCCACGCTCGATTTCCCAATGATTTTTCTGAGCAACGATTAAGTGGCTAGTTGCGCCTAAGGTGGACGACGGTCTCGCAGTGGAAGGTTTGTGGGAACAGGTCGACTGGCGTGATCTTTACGGGGGAGAAGGTGCCTTCTTCGACAAAGCGTTTGAGATCGCGCGCCAGGGTGGCCGGGTCGCAGCTCACGTAGGCGACATCGCGGGCACTCGTGCTGGCGATAAGGTCGATCGCCTCGGGGGCGAGGCCTGCGCGCGGCGGGTCGACCACCAAGACGTCGGCATCCTGGTCGGGGAACTCGCGCACCGCGTCTCCGCCGATGACGTCGACGTTATCAAGCTTGTTGATCTCCAGGTTACGGCGCAGGTCGCGCACGGCGGGGCCGTAGGCCTCGACGGCGGCGACAAAGTCGCAGCGGCGGGCGAGCGGCAGGGTAAAGGTGCCGGCACCGCAGTACAGGTCCACGGCAAGTTCGTCTTCCTGCGGATCGAGCGCTTCCATGACAAGCTCGATCAAAATCTCGGCACCCTTGGTGTTGACCTGGAAAAAAGACGGGGCAGACAAGCGCATCTGACCCTCGGCGATATTCTCGGTCCATGAGCCCTCTCCGGCGAGCATTTCGACCTTGGAAACACGGCGGGCCTTCTTTTCGCCCTTGCTCATCACGCGTACGACACTTGTGGGGTGCGCGGCGTCTGCCAACACGCGCGAGACTTGCGAGCGCGGGAAAGAGCCCGTAGGCGTCCAGAGCGCCACCTCGAGTGCCTTGGTGCGACGCGAGGCGCGAATGCCCACGCGCTCAAGGCCCAGGTCGTGGCTGCCGCTCAGATAATTGAGCGCGCCGACGACCGATTTGAGTGCCTTGGGGAAGCGTTTGTCGAACAGCGGACATGTATCGACGGTCACGATTTTGCTGGGGTCGACACCGTGCATGCCAAGGCGCACGCGACCGTTGACGACGGTCGGCTCGAGTTCGATTTTATTGCGGTAGCCCCAGTCGTCCTTGGTGTGGCAGATGGGCTGCACCAACTCATCGACCTGCTCAGGAGCGAACTTGCCGATGCGCTCGAGCGTGGAGCGCAGGTTTTGCTCCTTGGCGGCGAGCTGTGCCGTGCGTGAGAGATTGCCCCACGAGCAGCCGCCGCAGATGCCCACGAAGGGGCAGGGAGGCTGAATGCGATCGGGGCTTGGCTCCAGAATCTCGGTGGTGCGGGCACGCATGAACGACTTGCCGTCCTGTACGACCTCGGCCTCGACGGTGTCGCCTGCTACGGCGCCCTGCACAAAGACGGCCTTGCCGTTGTCGGCGTGCGCCAGCCCGTCGGCGCCGTAGGTCATCGATTCTATAGTGAGCTTCATATTCCTGCCTGTCATTCGCGTTGTTGTTCGCACCATGGTAGCAGGGAAAAGCGCCCCGCATCCGAGGCTTTCCTCAAATGCGGGGCGCTTCTACAAACTGCTTCTACAAACGACTATTTCGTCTTGCCGGTAATGAGCGTCTTAAGACCCAGGCCGATCAGACCCAGGCCCATGCGCACGCGGCCGGGGCGATGGCGCTCGATGGCCTTGGTCTTGCCGGCGGGCTTATCGCGACGGGCGCTCGTCTCGGGTGCGGGCTTGGTGACCTGCGGATCGGGCTGAGGTGCAGGTGCAGGCTCGGGCTCAATGACGGTCGCCTGGACCTCTTGGACCTTGGGTACTACTGGCTGCGGCTTGGCCTCGGGGGCAGGTTCCGCCTCAATGACGGGCTCGGGCGCGGCCTCGGCGTTGCGATAGGCACGCTCCAGCAGGGCTTCCTGCGAGTTGAAGGGTTTCTCACCCTCTGCACGCTCCACGGGGACCCAGGTGCCGTCGCTCGTGAGGCTGCGGGCCTTCACGTTGTCGCGCAGCTGCATGCCCATGTACTCGTGCACTAGGGCGCGGCAGGTGGGGTCGAGCACGGGGAAGGCAATCTCCACGCGGTGCTCGGTGTTGCGCGTCATCATGTCTGCCGAGCTCAGGTAAATCATGTCCGAGTCCACGCCGAAAGCATAGACGCGCGCGTGCTCCAAAAAGCGTCCGACGATGGAGCGGACATGCACGTTCTCGGTCTTGCCCGGAACACCGGGCTTGAGGCACGAGATGCCGCGGATGATCATGTCTACGCGCACGCCGGCACACGATGCCTCGGCGATCTTGTCGATAACCTCGCGGTCGGTCAGCGAGTTGAGCTTAAAGAACACGCGGGCGGGCTCGCCGGCAAGGGCGCGCTGGATCTCGCGGTCAAGCCCGCGCATGATGAGCGGTTTCAGTCCGACGGGCGCCACACCCAGGAAGCGGTAATCGCCGCGCAGATTGCCCAGCGACAGGTTGCGGAAGAACAGGTTGGCGTCCTCGCCGATGCCGGGATGGGCGGTCATGAGCATAAAGTCGCTGTAGAGCTTGGCCGTCTTCTCGTTAAAGTTGCCGGTGCCCAAAAGCGTGAGGCGGGTGAGCGCCATACCCTCGCGATAGGTGAGCTGGCAGATCTTTGAGTGGCATTTAAAGCCCTCGGAACCATAGATGACGGTGCAGCCCGCCTCTTCCAGACGCTCGGCCCACTCGATGTTGTTCTGCTCGTCAAAGCGGGCACGAAGTTCCATGAGCACCGTGACCTCTTTGCCGTTCTCGGCAGCATCGATCAGCGACTCGCACAGGCGGCTCTGCTTGGCCACGCGGTAGAGTGTGATGCGCAGCGAGATGCACTCGGGGTCGTAGGCGGCCTCGTGCACCAGATCCAGGAAGGGGTTCATGGCCTCGTAGGGATAAAAGAGCAGCTTGTCGCCCTGCAGCACCTGTTCGCGGATGGAGCGGGTCATATCGATGGTGGGGTTGGGCTGCGGCTTAAACGGCGTAAAGAGGAGCTCGTTGCGCAGGTGCTCGGGAATCTTGCCCTCAATGCCAAAGACGTAGCCCAGGTTGAGCGGGATATCGCAGGTAAAGACCGAGCGACGCGAGAGCTCGAGCGCCTTGCGGATAGTCTTGAGCGTCGCCTTCTCGAGCGACCCCGAGACCGCGAGCACTACCGGCTGCAGGCGCAGGCGCTTCTTGAGAATGCGCTTCATGTGCTGGCGGTAGTCCTCTTCCTCTTCGACGCCCTCGCCGTCCGGATCGATGTCGGCGTTGCGGGTGACGCGGATCAGCGCACGATCCAGCGGCTTATAGGAGCCAAAGCAGCTGTCCAGGCAGGCGAGGATGACGTCCTCGAGCAAGATGTAGGAGTAGGTGCCGGTGGGCGAGGGGATCTCGACCACGCGGTTCATCGAGGCGGGAATCTCGATAAGGCCCAGCAGGCTCTCCTCGTCGGTGGCGACGTCCAGACCACAGGCCAGATAGAGCGCGCCGTTGCGCAGGTTGGGGAAGGGGTGGCGCGGATCGATGACCAGCGGCGAGATGACCGGCGACACGTAGGCCTGGAAGTAGCGGGTTACAAAGGTGCGCTCCTCGGGCGTAAGCGAATCGATGCGGGCGCGGTGAACGCCCAAGGTGTCGAGCTTGCCCTCGATGCTCTTAAAGATGGACTCCCAACGGGTAAGGAGCCCGGGCATTTCGGCCATGACAGCATCGACCTGTTCGGAGGCGGTCATATTGCTCTTGTTGTCGACAGGCTGTTTTTTGAGCTCTGCCAGATCGGACAGGCCGCCCACGCGCACCATAAGGAACTCGTCGAGGTTGGACTCGAAGATCGAGACGAACTTTAGTCGCTCGAACAGCGGGACAGTCTCATCGAAGGCTTCGTCAAGCACGCGGTTGTCAAAGCGCAGCCAGCTAAGCTCTCGGTTTTGCGTGTACGAGAAGTCGCGCGGCGGTTTGCGCAGCTTTGCGGCGGCTTGCTTTTTTTCGATTTTGCTCGGCATATGCATCTGTCCGTTCAGTCCCCGTAGGGGACGGTAGCCTAACTCTAATTCACTATTGTCTCAATTTAGTCGACCGCTGGCACGAACGTATCGCGTGAACGGTATCTTTACCTACTTCTTACGCTGACAAGTCATAGGACTGACGCCCTGCTCGTCTGCAAGCGGTCTATATCCTCACTCAATTGGTACGTAAGTGTGAATAAGAATGATAGATAGCTGAATATCATTGAATGCAGGCGGAAACGTGAACAAACATCATTTATATACATAAAACCGATTAAGCTATGCAATTCTGAATCAAAAGTTTAGAGACACAATCGCAAATGGTTTTTAGGAAAAAAGAGCGTTTACCTTAGAAAAGTTACTTTAGAACGCCGAAGTACATCATGGGGGAATCACATGCGATATACCGTTCATCGCACTTTGTTGACCGTTCGGGGGCGAGGTGGAATTGCGGGTGGAATTTGGATATAACTAGAGCTGTCAGCAAGCAGCGCCCGTTACGGAAGGGCGCTGAGAGATTCGGCCGAAAGGCCCGAAAGAAAGGTAGGAGGCCATGACGAAAGGTCTGCACGTGCCTTCCGAGATCGGCAAGCTCAGGAAGGTCTGCCTGCACCGTCCCGGCGACGAGCTCCTCAACCTGCCGCCCGACGAGCTCGAGCGACTCCTGTTCGACGACGTCCCGTTCCTGGAGGTCGCGCAGCAGGAGCACGACACCTTCGCCCAGATCCTGAGGGACCAGGGCGTGGAGGTCCTCTATCTCGAGAACCTCGTCGCCGAGGTGTTCGACCAGGTCCCCGGCGCCCGCGCCGAGTTCACCGACCAGTACATCGCCGAGGCCGGCATCCGCGGCCAGCACATGCCGCAGATCGTCCGCGAGAAGCTGGACTCCATCGAGGACAACCTCGAGTTCGTCAAGAAGACCATGGCCGGCATGACCAAGTCCGAGATCGACATGCCCCTCACGGCGTCCACGACCCTCGACTCCCTGGTCAACTCCGAGTCCGAGTCCGACCTGATCATCGACCCGATGCCCAACCTCTACTTCACCCGCGACCCGTTCGCGGTCGTCGGCGAGGGCGTCAACCTCAACCGCATGTACTCGGTCACCCGCAACCGCGAGACCCTGTACGGCAAGTACATCTTCAAGTACCACCCCGACTACAAGGACGTCTCGCTGTACTTCCGCCGCGACTGCCAGTTCCACACCGAGGGCGGCGACGTGCTGAACATCAACGAGAAGACCCTCGCCGTCGGCATCTCCCAGCGCACCCAGGCCGCCGCGATCGACGTCATGGCCCAGAACATCTTCTGGAACTCCGACTCCAAGGTCGAGCGCATCCTGGCCTTCGACATCCCGGTCTCGCGCGCCTTCATGCACCTCGACACGGTCTTCACCCAGATCGACGTCGATAAGTTCACGATCCACCCCGCCATCATGGGCACCCTGCGCGTCTACGAGCTGACCGCCGGCAAGAACCCGGGCGACGTGAACATCCGCCTGATCGAGGACACCCTCGAGCACGTCCTGGAGGACGCCACCGGCGTCGACCAGGTCAAGCTGATCCCCTGCGGCGGCGGCGACCCGATCGCGGCCTCCCGCGAGCAGTGGAACGACGGCTCCAACACCCTGTGCGTCGAGCCCGGCAAGATCTGCGTCTACGCCCGCAACACCGTCACCAACGACGTGCTGTACAAGGAGGGCCTGGACCTTCTCGTCGTGCCCTCCGCCGAGCTCTCCCGCGGCCGCGGCGGCCCGCGCTGCATGAGCATGCCCTTCTGGCGCGAGGACCTCTAAGTCTTTCCGTTTCCGGTGCGGTCCCCCTACAACCGCACCGGCTTCGCCCGTTAAACGGGCAACACTAATACTTACGTAATTCATTTCTTCGAAAGGAATCAAACCATGGGTGTTAACCTCTCCGGCCGTAGCTTCCTCAAGCTTCTCGACCTCACCACCGAGGAGATCGAGTACCTGCTCAAGCTCTCCAAGAACTTCAAGGATATGAAGCGCGCTGGCGTTCCGCACCGCTATCTCGAGGGCAAGAACATCGTTCTGCTCTTCCAGAAGACCTCCACTCGTACCCGCTGCGCCTTCGAGGTCGGCGGCATGGACCTGGGCATGGGCGTTACCTACCTCGATCCCGGTTCGTCGCAGATGGGCAAGAAGGAGTCCATCGAGGACACCGCCCGCGTTCTCGGCCGCATGTATGACGGCATCGAGTTCCGTGGCTTTGCCCAGGACGACGTCGAGGAGCTCGCTGCTAAGTCCGGCGTGCCTGTCTGGAACGGCCTGACCACCGAGTGGCACCCCACCCAGATGCTCGCCGATATCCTGACCGTCCAGGAGAACTTCAACTACGACATCAAGGGCAAGACCCTCGTCTTCATGGGCGACTGCAAGAATAACGTTGCTCGCTCCCTCATGGTTGTCTGCTCCAAGCTCGGCGTGAATTTCGTGGCCTGCGGTCCCGAGGAGTGCATGCCCGCTGACGACGTCATCGAGGCCTGCAAGCCCATCGCCGAGGCCAACGGTTGCACCATCAAGCTGACCACCGACGTCAAGGACGGCGTCACCGGTGCCGACGTTATCTACACCGACGTGTGGGTCTCCATGGGCGAGCCCGACGAGGTCTGGGCCGAGCGCATCGCTCAGCTCACCCCGTATCGTGTCACCTCCGAGGTCATGGCTATGGCCAACCCGGGTGCCATCTTCCTGCACTGCCTGCCCAGCTTCCACGACACCAACACCACCATTGGCGCCGAGAAGTGCGAGCAGTTCGGCATCACCGAGCAGGAGGTCACCGACGAGGTCTTCGAGAGCCCCGCTTCCAAGGTCTTCGACGAGGCCGAGAACCGCATGCACACCATCAAGGCTGTCATGTACGCCACGCTCAAGTAAGAGCATCTAGCATCTCGCTCGGGGTGTATTGCTGCACACCCCGAGCGGTTTTATCTGGTAATAATCTCGCATCAAGCGGCAGGCACGGCACGGAAGAGCCGCTTCTGGCGAGATCAGTAAATGATTTATGAAGGGGGGATGAGAACTATGACTGAGACCGCTAAGAAAAAGCGCGGTATGCCTTCATCGTTCACCATTCTTCTTGCTCTGCTGGCAATTGTCGCAGTGATTACCGTTATCGTCTCCGGCACGTCCGGCGGCGCGGTTACTGCCGCCCGTCTGAGCGATTTCTGCACCGCCCCGATTAAGGGCTTCGCTGACGCTCTGCCCGTCTGCCTCTTCGTTATGATCCTGGGCGGCTTCCTCGGTATGATGACCGAGACCGGCGCCCTGGACAACGGCATCGCCGTTCTGGTGCAGAAGCTTAAGGGCAACGAGATTATGCTCATTCCCGTGCTGATGCTCATCTTCTCCCTCGGTGGTACCACCTATGGTATGTGCGAGGAGACCGTTCCCTTCTACGCCCTGCTCGCCGCTACCATGATGGCCGCTGGCTTCGACCCCATGGTCGGTGCCGCTACCGTCCTGCTCGGCGCTGGCTGCGGCTGCCTGGGCTCCACGGTTAACCCGTTCGCCGTCGGCGCTGCCGTCGACGCTCTGACCGGCGTTGGCATTGAGGTCAACCAGTCCATCATCATCGGCCTCGGTGCCGTCCTGTGGATTGTCACTACCGCTATGTCCATCTTCTTCGTGATGAGCTACGCCAAGAAGGTCAAGGCTGACAAGGGTTCCACCATCCTGTCGATGCAGGAGCTCAAGGACGCCGAAGAGGCTCACGGCAAGGCTGCTTCCGAGGTCCACAAGGAGGTCAAGCTCACCGGTCGTCAGAAGGGTGTTCTGATTGCCTTCGCCTTCACCTTCGTCGTCATGATCGTCGGCTTCATTCCGCTGGCCGACCTCAACGAGGGCGTCGCTAACTTCTTCGACGCTGGCGCTGTCTACGACGCCGACGGTAACGCCGTCGTCCAGGGCTGGTCTGCCCTGATCACCGGCCTGCCCATTGGCCAGTGGTACTTCGACGAGGCTTCCACCTGGTTCTTCCTCATGGCCGTCCTGATCGGTATCATCGGTGGCCTGTCCGAGAAGCAGATTGTTAACACCTTCATCACCGGCGCTGCCGACATGATGTCCGTTGTTCTCGTCATCGCCCTCGCCCGTGGCATCTCCGTCCTCATGGCTAACACCGGCCTCGACGTCTTCGTCCTCGACGCTGCCGCCAATGCCCTGGCTGGCCTGTCCGGCGTGATCTTCGCTCCCATGAGCTTCCTGGTCTACTTCGGCCTGTCCTTCCTGATCCCCTCGACCTCCGGTATGGCCACCGTCTCCATGCCCATCATGGGACCGTTGGCTGTTAAGCTCGGCTTCTCGCCTGAGGTCATGGTCATGATCTTCTCCGCCGCCATCGGTGTCGTGAACCTTTTCACCCCGACCTCCGGCGCCATCATGGGCGGTCTCGCCCTGGCCAAGATCGAGTGGACGACCTGGCTCAAGTTTGCCCTTAAGCTCATCGTCGCGCTCTCTGTCGTCTGCGCCATCATCCTGACCGTCGCCTGCGTGTTGATCTAAGTACCCAACGGGTACCCCACGGAAACCTTGACGATCCTGTAGAGGATCACCTGGTCATCGTCTGTCCGGTGGGGTAAACCCACCGGTAGACTCCTACCTTTAGCCCCCTTCCGTTCCGTGCGCGGGAGGGGGCGCTCTTGTGTTCCGGCGTTTTACCAAACGCCGGAACCACTCGACGCTGCGCCTATGGGTTCCGCCGTTCTAACGAACGGCGGATCGGTTGACGCTGCACGGGCACCAGGGCGACAACTTGTCATTCAAAGAGGCCGGCATGACCAAAAGGTCTATGCAGGCCTCTTTTCATGCCAAATTGTTCGCCCTGGTGTCCGTTCGCTCATATGACCCAATCCGCTGTCAAGAGCCACAATGGCCCCGCCGACCGCT
>CAJJQF010000049.1:0-11366 GCA_905193815.1 uncultured Collinsella sp. | reverse complement strand
CCGCCTCTCCCTGGCGCACGAGCATCAGCAGCAACGAACATGCCTCGGGCTTGCCGGTGGCCATCGGAATGTCGTCGAAGGGACGGTTGCGGTCCACGTGCGACTCGAGCGTGCCATCGACCTCGCCCGGCTCGAGCCCGCCGAGCAGCTGCGCCGCGCGGTCGAGCATGTCGACCGGACCGTCGAGCGTCGAGAGCGCCTGCGCCAGCACGCGCTTCATGCAATCCTCCACCGCGTTGAGCGTCACGAGCTCCTGCGGCACCACGGCAGACGTACGGTTGCGCACGCGCGCCACAAACTCGAGCGTCGACAGGTACACGTCGCCAAAGGGCGCATAATCGCCCTGGTAGCCACCGCAAAGTGCGGGCGCCGCCAGCGCGTACTCAGTTTTGGACAGCGGGCTCAACACCATCGCACCCAGCTCGAGCGCCGTATCCTCCAGCATGAGGCCCAGCGTGCGAGAGCGCAGGCGCTCGGCATCGCCCGCCGACACATCGCGGTCGAGTACGCGTGCGGCATCCGGCGCATCGCGCTCAACCGTGCGAATATGCAGGCGCTCGGCAATGGCGCGGACGGCGGCGCAGCGGGCAGCCTCGGCCTCTTCCTGCGCCGGCGTAAAGATGCGGTTGCGTCCCAGCACCAGGCCGACCACATTGCGCGGACCCAGGGCGTCGACGGCAAGCGCCGCCAGCAGGGACGACGGCAAATCGCCCTCGAGCGCCACCACGGCGCGCGACGTACCATGGGCGCGGGCGTTATCGCGAACGGCGAGCACCAGCGCCTGCCACAGCCATTCCTCGGAGCGAAACTCGGGCAGCTCGTGGTCCTCCAAGGCATCGAGCATCACGCCGCGCTGGATCTCCTGAACCAGTAGGCTCTCCTCAAAACACGGCGCCTGGGCCACCACGCGGCCGCAGTCGTCGAGCACAAACGAGCCGCCGGTATACACCGACTCGTCGTACGCACCGACCGGCGCCATGCAGGCAAACCACACGCTGCGCTTGGATGCGATCTTGCGGTAGGCTCCGCTGCGCACGGCGGCAATCGCAGCGGTCTCGCGGTCGGTCATATCGAATGCGTTGAACTGGAAATAGGCAATGAGGTCGACGCCGGTCGGCAGCATCTCGAGCTCGCGGTCCAAGTCGAAGATCACCGCGATGCGCACGCCGTCCACATCGAACACCGGCGGCGCCCAACGCGCGTCGTTGTTCTCGCCACGCTGCAGGGCAATGCTCGCACGCGCGGGTACCACACGACCGTCTTTGAGCATCATATAGTCGAGCAGGGGCTGGCCCTCAAACGAAACCGCTGCGGGCACGATGCAGATCATATCGAGCTCTTGGATACGCTCGGCGACGCCGGTCAAGCCGGCAAGCATGTCGTGCTCAAAATCGGCAGCGCCCACCAGGCCGCCGGGCAAGGCTCCCATAAAGAGCGGAGCCGGCACGCACAGCACGCGCGCACCGCGCTCGTGGGCCAGACGCGCCTGGTCCTCGATGCGACCGCAGATACCCTCAATATCACCCAGGCGTATATCGATCTGTGCAAGTGCGAGCTTCATGGCTCAGCCCTTTCCGTCGTAAACCGTCGCTATCGCAGTAAAAGCGCCGGCCGCAAGATGCAGTCGGCGCTTGCATGTGCATATGCTAGCTATGATACCCCGAGCGGGGGCGCGCTCCTAGAACGTCGCGGACCACAGCCCGTGCAGGTTGCAATAGGCATAGACGGTACCGGTCTTGGAGCCGCCGGCAAAAAACGTCGAGGGCTTCATGCCGGGCTGGAGGTAATGGACCTCCAAACGGCCCTCGGCCTCAAGGGCAATCCACTCGATATAGTGCTCGGGCAGGCTGGGGTGCTCGACCGAGCCAACGCGTGCGCGAATCACGTGACCGTCGCGCTCGGTCTCGACAACAGGAACGTGCTTCTCGTGCGCCGCGTCCTCGGTGTTCGCGGTCAGCTCCGTGCAGCCGGCAGGGGTTGCAACGTCGTTGCCAAGAGCGGCGATGAGCTTACCGTCGGGGTCCTTAAAGAATTTCGCCATGATGTTCTCCTTTGCTGATGTGCCGATGTTCTTGATGGTTCTTATGCCCAAAGGCAGACGAACCATCCACGGCATTGCAAATGAACACATAACGGATCAGGCAAGCGGTCAGGCTAAAATGCGTCGACCGTCCTGCCCACTCCAGCAGTCCCACCCCGCGCGCGGCTAGCGCCCGTCGCCGCCGAGCAGCGCCAGAACATCCTCACGGGTAAACAGCGCCGAGGAGATGCCGTCGCCGCCGAGCACGCTGTTGACCAGGTCGCGTTTGGACTCCTGCATCTGCATGATGCGCTCCTCAATCGTGTCCTTGGCGATGAGCTTGTACACGGTCACGGTATGTTGCTGGCCAATACGGTGCGCTCGGTCGGTCGCCTGGTCCTGTGCGGCCACGTTCCACCACGGATCGTAGTGAATGACCACGTCGGCCGCCGTCAGGTTGAGGCCCACGCCGCCCGCCTTGAGCGAGATCAGAAACACCGGCACCTCGCCCGCCTGGAACTGCGCGACCATCTTGGCGCGGCTCTCCTTGGACGAAGCGCCCGTGAGTTTAAGAAAGCCGATGTCCTCCTTGGCCAGGCGCTTGCCAATGATATCGAGCATGCCCGTGAACTGGCTGAACAGCAGAATGTGGTGCCCACCGTCGAGCGCACCGTGCACGAGCTCCATGCAAGCGTCGAGCTTGGCGCTCCCCGCCTTGTAGTCCTCGTAGTGTAGATGCGGGTCGCAGCAGATCTGGCGCAGCTTGGTGAGCTCGGCGAGTACCTTGAGCTTGTCTTTCTTAAACTCGGATGCCTCGCGGTGCTGCACCTGCTGGGCGATGCGGTCCTGGTTTGCCAGGTACAGCTTACGCTGCTCGCCGGTAAGCTGCGCCATCACCGTGTCCTCGATCTTCTCGGGCAGATCGGCCACCACGTCTTCCTTGACACGGCGCAGCACAAACGGCGACACGAGCGCCTGCAGGCGAGCGGCGCTATCGCCCTCGGCGTGCTCGACCGGGCTTTCGAAGCGCTTGGCAAACGACTCGCGCGTCCCCAAAAGGCCCGGCATCAAAAAGTCGAAGATGCTCCAGAGCTCGGACAGGCGGTTTTCGATGGGCGTGCCCGTCAGGGCAAAGCGCACACCGGCCGGCAGGCGCTTGGCGGCGCGCGCTACCTGCGTGAGCGGGTTTTTAATGTACTGGGCCTCGTCGAGCACCACGCGGCCAAAGTCCTGCTCGGCATACTCGTCGATATCGCGGCGCATGAGGTCATACGACGTCACGACCACGTTATGCTCGGCCACGCCGGCGATCTGCACGCGGCGCTGCGCCTTGGCGCCCACAATGGCGCACACGTCGAGCGACGGGGCGAAGCGCTCCAGCTCGGCGGTCCAGTTGTACACAAGCGACGCAGGGCACACCACAAGCGTGGGCTTAGTGTCCCCCGCCTCCACGCGCGCCAGGATATGCGCGATCATCTGCAGCGTTTTGCCCAGGCCCATATCGTCGGCCAAAATACCGCCGAGGCCCAGATGCTCGAGCGAGCCGAGCCACTGGTAGCCATCGACCTGGTAGCCACGTAGCGTGGCCTTGAGAGATGCCGGTACCGTAAAGTCCATCTTGCCGAGCGTGTCCAGGCGCTCGACGGTACGGCGGAACGCAGCGTCGCGATCGGCCTCGAGCGCGGGCGTGCGCGCGAGCATGCTATCGACGAACAGGGTGCTCGATGCGGAAAGCGACACGCCGTCGATCAGGTCGACGGCATCGACGCCCAGGTCCTTGGCGAGGCCAAACGCGGCTCGAGCGCCCTCGTCCAGGCGAATGATGTCGCCGGACGTAAGGCGCGCAAACGTTTGATGGCGCTTGTAGGAGTCGAGGTAGATGGCAAGATCTGCCGCCGAAAGACCGCTCGCGCCCAGTTCAACATCGAGCAGGTTGCTCTTGACGGTGGCACGCACCGAAAGCTTGGGCGCAGGGCGCACCGAGATCTGGCGTAGGTGGTCGCTGAGCATGACCTCGCCCAGCTCGGACAGGGCAGACAGGCCCTCGGTCAGCAAGCAGAACAGGCTCTCGTCGTCGCGCTCCTCAAACGCCAGGCCGCCCTCGTAAAAGTCGAAATACAGGGCCGCCGTGTCCATAACGCGAAACTCTGCTATCTCGTCGCGCGGCGGCACGCCCGGGCGCTGTTCTTCGAAGGGGCTTCCCGGAGCACCCAGGCTAAAGAGATCTGCCGACCAGTCGCCGTAGGAAACCGTAATCTTGCAGGTCACGAGCCCGTCGTCGACACCGATTGCCATGGCAAAGCTCGGCTCGGGCGCCACGGTGTCGAGCACGGCGGGCGCGGTAAGGTCGGTGTAGTCGCGCAAAATGGGCAGCGCCATACGACAGAACTCCCCCACCTGGTCGACAGCGATATGGATCGGCGTGCGACAGGGCAGTAAGCGCGATAGGAACGGCGCCGCATGCTGGGCAAACGCTACATCGGCGCGGCGCGCACGGCGGGTGTCGACCAGATAGGCAACGTCGCCCGAAGCAAAGCAGTATGCATCGGCCGGCAGGCGTAGATCGTAGCTGCCGCCAGCCGCCGGCGCGATTTTGGCGGCAAGGAGCGGTGGGCGCTTAGACAGAGCCTCGTCCTCCCCTTCCGGAGGCATCTCAACCGCCACGTCATAGGCGCGATGCGTCGTCGTCCCCCGCGACCAGGCGGGCTCAAAGGAGATGGTCTGGCCACGCAGCAGGTCCAGCACATATACGATGCTATGCTCGGACAGCGGCAACTGACGCTCGGCGACAAAACCGCTGCGGGCAAAGTCGTACGACGCCGAACGCGAGCTTGTGATGTCATCGAGATAGGCAACTGTCGTCACAACAAGGTTGAGCAGCTTTGTCGACACGTCCTCGAAGGCTTCGGGCGTATGGACAAACGTGAGCTTCTTGCCGTACGAGAAGGTGCCGCCTCGGACATAGGCGTCGGCCATGCCGTCGATATCCTTGACCACGTAGGAGACCGATCCACAACGAATGCGAAGCTCGAGCGCCCAACTAAAGCGGTCGGCAAACAGTGGATTGTAGTACGGCACCAACGAGGGCTCCAACACCGCCTTGGGGGCATCGGGATCCACACTGCCAGCGAGCCTGCGGCGCATGCTCGCCAGCTCATCCATGCGTGCGTCCGAAAGATCGGAGAGCGCCGCCATGAGGCTGGGACTCGTGGGGACGGGCGCCGGAAAGGGAAAGTTGGGATTGACGGCCGGCGCTTTGAGCGCGGTGCGCGCGGGCTGTTTCGGCTGCGCCGTAAACGTGCGGACCGGTGTGCGCAAACCCTCGACGGGCTCGGCGCCGCTGGCATCCAGATACGCCAGCGCCGTGGCGATGGCGTGCTTGCACATGCCGGAATAGCGGAAGGCAGCGGGGCAATCGCAGTCGTAGTCGATAACCTCGTGCTCGTCCATGTCGAGCGCCACGTGCGTCTTGTACAGGTCGCCGCGCGAGCCGCGCACCGAACCCTCGATGTTCACGTTTTTGGAGAAGCGCGAGCCGGAGTCCTCAAACGACAGCACGGCGCCGTTGAGCATGAGCGAACGCCCCTTCATAAAGGTGCTGCCAAGCGCCGCCTCCTTACGAAGCGCCTGCACAAACGTCCCCTGCGCCATCACTTCCTCCAATCTCGCGCGGACCAGCAAGGTCGCTCTTAGATCACCGTCACTCTGCCTTGGTTACCAACGATGGCCTTTGCCTCTGCCAGCAGCGGAATCGAGCGTGCGTTGACCTTGGCCGGAACCTCGGCACGCAGCACACGCCCGTCCACCTGCTCGATAAAGATCTCCACGCGGTCGCCGCCCGGGTTGGCGGTAAGCACCGTGGCAAGACGCGCCATATTGCCCTGGCTAAAGCGGCTGTTGGGCACCATGACCTCAAACACCTTGGGCTTGTTGTTCTCCTCGTTAAGCTCCAGCGGCACGATCTCCTGCGCGATGATCTGGTCGCCGCGGTCCGAGCGCTCGAGCTTGCCCTTAATGCGCACAAACGCATCGGACAGCTGCGCGCCGGTCTCGGGATCGACCTCGCCGTACAGGTACCCCTCGGCCTCCTTGTAGGTCTTGGGGAACACCACGACCGTGGCCTCGCCTTCCATGTCCTCGAGCTGCACAATACCCATGGGGTCGCCGTTTTTGGTCACGCGCTTGGACACGCTCGAGACCATGCCGGCCCACCACAGCGCCTTACCCTCGGGAATCTCCTGGTTGATGGTGCCGCCCGTAGGATTCTGAACCTCGTAGCCGGTGTCGATCTGCGAGAACGAGAAGTCGCGCGCTTTGCTAAGTGCATACTCAAACGGGCGCAGCGGGTGGTCCGAGACATAGATGCCCAGGACCTCCTTCTCCTGGCTCAGCTTAAGGTGGCGGTCCCACTCCTGGCCATCCGGATCGGGTACGCTCACCTCAAAGCCCGAGCCCTCAACGTCGCCAAACATATCGAAGAACGACGTCTGGCCGCTCGCGCGGTCCTTCTGACGCTTTACCGCGGCATCGATGATGTTCTCGGGGTTGTTCTTGTCCACAAAGTGCATCATCTGGCGACGCGGATACCCCGTGGAGTCGAAGGCGCCTGCCTTGATCAGCGATTCGATCACGCGACGGTTGGCCTGGCTCGAGTCCACGCGCTCGACAAAGTCGTGCAGCGTCTTAAACGGACCGCCCGCCTCGCGCTCGGCGATAATCGCCTGCGCCACGCCGGTGCCCACGCCGCGGATACCGGCCAGACCAAAGCGCACGCCTTCCTTGGTAGCCGTGAACTCGGTACCGGACTCGTTGACATCTGGCGACAGCACGGGGATGCCGTCGTGACGGCACGCCGAGACGTAGTGCACGATCTTGTCGGTCTTACCCGTATAGGACGTCAGAACGGCCGCCATGTACTCATGCGGATAGTGCGCCTTGAGCCATGCCGTCTGCATAACCAGGATGGCGTAACCGGCGGAGTGCGACTTATTGAAGGCGTAGGACGCGAACTCAAGGACATCGTCCCAAATCTTCTGGGCGACCTCGCGCGTGTAGTTGTTCTTGATAGCGCCATTCATCCAGTGGTCGTAAGTGGTCTCGTCCGAGCCATCCTCCCAGTGGAGCACCGTCGACGTGAGCAGCTTAATCTTTTTCTTAGCCACGGGCTTACGGATACGCGAGTCCGATTCGCCCTTGGAGAAGCCGCACATCTCGACGGAGATGAGCATAACCTGCTCCTGGTAGACCATGGTGCCGTAGGTTTCGCCCAGGATGTCGTCCAGACGGTCGTCGTAGGAGACGGCCGGCTCCTTGCCGTTCATACGGTTGATGTAGGACGAGACCATGCCGGCGCCCAGCGGGCCCGGGCGGTACAGGGCGATCAATGCCACGACGTGTTTGTACTCGGTGGGCTTCATGTTCTTGATCGTGGCCGTCATGCCGGCGGACTCGACCTGGAAGACGCCGGCGGTGTGGCCGGAGCCCATGAGCTTAAAGATCTCGGGATCGTCAAAGGGAATCTCTTCCTCTTTGATGTCGATGCCGAAGTTCTTTTTGATGTTTGCCTTGGCCTTGGAGATAACCGTCAGCGTGCGCAGGCCCAAGAAGTCCATCTTGAGCAGGCCCATGTCGGCGACGGTATGGCCCTCGTACTGGGTAATCTCGACGCCGCCCTTGGTGTCGAGCTTGGTGGGCACGTGCTCGTTGACGGGGTCGCGGCAGATCAGAACGGCGCACGCGTGCACGCCCTCGCCACGGGTGAGGCCCTCGATCGAGAGCGCCGTGTCGATGATGCGGCGAGCGTCGTCGTCCTTTTTATAGGCCTCGGCAAAATCGGGGTTAAACAGATCCTCTTTGCCGGGTTGCTTTTCGAGCACCTGCTTGAGCTTGACCTTGGGGTCGCTCGAGACCATCTTGGACAGGCGCTGGCCCATGTAGACCGGGTAGTCCAGGACGCGCGCGGCGTCGTTGATGGCCTGCTTGGCCTTGATGGTCGAGTAGGTGATGACGTGGGTGACCTTCTCGGGGCCGTAGAGCTGGCGAACGTGCTCCACGACCTCGAGGCGTCGCTCATCGTCGAAGTCCATATCGATATCGGGCATCTCGGTACGTTGCGGGGACAGGAACCTCTCGAACATCAGGCCGTTCTCGAGCGGGTCGAACGCGGTGATGTTCATGGCGTAGGCGACGATAGCGCCGGCGGCCGAGCCACGGCCGGGGCCGACGCCGATGCCGTTGTCCTTAGCCCATTGCACGTACTCGGCAACGATCAAAAAGTAGGCGGCAAAGCCCTTGTCGCAGATGACCTTGTATTCGTACTCAAAGCGCTCTTTGATGTTGACGCCACCGATCTCGCGCGTGGCCCAGTCGTCGCCATAGTGCTGGCGCAGGCCCTTCTCGCACTCGCGGCGGAACTGGCTCTCGTGCGTCTCGCCGGGATCGAGCAACGGAAAGCGCGGCAGGATGATAGAGTCCCAGTCCAGCTCAACGTAGCACTTGTCGGCGATCTCGAGCGTGTTGTCGCAGGCCTCGGGGCAATACGGGAACATCGCCCGCATCTCCTCCTCGGTCTTCATGTAAAACTCCGAGCCGGTCATGCGCATGCGGTTGGGGTCATCGACCTTGGCGTTCATGCCAATACACATGATGACGTCCTGCACGGGCGCATCCTCGCGGCGCAGGTAGTGGAAGTCGTTGGTGGCGATGACCTTGACGCCCACCTGCTTGGCGATGTCGATGAGCGTGCGGTCCATCTGCTCGTCAGTCAGGCCGTTGTCGGTGGTGATGCCGTGTTCCTGGATCTCGATGTAGAAGTCACCGGGCTCGAAGGTATCACGGAAGGTCTCGGCCCACTTGATGGCGCCCTCCATGTCGCCGCGGTCGATGTATTTGGGGATGATGCCCGCGATACAGGCGCTCGTGCAGATCATGCCCTTGGCGTGACGGCGCAGGTTGTCGAGCGTCACGCGCGGCTTGTAGTAAAAGCCCTGCACGGCGGCCTCGGAAACCGTCTGCATCAGGTTGACGTAGCCCTCCTGGTCCTTGGCCAGGAGAATCATGTGGTAGAGCTCGGGCTTGTGGTCGCGGGCGAGCGTCTCGTCCGGCGTAAAGTAAACCTCGCAGCCAAAGATGGGCTTAATGACCAGGGGCGGCTTGAGCTCGTCGATGTTGCCCTTCTCGTCCCACATGGCCATGTCCTTCACATACTGGGCATGCTCGCGCGGGTTTGACTCAGGATCGGGCTCCACCAGCTCGTCGCGGCGGTCCTTTTCCAAGAAGGCCTTGTCGTGGCTCCAGGTTTTGTACTCGGGCGTGTTGTGGTTGACGGCGTCGCAGGCCAGCGCCAGGTCGGGTACGCCGTACATGTAGCCGTGGTCGGTAATGGCCACGGCGGGCATGCCAAGCTCAACGGCACGATTGACCATATCCTGGATACGGGTTGCGCCGTCGAGCATGGAAAAGACAGTGTGATTGTGCAGATGGACGAATGCCATGTGATGAGCTCCGATGCGGGTTCGTGTTCTGACTGAACGATTTTACCGCACGGCACGGACAGCACCCGAACCTAGCCAAACCAACACGGCTCCTCTTGCAGTTGCGGTGAAATGCGGACTGTTTGGCGGCTTTTTTGGCCAAAACAGCCCGTATTCCACCGCAAGTTATCTGAGGGCTAGAGATTGTAGATGACTACTTGAGGTTCGGCGGGTTCGACGAAGATGGCTGGATTCGCCTGCTCCACGCGAACAAACTTGACCGTCACCGTCTCAAAGCCCGCCTTGTGCAACACGTCGGCGTAAACGCGCGCCTGCAGGGCGTGCTTCTCGAGCAGCTGGTCCGGCGTCTCGTCCGGTGTGCCGCCCGTCTTGTAGTCGATGACCAGCGCGCGTGACGAATCCGCCGGGTTCGTCGCCAAAGCGTCGATGGCGCCTTCGGCATAGGCACCGTAGCGAGCGATGTCCTCGTCCTCGCAGCCCAGTGAAAAGAACGGCACCTCGGCGCGAACGCACGGCCACGCGAGCAGGTCGGCACGAACAGCCGACTTGAGCCAGCGGTCCAGGGCAACATCGAAGCGTTCGCGCTGCTCCGGCGTCAGGCACCACAGGCGAGCCAGGGCGTCGGCACGCTCAGCAGGCAGCGCATCGGCACCCATCTCGATGAGCCACTGGCAGGCGGCGTGGAAGGCCGAGCCCAGCGCCATGGGATTGCCGACAGGCTCGACAGCAGCCACGTCTGCATCGGCCATCTCCGAGCCATCCGACTCCGCATCATCGCCGGACTCGTCCATGGGCACACGCGCCTCGGCGGCACGGTCTTCTGTCTCGGCATGGAGCGCCGCGGCGATTGACGAGTAGCTATACGAGTCACGCGCCGGGAACGGACAGATGCCCATGCGCACGCCCACTGCCTGGGGATACACAAGCTCAAACGAATCGGGCTTGGGGTCGGCAGGACCGGGGACGATTGTACTGGCCGAATCGTCGGCAGCATCTGTATCGGCATCGCCACGAACAAGCCTGCCCTCGACATCCAGCGAAGCGTTGGCCTCAAACGCCTGCTCGCCAAAGGTAAAGTCCGAAAGCGAAATGAGCTCGTAGTCGCCCGGTTGGGAGTTGTCGAACACCAGGCGGTCGGCATCGAGCTGCGGCATGTCCAGAGCGTCCGTCGGCAGAATGCGGCGCAGGACATCGTAGGTCAGATCCGTCTCGACATCGAAGGTCGGCGCCGTCACCTTGCCACGGCTCACGCCGGCATCCATCGCCAAGATCACCAGCTCGCGCGCACGCGTCATGGCGACATAGAGCAGACGAGCCCGCTCCTCGAGCGAAAGCTGTAGGTCGTCGTTGCGCAGGCGAGCAAATGCCTCGGCGGGAGAACCCGTCGCACAGACGTCCTCCATGAGCTCCGGCGGCAGCCACAGCGACGTGCCCTTGCCCTTAAACGCGTGCTCAAACTGCTTTTTGACGTCGTCGCCCTTCACAAAGGTACCGTCGGCAAGCTTAACGCCGTCGAAGCGTGCCGGCAGTGCCACGACCTGCGCTCCGCCCTCGACGCGACCCATCTGTGCCGCACCCGAGGACTTACGCACGCCAAAGCACTCGGCGACCGCCACGACCGGATATTCCAGACCCTTGGAGGCATGCACCGTCATGATGCGCACCGCGCCGTCGCCCTCCTCGTTGAGGGCACCCGGGGCCTCCTTGCCCGCCAAGAAGCGGTCGAAGGCCAGCGCGATGGAACGCGGCGAGTTGCCGAACTCGGCCTCCTCCTCGGCCACGGCGTCGAGCGCCTTGAGCACGTTGGCGGCGATGGCCTTGCCCTCGGGGCCGCGCTGCGCCAGGCGCACGAA
>CAJJQF010000048.1:0-11399 GCA_905193815.1 uncultured Collinsella sp. | reverse complement strand
CGAGGCCGAGCGCAAAATGGATTCTAAAAAACACCTTGCCAAATAGGAGCGTCAGGACGCAAAGAGGCTCCGCAGCGCGAAGCGCGATGCGGAGCCCTTTGCATGTCCGAGGACGTTTTGGGAGATAGCCCAAACAGTCCCGGCGATCCTGCGGGAGTTAAATCCCTTTAGAACTTGTTGTGGAAGGTACGCGCAATGACCTCGTCCTGCTGCTCCTTGGTGAGCGTGTGGAAGTTCACGGCATAGCCGGAAACGCGGATGGTCAGCTGCGGGTACTTCTCGGGGTGAGCCTGAGCGTCGAGCAGCGTCTCACGGTTGAAGACGTTGATGTTCAGGTGGTGGCCACCCTTCTCGGCGTAAGCGTCGAGCATGTGGACCAGGTTATCGGCCTGAGTCTCAGAAACTTCAGAAACCTTCATAATGTGTCTCCTTCGATTGATAGGCGCCGGCCGAGACCGGCGCACTAATCAGTAATCGTTATTGTTAGTATAGCACTAACAATAGTTACTCGCCCAGCTGATCAAGGTCGATATCGCCAAAGAACACCTGGTCCTCCTTGCCGAGCGCACTCGGGATGATGGAGAAGGTGTTGGAGATGCCGTCCTGAGCATCGCGGAACGGGAGCTTGGAAACCGAAGACAGCGAAGCGATGGCGCCGTGGCTATCGCGCTTGTGCATGGGGTTAGCACCCGGGGCGAACGGCTGGCCAGCCTTGCGGCCGTCGGGCGTGGAGCCGGTCTTCTTACCGTACACGACGTTGGAGGTAATGGTCAGAACCGAGGTCGTGGGCACGGAGTTGCGGTAGGTGTCGTTCATGCGGATGTACTCCATGAACTGGTGCACAACGTCGTGAGCGATCTGGTCGACGCGGTCGTCGTCGTTACCGTACTTGGGGAACTCACCCTCGGTCTCGAAGTCGACGATGATGCCGTTCTCATCACGGACGGGGTGGACCTTGGCGTACTTGATGGCGGACAGGGAGTCGGCCACGACGGAAAGGCCAGCGATGCCCGTAGCGAACCAACGGTGCACGTGCTTGTCGTGCAGAGCCATCTGGATACGCTCGTAGCAATACTTGTCGTGCATGTAGTGAATGATGTTCAGCGAGTTGACGTACACGCCAGCGAGCCACTTCATCATGTCGTTGTACTTGGCCACAACGTCGTCGTAATCGAGCGTATCGCCCTCGACGGCGCGGTACTTGGGGCCGACCTGCTTCTTGGAGACCTCGTCAACACCGCCGTTGAGTGCGTACAGCAGGCACTTGGCCAGGTTGGCGCGGGCGCCGAAGAACTGCATCTCCTTGCCAATGCGCATGGAGGACACGCAGCAGGCAATGCCGTAGTCGTCGCCGTGATAGACGCGCATGAGGTCGTCGTTCTCGTACTGGATCGAGGAGCTGGCGACAGAAGTCTTGGCGCAGAACTTCTTGAAGTTCTCGGGCAGACGGGTCGACCACAGAACGGTCATGTTGGGCTCGGGGCTGGTACCCATGTTCTCGAGCGTGTGCAGGTAGCGGTAGCTCATCTTGGTAACGAGCGTACGGCCGTCAACACCCATGCCGCCGATGGACTCAGTGACCCACTGCGGATCGCCGGTGAACAGGGCCTGGTACTCGGGGGTACGGGCAAACTTGACCATGCGGAGCTTCATGATGAAGTGATCCACGAACTCCTGGATCTGCTCCTCGGTGAAGGTACCGTTGGCAAGGTCGCGCTCAGCGTAGATGTCGATGAACGTAGAGGTACGGCCGATGGACATAGCGGCGCCGTTCTGCTCCTTGACGGCAGCAAGGTAGGCGAAGTACATCCACTGGATGGCCTCCTGCGTGTTGGTAGCAGGGTTGGAAATGTCGAAACCATAGGTCTCGGCCATCATCTTGAGCTCGCCGAGGGCGCGGATCTGCTCCTGCAGCTCCTCACGATCGCGGATGTTGTCGGCGGTCATGACCGTCGGGGTGGAAGCCTTCTGGGCCTCCTTGTCCTTGATCAGGTAGTCGACGCCGTACAGGGCAACACGACGGTAGTCGCCGATGATGCGGCCGCGGCCATAGCCATCGGGCAGACCGGTGATGATGTGAGCCGAGCGGCAAGCACGCATCTCGGGGGTGTAAACATCGAAGACGCCAGCGTTGTGGGTCTTGCGCTCGAAGGTGTAGCGCTCGACAACGTTCTCGTCGACCTTATAGCCGTGCTGGCTGGCAGCCTGGCAAGCGATGCGGATACCACCGTTGACGTGCAGCGCGCGCTTGAGCGGCTTGTCGGTCTGGAGACCGACGATAGTCTCCTTGTCGCGATGGGCGTTATCGATGTAGCCAGCGGGGTGGCTCACGATACCCGTGACGATCTTGGTGTCCATATCGAGGACACCACCCTGCTCGCGCTCCTTAAGCAGCAGGTCGAGAACCTCGCCCCACAGCTCCTTGGTACGCTCGGTCGGACCGACGAGGAACGACTCGTCGCCCTCGTAGGGGGTGTAGTTCTTCTGGATGAAGTCTCGGACGTCAACTTCTCCCGTCCAGATGCCTTCCTTGAAGCCTTCCCATGCCTCCTGCATTGTGTAACCACGCTCCTAGTTACGTGTAATGCGGCGCTCTCTCACACCGCTGCTTATTGAATTCTTGAATGTTCGGCTTGCACTACCGGCTTCTTCCGTTCTTCACCACACGTTGGTGCAGGGAAAACGTTTGTCCACCTTGGAACTACAACCCAAAACCCAAGATTTCACCCGTCTGAGAAGGATAACATAGCGACCCTCTCCATCTGGGCTGTTATATGTTTCTTTTTTTATATCATAAAGGCGTTTTTTACAAACCCGCAGGAAATGCGAGCGCGAACAACTACCGTTCACCGATTTGTATGTTATTTTTCCTTGCCTTTGTACGACGTTCGCTCTAGCTGTTATGCCAGCTTTAGCAGGGTAAAGTGTCCCAGAGACCCTACAGAAACTGCAGGGCGGCCACGGGATCCCCCGTGGCCGCCCTGTGGCGTAGCTAGTTTTTAGCTTTGATTGCCGCTTGGCATTAGGCGGCTGCGGCGGCCTTGTCGGTCGTTGTCTTGCTATCGCCGTTGCCCTGGCCCTCAAAATGCTTGTAGCACCAGCTGGTGACCAGCGGGGTCAAAATAGCCGTCACGATTGCGCAGGCAGCAACCTGTGCCGTAGCCGTCGCGAGCACCGCACCGCCGTACAAGGCCTCGTTGACGCTTGCCATGGCAGCAGGCGTGGCCACATTGGCTCCGGCGCAGCTCGAAATGGCCGCACCTGCGACACCCGTACCACCCGTGAGCTTATCGACCGCGATAACGGGAATTGCAAAGACCACCGAGCAGATCACGCCGAGCAGAATACCGGGGAGACCGCCATTAATGAGCTGGCCAAAGGTCATGGTCGAGCCCATGGCAAAGAAGACGAGCACGATAATGGCGGAAAGTGCCGGTGCCATCATCTTCTTAAAGCTGGGGAACAGGTTGCCCAGAATAATGCCGACGACGATCGGCAGGATGGCGCCCACGAGCGACCAGCCGATCGGGGCCTGACCGGCAGCACCGAGCACGATCATCGTGACCGGAGGGCCGACAACCAGCGTGGTGATGGCGACGGCGCCACGCTCGGCCTCGTTGCCCATGGTGCCCATCAGGCCAGCGTACATAGCGTTGTTGGCGCCGGTGCAAGCGGCCAGCATCACCATGGCAGAGATGCCAAACAGGTTGTCGTTGAACACATAAAGGATGAGCAGCGACACGGCAACGACCACGATCTGCTTGACGGCAATGATAATGGCGCCGCGGGCAGCGGCGGCAGGAGCGCTCTTAAACGAAATCGTCGTACCGACGATGAGCAAAAAAGCGCCCACGAGCGGGCCTGCACCCTGCTGGGTCATGCCAAGCGTAAAGCTGCCGAGCGTTTTGAACAGGTCGGGGAATAGCGTGTTGAGCAGGCAACCCAACAGAAGCGGCACCAAGATATTGGCGCCCGGGATGGAGGACATCTTAAAGAACGGCTCCTTTGCCGCCGGCGCCTCCACCGCAGTCGATTCACTCATATATATCTCCTTTGGATGCATGCGAATCGTAGCCGCACGCGCCTATGTCAGAAAGAAGGCGACGGTCCCGAGTCGCAGGAGCCGTCGCCGAACAATCGTCGTGGGGTATTACCCGTCCAGGACGATGCCGCCGTCGCAGTCACCAATCTCGCCGTTCACGAAGCTGGCGAGGTCGGAAGCGAAGAACAGCACCATCTGCGCAGGCTCGCTGGCCTGGGCGGCGCGGCCCAGAGGAATACCGTTGATGATGCGCTGAGAGTTCTCGTCAGAGAGAATCGAGGTCATATCGGTCAGCGTGAGCGACGGGCACACAGCGTTGCAGTGGACGCCGAACTTGCCGCCTTCCTTGGCGACTGCCTTGGTTAGACCGTTAACACCGGCCTTGGAGCTCGCGTAGGCAGCGGTGCCGAGCAGGCCGCCGCCGATCTTGCCAGCAACAGAGCTTACGTTGACGATAGTGCCGGCATGGGCCGCCTTAAAGTGCGGGTAGACGGCGTTCATCATGGTAAAGGTGCCGTTGAGGTTGATGTCGATGGTGCGGCGCCACTCGGTGTCATCGATCTCGTCGAACTTCTTGGTGCTGATGACGCCAGCGCAGTTGATCAGGATGTTGGTTTGCGGCAGGTCCGTAAAAATCTGCTCGACGGTCTCGCGCGCCTTGGGCGCATCAGCGACATCGAGCTGATAGAACTTGTTACCCTCGCCAAGCTCGGCCACAGCGGCCTCGCCTTTAGCAGCGTTCCTTGCGATGAGCGCGACATGTCCGCCGCCCGCGACGATGCCCTTGGCGATCTCGAGGCCAATGCCCTGAGTGCCGCCCGTGACAATCGCGGTCTTGCCCGTGAAGTCAAATGCCATGACTCCATCCCCCTTTATTTAGGTGTCTCCTTGCGGGAAGTTGGAGCATCGCACGTGGCGATTATATGAGTCCCAGTCGTCATGGTGGTGACAACCCCTCGCCTAACCGCGTGCATAATAGTTCTTTGAAACGCTTTAGCAATTGAATGATTTTAAGTCTTAATGAGCTCTTAATATTGCCCACTGTATGAGGCCCGCGTATGGGGGTATCATCTTTCACCGAAAATAGTTTCTAGTGTTAGGGGTTTTCGGTGGAAGATACCGATTTCCGTGAGCTTGGGCGTCAGCTCCTTACCGAGTTCGGCAGCATGCATCAGCGCATTTCGCGCTTTGCGGACAAAGCCCTCGGCGGCGAGATGGCCGTCATGCGCGCCCTCATACTCGCCGGCGGTTCGCTCACGCCGAGCGAACTCGCTGATCGCGCCTGGGTCTCGAGTGCCCGCATCGCCAATATCCTACGCGCTCTCGAAGCCAAGGGCTGGGTCGAGCGCGAGCACTCAAAGACCGACCGTCGTCGCGTACACGTCACGGTGACCGACAAAGGATTCCAGGATCTCGAAATCAAACGTCGGGAATTCGAGGACCGCACTGCGGCTTTCCTCGAGCAGCTCGGCGAAACAGATACCCAAGAGATGGTGCGTCTTCTAAGGCGTGCCAACGAAATTATCGACCGCAATCAAGAAAGGAGAGATGCCGAGTGAGGATTCTCAAGCTCTTTAAAAAGCATATCCTGGCACTGTTCGCAGCTATCGTACTTATCGTAATCAGTTGCAACGCCGATCTGGCACTGCCTACCTACATGAGCGATATCGTCGACGTGGGCGTGCAGCAAGGCGGCATCGCCTCGCCCGTGCCCGACACCATTCGCGCCGAATCGCTCGACGACCTCGAACTCTTTATGAGCGCCAAGGACGCCAAGGCTGTGGAGGCCGTGTTTAGCAAGGCTGACAAAAACGGCATTCGAACGTATGAGGGTACCGAGGACGAGCGCGCCGACGGCAGCAAGCTCGCCGACATTATGAGCCTGCCCGAGACCGTCGTCCTTTCGCTCAACCAGGGCATTGACGCCAACTCCATGGGTGACATGATGGGCTCGTCCAGCGAGAAAGACAACAACGCTGCCCAGACCATGCCCACCCCCGAGCAGATGGCTACCATGACGCCCGAGCAGCTCGCCGAGATGCAGCAGAAGGCCGCGGCGGCGCAAAACATGCAAAAGCAGATTGATGCCGACAGCGGCAAGATCACCATGAAGAGCCTGCGTCTGGGCGTTGAAGGCGGTCTGGTAGACCAAAGTAAGCTCGTCGAGGGCGCCAACCAAATGGCGGACAAAATGGGCTCCATGTCGGGCTCCATCGTCACCCAGCGCGCCGTGAGCTATGTACAGGACGAGTACAAGGCACAGGGCATCGACCCCGCCGACGTGCAGAACGCTTATCTTAGCCGCATGGCAACCACGATGTTTGGGCTGTGCCTGGTGTCGCTCGTCGCCACCATCCTGACCGGTGCCGTGGCTTCGCGCACCGCCTGCTCCATCGCCCGCGACCTGCGCCGCGAGACCTTCAACAAGGTTATGCACTTCTCACCGGCCGAGGTGGGCAAGTTTAGCCAGGCCTCGCTCATTACCCGCTGCACCAACGACATTCAGCAGATCCAGATGGCCGCAACCCTGTTTATCCGTATGTGCCTGATGGCCCCCGTCATGGGCATCGTCGCCGTCATGCGCGTCCTGGCCAACCACACCGGCCTGGAGTGGACCATCGCCGTTGCCATCATCGCGGTCTCGGCCGTCGTCGGCGTGCTCATGGGCCTCACCATGCCCAAGTTCAAAAAGATGCAGAGCTTTGTGGACCGCGTGAACCTTACCGCCCGCGAGCTGCTCGACGGCCTTATGCCCATCCGCTCGTTCAACCGCGAGGAACATGAACTCGAGCGTTTTGACAAGGCATCGCTCGACCTGATGACCACGCAGCTCTACACCAACCGCGCCATGAGCTTTATGATGCCGCTCATGATGCTCGTCATGAACTGCATCACCGTGCTTATCGTCTGGTTTGGCGCGCAGGGCGTGTCCGACGGCGTGATGCAGGTCGGCAACATGATGGCGTTTATCTCCTACACCATGCAGATCGTCATGGCGTTTATGATCCTCACCATGGTTTCGGTCATCCTGCCCCGTGCCGAGGTCGCAGCCGAGCGCGTGGAAGAGGTCATCACTTGCCCCACGAGCATCAACGACCCCGTCTCGCCCAAACTGCCCGCGGCCAGCGCGCCGCGCGGTGAGCTCACCTTCCGCGACGTGAGTTTCCAGTATCCCGATGCCCGCGCCGATGTCATCAGCGGCGTGAACTTCACCACGCATGCCGGTCAGATGCTCGGCATCATTGGCTCCACGGGCTCGGGCAAGTCCACGCTCGTGCAGCTGATTCCGCGCCTGTACGACGTCACGGGCGGCAGCATTTCGCTCGACGGCATCGATGTGCGCGACATGACCCTTTCCGAGCTGCGCCGCCGTATTGGTTACATCCCGCAGCAGGGTCGCCTGTTCTCGGGCACCGTCGAGAGCAACCTCAAGTTTGCCGGCGATATGGTGAGTGACGAGAATATGCGCCAGGCGGCACGCGTCGCCCAGGCGGAGGACTTTATCGCCGAGCGCGAGGGCGGCTACGACTCCCCCATCAGCCAGGGCGGATCCAATGTCTCGGGCGGCCAGCGCCAGCGTCTGGCCATCGCCCGCGCGTTGGCCAAAAAGCCCGAGGTCGTGGTGTTCGATGACTCGTTTAGCGCCCTCGACTACAAGACCGACGCGCGCCTACGCGAGGAGCTGGCCAAAAACGTTACCGACGCCGCGCTCGTGGTCGTAGCCCAGCGCATCGCGACCATCATGCACGCCGACCAGATCATCGTGCTCGACGACGGCCACGTAGTGGGCACCGGCACGCACGAGGAGCTGCTGCGCAGCTGCCCGGCGTACCTGGAGATCGCACAGTCGCAGCTTTCCGCCGAGGAGCTGGGGCTTACCCAAGAAGAAATTGCAGCCGTCATGGAAGGAGGCGAGCGCTAATGGCAGACGAGACCAAGACTCAGATTCCCAAGCCCACCCGCCAGCGTGGTCCCATGGGCCGCATGGGCGGCATGCGTCGCGGCGAAAAGGCCAAGGACTTTAAGGGCACCATGAGGCAGCTGCTCGGCTATATCGGCCAGCACAAGATTGCCGTGTTTGCCGCCGTCGCCTTTGCCGTGTGCTCGGTCATCTTTAACATTGTGGGACCCAAGGTGCTCGGCCAGGTTACGACCAAGCTGTTCGAAGGCCTGGTCGCCAAGGTCAACGGCACCGGCGACGTTGACTTTGACTGGATCGCCAAGACGCTCGGCTTTTTGCTCTGCCTGTATCTGGCGAGCTCTGTCTGCAGCCTGGTCCAGGGCTGGCTCATGACCGGCGTCACGCAAAAGATCTGCTACCGCATGCGCAAGGAAATCGCCGCCAAGATTGCCGTCGTGCCGATGAGTTACTTCAACGGCCACAGCAAGGGAGACGTACTCAGCCGCATCACCAACGACGTCGATACGCTGGGTCAGTCGCTCAACCAGAGCGTGACGCAGCTCATCACGTCGGTGACGCAGATTATCGGCGTGCTAGTCATGATGCTTTCGATCAGCCTGCCGCTTACCGGCGTCACCGTGCTCACGCTGCCGGCCGCCGCGATTATCTTGACCGTAATGATTCACTTCTCGCAGCCGTACTTCCGCGAGCAACAGCAGGTTCTGGGCGCCGTCAACGGCATTATCGAGGAGGACTTTGCCGGCCAGAACGTCATTCAGGTGTTCGACCGCGCCGAGGCCTCGATTGAAGAGTTCGACCGTCAAAACGACCGCCTCTTTATTAGTGGCTGGCGCTCGCAGTTCCTGTCGGGCCTGATGATGCCGCTTATGAGCTTGGTGGGCAACATGGGCTACGTGGGCGTCGTCGTGGTGGGCGCGCAGCTCGCGCTGACCGGCAATGCCACGCCCGGCGACATCCAGAGCTTTATCCAGTACGTTCGCAACTTTACGCAACCCGTGCAGCAGCTGGGCAACGTGAGCAACACGATGCAGTCGATGGCTGCCGCCACCGAGCGCGTCTTTGAGTTCCTGGCCGCGCCCGAGGAGAAGCAGAAGGCCGACGCGCAGATTCCCGAGAAGCGCCCCGGCCACGTGGTGTTTGACCATGTCAAGTTTGGCTACACGCCCGACAAGATTATCATCCACGACTTTAGCTGCGAGGCGCAGCCCGGCCAGACCGTCGCCATCGTCGGCCCCACCGGCGCCGGCAAGACCACGCTCATTAAGCTGCTGCAGCGCTTCTACGACGTGGACGGCGGCTCGCTGCGTGTCGAGGGCGTCGATGTGCGCGACTGGGACCGCGCGGCACTGCGCGGCGAGTTTGCCATGGTGCTGCAGGACACCTGGCTGTTTAACGGCACCATCCGCGAGAACATCCGCTACGGACGCCCCGACGCGAGCGATGCCGAGGTCGAGGCCGCTGCGCGCGCCGCACGCTGCGACCACTTTATTCATACGCTCGCCGGTGGCTACGACTTTATGATCAACGAGGAGGGCACTAACCTGTCGCAGGGTCAGCGCCAGCTCGTGACCATCGCCCGTGCCATTTTGGCCGACCGCCCGGCGCTGATTCTGGACGAGGCGACCTCCAACGTCGATACCCGCACCGAGGAACTCATTCAGCGCGCCATGGATGCGCTGATGCAGGGCCGTACCAGCTTTGTCATCGCGCATCGCCTGTCCACAATCCGAAACGCCGACGTAATCCTGGTAATCCGCGACGGCGACATCGTCGAAAAGGGCACGCACGACGAGCTGCTCGCCCAGGGCGGCTTCTACGCCGATCTGTACAATTCGCAGTTCGACGAAGCGGCGTAAATTCTGCCGCGGGGAACGGATAACGCCCGAGAACGGGGACGCAGGACAACCTGCGCCCCCGTTTTGTGTCCTTCGAGCCTCAAAACGCCTTCCCTGGAACTCGATCGACGGTCTCTTCCAAGCCACGTGGCATCATTCCATTCCAGGGCCCGCCAACGTTTACCCAGATAAAACCTGCCAAAATAAACCTGTCCCTTTTTGGTAGGTTTCGGGGTGACAAGGGCTTGCACTTTAGCGTGCGACAGCGGATAATGCCGAGCATTCGACAATCCGCTTATTGCTCTTTCTATAGATTGAGGAGACCCCTATGGCCATGGAATTCAAACGCAGGCTGCCGATCCCCATGGAGATCCGCGAGGAAATGCCACTTTCTGCCGAGCTTACCGCCAAAAAGCAGGCATTTGACGCCGAGGTCGCCAAAGTCTTTACCGGCGAGGACGCACGCAAGGTGCTCATCATCGGCCCGTGCTCTGCCGACCGCGAGGATTCGGTTCTCGAGTATATGAATCGTCTGGCCAAGACCGCCGAGGAGGTCAAGGACAAGCTCATTATCATTCCGCGCGTCTACACCAATAAGCCGCGTACCAAGGGCACCGGTTACAAGGGTCTTCTGCACAACCCCAACCCCGAGGCTCCCGACGACCTACTCGAGGGCGTCAAGGCAATCCGCCATATGCACCTGCGCGTTATTGAGGAAACGGGCTTCTTCACCGCCGACGAGATGCTCTATCCGTCCAACTACCAATACCTCGTTGACCTGCTGAGCTACGTCGCCGTGGGCGCGCGCTCGGTCGAGAACCAGGAGCATCGCCTAGTGTCGAGCGGCATTTCGGTACCCGTCGGCATGAAGAACCCCACCGCCGGTTCCACCACCGTCATGCTCAACTCCATCTACGCCGCCCAGGCACATCAGAGCTTTATCTTCCGCAACTGGGAGGTTGAGTGCGACGGCAACCCGCTCGCACACGCCGTCATGCGTGGCTACATTGGTCTCGACGGTCGTACCTACCCCAATTACCACTACGAGCACCTGGAGCGCCTGGCCGAGCGCTATACCGAGCATGCCGGCTACGCCAATCCGGCAGCGGTCATCGACTGCAACCACGACAACTCAGGCAAGCGCCCGCTGGAGCAGTACCGCATCTGCAAGGAGGTGCTCGACAGCTGCCGCCGCAACGAGTCCATCTCTAAGCTGGTCAAGGGCTTTATGATCGAGTCCTACCTAGAAGACGGCAACCAGCCGGTCGACGGCGGCGTCTTTGGCAAGTCGATCACCGACCCGTGCCTGGGCTGGGAAAAGACCGACTACCTCATCCGCGAGATCGCGGAGCGGATTTAAGTTACGCGGTTTTACCAAACCGCGTAACGGCTCGACGCTGCGCCTTTGGTTCCGCCGTTCTAACGAACGGCGGACCGCTCGACGCTGCAAACGCCCCTAAGCGGCAATCTGACGTTCAATCGTCGGTCGCGTACCGAAGTACGCTTCCCTCCTCTTTCACGTCACCTTGCTCGCCTAGGGGCGTTTTCGCTCATATGACCCAATCCGCTGTCAAGAGCCACAATGGCCCCGCCGACCGCT
>CAJJQF010000047.1:0-11480 GCA_905193815.1 uncultured Collinsella sp. | reverse complement strand
TTGGATTTGTTACGCAGTAGAAGCGCGGTTTCGGGGGATAAGGTATAAATCCCTTGCCGCGCCAGATACGCGCCCGCAAAACCGCTTGTAGCAAGGCTTTTTCTGCCCCTACTGCGTAACAAGGGCATGAAAAAAGCGGCGTTCCTGTTCTCCCTGTGTAGGGAGTGGGAAACGCCGCTTGTACGGTGCTGTATGAAATTTTTCAATCTATGGTAGGTCAATACTGGTGTGCGCTGCCTGTTTGGTCTATCCGCAAGAGCTTCAAAGCATATCAAGGCTCAATCCGTAAGTAGTAAATGGGTAGTAAATTCAAGCTGCTGTCTTGCGGAAATGCCCGTAAACTGGGGATTTTTTGAGATAATCATTTGATTTATATGAAACAATTATTTGTTATCGAATGCGGAGAAAACGCCCGGTCAAGCCGATGCATCGTCGGTTTGACCGGGCGTTTTCTCTTTGAGGGCATGAGTCTCGTCAGGCTGCGAGCTAGCCGGCTATCGCTTGGAGTTGACGCGGTAGTGGAAGATCTCAGGATGCGTGCGGGCATGCGTGACCTCGAACAAGATGCCGTCCGAGGTGTACGACTGGCTCTCCATGACGGCGACACAGTTGTATTTGCCAAGGTCCAAGTAGCTGCAGTCCTCATCGTTGGCAAGCTCGACGCTCACTGTACGGCGACTCGCCATCACCTTGACGCCGCGTTTGTGCTCCAGATAGTCGTAAATTGACTTTGCGGCGATCTCGGGCGTCAGACCCTTGGCGATCGACTCCAAAAAGTAACCATGGTCTACTTGGCGCGCATTGCCGTTAAGGCTTCGGACACGCACCACGCGAATCAACTCCTCGCCCACCTTAAAGCCCAGGCGACGAGAGAGTTGCTCGGTGCAGACCAGATGTTCAAAAGACTTAACGTCCGTCGATGCAACGGCATTGTTGCGCTTTGCAAACTCGCCAAACGACTCGACTTCCTCGAGCGCGCCCAGCATATCGGTTTCGCCTTTAAGCCAAATGACGCGCACGCCCTTGCCGTGTATGGGCTGCACAAACATCCCGTCGGCCAGCATACCCAAGGCGCGACGGACGGTATTGCGAGTGCATCCGAACTCCGCGGTCAGCTCGGCTTCGGTTGGCAGCATCTCCTGAAACGCATAGGTCCCATTAATGATGCGCGAGCGTATTTCTCGGTAGATTCCTTCGTATATCGCTTTTGGCATTGTTTCACCTCTACATTATTCATTTCCGGCTAGGCACGATAGCATTTCTTAAAGTTGTTTAAACCGAATATCGGTAAAGCGACAGGATTTAACCGTTGACGGTTTCTGTCATGCCCAAATCGGTTTCGCTCAAAACTGCCGGTACGACAATCGTCTGGTCCTCTACAATGAATCCATTGTTTAAACGTTTCCCCACGCGCAACGCGCCTCGATATTCGGAAGGCAGAACATGCTGCAAAAAATCCAACGCTTTGGCGGGGCAATGTTCGCGCCCGCTATGCTGTTTTCTATATCAGGCCTCATGGTCGGCGTCTCCGCTCTCGCAACGACTGCGGACATCGTCGGCGATCTCGCCGTATACGGAACCCCTTGGTACGTTTTTTGGACCATCATCCAGCGCGGCTCGTGGACGGTCTTTAAACGCCTCCCGCTCCTTTTTGCCGTAGCGCTGCCCATCGGTCTTGCCCAAAAACAACCGGCTCGTTGCTGCCTCGAGGCTCTCGTCGCCTATTTTGCCTACTGCTTCTTTTTGAGCGAGATCATTAAGCTGAGCGGAGACAACCTTGGACTTGAGTACCCGTCATCTTTGACCACCGCCAGCGGTATCACCGTCATCGACGGCATCAAGACGCTCGACACCGGCATTATCGGCCCGCTGGCGGTATCGGCAACCGTCGTCACCATCCATGACCGCTTCTACGATGCCAAGATTCCCGATTGGCTCGGCACCTTCTCGGGCTCCTCGCTGGTCTACCTCATCAGCTTTTTTGCCGTGTTTGCCCTTGCCGCTATCTCGGCCGCCATCGTGCCCTACGTATACGATGTAACCGATACGCTGCGTCACGCGCTTGCAGGCGTCGGTCCCTTTGGCGTGGGCATCTTTGTCTTTTTAGAACGAGCACTCGAGCCCTTTGGCCTGCACCACCTGCTCTACATGCCGATCTACTACGACAACCTGGTCATTAACGACGGCATCTACGCCACGTGGAGCAGTTTGCTCCCCATCCTCTCCCATAGCACGCGCCCCCTTAATGAGCTTGCGCCGTGGGCCGGTTTTACCGCCACCGGCTGGGTCAAGCTCTTTGGCCTTCCTGCCATCGCAGCTGCGTTCTACTCCACCGCAAAACCCGAGCGCCGCGCCGGCCTCAGGGTCATCCTTGCTCCCGCCATCATCGCCTCGGTGGTTTGCGGCGTTACCGAGCCACTCGAGTTTCTCTTTATGTTCACCCACCCCGGGCTCTTTTTGCTCTACGCCGTCTTATCGTCTTGCCTTGCCACAACCATGAATCTCTTTGGCATCGTCGGCATCTTCTCGGGCGGCCTCATGGAGATGGCAGCCTTTAACTTTATTCCGCTCATGCGCACACATGCCGGTGCCTATCTTTTGGCGCTCGGTATCGGCCTTGCCTTTAGCCTCATCTTTTTTGTTAGTTTTCGAGCACTCATCTTGGTCTATGACCTTAAGACGCCGGGCCGGGAGGATCATGTCGCCAATCGCGCGGCAATCGATCGTTTAACGGAAAGCGGCTTTGCCAAAGAGCAATCTCCCAATGACGAGGTCGATAGTCGATTCGATCAAGATCACGTCCTCGCTGAGCGGGTAATTCAGCTTTTAGGTGGCGTTGGCAATATCGTGGGCGCAACCAACTGCGCCACGCGCCTGCGCGTCGAGGTCGCAGACCCTTCCATCGTTGCAGATAACGCGTCGTTTGTCGCGGCGGGCGCCAAGGGCCTCATCATTACGGGCAAGACCGCCCAGGTGATCATCGGCATCTCCGTTCCCCGCGTTAAAGAGCATTTTGACCAGATCATGGGCCTCGAGCCGGGATTTGTGCCCACCACCTCGGCCTCCCCTGCCGCCAGCGCAGCCTATAAGCGCGGCGACATCTGCTTCTTCGATATCGACGGAACGCTCGCCTGGCAAGACCCTCGAGTGGCACAAGAGCTTCCCGAGAGCGAGCGTGACCTGTCCCCTTATCCCAACGAGGCGGTTTCGCAGGCAATCCGCGAGTTTGTCGCCAACGGCAACATGGCCTTTATCTGCACGGGACGTACCCTCAGCTGCATCCACCCCAAACTTCTTGAGCTGCCCTGGACCGGCATCGTCTGTCTTGCGGGCAGTTACGCCGAGATCAACGGACACGCAATTCGCGATCTGTCGATGACGCCCGGTATGCTGCAGCGTCTTGCCCCCTACCTTGAGCAATCGGGCGAGGTCATCCGCTTTGAGGGCCTCAACGGCGTCGTGCGCATGAGTGCCGATGCCCCCGATGCTCCCGGATACGCGCGCACCCTGGGCGACGCAGTCACGCAGCTGCAACATTACAGTGTCTACAAGATCTTGATGTCTACATCGCTCGCCAACCACATCGCTCAAGATAAGGCACTTGAGCCGCTGCTGTGCTTTAACGAGCTCGAACTCGAGGTAACCGAAATCTCGCCCCGCGAATGCACGAAGCGCAGGGGCATCCAGTCTGTACTCGACGCCCTCGATCCCCACCACGGAACCGTATACGGCATCGGCGACGCCAGCAATGACGTCTCGCTGATGAACGCCGTCGATGTCGGTATCGCCATGGGCAATGCGCCGGACTATCTCAAAAAGCGCGCCGACTACATCACCGACTCGGTCGACAAAGATGGCGTCGTCAAGGCGCTCGAGCACTTTAGGCTTATATAAGCAGCCGGCACGCGCACGCGTCCCGTTTCTCCAAATCGCCAAAACAGACGCGCCGGCAACTCCAATGTGGCAATATGGTATCTGCACACCGCAACGATGTAACCCAAGAAAGAATGCGAGAACCCGTGTCCAGTCCGTTTACCAGCTTTTTAGCCCAGCACTTTGACCAGATTAACGACTATCTGGCCACGTTCTTTGACGGACAGGCGACCTCTGCCGATATCGAGCGCTACCTGTACGCGCCGCTCTCGGCTTTTACGGCCAACGCCGGCAAGCGCCACCGCCCGCTTATCTGTATGCTCGCCGCAACCGCAGTGGGCGGTAGCTTTGAGAGCGCCCGCAGCGCCGCGGCAGCCATCGAGCACTTCCAGTCGGGCGCGCTGATCCACGACGACATCGCCGACAACGGACAGCTTCGTCGAGGCAAGCCCTGCATGCACCTTACCGAGGGCACGGGCCTTGCCATCAATTGTGGCGACCTGGCGCTCACCATGGTCACCAAGACGGTTCTCGACGACCCCACGCTGGAGTCCGACGTGAAGCTGCGCGTGCTCCACGAGCTTACCGAGATGATCGTCCGCACCATCGAGGGTCAAGCGCTCGACCTGGGTTGGGTCCGTGACGGGCGCTTTGATATCTCGGTTGATGACTACCTGGACATGGCGACGCACAAGACCGCGTTTTACAGCGGAGCCACGCCGCTTGCCGCCGGAGCCATTATCGGCGGCGGCAGCGATGAGCAAATCGAAGCGCTGCGCGCCTTTGGCCTGCACACGGGCCTTGCCTTTCAGATTCAGGACGACCTGCTCAACCTTGTCGGCACTAAGGAAGCCGCCAACAAGGACTTCCGCACCGACATCACCGAGGGCAAGCGCACGCTTGTCGCCGTTCATGCCCTCTCTGATGAGCGCCACCACGACGAGGTCGAGGAGCTTCTTTCCTCGGGCACCGATGATCCCGCGCAGCTCGCACGCGCCGTGGATATCTTCCAAGAGACCGGCTCCATCGATTATGCCCGCACTTACGCGCTCGACCTGACCGCTAAGGCCAAAGCGGCCATCGAGAACGTTGAGCTTGATCCGCACGCACGCGAGCTGTTCCTCTCCATGGCAGATTTCTTTGTGGAGCGCCTTAACTAACGGGGGTTATAAAACCTGTCAGCAGCGTATTTAGGCACAACTTGCTACACTGTAGAGTGCATGTTTATGCATCCCTTTGCGTTGTCTATCCGACAGACGCTCAAATAGTACAAATGGTACGCCGAAAGGGGTTCGTTCATGGAACCTATTACAACGGGCATGCAAGGAGCAGCCGTCGAGGACGTGCAGTCTCGTCTCCTGCAGCTCGGCTACACGATCGATGCCGCCGAAGTCACCGACAAGCACTTTGGAGCCACCACTGAGCAGGCCGTCAGCACCTTCAGGCTCGACAGCGGCCTTGCTGCCGGTCATGCCGTCGATATCCCCTGTTGGAGCGCCCTTGTAGACGCTTCGTATAAGCTGGGCGACCGCACCCTCTATCTGCGCATGCCCAATTTCCATGGCGCCGACGTGCAGGCCCTGCAGCGCGCTCTCAACGTTTTGGGCTTTGCCTGTGGCGAAGACGACGGCTACTTTGGTCCGCATACCGAGGCCGCCCTGCAGCAGTTCCAGGAAAATGTCGGCCTGTTTGCCGACGGCATGGCCTTCCAGGACACCTACGCCTACATCAACCGCCTGCACCATGTGTGGGAGGGCAAGCCCTCGGTCACCGAAGCCGAGTCCCGCATCGGTTTTGCTCGCGCCGCCAACGTGCTCGAGCGCTTCCAGATTGCCGTTATCGGCGAGGACCCCATCGCACGCAGTGTTGCGTCGCGCATGTGGAATATCGCCACGGCAACGACCGACAACAGCGGCATGATGCTCTGCGACTCCGAGGTCCCAACCGACGTTGACCTGGTGCTCGAAATTGCAAGCGACGAGCTGCCCGCCGACGCCGCACCGCGCGCCACGATTGCCCTCGCCGAGTGCCACAACCTGGCCCAGCGCATCCGCACTGCCAATGTCGCCGCGCAGCAGAAGCCGGCTCGCATTCGCATTGAGCTCACAGGCATGACGCGCTACAACGGCACCTTCACGGCCAGCGACGCGCAGACACTCGCCGTACGCCTGCTCGACGGCGTTTGCGATGCCCTCGCAGATTAGGTAAACTAAACGAGTTGCTTTTGGGCAACACCACACATTGGGACGTAGTTCAACGGTAGAACTCCGGTTTTTGGTGCCGGCTGTTGGGGGTTCGAATCCCTCCGTCCCAGCCATTAAAATTGAGCGCCCTGAGTCCATAACGGCCCAGAGCGCTTTCTTGTGGGCAAGCGGAGGGATTCGAACCCGTAAGGGTGCGGAGCTGAGGAAACGCGAAGCGTTTTCCAGCGCAGCACGCAAGGAGCGAAGCGACGCAGCGGGGCGCGGCCGCCGAAAAGGCGGACGCGGAATCCCTCCGTCCCATACCAGCAACGGGCTCCCCGCATCTAAACTTTCCAGCCAAACCGACACTTAGGAACCGGCACTTAGGGACGTTCCTAAAGTGCCGGCCACAACTTCTCTGCAGGACGAGAAGTTGAAGTAGTTTTTCAGGCATATCCCAAAAATCCACTTCCAAAAGAGCGGCGCCCCAGGCCCATAACGACCAAGAGCGCCTTACATCAAGAAATATCAGCCCCGTTCCGAAAAGCGAGCCGTAATCTACAAAATGGCGTGCGGCCCCGACGGGCCGGGCATTAAGTTTGTCGCGAGTTCCGCACGCAAAGAAGGCCACTTAATGTGGCCTTCGTCTTGCGCAGGACTGTAGAGCAGCAAACTTAATGCCCGGCCCGTCGGGGCCGCACGTCCCTAGTTGTTCAGCATGCGGTCGAAGCTTCCCGAGTCGCCATCCCGATAGTCTGCGGTCATCAGAATCTCCTGCGGAATGCGCCCGCCTTCACGCAGCACGTTGCGGAACTGCACGCGCGTGACCATGGGCAGATCCTTGATCGTCGCTGCCAGGTTCTGTGGCACGCCCTGGTTGGCAGCCGCGGGCTCGCACTCGCCGCCAGCCTTCACGCGACGCTTATGCTCGGCGAGCATGGCGCGGTACATGCCGGCATGCAGGCGAATCTCAACCACATTGGCATTGCGAGTCTGCTCGACAATGCGCGCGCCCTCGCGATCGATATCGCCTACGTAGTAGACGTAGTTAAAGCGATAGCCAATCTCGGCCAGATAATCGTCCAGGGCATGCGAGACGCTCGCCTTGCATCCGCCGCCAAAAATCACGCCGCCCACCTTGATGCCAAAGAGCTTGGCGTGCTTGCGGCCACGCAGCAGCTTGACGATCTCGTCGTAGGTGTCCAGGTTCTCGACCATAATGAACGGCTTGTCGGCGCCCAGCGTAAAGAAGCCCGTAAAGTGCACGGGGCGATTGGGGGCGACCTTGATCGCCTGCATGCTGATGCCCTTTTCGGTCATGCGTCTGATCAGGCGCTCACCGTGCTTGCCGTCAAAAGCCTTCTCGTCGTTAAAGATCTGGTAGGCACGCTGGCGGCGCGAGGCAACCGGCGTATCGGCACCTCGGTTCTGCTCGATCCAAGCCTGGATGATTGCGATTTCCTCGGCAATCTTGCGGTTGGACATCTCGTTGTGCTGAGTGCGCTGCGGAGCCTTTTTGCCGTCCTTGCCCTCGACCTTTACGATCTGTGTCTGCTGCTCCTTGATCTTAGAGAGCGCCGTAGGCGTAGGGACAACTTTGAGCAGCTGCCTGCCTAAAACGCGGGCAAGGGCAAACGCCGAGACCTCGCCGTGGACTGCCGACTTGGGCTGCTGGGCAGCAGTATCTGCTGCGGTAGACTCCGGCTTCTTCTGAGACTTGCGCTTAGAATCGCCTTGGGAATTGCGCTCGCGCTTCGGCATAGGCGCCTGCTTCTGCGGACGATTGGACTTGCTCTCCTTCGCCGGCTGGCGCTTAGGCTGCCCCGAAGAAACCTCGACCTTCGCATCTTCGTCCTGCGGCGTGGTCTTCTCGGCTGCAGTCTCGGCATGGGAACTGCGGCCCCCACGATGGCGACGGCGGCGAGGCTTGCTCGACGCGCCCTGCTCCGCCTGCTCATCAGTAGGCTGCTGGCCCTTGGCCTCGGCATCGACCTCAAGCTGCGGCTCAACAGGCTTCTGTTCGCGAGCCGCCGGCTCAACGGCCTTCTCGTCCTTCTCGTCCTGAGTGGTCGAAGCCGGTTCGCTCTTCTCCTGACGCCTTACGGGATACGCGCGCCCCGCAAAACCACGTCCGGGACGGCATGAACCCGGAGCCTTCTTGGCCGGTTCATCGGACGCGTCAGCAGCCTCGGCGGAATCCTGGACCTCGCATGCAATACCTCGCTGCTCGGCCTTAAAATGGGCACCGCGGCGACGCTTGGGCTCCTGGATCCCAGCATGCTCTTGAGTGCGAGTCGGCTCCTGCATCCCAACGGGCTTTTCCTCGACGGCCTCAGCATCCGTCTCACCCTTTTGAGCAACGGCGCGACGGAAGCGCTCCTGCTGGGCGCGGCGCTGCGCATCGCGCTTGCCACCCCCGCCAAAACCGCCGCGTCCTGCCTTGGCCGTAAAGGCACGCACGACGTTCTCATCGAGCAACTCATCGGTATCGACATGCTCACGCGGAGCAGTTTCTTCCACAGCAGGCACGTCAGCGGAATCCTCGACGACAAAATCCTCGACGGACTCGGCAGGCTGCTCCTGGGCATCGCGGATCTCGGCATTGATGGTATAGAACGCCGGGCGCCCGTTAATGCCGCTACCCTCGATCTTGGTCACGATATTTGCCGCGATAAGTTCATCGCGCATCGCCTTGGTGTCACATTCCTTATCGACGGAGCGGAAAATTTGCGCCAGCGCACTCGACTTAATCTTGAGCGCCTTGCGGCAGAGCAGGTCGTAGGCAACCAGCTTGGCACGCTCGGCAGAAAGCGACGTCTGGCTGCTCAGACGTTCAGCCAGGGCATCGACATTATTTTGGTTATCGGAATATACCGTCTTGGCCACGGGGCCCCTTTCATATGTACACATATACGTCTATATGGTACAACGCGCGCCCTTATCCACGCAAAACATCTGCGAGAACACTCGGGCGTCGCCCGCTTTTGCATGAAAAAAGACCGAGTCCGCGTCGTTGCGGACCCGGTCTTTCCGAGTCATATGGATGGAACGGCTAGCCCATCAAGCTGACTAGGCCTTGGCGGCCTCGGCGTCGGTGGGAGCCTCGGCAGCAGCAGCGCGGCCATACTCGGCCTTGCCCATCTCGGACCACTCGGGCTCCTCGTCGGGCATGGAACCGGCCTCCTTGCCGAAGAACTCCTTGAGGCAGTTAACGGCAACGATGAGGCCCAGGACCATCAGCAGGACGGCGAAGACAAGCTGCAGGCCCTTGGTGGCGGCGACGGAGACGGCGGCCGTGGTGGCGGTAGCCGGGATGGTGCCGAAGAAGCCGTAAGCCTGGACAGCGGCCATGCAGCCCATGGCGCTCTGGACCAGCGAGGTGAAGGTGCAGCAGAGCAGGAAGACGACGGGCACGTAGAGCATCCAGCCCTTGCGGCCGGTGCACTTGCAGAACACGGCGAGGGTGATCATGGTCATGCCGCCGAGCAGCTGGTTGGAAGCACCAAAGAGCGGCCAGATGTTGGCATAGCCACCAAAAGCGAGGGCGAGACCGGGAAGCAGGGTAACGACCGTGGCGAACCAGGGGTTGCCGAGGACCTTCATGTAGCCGGCCTTGGACTCGATGGCCAGGGCATCGTTGGTCTGGGCAAAGAACTCGGAGAACGAAGTGCGGGCGATGCGGGCGACGGCGTCGAGCGAGGTCAGGGCCAGAGCGGAGACGTTCATGGTCATAAAGACGGTAGCGAGCGTGCCGTCAACACCGAAGGCCTGCATACCGCGGGAGATGCCAGCGGCGAAGATCTGGAACGGGGTGGAAGCGACACCGGCGTTGAGGGCGCCGGTACCGGCGGTGTTCATGTCGGAGAACATGATGCCGGCGACGATGATGGCAAGGATGCCGACGAAGGACTCGACGATCATGGCGCCGTAACCGACCTTGACGGCGTCCTGCTCCTTCTCGACCTGCTTAGAAGAGGTGCCGGAAGAAACGAGGCTGTGGAAACCGGAGAGAGCACCGCAAGCGACGGAGACGAACAGGACCGGGAACATCATGCCGGAGGCAGTGGAGAAGCCGGTGAAGACCGGAGCGGTGATAGTGGCCTGACCGTTGACGCCCAGGACGACGATGCCGAGGACAGCGCAGACGATCATGACGATCATCATGATGGAAGTGAGGTAGTCACGCGGGGTCTTGAGCATCTGGATGGGCATAGCGCCAGCGAAGACCAGGTAGACCATGACGACGGCGAACCACTGGAACTTATCCAGGTAGACCGGGAACTGCATACCGACGGCGAACATGAGAACCATGAGGACCACGCCGGTGACGAACTCGGCAGCGCCGGTGAGGTTGAACTTCTTCTGGGCCCAACCAAAGGCGATAGCGACGAAGGTGAACAGGATGGAGATGGTACCAGCGCAGCCGGCGGCATAGGACTTGGTGAAGTCGATGGCACCGGTAGCAGCACCAGAAGCGTCAACGGCCGGGGTGAACATGAACGTCTTGCAGACCATGTCGGTGAAAGCGGCGATGACGATGATGCAGAACAGCCAGCAGAACAGCAGGAACAGGCGACGGCCGGTCTTGCCGATGTACTTCTCGATGAGCTGAGCGAGCGACTTGCCGTTGTTCTTCATCGAAGCGTACAGGGCACCAAAGTCGTGGACGGCACCAAAGAAGATGCCGCCGACGAGGACCCAGAGCACGACGGGCAGCCAGCCAAAGGCCATGGCGACGATCGTACCCGTGACAGGGCCAGCACCGCAGATCGAGCTGAACT
Source organism: uncultured Collinsella sp. (assembly GCA_905193815.1). Taxonomy (GTDB): domain Bacteria; phylum Actinomycetota; class Coriobacteriia; order Coriobacteriales; family Coriobacteriaceae; genus Collinsella. Next base: position 643 of record CAJJQF010000047.1, on the reverse strand, counting down.
GGTGCGAGAACGCGGTGAAGGCGGAGACGGGCGAGAAGCTCTTGCCGTCCTTCATGCGCTTGGCCGGCGTGAGGGCCTCCTTGTCAACGCCCCACTTGTTGGCCAGCCATCGGCCATAGCCCAGATAGCCGCAGGCAAGCACCGCCGCAGCCACAACCATGAGCAAAACTCCGTTCATTACATTTCCTCCTCTAAAAAGAACTTCCTAGACATAAAAAATGAGGGCCGTCGGTTGCGCTCGACGGCCCTCATCTTCATCAGCCGCCCGTTATCGTACGGGCCAGCTGTATGTGCTAACCCGCATCAGATAATTACTACGCTGATAATGTTTAGCTGATGCGTGAACATGTCTAAGAAATCCTCTTCGATCATGATGTGAACGATCCGTGCGTGTTCACATCCCCCAGTGGTTGAAAAGGAGTATGAAACTTTAGTTACCTAAAGTCAACGCAAATTTGTAATGAATTTTCAACTTTTTTGGATTTCTCGGTATCAAACGCCACTGACCTCGGACTTTACCCCACGACAGTTTTTGCATGAGAGATGCCCCTGAGAGCCGCGGGAGCCGGGCGGCGCATATGAACTTTCCTGCTCTACAGTCCTGCGCAAGACGGAAAGCACATTAAGTGCTTTCCTTTGCGTG
>CAJJQF010000046.1:0-11482 GCA_905193815.1 uncultured Collinsella sp. | reverse complement strand
TCGCACCGCAAGCTGCTCTACACCATGTACAAGATGGGTCTGCTCAAGGGCGAGCGCCAGAAGAGCGCCAACATCGTGGGCCAGACCATGAAGCTCAACCCGCACGGCGATGCCGCGATCTACGAGACGATGGTGCGCCTGGCGGCGGGCAACGAAGCGCTGCTTGCGCCCTTCGTGGAGTCGAAGGGCAACTTTGGCAAGTACTATTCGGGCGACCTGAGCTACGCCGCCTCGCGTTACACCGAGGCCAAGCTCTCCCCCATCAGCGCCGAGATCTTCAAGGACATCGACAAGGACCCGGTCGACTTCGTCGACAGCTACGACGGCGCCATGAAGGAGCCACGCCTGCTGCCCACCACGTTCCCCAATATCCTCGTCTCAGCCAACAAGGGCATCGGTGTCGCCATGGCGTCCGACATCTGCGGCTTCAACCTCAACGAGGTCTGCACTGCCACAATGCACTACCTGCAGGACCCCGACTGCGACCTGCTCGAATACATGCCCATGCCCGACTTCTCGACCGGCGGCGAGATCATCTACCGCCGCGAGGAGATGGAAAAGATTATCGAGACCGGCCTTGGCAGCTTCCAGATCCGCTCCCGCTGGCGCTGGATTCCCGAAGAGCGCATCATCGAGGTCTACGAGATTCCCTACACCACTAAGACCGATGTCATCATCGAGCGCATCGTCAAGCTCTCCAAGGAGGGCAAGGTCAAGGAGATCGCCGACATCCGCGACGAAACCGACCTCTCGGGCTTGCGCATCGCCATCGACCTTAAGCGCGGCGTCGACCCCGACAAGCTCATGGCCAAGCTCTATCGCTTGACCACGCTGCAGGATTCGTTCTCGTGCAACTTCAACGTGTTGGTCGATGGTTACCCTCGCGTTATGGGCGTGCGTCAGATCCTGCACGAGTGGGTCAAGTGGCGTATTGAGTCCACGCGTCGCCGCATTAACTTTGACCTGGGAAAAAAGTCCGAGCGCCTGCACCTGCTGCACGGCCTCGAGGCGATCCTGCTCGACATCGACAAGGCGATCGCCATCATCCGTGGCACCAAGCTCGAGGCCGAGGTCGTGCCCAACCTTATGCGCGGCTTCGACATCGACGAGACCCAGGCCGAGTTTGTTGCCGAGCTCAAGCTCCGCAACATCAACGAGGAGTACATCCTCAACCGCACCAAGGACATTGCAAAGCTTGAGGGCGAGATTGCCGAGCTTGAGGAGATCCTCTCCAGCGAGGAGAACATCAAGAAGGTCATCAGCGACGAGCTGGCCGCGGTCAACAAGAAGTACGTGATGCCGCGCCGCACGGGCAGGATCGAGCCCCACGAGGTTATCGAGGTAAGCTTGGAGCCCGAGGTCGAGGAGTACCCGGTTACCATCATGCTTTCGCGCGATGGCTACCTTAAGAAGATGACGGACCGCGTGCTCAAGAAGGCCACTACGCTCAAGTACAAAGACGGCGACAAACCCTTTATCGAGTTTCCGTCCTCCAACACCCACGAGCTGCTGGTCTTTACCAACAAGAGCCAGGTATACAAGTGCAAGGTTGCGGCGTTTGAGGACACCAAGTCGGCCCAGCTGGGCTCGTATCTGCCCACCGACCTCGAGATGGAACCCGACGAGAGCGTCATCTGGGTCATCGACCCCGAGGACTACAAGGCCGACGTGCTGTTCGTCTTTGAGAACGGCCGCGTGGTGCGCGTCGCGCTTTCTGGATACGTCACCAAGACCAACCGCAAGCGCCTCAAGAACGCCATCTACGGCGGCAGCAAACTGCTGTATGCACAGGTGCTCAAGGAAGATCGCGACATCGCGCTGGTCTCGAGCGACTATCGCTTGATGAACTTCAACACGTCGCTACTCAAGACCAAGACGACAACCAACACGCAGGGCGTCCAAGCCTTTACGGCCAAGAAGGGCCGCTCGGTCACCACCGTCGGCACAACCGAGGAGATTCTTGGCGCCGGCGTCTCGGCCGAGAAGTTCACCGCACAGAGCCTGCCTTCTGCCGGTGCCCTCATGAAGGAAAACGACATGCCGAGCCTGTTTGACTAGGTGCCACGGCAACGAGACCGTTAGATACTTCTCAAAGCGACGAGGCCCGGAACGCAACGGCATTGCGCCCGGGACTCGTCGTTTTTCTTCTCAACTATTTTTTAACGCAGATAAATTGATTTCTGCTTATTTTTCTGCGTAAAAAATGTCAGCGTCACTGCTTCGATGCCCTTTGGTCAGCTGTTAGCAAAACTTGCAAAAATTAGCAAAACTTGCAAAAATTAGCAAAACTTGCAAAGGAGTCACCATGGAGTACAGCAAGAACCCCTTTACCCCGACGTTCGGAAGCGTCCCTCCCTTTCTAGCGGGTCGCGAGCATATTCTGCGTGACATCAACCGTGGTTTTATCAACGGCCCGGGAGATCCAAACCTGTCGACTATTTTTACGGGCGCAAGGGGAACGGGCAAGACGGCGCTTCTCTCGCTCCTTTCAGAAACGGCGCTTGAACACGGTTGGATCGCAGCAAATGTCTCCGCCATGCCAGGCATGCTCGAAGATATTATCGAGCGAACCAAAGAAGCCGCAGATAGCTACCTCTCACAGCCTCATGCGCGCATAAACGGCGTTCAAATTGGTCCAGTGGGCATCGATTGGACATATGCTCAAGAGGTCCAGGGCAACTGGCGCACACGCATGAATGGCATCTTTAAGCAACTCGAAAAACATGACATCGGACTTCTCATTACCATCGATGAAGTCACCGTCGATCTCGAAGAAATGCTTCAATTTGCCTCTGTTTACCAGCACTTTGTACGCGAAGGTAAAAAAGTTGCCCTACTCATGGCAGGACTGCCCTACAAAGTATCGGCGTTGCTGCGTAACGATTCCGTCTCGTTCCTCAGGCGTTCCCAATATCATCAGTTAGGACGAATCACTGACGTTGAAATTGCAAACGCGTTTCGCAAAACCGTTGAGGCCGGAGGACGTTCAATCACACCAGAAGCGCTCGAGAATGCTGTGAAGGCCGTCGACGGATTCCCCTACATGATGCAGCTCGTCGGATATCGCACTTGGGATGTTTCGGAGAACTCGCCCCAAATCAGTGCATCCGATGTCCAGCAGGGTTCCCTACTCGCACGCATGGAGCTGCGTGATCGCATTCTCGAAACGACCTATCGAGAGCTTTCCGATAAAGACATTGAGTTTTTACTCGCGATGCTGCCCGATTCTGGCCCCAGCAGGGTCTCGGAGATAGCCAAACGCATGGGCGTCGCCAGCAACTACGCAAGCCAATACAAACGCCGCCTTCTCGAGGACGGCGTCATCGGGGAACGTGGGCGTGGTCTCGTTGGCTTTGACATCCCCGCATTCAGGGAGTTCCTGAGCGAGAAAGTCTCCTAGCACGCGGAGATTGTCCATAAGGACATCAACGCATGGCAATCAGTAATCCTCTTGGTAAGGGAAGTAGGCTTTCCGCCAACGCTGATTGCCATGCGTTCTTCTTGTCCTTAGGCGAGCTTGCGAGCGAGCTCTCGCACCTCTTTCAACTTGGGCGACGATGCCATGCTGTCGCGCTCGGTCATACCGCTGATGGCGACAATGCCCTGGTCCTCCCACTTGCAGTACGCACAGGTCGACTTGTACATAGCGATCGCCGCATCATAGACGCCCTCGCTGTGGCTATCGAGTAAAAGGGCCGTCTTGGTGAACGGGAAGCCCGTAGCACCGAAAGCGTATAGGCGATCGATGGCGGCCTTCTCCTGCGCAGTGATATCAAACCAGTAGATAGGCGAAGCGAAGACAACCATGTCGGCGTCTTTCAGCGACTCGATCACGTTGGCCATGTCATCCTTCTGCACGCAAGTGCCCTCGTGGGCGAAGCAATACTGACACCCCAGACAACCAGCGATTTTCTTACTGGCAACGCGGATGACCTCGACCGTATGGCCACCCTCACGCGCGGTCTCAGCAAACGCCTCGACCATGGTGTCGGTATTGGCGCCCTTGCGCGGGCTACCGCTCAATACAACGATATTCATAAGAATCTCCCTTCTTCATGCCGCAGGCGCGCGGCATACATTTCGTTGTAACCAAAACGGATGGAGCTATTCAGTCGTCTGCAGGCCACATCTCTCGTCAGTGTTCTCTAGACATAATCTCACCGCCTGATAACTCCTCGACTGTCTTGACTCTCTCTCCGAAAATTGAACAGCAAATCGTTGCTCGCAAAGTATCGACTGTGAAAAAATTAGCTTGAGCTTTCTCCCTGCTCGCATAAGCGTTCGCGTGAAAGAGCCTAGCCGCATCGGCCAGGCGCAATATAGATCCGCGGAAACCGGCCTACGAACAAGGAGCGTCTTATGTATGGACAGCATGTTGCACCGCAGACCCATAACAAACGGACTGGCCTGTCTATCCGCGACGTCAAGCGTCATGCAGACGCCAGAATCGCCGCCTTCGGAGTAAGCATTCTTGTGGCAGGACTGCTTTTGCTACCCTGCGCAGCACTGGCGACAGAAATGCCCGAAACCGATGTCGCAGCACCCATTACCTGCGACGAAGCCAACGCGGAAGGCAGCCTCACAGCTACCACCGTTGTCGACCATAACTATGACCTGGAGCTCCCTCCTGCCTTCATGTTGGTCCAGAATGAGGCGTTTGTATACGATTTCCCCGACAAACCCGAGGACTTCATCTGCGGGCTTAACGACACCGTCCATCTCTTCAAGATCGACACCGATACCGAAGGCCTTATAAAAACCGAGAACCCCAAAGAGGCCAGCGTCTCTATTGCCCTGACCATGATCGACAATCACGTTAGAGCAACCGCTGTCTTTACAGGCGGCTACGCCGACGACCAAATCCCTTACAGGCTGAACCTCAACAGCTCAGCCCACCTTGGCACACACGTTGACCGTGACTTCGACAGCGGGCAGGGGATTATGCACGAAACGCGGCACGATTACTACATCCGTTACGTCTTCGACAGTGACGTGCACTTGATTGCAACCGACGTGACCGATCCCGAGCCCAGCCCTGACGTTAAGCCGAACCCAGAGGTTAAACCCGAACCGGAAACCAAGCCCGAGCCCACACCGCAGCCCAAGGCAGAAAAGCCCGCGGCAAATCCCGTTTCCACCGAGGCAGTAGCGGCGGTTAAACCAGCCGGGACCACCCTACCCGCGACAGGCGACAACGGTGCGATGGCAGTCGCCCTGAGTGTTGCCGGTGGTGTAGTTGTGGCAGTTGGCATTTCCGCAACAAGGCGTCGCAACCACTAGCCAGCATTTCGTACCCCGCAGACAAAGCTCTATCCCCGCTCCGATGAGCTTTACTCACCGAGAAGTTTCTTCCCCACGGAAATGAGTTTCTTTCCAACGGCCGCCTTCACGCCATCAACGCCCCGCGAAACCGTCGAAACAGACTGTGCCGAACCGCCATCGAGCTCTACCCCATCGCAAACAGTGTCGACGGCGTCTTCTGGCAACATTTTTGGTCGCCATAGCTCCGATTCGGCAGGGCCCAGTCTCCGCTCGATCTCGAGCAAGACTTGTAAGGAGTCCACAGTCAAGATCAACTACGGGAATCGTGACGAGCCGATACCGCCCGCATGCCCCCTTCGGAATAGGCGCTGAGCAGCTCCTGGGCGTAGGCGAACTCGGGCCCTCGCCTCCAACCAAGCAGGCGGTTGACCGCGAGATTTCCCTGGACGTTGTGGACGAAGAGCAGAGAGGCGTCTGCCAGCCCCAGCTCCCGGGTCGCCCGGTGAAGGCGAGGAAAAAGGGCACGAAGGGAGCGAAGAGCGTTCCGTCGGAAAGTCGGAACGCTCTGTTTGCATTTTTGGGATCGTCCCAAATCCTTGCCAGCTCTGTGGCGGATGCCGAAAGCTGTAGATCGATTATCTGCAGATTGTATCAATCCATGCCTGAATATCTTTCTCAGAAGTACGGAGCATGGATTCATCGAACAGCACATCGAGGCCCGGTTTCACGATTGCGCCCTTGCAGGCTTCCTCAAAGTCCTTCAGCGCGTGTCCCAGCCAGCCGCCATTGGTGGCAAACGGATACACGATCTTCCCGGTCAGGTCAGCCCGCTCCAGGAAACTGCGCATGGCGGGCGCAAAGGTGTACCACCAGACAGGAGAACCCAGAATGATGGTGTCGTAATCTCTCCAGCCAATGTGCAGCGGCTTCAGTTCCGGGCAATAACCCTCGGCAATCTCACGCTGCCCCTGATTGACGACTTCATCATAATCGCCATCGTAGGGAACAACCGTATCCATACGAGCAATATCCCCGCCGATTTCCCTCTGGATCATCTCGGCGATGCGCTTCGTGTTGCCTCCGTAGAAGCAGTACAGAATCAAGGTTTTCATTTCACGCTTGCTCCTCATGCAAGAGGCTTCCCGCTGAACACGGGAAATGCGCTGAAGTCACCATAGTTGGCGATGCGCTCCATGTTCTTGAGAGTTTCCATATCTTCCTCGGAGATCGCGAAATCCACGTCCGCGTTGCTTTCCATGTGGGCGGGATCTGCCGTCTTGGGAAGCGCAACGGCTCCAAGCTGAAGGACATAGCGGATGCAGAGCTGGGCGGCAGATACGCCGTACTTCTCTGCCATCTTAACGATCGCCGGATTCTTCAGCGCCTCGCCGTGGGCGATGGGAGAGTATGCCTCCACCTGGATGCCCTGCGCCTTGCAGAAGTCCACCAATGCCGAATCGGTGTTGGTGATGTGCAGGAGGATCTGATTGACCATGGGCATCACGCAGCAAGAGCTCAGGAGGTTCTCAAGGTCATCTTGCAGGAAGTTGGACACGCCGATTACCTTGACCTTGCCCGCCGCCCGCGCATCCTCCAACGCACGCCAGACCTCCTTGTTCTCCTCGAAATAGCGCTTCTCCACACGGAACTCGCTCCACGGCTGGGGAGAGTGGATGATCATCTGGTCGAGGTAGCCGAGCCCCATCCTCTCCAGCGTCTCATCGATGGACTTCGCCGCATCCTCGTAGGTCTTCAACTCTGCCGCGATCTTGCTGGCGACGAACAGCTCTTCCCGGCGAACGCCGCAGGTGCGCACGCCCTCGCCGACGCCGCGTTCGTTTCCGTAGGCCTGTGCGGTGTCGATCAGGCGATAGCCCAGCTTTACCGCCTCGCGAACGGCTTCCGCCGCCTCGGCATCGTCGATGAACCAGGTGCCCAGTCCCAGCTTGGGAACCTGGACTCCGTTTGCCAACGGGTAGGTTTCATTCAAGATCATCGTTCTACTCCTCGCCCCAGACATCCTTTGCCATGCGGAAAACCGCCCACGCCTTGGGCCAGCCGCAGTAGAAGGCTGCATGGGTCACAACCTCCGCGATTTCTTCTTTTGTAATACCGTTCTTCTTTGCCTCCGCCAGGTGATAGCGGAAGCTCTCATCGGTAAGTCCCTGAGCCATCAGCGCGACGACGGTCACGAGGGAGCGGTCGCGGAGGCTGAGCTGCCCCTCTCGGCTCCAGACCTCTCCGAAGAGCACGTCATCGTTCAGTTCCGCGAATTTCGGGGCGAATTCGCCCAGGGCATCTCTGCCTGCCGTCTGCTTGACTGCCATGTTTCGTTCCTCCCTACAGCCTTGCGTACTCTTCATGGGATACCGGCTCGCACCACTCGTTCTCGCAATTCTCGCCGGGAACCTCCACTGCGATATGGCTGAACCAACTGTCCTTCTTCGCTCCGTGCCAGTGCTTGACGTTGGCGGGGATCATCACGACGGAGCCCTCGTGCAGGCTGACGGCGGCCTTGCCTTCCTCCTGGTACCAGCCCTCGCCAGCCGTACAGAGTAGGAGCTGACCGCCTCCTTTGTCCGCGTGATGGATATGCCAGTTGTTGCGGCATCCCGGCTCGAAGGTCACGTTGGCGGCGAACAGGCCACCTTCCGGATCGGTCAGCGGATTCAGGAACGAATCGCCGGTGAAGTATTGGGCATAGGCGGTGTTCGCCGTTCCCGTGCCGAATGCGTTGACCTTCTCGAACTGCTCTTTTCGTTCATACCTCATAATTGAAACCTCCTGCTTAGGATTATCGATTCACGCCATAGCGCAGCCAGACCGCCCCGCCGTCCATGGCCTTCGCCTCTTTCAGCGTGAAGCCAAGGGCCTTGCTCTCCGAAATGCCTTCTGCGGCTCGGAAAACCGGCGGCGTATCCGGGCTCCCGTCTGCCGCCGCCGCCAACACGATGCTGATCTCATCGCACATCCCCGCTTGCAGGAACGACCAGTTCAGCACGCCGCCACCGCCCAGCATCAGGGTCTCGATGCTGAATTTTTCTTTCAGCTTGGAAAGGGCCAGACCGTGATCCAGCTCCGTTTCTCCCGCGATGATGTACGAGATTCCCAGCTTTCTCAAAAATGCCCTGTAGGCGTTGCCGACCTGTTCTGTCAGCACCTCGACGACATGGGCGGTGGTGTCCACATAGCGCAGGGTGCTGCTTTCCCACCCCAGCTTGCCGTGGGGGTCCACGGAGACATAGAACATTCCGAAGTCCGGCTGCGCGATGAAATCACCTGCCGGAACGGCCGGCGCATCTTCGTCCAGGTCCGGCTTCCTGTAGAAGGTGAAGTTGTCGTCCGTCGTCACCCTGCCGGACAGCCAGCCCTGGTGATGGTAAAAGGGCTCTTTCCCGAAGGCGATGTCGTAGAACGCATCGCCCGCCGCTTTGCCCTGCGGCGTTCCCATGTAACCGCCCATGATCTTTCCGTCCAAAGCGCACATCATGTGGCAGAAAACATACGGCCTGTTCACGTTCGATTCCCCTCCTTATGATTGACAAACATTCTGTTTGGAAGCATGCTTCCTTTGAACTTCATGTGCATCCTAGAACTTAAAGTTAACTTTAAGTCAAGGGGATTCTGGAATAATTCGGAGGGGTTTTCAGATGGTCTATACGGTGGGGGAAATGGCGAAACTGCTGGGGGTTGCGGCGTCCACCTTGCGCTACTACGACAAGGAGGGGCTGCTGCCCTTCGTGGAGCGCTCCTCCGGTGGCATTCGCATGTTCCGAGAATCGGATATCGAATGGCTGCAGGTGATCGGCTGCATGAAGAAAGCCGGGATGTCCATCAAGGACATCCGGCAGTACATTGAGATGGCGCTGCAAGGAGACGACACCATCGATTTGCGCCTTGCCATGTTCCGGCGCCAACAAGAAGTTCTGAAACAGCAGATGGCGGAATTGCAGCACACCATGGAGATGGTGGATTATAAGTGCTGGTATTACGAAACGGCGAAGGAAGCGGGTACGGTCGATGCCCCGCAGAAGATGGAGCTTGCCGAAGTCCCGGAACGCTTTCGGAAGATTCGGCAGGAGCTGCGCACTGCGCCGGGGACTGCGGCAACGATATAACAAGACTGCTTAGGCAACGGCAGTCAACCGCTTGATAATCACGGTAACTTTACCGTTCAAAAAAGTACTACCAACAAACGACCACCCCGGCTATCCGCTGTTCGCGGAAGAGCAGGGGAGCTCTTGTCGCCGGGATGGAACCTTTTCAACTCGCAGAATAGCAGAATCGCCTCGCAAGCCAGAATCAGCACGGGACGGCAGCGGGCAGAACCGCCACCGCTAAATTACCCTCACGCTGTCACTGGCAGCCCTGATTAAATATGCTAGGTATCTCGGGATAATGCTATCGGTCGCATACGCGCAAGAGTGTCCGCTGATTGCAGCCGGTTGTTCCCCTTCCTACGCCAACGGTGTGCAGACATCTTCGATATTCTTGCTCGTTCTGGCGAAAATCGCGTCTCCAGGGTTTGCCTTTTTCGATTTAGCGTATTGCTCTTCAGATCATCGTGGTGTGCTCGTAGCCGCGCTCCACGAGGAGCCGCTCGGCAACGTCGAGAATCTTCTCGACCGTCTCCTCCAGGTACTTATTGCGTGCCACGGGCACCTCCATCCTTGTTATCGCGTAAACATACCATGAGTGGCGTACGGGTCGAGAAGGGCTGGCGTCAAAAGAGCCCAACGGCCGTTACGGCTTCGTTAGAAACGCGTCCCACCATGGATGGTGAACCCGAAAGGTAAGGCGCGCGGGCACGGCGACTCGGCCCGCGCGCCCGGAAGAGAAAGGACGAACCCATGGGTTACATGCTCGAGACGCGCGGGCTCACCAAGCGCTTCGGCCGCGGCGACCAGGCGCAGGATGCCGTGGCCGACGTGAGCCTTCATATCCGCGAGGGCGAGGTGTACGGGCTGCTCGGCCCCAACGGCGCCGGCAAGTCGACAACGCTCAAGATGATCTGCGGGATGCTGCGGCCGACGGCCGGGGAGATCCTCTTTGCCGGGCACGCCTGGCGCCGCGAGGACCTCTACGCAATCGGCAGCCTCATCGAGGAGGCGCCGCTCTACCCCAACCTCACCGCGCGCGAGAACCTGCGCGTGCGCACCACGCTGCTGGGCCTTCCCGAGAGCCGCGTAGATGAGGTGCTCGCCGCCGTGGACCTCGCGGACACCGGGAAGAAGCGCGCCGGACGCTTCTCGATGGGCATGCGGCAGCGCCTGGGGCTCGCGCTGGCGCTGATCGCCCGGCCACGCCTGCTCGTGCTCGACGAGCCCACCAACGGCCTCGACCCCATCGGCATCGAGGAGCTGCGCGACCAGATCCGCGGCTTCGCGGCGGCGGGCACGACGGGGATCGTCTCGAGCCACATCCTCTCCGAGGTGCAGCAGATGGCGGACACCATCGGCATCATCTGCGGAGGGCGCCTCGCCTACGAGGATGCGCTTCGGCCCGGGCAGGACCTCGAGGAACTCTTCATGAGCGTCTGCCGGGAGGGGCGACGAGCGCGCGGGGAGGTGGCGGCATGACGGGCGAGAAAGGCGGCCTGCTCGCGGGCCTGCGCGCCGAGGCCCTGAAGTCGCGCCACGCGGCACCGGTTCGCCTGGCCGTGCTCATGGCGCTGCCGATGCCGCTGCTCGGCGCGATGCCCTACCGGGGCGTGCAGATCTTCAGCGCGTGGAACTACTGGTACGCGCTCTTCCTGCCCGTGTCTCTCTCACTCGTGGTGGCGTGCGTCGCGCGGGCGGACGCTCGTACGCGGATGCGGGGGCTTCTGGGCCTGGGCTTCCCGCTCGGGCGCGCCTGGTGGGCCAAGGCGCTCTGGTGCCTCGCACTCTGCATGCTCTCGAACCTCGTGGTCTTCGGCATCTACCTCGCGGGATCGGCGTTCTCCTCGCAGGGCCTCACGGCCGCGGGCACGCTCACGATGCTCCTCTGCGCGCTCACCAACACGGTGACCGCGGCGTGGATGATCCCCGCAGGGCTCTTCCTCACGGCGCGGCTCGGCATGCTCGCGGGCATCTTCTGCCCGCTCGCCGCACAGCTCGTGGGTGGGTTCGCCTGGTCGCTGATGCCGCTGCCGCAGCTCTTTCCGCCGTCGGCGACTATGGTGATACCCACGGCGTTTCTGCCAGTGCTGCCGAGCGGCGAACCCCTCTCGGCCGATACG
>CAJJQF010000045.1:0-12103 GCA_905193815.1 uncultured Collinsella sp. | reverse complement strand
AACCGCCACATGACGCGTGTCGATCGAGACGATGGCGCCCTCCTTGGCCAGCGCGCGCACCACGGGCAGCACGCGGCGAGCCTCCTCGTCGGGGTTGACCGGGGTAAAGCCGGGGCGCGTGGACTCGCCGCCCACGTCGATGATGTCGGCGCCGGCGTCGAGCATCGCCAGGCCGTACTCGATGGCGGCATCCGGGTCGAAGTGCTCCCCGCCATCGCTAAACGAATCGGGCGTCACGTTGAGGACGCCCATGATGCGCGGACGGTCAAAGCTGAGCTCATACTTTCCGCACCGCCATGTCTTGCTGTCGTTCGCCATGAACATCCTCCTAAAATGCCCACGCCGCCGAGCTTGGGGAGCTGGCGGCGGGGTCGCTTTGCACTCAGTCTTTCTATTGTATCCGCGCACACGGGCTAGAACGCAAACGCGGCAGCGATGTCGCAAGAAATCAGCAGGTCGGCATTTGCATCCTGATCGGTGGGAGCAAGATTGCAAATGGCCAGCGTATCGCCGGTAAAGTAACGCGTAAGGCCCGCCGCCGGATACACCACGAGCGAGGTCCCGCCCACAATGAGGGCATCGGCCGCGGCGATGGCGGCAACGGCGCCGGTCAGCACATGCTCATCGAGCGGCTCCTCGTAGAGCACCACATCGGGCTTAATGCGCCCGCCGCACGCGGGGCACACGGGCACGCCCGCGGCGTCCTCGTGCTCGCGCGAGCAAATCCACTCGGCGCTATAGACCGCGCCGCACGACTGGCAAATGTTGCGATGGACCGATCCGTGCAGTTCGAACACGCGCTGTGAGCCGGCCATCTGATGCAGGCCGTCAATGTTTTGCGTCACCACGGCATTTAGCTTGCCGGAGCGCTCCAGCTCGGCCAGCTTGGTGTGGCAGCGGTTGGGCTTGGCGCCAAGCGCAATCATCTTGGTGCGGTAGAAGTCGAAGAACTCGGCCGGGTGCACCTCGTAAAAGCTATGCGAGAGCATGGTCTCGGGCGGGTAGGCAAACTGTTGGTGATACAGGCCGTCCACGCTGCGGAAATCGGGGATGCCACTCGCCGTGGAAACGCCCGCGCCGCCAAAGAAGACCACGCGCTTGTGGGTGCCGAACAGCTCCGCCAGCGCGGCGGAGGCCTGTTTGGAGTCCGTTATCGCCTGCGTCATATATGTCCTCCATCTGTGCCGCCGGAGCGGCTGCGATTGCTCCGTCGCTCGCGGGGCCTGCCCCGCCTCTGTTGCGTTAATCTTAAGCCCGCCAACCCCGTCGAAAGGACACCATGCCTCAGACTTACACCTTTGCCTCGTGGAACGTCAACGGCCTGCGCGCCGTGCTTAAAAAGGACCCGAGCTTTATCCAGATCGCGCAAGAACTCGACGTCGATATCCTGGCGCTGCAAGAGACCAAGTTGCAAGAAGGCCAGGTCGATATTGACCTGCCCGACTATCACCAAACCTGGAGCTACGCCGAGCGTAAAGGCTATTCGGGCACTGCGGTCTTTAGCCGCCAGGAACCGCTGCGCGTGCTGCACGCCGACGCGCTGCTACCCTACGCCGGCGAGGGCGAGGCGGCCGTACTTGTCGCCCAAGCCGCGACCGAGGGCCGCGTCTGCGCGCTGGAGTTCGACAAGTTCTGGTTTGTGGATGTCTACACTCCCAACGCGCAAAACGAACTCGCCCGCATCGACGTGCGCATGGCCTGGGACGATGCCTACCGCGACTTTTTGAACGCGCTCGAGCGCGAGACCGGCAAACCCGTCGTAACCTGCGGCGACTTTAACGTGGCGCACGAGGAGATCGACCTTAAGAACCCCAAGTCCAACCGCGGCAACGCAGGCTTTTCGGACGAGGAGCGCGGCAAGTTTACCGAGCTGCTCAACGCCGGCTTTACCGATACCTGGCGCGCGGCAAATCCGGACGTCGAGGGCGTCTACAGCTGGTGGAGCTATCGCTTTAATGCCCGCAAGAACAACGCCGGCTGGCGCATCGACTACTTCCTAGTAAGCGACGCAATCGCCGACAACGTACGCGACACCGGCATCCGCGGCGACATCTTTGGCAGCGACCACTGCCCCGTCACCCTCACGCTAGAGCTCTAGCCCCAAGTAATTCCTGGGGGGGGACAGAGGAAAACAGATCATGTGACCCCTCTCCCCCCATAAGTTGTGGTGGAATAGTTCCTGCTTGGGCAGCAAATAGCCAAAAACGAGAACTATTCCACCGCAAGTTCGTGAGGGAACGCGAAATGCCTTACAGCCCGTATTTCACGACGACACGGTTAATGCGGCGACACCAAGGCTTGTACAAGGCGGCCAAAAACACACAGGTCGCAAGGCCGTGCGTAATATCGAACGGCACTGCCGTGGCAAGACGCGCCACGGCACCCGCCCAAGTAAGCGGCTGTACAAATCCAATGATGTCATACGCGTTGATCACGACGCCATAGAGCAGGCCCGACGCAAAGCCGTACGCCAGCAGCGCTGGCATGCGCACGGTGCCGTCGGCGCGGTCGAACGCACCCGCATACGCCAGCGCACCGCCAACGTATCCCACGAGCCCCCAGGCATACATCTGCCACGGCGTCCACATACCCTGTCCAAAAAAGAAATTGCTGGTCAGCGCCGCCAGCGCGCCAACCATAAAACCATTGCGACGGCCAAGCGTCGCCCCCGCGATAATGGCAATAGCGCTCACCGGTTTAAAGTCGGGAATGGGCCCAAACAGGATGCGCCCCGCCGCCGCCAGCGCCGCCAGCACCAGCGTGGGCATAATCTGGCGCAAACCCGGACGAGATGCCTCGTAACCCGCAAAGAACAGCGCAAGCACCAACGCCACCACAACCAGCATGGCCAACGCTGCCTGCTCAACACCCGCCAGCAACGCGGTAGCCATCACCGCCGGCACCGCCAACAACAGTGGGATCTCCAGTTTTGCAAGCAAACGCGAGAAACGACAGTCCGTCATCCCATCACGCCCTATAGAACACGTTGTCGGCAAAGAAGTCGGCCGGCGGCTCCATGCAGGCAATCTCGCCGTCAAACATCATGGCGACGTCGTCGGCTACCTGCTCGGCAAAGTCCAAATCGTGCGTAGCCATGATGACGGTGCCGCCAGCCTTCGCATGGTCACGCAGGGCGCGGGCGATGATGCGGCGGCTGAACAGGTCTAGACCCTTGGTGGGCTCATCGAGCAATAGCAGTTCGGGGCCGATTAGCAGCAGTTTTGCCAATGCAAGCAGTTGACGCTGCCCGCCCGAAAGATCGTACGGATGGCGTCCATCCAGACCCGACAACCCCAAGCTCGCCGCACGCTCCCGCGCCAAGTTCTCGTCATATTCGCAGGTCGAGGCCCATTCCATCAGCTCATCGCGAACCGTCTCGGCAACCAGCAATGCTTTGGGATTCTGAGGCAGCAGCGCCGCCGAGGCCGCTCCGCGCACCATGCGGCCGCGCTGCAGCTTGGCAGTCTTCGCCAGCACCGAGAGCATCGTCGACTTGCCGCAGCCGTTACCGCCAACAACCGCATGCACCGCACCGGCCGAAAACGACGCATCGAGCCCACGCAACACCCAGCCGGACGCTCGATCGTAGCGAAACCAGCCCTCCGACAGGGTGGTAGCCGACCCACCGTGCATTTTTTGGAGCATTCTGCTTCCATCCGTGCGCGGGAAGGCTTCCGAGCCGTTCTTGAGCGACGTTTGCGCCACAAATTCGGACGATTTGTCCAATTCCGAACTTTTTTTCGCGCTCGATACGTCCCCGGGCGGCTCCAGAGAGCCCAAATTGTCCTCACGCCTGCTGAATACTCCGCTTTTTGCACATCGGATGGCACCCCACCCCAACACGTCATCGGAAAACAGCAATTCTCGGCGTCCCAAAGAAGCCATATCCGCCACCTCGCGCACGCAACCGCCCTCAATCCGGTACGCACGCGTCGCATATTCGAGCATCGGCCGCGGTTGATGCGTAGCCACAACAACCGTGCAGCCCAGCTCACGGTTCACGCGAAACAGCGCGTGCAGAAAATTCTTCTCGGCAACGGGATCGAGCTGAGACGTGGGCTCGTCGAGTAGCAGCACACGCGGACGCAGCGCCAAGACGGCGGCAAGCGACAGCAACTGCTTGCGGCCACCCGAAAGCGTATCGGCATCGCGATGAAGCCAGTCCTCCAGACCAAAGAAATAGCTGGTCTCGGCAACACGGCGACGCATCTCATCACGTGCTAGCCCCAAGTTTTCCAGGCCAAACGCCATCTCGTGCCACACGGTCTCGCACACAATCTGGTTCTCGGGATCCTGAAACACATAACCCACGCGCTCTGCCGATGCCCGCACGTCCATGTCGGCAACGTTCTCGCCCAGCACGCGCAGTTCGCCAGTGCGCTCGCCCGCTGGAGCGATCTCGGGCTTGAGCAGCGACAGCAGCGTCGACTTGCCCGAACCGGTACCGCCAACAAGCAGTGCAAACGCACCTTGGGAAACATGCCAATCAAGCCCCTCGAGCACCGGTGCCTTGACCCCGGGATAGGCAAAACTAAGGCCTCGCACCTCAATCGCCGGCGCGGCCGAGCCATATGCCACACCCGCCGCCGAGCTCCTATCAAACCGAGCCATCAGCCAAACCTCTTCTCATCAATCGCGTGCAACGCGCAAGGCAACACCATCCAGGCGGCGTACACGACATAGCCTGGCCACGGCGCCGGCACCGAGAGCTGCGGATAAAACGAATACTGCGTCGTCGCGGTCCACGCCACCGCCACCGCGGCAGCGCCAAACAGTACGAGCCCGACCAGCGCGGCAACGTCGCTGCGCCCCAGTCGATACCGCGCATACGTCATACGACGTGTCGCGGCACCCCACCCGCGCGAGCGCATCGCGTCCGCGCGCTCCAGCGAATCTTCCATGCCCCAGCCCATCAACACGCTCGACGCCCGCAGACGCGATCGCACGGGATCGGTGGGCGCGCGGCCCGGCACATCAATCGCATCCTGCACCGCCAGCACCGTACGACCGCGGCGCAAAAACTGCGGGATAAGCCTCATGCACATCGAGATCATGAGCGCAATCACCGGTGCGGCATTGCCCAGCAGCGCGAGTACCTTGTCGTATTCGAGCATCGACGCCGCGGCCTCAAACCACAGCACGCTCGCCACAAACAGCCCGCCCATGCACAGGCCGTATACCATGCTCTCCAGATACACCGCGCGCATGCCAATACGGAACAGCTCCGTCGAGCCCGAGGCGCTAAACAGCGGATTGACCAGCGCGATAATCAAAATCACCGGCAGCTGCCAGCGAAGTGCGCCCAGCGTGCGGGCAGCCCCACGCGTCGCAAATCCATACGCCAGCCCGCCCGCAAGCGACAGCGCAATCAGCACCGGCTGCATCGAGAACATGATGAGCCCCAGCGTCAGCACTATATAGAGTGCCGGCACAGCCGGATGCGACATCGAGAACGCCGCGACGGGCTCGCCGCCAAACTCCTCTTGTATGTTGTCCACGGGCACCCCCGTCCCCTCGCTCAAACGACAGCTCCGCAGCACCGCCAACGCCGCACGCAAGCAGCGCAAACGCCACGCCGGCGGCGCAAGCCTCAACCGCCGCAAACCAATCGCTACGCGCTCAACATATGCCTGCGGTATCATATTGCGCCGTGTATCGTTTCCAAACACACGTCTCTATAACGTAACAGGAGATCACATGGACGCAACCGCAATTATCCTCGCTGCCGGCGAGGGCACCCGCATGAAGTCGAACCACTGCAAGGTTTCGCACAAGATCCTGGGCAAGCCCATGGTTCAGTGGATCGTCGACGCCACCATCAAGGCCGGCTGCAGCCGCGTCGTGGTCGTCATCGGCAGCCACGCCGACGAGATGCGCGCCCTCATCGACGGCGCCTACGCCAGCAGCGCCACCAAGGTCGAGTGCGTCGAGCAGACCGAGCGCCTGGGCACCGGCCACGCCGTGAAGGTCGCGCTCGAGGCCTGCGGCATCACGCAAGGCCCCGTCGTCGTGCTCAACGGCGACTTGCCGCTCATCACCGCCGACACCGTCGCCAAGTTCGCGCAGACCGTCGCCACCGGCGAGCTCGCCTGCACCGTCATGACCATGACCCCGCCCGACCCCTTTGGCTACGGCCGCATCAAGCTGGGCGCCGACGGCCAGATCGAGCGCATCATCGAGCAGAAGGACTGCACGCCCGAGCAGGCCGCCACGCTGCTGGAGTGCAACGCCGGCTGCTACGCCTTTGACGGCGCGCAGCTCGCCGCCCACATTAACGAGATCGGCAACGACAACGCGCAGTCCGAGTACTACCTGCCCGACATGCTCGAAATCCTCAAGGGTCACGGCCAGGCGGTCTCCATCTTCCACTGCGACGACTACCGCGACGGCCTAGGCGTCAACAGCCGCATCCAGCTCGCGCAGCTCACCGCTATCGCGCGCGACCGCATCAACGAGCACTGGATGGCCGAGGGTGTCACGTTCATCGATCCCACGCAGGCCTGGATCGGCCCCGATGCCACCATCGGCCGCGACACCGTCGTGTGGCCGCAGACGCATCTGATCGGCCACGTCACCGTGGGCGAGGAGTGCCAGCTCGGTCCCAACAGCCGTCTCACCGACACCACCGTCGGCAGTGGCTGCACCATCGATGAGACCGTCGCCATCGAGGCCGTCATCGAGAACGGCGTCGACTGCGGCCCGCGCGCCTACCTGCGCCCGGGCACCCATATGCTCGACGGCTCCAAGGCTGGCACGCACGTGGAGATCAAGAAGTCCACGATCGGCGAGGGCTCCAAGGTTCCGCACCTGTCCTACATCGGCGATACCACCATGGGCTCCGGCGTCAACGTCGGTGCGGGCTCCATCACCTGCAACTACGACGGCGTGCACAAGCACAAGACCGTCATCGGCAAGGATGCCTTCATCGGTTCCGACACCATGATGGTCGCGCCCGCCCAGATCGGCGACGGCGCGCTTGTGGCCGCCGGCTCCGTCATCACCGAGCCGGTCCCGGCCGACGCACTTGGCCTGGGTCGTGCCCGCCAGGTAAACATTGAGGGCTGGGCCGCCGATTACCGCCGCCGTCTGCACGAGGACGACGAGGCATAACGTTTTACCAAGCATCTAAGGAGCTGTTCCCATGGGGGCGGCTCCTTTTTCTATCGTGACCTGCGCAACCGGATGAGTGGTCGGTTCGTGTCCGTTGACGGTAAAGACGTTATCAAGGCTCGATAAACCCCGTTGCGCGGTTACAATGCAAAAAGGCATCTATATGGCATTCGATATATAAAGGAGAAGGGTAATGCCGATTAATGATCCCGAGAAGTCGGAGAATATGCGCAAGTCCATCCGCGTGTATTCCGGTTCCTCCAACCGTCCCCTCGCTCAGAAGATTGCTGAGTACCTTGGGGTCGAGCTTTCGGGCCTTACGCTAAAGCAGTTCGCCAATGGTGAGATTTACGCCCGCTACGACGAGACCGTCCGCGGCGCCGACGTCTTCCTGATTCAGTCCGTGGCCGGCGGCAACGTCAACGACATGCTCATGGAGCTGCTCATCGCCACCGACGCTGCCAAGCGCGCATCCGCCCGCTCCATCACTGCCGTTATCACCCACTACGGCTATGCCCGCCAGGACCGCAAGGCCGGCCCGCGCGAGCCCATCACCGCCCGCCTCGTCGCCAACCTGCTCGAGCGCGCCGGCGTCAACCGCATCATCACCCTCGACCTGCACCAGGGCCAGATCCAGGGCTTCTTCGATATCCCGGTTAACCACTTGTCCGCGCTGCCGCTGTTTGGCCAGTACTACAACGACATGCACTTCGACACCGACAACCTGGTTGTCGTCTCCCCCGACGTGGGCCGCGCCAAGGCCGCCAAGAAGCTGTCCGACATGCTCGGCTGCGACCTGGCCATCGCCCACAAGGGCCGTCCGCGCCACAACGCCGCCGAGGTCATGGGCATCATCGGTGACATCAAGGGCAAGACCTGCATCATCAACGACGACATGATCGACACCGCTGGCACCCTGTGCGCCAACGTCAAGGAACTCAAGGCTATGGGCGCTGGCGACATCTACGTCTGCGCCACCCACGGCATCTTCTCCGGTCCGGCCATCGAGCGTCTGAACGACGCCCCGATCGTCGAGTGCCTCGTCACCGACGCCATTCCCGTCGAGGTCGGCGGCAAGATCAAGACCATCTCGGTCGCCGAGGAGTTCGCTCAGGCCATCTCCGCCGTTTACCACGAGGAGCCCGTCTCCACGCTCGTCGGCGGCGACTTCGCGCTGTAATCGCATCGTCCTTGTAACCCGGCGCATCGCCGTCGGAACAGAAGAAACCCCCGCGCTCCCCCTTGCTTCGCAAAGGTCGCGCGGGGGTTTCTTCTGTTCCGACGGCTCGCCCTGCCGCGGCCGCGCTTTTGTCTGGTGGGATTTCGCTGAAACGAAGTCTCGCCTTCGGCGGGCGTGGTAGCCTTTGTCGTTGATTAAACTTTTTATGTAACGGAAGGACAAATATGGCAGCTGCACAGCCGCTTAAGATTCGCATGGTTGCCGGGCTTGGCAACCCTGGCGAGGAATATGCCGAGACCCGCCACAACGCCGGCTTTAAGGCGATCGACGAGCTGGCCCGTCAGGCCGGCGTCACGTACTGGAAAAACCAGGCCGGCGCCGAGGTCGCGCTCATCAACATCAACGATCCCGAGGAAGAGGGCGGTAAGCGCCAGATTGTGCTGGTCAAGCCGCAGTCGTACATGAACACCTCGGGCGGGCCCATCTCCAAGCTCTGCCGCGAGTACAAGATCAAGACCGAGGAGCTGCTCGTCATCCACGACGAGCTCGACATTCCCGCCGGTGACGTACGCGTCAAGGTGGGCGGAGGCCATGCCGGTCACAACGGTCTGCGTTCCATCATCGACAAGATGGGCAGCCGCGACTTCAGCCGCATCCGCACCGGCATCGGCAACCCTCCCGGCAAGATGGCCGTCGCCGACTACGTTCTTAAGCAGCTGCGCGCCCGCGAGGCCGAGGATTTCCAGGACACCTGCGCCCGCGCGGCCGACGCCGCCGGCCTGGCGATCGTGCACGGCGTGGTCTATGCCCGCGACCATGTCAACGGCGCCGCCTCCGCCAACGGCAAGCACTAAAACCTATCATTTAGGAACAGGTTTATTTTGGCAGGTTTTACCTGCGGAAACGCCCCAGTTGCGGCATCGCAATCAACCGCGCGCCGACATACATGCATAGCACCCCAAAGGGGGCCGGCCTCATCACAACCCGAGGCCGGCCCCATTTGCCGTTTTACCTGATAAAACCGACCAAAATAAACCTCTCCCCCTTTGGTAGGCCAAAGTGGATAAACCCTGCTCCCAACAGCCGAAGACACACGTAAGTGACATGTCCATGAGGGTATAATTTGCACCGTATGTCTGCACAACGCCTGTGCGCGTACGGTTTTATTCGGGCTACCGTCCATTTCCGTGGAGGCACGGTTCGGCGGCCCTAACAAGAGAGGGGTTCTATGTATAAGATCCTGGAGAAGACGCAGTTCTCGGAGAAGGTGTTCAAGTTCCGCATCGAGGCGCCCGCAATCGCCAAGCATGCGCACGCTGGACAGTTCCTCATGGTTCGCGCCAACGAGACGGGCGAGCGTGTCCCGTTTACCCTGGCCGGCTGGAACGGTGACGAGGGCTGGGTCGAGTTCATCTTCATGGTGATCGGCAAGACCACCGAGATGCTTTCCACCTACGAGGCCGGCGAGTCACTGCGCGACGTCGTGGGCCCGCTGGGCGTTCCCACCGAGATGGCCGAGGGCCCCTGCGCCGTCATTGGCGGCGGCGTCGGCTTGGCAATTGCCTTCCCGGTCGCCAAGCACCTGGTCGAGACCGGTCACGAAGTTCACGCCATCATGGGCGCCCGCACCAAGGACCTCCTGCTTATGGAGGACCAGTTCCGCGAGCTCCTCGACGAGGACCACATCCACATCACCACCGACGACGGCTCCTACGGCGAGCAGGGCGTTGTTACCGCTCCGCTGGAGCGCCTGCTGCAGGACAAGGCCGTGAGCCAGGTCTTCTGCGTCGGCCCCGTTCCGATGATGAAGTTCTCGACCCTCACCGCCCAGAAGTACGACACCCCCATCACCGCGTCCCTCAACCCCATCATGGTTGACGGCACCGGCATGTGCGGCTGCTGCCGCGTCGAGGTGGGCGGCGTGACCAAGTTCGCTTGCGTCGACGGCCCCGACTTCGATGCCACCCTAGTCGACTGGGATGACCTTCGTGCCCGCCAGGCCGCTTACCGTTCCGAAGAGGGCGAGTCCCTCAAGGCCTATGAGGAAAAGAGCTGCGCATGCCACTAGTTAACGGTCGTTTCGTTGCCGATATGAAGTCGCCCCGTACCCCCGATAACGAGGAGCCGGCTGCCGAGCGCGCCTGCGACTTCCGCCCCGTCGACAAGGGCTTCACCGAGGAGATGGCGCTGGCCGAGGCCGAGCGCTGCCTCAACTGCAAGAAGCCGTTCTGTGTTGAGGGCTGCCCCGTCAACATCAACATCCCCCGCTTTATCGAGCAGATCCGCGCGAAGGACTTCGGCGGCGCTCTCGATACCATCCGCGAGGACTCCATGCTTCCCGCTATCTGCGGTCGCGTCTGCCCGCAGGAGAACCAGTGCGAGGGCAAGTGCATCCGTGGTAAGAAGTCCGAGCCCGTGGCCATCGGCCAGCTCGAGCGCTTCCTGGGTGACCGCCCCGAGCTCGCCTCCACGCCCAAGATGGCCCCCAAGAACGGCAAGAAGGTCGCCGTCGTCGGCTCTGGCCCGTCCGGCATCACCTGCGCCGGCGAGCTCGCCCGCAACGGCTTTGACGTCACCGTCTTTGAGGCCTTCTTCACCGGCGGCGGCGTGCTGGTCTACGGCATCCCCGAGTTCCGTCTGCCCAAGGCAGTCGTCAAGCGCGAGATCGACGGCCTGGAGGACATGGGCGTCAAGTTTGAGTACAACTCCGTCGTGGGCAACATGGCCACGGCCGAGGAGCTGTTCGAGCAGGGCTTCGACGCCATCTACGTGGCGACCGGCGCTGGCCTGCCCAAGTTCCTCAACGTCCCCGGCGAGAACCTGCCCAACGTCTTCTTCGCAAACGAGTACCTCACCCGCGTGAACCTGATGAAGGCCAACAAGTTCCCCGAGTACGACACCCCCACCAAGCACGGCAAGAACGTCGTCGTCTTTGGTGGCGGCAACGTGGCTATGGACGCCGTCCGTACCGCCAAGCGCCTGGGCGCCGAGCACGCCATCATCGCCTATCGTCGTACCGAGGACGAGATGCCCTGCCGTCGCGCCGAGCTGCACCATGCCAAGGCCGAGGGCGTCGAGGTTCTGCCGCTCGTTTCCCCGCTCGAGTTTGTCGCTGGCGAGGACGGCTCCGTGTGCGCCATCAAGGTCCAGAAGATGGAGCTCGGCGAGCCCGACGAGTCCGGCCGTCGTCGCCCGGTGCCCATCGAGGGCGCCATCGAGGAGATTCCCTGCGACGTCGCAATCTCGGCTATCGGTACCAACGCCAACCCCTTCGCAAAGAAGATCGGCGGCAAGATGGAGCTCAACAAGTGGGGCTACATCATCGCCGACGAGGAGACCGGCCAGACCACCGATCCCCGCATCTGGGCCGGCGGCGACATCGTCACCGGTGCCGCTACGGTCATTCTGGCGATGGGCGCCGGCAAGAAGGCCGCCGCTTCCATCACCAAGAGCCTGCTGGGCGAGTAATCACCTGCAGCGCTAGCCATCAAACGGCAAAGTCCCCGTCGAGCACACGCCCGGCGGGGACTTTTTTATGCCGGCCGTCCCACCACCACAAAAGGGACAGACACTTTTGTGGTGGTCCGGAGCCTGACCGGCGAACCGATTCCGACGTTTGTCTCGATCTGTAACAGTTAGAGACCAAATTCCTCGCCACGTGTTACAGATCGAGACGTTAGGTTAGCGGCTGAACAGTTCGTCTCAATCTGTAACACCTAGAGCCCAACTATCAGGTTTGGTGTTACAGATTGAGATTTTGTAAAAGCCGAGAATGGGCGCTGCCACCAAAAGCCTAGCGCTTGCGGCGCTTGG
>CAJJQF010000044.1:0-13931 GCA_905193815.1 uncultured Collinsella sp. | reverse complement strand
CAATGGTATACGGGTGCACCATCGACGTCTTCAATACAGAAGATATCAGTGCGGAGTGTTTTCAAAACCAAACCCGGTCCCGGCCTGCATTGACACAGCTGAAGGTTCTTGGGCATCGCTTGCTGGCGGGGTTCCTTGTCTGAGTTGGACTTGGTTGGCGGGGCTACTGGTCCCGGTCGCTGGTTCGCGCTTTGCGCGAACTCCGCGCCACTGTAAGTCAGTTAGGCTTCCGTTGTTGGGCCCGCCGCATCTTCCCGTCCCAGCATCGCCCTCAGCTTCTCGAAGCTTTCCTCGCTTAGGCAGTGCTCCATGTGGCAGCCCTCTTGCGACGCGACCTCAGCCGAAACACCCGCATCCTCTAGCAGCCCCACGAAAAAGCAGTGACGCTCCCACATTTGACGAGCGACCTCCAGACCACGCTCCGTCAGATGAACATCTCGCTTGCCCATTTCGACATAGCCGTTGCTTTCCAACGTCGCCATGGCCTTGGAAACGCTCGCCTTAGTTACACCGAGGTACTCCGCAACGTCGATCGAGCGCACGACGCCCTGACGTTCCGACAGAACGTAGATCGATTCGAGATAGTCTTCTCCGGATTCACGTAGGGCCATGGGCCGCCTTTCGCGATGATTGCTAGTTAGCCTTTGGATACTTTCCACGGCTAACTTTACCGCAAAAGTTGCCCATGTCTTACTACTTTGCCTAAAAGTTAGCCGTGTTTCACAAAACGTGCGGGACGAAAACAAAATGGGGACGCCCCGCAAGGAGTGTCCCCAGGTGCCAGGTGCCGGCCCGCAGCTACACGAGTCCAAAGTGCTTCGCAGCGTTGTAGATGCCGTCGTCGTCCACGGCAGTCGTCACATAGGTCGCCGCAGCTTTCACCGTGTCCTGTGCGTTGCCCATGGCCACGCTCGTGCCCACGGCGGCAAACATCGACAGGTCGTTCTCGCCGTCGCCAAAGGCAATCGCCTCGCTCGCGTCGATACCAAGCCGCTCGAGCGTCGCCGCCACGCCCAGGTCCTTGCCGCCGTTAGCGGGAATAATGTCGCAGAACAGGTCGCACCAGCGCGTGGTGAGCGAATGCGACACGGCGTCGGTCACGATATGCTCGTCGGCCGGGTCCACAAAGGCGCAAAACTGGTAGACCGGTGCGTCAAAGGCGTGCTCAAACGGCTCCTCGTGATAGACGATTCCCGCGTTGCTGCCAGCCGTCACCACGCGCTCGGACAGGCGGTTCACAAACGAGTTCTCGCCCTGCATGCACAGCGAGTCATAGCACCCCTGCGCCACCTGGTCCACGATCACCGCAACGTCGTCTGGATCGATCGGACAGCTGCGGTAAACCCCCTCGGCATCAAAGCAGTGCTGACCCGAGAGCGTAATGTACGCATCCCAACCCAGGTCGAACAGCCAATCCGGCATCTGGTAGGTCGGGCGACCCGTGGCGATTACGCACGCGATCCCCTGCTCGCGAAAGCTGTCAAGCACCCGCTGCGCCGACGCCGGAATCTGGTGGGTCTTAAAACTCAGCAGCGTGCCGTCGATATCGAAAAACGCGGCTTTGATCATCCTCGTCTACTCCTCGCCCTCGAGCTTTTCGCTCGCCTCGAGCCACGCCATCTCCAGCTCGTCCATGGCGGCGTGAGCCTCGTCGATCTTTGCCTGCTGCTCGCCGAGCGCCGTGTAGTTGGTGGGATCGACCTGGGCCATCGCGGCCTCGGCCTCCTCAACGCGAGCGCGCTGCGTCTCCATCTTGCGCTCGAGCGAGCTCACCTCACGGCGAAGCTTCTGGCGCTCGGCGTTGGACAGGCCGTTGGGCTGACCGCTCGACTTGGGCTTGTCGGCAGCAGCCGCCGCCATACCGGTGTCGAACGTGCCGGTCTTGGCGCTCGGCGCACCCACGGGCTCGCCCTCGGCGGTGGCGTTGCACAGGCGCAGATACTGGTCCACGCCGCCGGGCATATGCGTCAGGTGGCCGTCGAGCAGCGCCCACTGCTGGTCGGTCACGCGCTCCATCAAGAAGCGGTCGTGCGTCACCAGGATCAGCGTGCCGGGCCAACCGTCGAGCAGATCCTCGACAATCGCGAGCATGTCGGTATCCAGATCGTTGCCCGGCTCGTCCAGGATGAGCACGTTGGGCTCGTCCAGGATCGTCAGCAGCAGCGACAGGCGACGGCGCTGACCGCCCGAAAGATCGCCGATGCGGCTCCAGAGCTGCTGCGTCGTAAAGCCCAGACGCTCGCAGAGCTTCTCGGGCGAAGTCTCCTTGCCGTCGATGACGTAGTACTTCTTATAGTTGCTGAGCACTTCGCGGATCGTGTCGCCCATATAGGGCTCGAGCTCCTCGAGCTGCTGCGACAGCACGCCAAAGCGTACCGTCTGGCCAATCTTCACGCGGCCGCGCGTGGGCGCAATTTTACCCTGGATCACATCGAGCAGCGTCGACTTGCCAGCGCCATTCTCACCCAAAAGACCATAGCGGTCGCCCGCACCAATGAGCCAGGTCACGTCAGAGAGCACCTGCTTGGGCGCGCCATCGGTATCCGCATAGCCAGCGTCCACGTCGACCACATCGATAACCTGCTTGCCCAGGCGGCTCACGGCTAGGCGCTTGAGCTCCAGCTCGTCACGCAC
Organism: uncultured Collinsella sp.; assembly: GCA_905193815.1. GTDB lineage: Bacteria > Actinomycetota > Coriobacteriia > Coriobacteriales > Coriobacteriaceae > Collinsella. The sequence continues at coordinate 11,297 of CAJJQF010000044.1, read as the reverse complement.
GGGAGGCACGTCGGCGATGAGCTCGCGGGCGGCATCCACGCGAAACTTGGGCTTGGTGGAGCGCGCCTGGGCACCGCGGCTCAGCCACGCGAGCTCCTTGCGCGCCATGTTGCGACGACGCTCCTCGGTAACCGCGGCCATGCGGTCGCGCTCCACGCGCTGCAGGATATATGCGGAGTAGCCGCCCTCGAAGGGATCGACCTGGCCGTCGTGGACCTCCCACATACTGGTGCAGACCTCGTCCAAGAACCAGCGGTCGTGCGTGACCACGAGCATCGCGCCCTGGCCGCGCTGCCAGCGGGCCTTTAAGTGACGCGCGAGCCAGTTGATGGTGCGCATGTCCAGGTGATTGGTGGGCTCGTCGAGCATGAGCACGTCATAGTCGCCGATCAGCAGGCGCGCGAGGTCCACGCGACGGCGCTGGCCGCCCGAAAGCTCGCCCACCGTGCCCTCCCAGGGCACATCGCTAATAAGGCCAGCCAGAATCTGGCGCGTACGCGGACTCGACGCCCACTCATACTCGGGCGTGTCGCCCACGACGGCATGATGCACGGTGTCGGTATCGACCAGGTTGTCCTTTTGGCCGAGCAGACCGATCGTGGTGCCGCGACGGTGCGTCACGCGCCCGTCATCGGGCTCCAGCGTGCCGGCGAGCACGCTCAGCAGCGTCGACTTGCCGTCGCCGTTTTTGCCGACAATACCAATGCGGTCGCCCTCGCCCACGCCGAGCGTCACGCTATCGAAAATATGCTTGGTGGGAAACTCTAGGCTGACGGAATCGCATCCCAAAAGAATCGCCATATGCCCTGCTCCTTCGTAGAAATTCAACGTTGTCCATGATAGCAGCGAGCCCCACCCCAAACCACCACGAAGGCGCCTGTCCCCTTTGTGGCGGTCGTTTCGGTCGCAGAGCAAAAAGGCGGGCCATCTCCCAAAAGAGATGACCCGTCTCTCCAATCAGTCCCGTGACAACCGTGGCCGCCGCGGGCCTCAAGCATGTCCCGGACTAGGAGAACATGCCGGTGAGGTAATCATTCAGCCGCTTATCCTTGGGCCGTTGGAAAATCTCGTCGGTCTCGTCGTACTCGACCATATCGCCCATGTAGAAGAACGCCGTGCGGTTGGACACACGCGACGCCTGCTCCATGTTGTGCGTCACGATGACGATGGCGCGGTCGGCCACAATCGACGACATGAGGTCCTCGATCGCCAACGTCGAGATGGGGTCGAGCGCCGAGCAGGGTTCGTCAAACAGGATCACATCGGGGTTGAGCGCCAGCGTGCGCGCGATGCACAGGCGCTGCTGCTGACCGCCCGAAAGCGCGTAGGCGCTCTTGTCGAGCTTGTCCTTGACCTCGTCCCACAGCGCTGCACCGCGCAGGCTCTCCTCGACCATACGATCAAGCTCGTCACGGTCGGTAATGCCGTGACGCTTGGGCGCAAACGTGATGTTGTCGCGAATGGACTTGCGGAAAGGGTTGGGCTGCTGGAACACCATGCCAATGGAGCGACGCAGCTCGTACGTGTTCTCGGTCCTGGTGTTCACATTGCGTCCGCGGTAGTTAATCTCGCCCTCCACGCGGCAGCCGCGAATCTCGCGGTTCATAAGGTTGAGGCTGCGCAAAAAGGTCGACTTACCGCAGCCCGAAGGCCCGATGAGTGCCGTGATCTCGCCCTTGTGAAACTCGAGCGACGTATTGTGCAGGGCATGGTGGTCGCCATAGTACACGTTGACGTCCTTAGTGGAGAGCACGACCTCGTCGCTCACGGCCTTGCCGCTCACGCGCACGCGCTTCTCGCTCTCCCCCACGCTCGACAAAAAGTCCTGGGTCTCGGACGATGCCGCTTCGGTTGCGGGCGTTACACCCATCTCGCTCATTCGGCCGTCATCCTCCTTGCCAGTTGCTTGCCCACGATACGGGCGACTACGTTAAACAGCAGCACGCAAATCATCAGCAGCGCCGCGGTGCCCCAGACGATCTGCTGGGCCTCGGGGCTGCCCTCGCCATAGATCTTGTAGATATGCACGGCGAGCGACTCGCCAGGGCGGAACACGTTCCAGGCACAGGTGGGGCTCGACAGGTTAAAGCTCAAGAAGTTCAGGCGAACCGGCGAGCTCATACCCGAGGTAAAGAGCAGTGCTGCGGCCTCGCCAAACACACGGCCGGCCGAAAGCACGATGCCGGTCACGATGGCGGGCATGGCCTCGGGAATCAGGATGTGCAGCGTGGCCTCCCAGCGGGTAAGGCCCATGGCCAGGCATGCATCGCGCTGGGCCTGTGGCACGTCCTCGAGCGCCTGCTGGATCACGCGCACCAGGATGGGGATATTGAACATGGTGAGCGCGACAGCGCCGGAGATGATGGAGTACTTCCAGCCCAGCTGCACCGAGAACACCAGAAAGCCGAACATGCCGACGACGATGGAAGGCAGCGAGGACAGCGTCTCGATGGCGGTAGAGGCGATGTCGCGGATAGGGCCGTTCGGCGCGTACTCAACCAGGAAGACCGCTCCGCCTAGGCTGATGGGCACCGAGATGATCAGAGTGATCAGCAGCAGGTAGAACGAGTCGAACAGCTGGTAGAGCACGCCGCCCTGCGTTCCGTTGGCGCGCGACGGCTCTGTGAGAAAGCCCGGCTGGAACAGCGTCGAGATGCCCTCGAACAGGATATAGGCCACCATGGAGATGACGATGAGCATGACGATGGCGACGATCGCCGTCAACACGCCCGTGACGAAGCGGTCCTGCTTTTGGACGCGCCCGAGCCTCGCCTCGTCGATGTGGATACGCGTGCTAGCCACGAGCCTTCGCCCCCTTGCGGCCGATAAGGTGGATGATCAGGATGTAGATGAGGCTCATGCCCATCAGCAGCAGGCCGAGTGCCCACAGAACGTCGTCCTGGGCCGAGCCCTCGGCATAGACCGCCATGGACGTGGTGAGCGTGGTGGTGATGGTGGACGCCGGCGACAGCAGCGACGTCGGCATGGCCTCGATGCCGCCGATAACCATGCGCACGGCGAGCGTCTCGCCAAAGGCGCGGGTCATACCCAGGATGACCGCAGTCATGAGCGACGGCATGGCGGACTTGAGCACCACGTGCCAGATGGTCTGCCAGCGGGTGTAGCCCAGCGCGAGCGAGCCCTGGCGGTAGCTGTCGGGCACGGCGCGCAGGCCGTCGACCGAAAGCGTGGTCATGGTCGGCAGGATCATGACAGCCAGTACGATGGCACCGGGCAGGATACCCAAGCCCGTGCTCACGTGGAAAACGCTCTTCATAAGGCCGACGACAACGTGAAAGCCGATCAAGCCAAAGACGACCGAGGGAATACCGGTCAAAAGCTCAATAAGCGGCTGAAAGATCTTGGAGCCAAATTTTGGTTGGATCTCGACCGCAAAGATGGCAGAGCCGATGGCGATGGGCAACGCGATGAGCGTGGAGAGCACCATGACCGCAAACGAGGTGACGATCAGGGGCAGGGCGCCGGTATAGGGCAGGCCGCTTTTGGCTGTGTTGGCCAGATCCCACTTGGCGCCGGTGAAGAACTCGACAATCGAAACGCCGTCCCTGAGAAAAGCCGAGAGGCCCTTTTGGGCGACCATAAAGATGAGCGCGGCAACGACAAGCGTCACGAGCACTACGCACGCGCCCGTGACGCCCAGGCCCACGTTCTCAAGGTCGCGCTTTGGCAGCTGTTTTGCCATTGCAAACCTTTCCGGGGGCGATTACTTATTTAGCGGAGACCTTGCCGCTGGCGTCCTTGACGACCTTCATGGCAGAGACGGGGATGAAGCCCTGCTCCTCGACGAGCTTGCCCTGGACGTCGTCGGAAAGCATGAACTCCAGGAAGGCCTTGGTAGCCTCGTCGGCGTCCTTTGCACAGTACATGTGCTCGGTCGCCCAGATCTTGAAGGAGCCGTCGGTGACATTCTTGCTCTTGGGCTCCACGCCCTCGACCTTGATGGCGTTGAACTTGGAGTCGTCGAAGTGCGAGAAGTCGAGGTAGGAGATGGCGTTGTCGGTGCTGCCCATCTGAGTCTGGACGTCGCCGGACTTGTCGAGCTCGGCGTCGCCCTTAAAGTCGACAGCCTCGTCGCCAAAGACGGCAGCCTCGAAGGTGGCGCGAGTACCGGAGCCGGCCTTGCGGTTGAGGACGACGATCTTGGCGTCGTCGCCGCCGACCTCCTTCCAGTTGGTGATCTGGCCGGAGAAGATGCCCTTGAGCTGCTCGAGGGACAGGTCGTCGACCGTCACGTTCTTGGAGACGACGGGGCCCATGCCAACGACGGCGACCTCGTGGTCGACGAGGTTCTTGACCTGGTCGGCCTCGAGCTTGGTCTCGGCGAAGACGTCGGAGTTACCGATGGTGACGGTGCCGGCGGCGACAGCGGTCAGGCCCTTGCCCGAACCGTTACCCGAACCGGAGACGGAGACGTCGGGGTTGGCATCCATGAACTTCTCGGCAGCAGCCTCGACGAGAGCCTGGAACGAGGAGGCACCGTCGTAGGTCACCTCGCCGGAGACGGACTCGGCAGCAGCGGCGCTACCCTTGTCGGCGGCGTTGGAAGCGCCTGCGCCACCGCAGCCAACGAGGCCGAGGCCGACGATGCTGGCAAGACCACCAGCGAGGCCGAGGAACTGACGACGAGAATAAGCCTGATCGAGCATGATCTTCCTTTCATACATGCGACTCGCGGGCACCCTGCCCGCTTTGCTGTTTGGAAAGATACGGCCCCGATCGGGCGACGGCCGCGTTATCTGCGGTTTCTTACGGTCATTTGATAGACCCTTACCGCAAGCGCAGCACGGCCTTTACAAACGAATAACAAACCCGCCGGTTGGCATGGTCCACCTTTTACACCGATAAAAAGAAGTTGCGGTGAAATAGTTCCTGCTTGGCCATCAAATGGCCCATTCTAGGAACTATTCCACCGCAACTTAGATTGGGAAACCGCGAGACCTTAAAGCTCTAATTCATTCAAACGGAGGATCGCAACAATATAGATCTTGAGCGCCTGCTTGAGCTGGTCCTCGTTGGCGCACTCGTTGGGACCGTGCATCTGGCCGCCCCACTCGGGCAGCTCCAGGCCGGTCTCCTCGGGGCCAAACGAGACGGCGCGGGCAAAGTTGCGCGCGTACGTGCCGCCGCCCATAGCAAAGGGCTCAGCATGCTTGCCCGTAAACTCGTTATAGGTATCAATAAGCGCCTTCACGGCCGGATCGTCGGCAGACACCGAGAACGGCACCTTAGCGCGACCCAGCTGACACGTCACGCCAAAACGGCCCACGAGCGGGTCGAGCTGCTCGCGGATGGTATCGGCACTCGTACTGTCGGGGAAGCGCACGTCGATGACCTGCTCAATATGGCCATCCGCCACGCGGATGACTCCAGCGTTGCAGGTAAGCGGGCCAAACGCCGGACTCGTCGCATCGATACCTAGGCCGCGGCCATAGGCATCCGCATGCACAAAGGCCAGGAACTTGACGAACTCGTGCTCGGCAGGCGTCAGCAGACGCTCGTCGCGTGCACCAAACGCGTCCTCGGCCTCGCGCAGATACGCCACGATCAGGCCGACGGCGTTGATGGTGCCCTCAGGCATCGAAGCGTGGCCGCCAATACCGTGGGCGAAAATCTGCGCATGCCCGTTATCAAGCGCCGTGATCTCCAGGCGGTCGGCGTTCTCAACGGGCGCCGGCAGCTCATCGGCGGCAATCGCGAGCTCGCAGATGGACTGCGACGGAATGGCGTTGCTCGCCTCGGCACCGCTCCAGGACACAATGCGCCCGCCGTCGATCTTGGGGCTCACAAACGTCGCCCCAAACTGGCCCTTCTCGGCATTGCAGACCGGGAACTCGGCATCGGGCGTAAACAAAAAGTCGGGGTCTGCGTGGTTCTCCAGATAATGGTGAACGTCGGACATGCCCACTTCCTCATCGCAGCCCAGCAGTGCGCGAAAGGTATAGCGCGGCACAATGCCGTGCTTGAGCAGGTAGGCACCGGCGTAGAGCGACAACACCGCCGGACCCTTGTCATCAATCACGCCACGGCCGAGCAGCCATCCCTCGCGACGCTCCATCGCAAACGGGTCGGTGTTCCAGCCGGGGCCGGCGGGCACCACGTCCACGTGGCAGATGGTCGCGAGCTGCTTGTCGCCGCGACCCGGGATATCGGCAATGCCCACATAGCCCTCGTCGTCGCTCGTCTGGTAGCCGAGCTTTTGCGCAATGCCGAGCGCGCAATCGAGCGCATCACGAACCGGGCGGCCAAACGGCGCGCTAGGCTCCGCATCGGCAGCAACGGCTACGGACGGATAACTCACAAGCTGCTCGATATCGGCGACGACATCCTCCCAGACCTCGTCGACATACTCAGCGACGCTCTGCTCCACCTGATTCATGGACTGCCTCCTTACCAATGAGCGACGGGTACGCCCGCCCCTCACATCAAGTACTTATATAGCGAAAAGTTTAGCAAGCTCGGCCACCGAGTGCACCACTGCATCGGCACCCGCCGCCTCGTGCTCGCCCGGCGCCGCCGCGCCCGAATAGATACCGATGCACGGTACGCCCATTGCGTGCGCGCCCTCCACGTCGTTAAAGCGGTCGCCGATCATCACGGCCTCGTCAGCAGTCGCGCCGAGCGCCGCCAGCGCATCGCGGACCGAATCCGCCTTGGTCTCGCGTCCCTGAGGCAGATTCATGCCGACCACGGCCTCAAACTGAGAAAGCCCCAGCTCATGCACCATGTCGATGCACTTTGCCTCCATGCGCGACGTCGCCACGGCCGCACGCTTTCCCTGGGCGGCCAGCCCGTCGAGCAGCTCGGGGATCCCATCGAACACGGGGTACTCTTCCGGACCCAGCTCGTCAAAAAAGGCGCGGTACTCATCGGCCACCACCAGCGACTCCTCGCGCGAGAAGCCGTAAAAGTCGTGGAAGCTCTTCCACAGCGGAGGCCCGATCATACGACGCAAGTCACCCATCTGCGCCTCCGTAAACCCACGCGCAGCCAGCGTCTTGCGCGTCGAGGTCATCACCGCCCGACCCGTATCGGCCACCGTGCCGTCAAAATCGAACAACACGACCGGCCGTTTGCCTATCTCCAACGCCTCCATCGGCATTCCTCTTCCCCAGTTGACGATTTCCACACCGACACTTCAAACTGTTGACTATTCAACAATTGAACCTAGTAATGTGGAACGACTCTACTATACTTGTCGCACTTTGCTCTCAGAAGGCGGCGCGCAAGCGCCCCAACGAAAGGTGCAATTATGTCTTTTGCCATCATAACCGACTCCACGTCGGACATCTCCCCTGCCCGCGCCCAAGAGCTCGGCATTTACGTGATTCCGCTGCATGTGATTATCGAGGGCGAGGACCTGCTCGACCAGGTGCAGATTACCGCCGAGGAATACGTCGAGCGCATGGCTGGCTCCGAGCAGCTGCCGCACACCTCGCAGCCAAGCGCCGGCGAGTTCAAGGCACTCTTTGACCGTGTGCGCGCCGATGGCCACGATAGCGCGATCTTTATCTCGCTGTGCAGCGAGTGGTCTGCCTGCTATTCCAACGCATGCTTGGTGGCCGAGACCCACGAGCTCGACGTGCGCTGCATCGATTCGCGCACCGGCTCGGGCGCCGAGGGCCTGCTGGTGGAGTACGCGCTGGCCATGCGCGAAGACGGTCGCAGCTTGGACGAGACCGAGGCACAGATCCGCGCGACCTTGCCCGACGCACACCTGTTGCTGATTCCCCGCACGCTCGAGAACCTGGTCAAAAACGGCCGCGCCCCCAAACTCGCCGGCCAGCTGACGCAGATGCTCAACATTCGCCTGGCCGTTTCGCCGGAGTGGAAATCGGGCGAGATCAAGGCCATCAAAAAGGGCCGCGGCGCCAAGCGCATCGTTGCCAACACCATGGCCGATTGCCTCGCATTTTTGGCCGAGCATCCGGGCTCCAGCGTGCGCGTGCTCACGACCGGCGCCGCCGAGGAGCAGGAACTTGTCAACGAGACGCTCGCAGGCCAAGACTATGTAGACGCCGGCACCGGCCCCATCGGCTGCACCATCGCCACCCATGTAGGCGTCGACGCCATCGCCATCAGCTACTGCCCCCGCTACCAGCCAACTCGCTAGGGACGCCCGCATCAGTTGTGGTGAAATGGGGACTGTTTTTGGCTTATTAGCCGCCAATCAATCCCCATTCCACCGCAACTTAGAAATCAGCGATCAGCCCAGCGGACCCTGAAACAACTCCTGATGAGCGCCCATTCTTACCAGCCTAATCACTGGGTTAGTCTTATGGGGAAGATAAAGAACGACCACATCGACCAAGCCATCGGATAGATGGAAATCGATGTGGCCGTTGTAGTTTCCGCCCGGGTTTGAAAGCTCATGGGCGCCATATTCCGCGGGAAGCGAGCCGTGAGCTGCAAGCTCTGCGACCGCCGCCTTAAACTCGGTTTTTAGCTGCGGATGGATGCGCATCGTCCGTTTATAATCCGCCTTAAACTGAGCCTCGACTTTAATCTCAAACATCGCTAGTCCTCATCGAGGAATGATATAAGCTCATCAGCGTTGTTGAATGACGGGCTATCGTCCGGCAAAACCCCCAACTCATGAGCCTCGGCGATCACCATGGCACGCCTCGTCGCCTCGTTGGGCACCTCCGCCCTTCCTACAATCTCAAAAGGAATCTTTCGCTGATTTACCAGCTGCCGAACGGCAAGATTGAGATAGGAATTGAGGCTGAGGCCGACCGAATCCAAGAACTCAGTCGCCTGCTCCTTGAGCCCCTCTTCGATGCGAACCGTCGTAGGCTTAACTGTTGCTGTAGACATTTGCGACCTCCTCGCTCTCGTCTTTTGCATCAGTATACCCAATATAAACGGCAAACTGACGTTAGATAGCATCAGATTGCCATACATATTCATGTCGCGGTGGGCACGATTGCTCTACATCAACCCGCTGAGCGCAATGTCGACGGACTCGTTGAGGTCGTCGGTAATGTGTACCAGATCCGGATCGAGCGGGCTGATCATACCGGCGCTCATCACCGGGCCGTTGAGCCAGTCGAACAGGCCCTGCCAGTACTCGCTGCCCACCAGCACGAGCGGCATGCGCTTGACCTTGTGCGTCTGCACCAGCGTGAGAACCTCGAACATCTCGTCGAGCGTGCCAAAGCCGCCGGGAAATACGATGGCGCCCGAGCTGTACTTAACGAACATGGTTTTGCGCACAAAGAAGTAGCGGAAGTCCATGCCGAGGTTCACGTATTTGTTGAGCCCCTGCTCGTGCGGCAATTCAATGCCTAGGCCAACTGACTTGCCGTTGACACTCGCCGCTCCCCTGTTGGCCGCTTCCATGATGCCGGGGCCGCCACCGGTGATGACCGCCACGCCACGTTGCGCGATCTTGCGCCCGACGGTACGCGCAGCCTTGTAGAGCGGATCGGTCTTGGGCGTGCGGGCACTGCCAAAGATGGTCACCGCAGGGCCAAGCTCGGCAAGCGCGCCGAAGCCATCAACGAACTCGGCCTGAATGCGCAGTACACGCCACGGGTCGGCGTGCAGCCAGTCGGTCGAGTCCTCGGGCGCCAGCAGGTTGGCGTACGTATTGTCCTTAGGGATCATGGGGCCGCGCATGACCACGGGGCCACGGCGGTACGTCTCGTCGTAGGCCGGCTCGGCCTCGACGTTCTCATTCTTAATCATGGGGTACTCCTATCGAAAATAGAAACGGGCGGGGTCGACGCCATGCGCCAAACACCCGCCCGAACATCATCTATTCGGTATGGTACCCACGATGTATCAAGTGCTTGCAAGCTATCGGTCAGCGGTCGCAGCTCCTAGTAATCCACCGCGGCAGGGCTATTCATCCAATCGCTCACGAACGCACCGTAACGGCCCTCGATAATGGCCTGGCGGGCACGCTGCATAAGGTTGAGCAGGTAGTAGATGTTGTGCATCGACAGCAGAATGCCGCCGAGCATCTCCTTCTGCGTGACCATGTGGCGAATGAGTGCGCGGCTATAGCCGCCCGTGCACACCGGGCAGGTGCAGGTGGGATCGATGGGGCCGTCGTCGTGCGCAAAGCGCGCGTTGCGGAAGTTGAGGCGACCCTCGCTGGAGAACGCCGTACCCATGCGGCCCGTGCGCGTCGGCAGCACGCAGTCGAACATGTCGATGCCCACGCCCACACCGCGCACGAGGGTGGTGGGGTTGCCGACGCCCATCAGGTAGCGCGGCTTGTGCTTGGGCATGTACTCGCTTACGAGTGGTGCCAGGGTCTCGAACATGGTCTCGTGGTCCTCGCCCACCGAGTAGCCGCCAATGCCGTAACCGGGGAAGTCGCCGCACTCCTCCAGATGGCGCAGCGAGCGCAGGCGCAGATCTAGGTGCATGCCGCCCTGAACAATGCCAAAGAGCGCCTGGTCGTCGCGGGTATGCGCCTTATAGCAGCGCTCGGCCCACATACTCGACAGCTCAACGGCGCGCTCAACGTAGGCGCGCGTGGCGGGATAGCCCGGGCACTGGTCCAGCTGCATGCAGATGTCGGAGCCGAGCTTCATGGCGATTTCCATGTTGTCCTCGGGCGTCCAGAACACGTGACGACCGTCGTAATCGTTGACGATAAAGCGCACGCCCTCGTCGGTGAGCTTGACGGCGTCGTTATGGCTGAACACCTGGAAGCCGCCCGAGTCGGTAAGAATGGGGCCATGCCAGTTCATAAACTTGTGCAGGCCGCCCAGCTCGGCGATAGTGTCCTCGCCGGGACGCATGGACAGGTGATAGGTATTGGCAAGCACGATCTGGGCGCCGAGCTGTTTGACGGTCTCGGTAGGAATGCCCTTGACGTTTGCCTTGGTGCCCACGGGCATGAAGATCGGTGTCTCGATGTCGCCGTGCGGGGTGTGCAGCACGCCGGCACGCGCATGCGTCGTCGGGTCCTCGGCGATCAGGTCGAATTTAAAAAGGCTCTGGTCCATAAACTGGAACTCCTTGGTTGCGGTTCATACGCAAACCATTATACGGGCAACCCGCAAGAAGCACCGACTCGACAGAAACTGGTGCATTAAACGACTAGTCGTCGGGGACAATCTTCAGCGCCATCTTGCAAAGAAGTGTCCCAATCTGCCGGCACTTAGGGACTGTCCCCAAGTGCCGGCAAGAGTGTCCCTTATGACTAGTCATTTAAGAACGTCCCCAATGACTATTGACGGCCAAGGCAACGCCGATGTTATGGCACCGACAGCGAAAACCCGCCAGAGCGAGCAAGGTGCCTTGAAACAAGGCGGCATTGA
>CAJJQF010000043.1:0-14815 GCA_905193815.1 uncultured Collinsella sp. | reverse complement strand
GATGGCGCGGCGAATGCTATCGAGGGGCGTGATGCTCAAAGTAGGTCCTTTCTATTGCTGCGCTCTAGTATAGTCGCGGTGGTATCCATTCGTGTTTTTGAACAGGTTGTTCAATAATTTCGGCGGCGCCATTCAGTAGTCGGCACTTAGGGATGTTCCTTATGTGCCGGCACTTTGGGAACGTCCCTAAGTGCCGGCATCCGGGGACACTCCTTGGTTGTTGCCTGTTCAAGAGTGTCCCCAACGACTAGTCGTTTAAGAACGTCCCCAATGACTAGGCCGCTTGCCTGCGATTTTTGACCGTTGGGCGGGCTTGCCGCCCTTGCCGCAAAAACGTTTTTGCATATCGGGTACAACGGGCTTTACGTGAGTAAAGTGCGCGCCGCGTCCACGTGCCGCGTTTTTAAAGGAGGCCCCATGCCTGGTGTTACCCCTGCAGAAGTTCTGTCCAATTTTGGCATTACGCTGGTCGAAGACCCCGCTGAGAACCAGCCCCGCCTGCTGGTTGACCTGCCGGCAGCCGAGCTCGTCGAGCATGCCATCCGCCGCAACGAAGGCCGCATGGCATCCAACGGCGCGCTGGTGATCGAGACGGGGGAGCGTACCGGACGTTCGCCCAACGACCGCTTTATCGTTGACACCCCCGATGTCCACGACAAGATTGCCTGGGGCGCCGTCAACCGCCCGCTGTCCGTTGAGAGCTATGAGGCCATCAAGGCCGGCATCGTCGACTATCTCAACGAGCGCGACGTGTTCGTCACCCGCGGCATGGCAGGCGCCGACCGCAACCACACGCGTCGACTGCTCGTTGCCTGCGAGCGTGCCAGCCAGGCACTCTTTATTAAGCAGATGCTCGCCCGCCCGCTCGCCCGCGAAATCGCGCGCACCGGCGAGCCCGACTTCTGCGTGCTCGCAGCGCCCGGTTACCAGTGCGACCCTGCCATCAAGGGCCTCAACTCCAGCGCTGCCGTGGTCATCAACTTCCAGGAACGCGTGATTCTGGTCGCCGGCACCGGCTACTCCGGCGAGATTAAAAAGTCGATCTTTAGCGTCATGAACTATCTGCTGCCCGTCGAGGACGACGTGCTGCCCATGCACTGCTCGGCCAGCATGGATCCCGTCACGCATGAGACCGCCGTGTTCTTTGGCCTGTCGGGCACCGGCAAGACCACGCTTTCGGCCAACCCCACGCGCCTGCTGATCGGCGATGACGAGCACGGCTGGTCCGACATGGGCATCTTCAACATCGAGGGCGGCTGCTACGCCAAGTGCGAGGGCTTGGATGCGTTCCACGAGCCCGAGATCTTCAATGCCGTTCGCTTTGGCGCCATCTGCGAAAACGTGGTGCTCGACGAGGGCCGCAAGCCCAACTACGATGATATTTCGATCACGCACAACACGCGCGTGGCCTATCCCGTCGAGCATATCCCCAACGCGTGGACCAAGGGCATGGGCACCACCCCGAGCGTCGTGCTGTTTTTGACCTGCGATGCCTTTGGCGTGCTGCCGCCCATCTCGCGCCTGACGGCCGACGCCGCCATGTATCACTTTGTGACGGGCTTTACGGCCAAGATCCCCGGCACCGAGGTCGGCGTCACCGAGCCCACGCCTACGTTCTCCTCGCTGTTCGGAGAGCCGTTTATGCCGCTCGACCCCATGGTCTACGCCAAGATGCTCGGCGAGCGTATCGCCGACGGCCGCACGCGTGTATACCTGGTCAATACTGGCTGGATCGGCGGCGGTTATGGCGTGGGCCATCGTATTGAGCTTGCCTACACGCGTGCCCTGGAGGCCCGCGCCCTCGACGGCACCATCGAGGATAGCGAGTTTGTGCACGACGATATCTTTAATGTCGACATTCCCACTACGTGCCACGGTGTGCCCGACGGCATCCTGGTGCCGCGCCAGTACTGGCAGAGCACCGCGCGCTACGATGAGGCCGCGCACAACTTGGCGGTGATGTTCGAGGAGAACTTCGAGAAGAAGTACTCGCACCTGCCCGAGTCCGTTAAGGCCGCCGGCCCGCACGCTCAAGTACACGCCGACGCCCGTCATCGCGGCCGTGGGCTGCTGGGACTCCGCCACTAGCGTCGCCTCAGACCCAAAACCACCACAAAGGGGGCAGGCACCTTTGTGGTGGTTTTGCTCGCGCGGATGACTCAGGTTACAATACGCCTGACATATCGTCCCCTTCTCCGGATGGGGACAGCGTAAGCGCTCTTGTGGCGGCACCGTAGGACTTTGAAGGTGGCCGCTGTGAGGGCGCTTTTTGTTTAGGCGCCCTCACTCGGGCGCGCACAATGAAGGGAGAGCGTATGAAGAGCTTTATTGCCGAGGATTCATTCTGGGAGTTGTTTCCGCAGGCAGCGGTCGGTGTTGTGGTCGTGGAGGGCATGAAGCCCACGGCTCAGATTCCTCAAGAGGACGTGGATGCGATTGCGGCGTTGCTCGACCGCGCCAATATCGATGCGGAGCGTCATCTGACCAGCGACACTATCAGCGAGAACGCACCGGTCAAGGCATGGCGCGAGGCCTATCGTCTGTTCAAGACCAAGAAAGGCGCGCGCTGCTCGATCGAGAACTTGCTCAAACGCGTGCTCAAAGGCAAGCCGGTGGGCCACATTACGCCCGCGGTGGATATTTACAACACGGTGTCGCTGACCTACGCGCTGCCCGTGGGAGGCGAGGATCTGCATGCGATCGAGGGAGACCTTCGCTTGAGGGTGACCGACGGTGGCGATGCGTTCTTGCCGCTTGGCGAGGAGGCGGACGATCCGACGCTGCCCGGCGAGCTCGCCTATATCGACGATGCGGGCGCTGTGTGCCGCTGCTGGAACTGGCGCGACGGCGTTCGCACGGCTCTGTCCGACGATTCGGCCGACGCGTTTTTGGCGATTGAATGTGTTGAGCCCGAGCGCATGGAGGACTGTCAGGCCGCCATCGATCGCTTGGCCGAGCTTCTTGAGCACTATTTGGGCGCCAACGTTCTTGTTAAGACGCTTGTGACTCGCGATAACCCGCGCGTAGAACTGTAACTCGGTCCAAACCACTACGCAAACCACCACAAAGGTGCCTGTCCCCTTTGTGGTGGTTTTTATGTTGATGGGTTAACAAATGGGGTATTTGGGTACGGGTGTCGCCTTATGCGACTAAGATGTTTACCCGTAAGCATTATGCAAGCGAAAGGCGGTCGTCTCCCATGCAGCAGAACGACGAGACACGTTTCGAGGACTTTGTCGGACTGATCAGCGGGCTCTACAAGGAGATTCAGCGCATCAAGACGTCCGAAGGTGCAAGGCTGGGCCTCAAGGGCTCCGACGTCATGTGCCTGTACTATCTTGAGCGCAGCAAGGACGGCCTGACTGGCGCCGACCTCGCCCGCATGGCCGGCGTTACCCGAGCCGCCGTTTCGCGCACACTGGCACATCTGGAGGAGGGCGGCTACGTCGAGGTCGATGACTCGGGTGATGCGGCCGTCAAGTACCGTGCCCCGGTGCGCCTGACTGCCCTGGGCGGCGAGAGCATGAGCGAGGCCGATCGCATCATTCGCGAAGTGCTCGACACCACCGGTAAGGCCATGGGCGTGGAGCAGCGCGAGCAGATGTACGCGTCGCTGCGCACGATTCTCAATACCTTGCGCGAGATCTAAGGCCGCCAAGGTATTTGCTTCCCATTAACAACTGCATAGTCCCGTTTGAGCGCGTATACCGTGCCGGGGCCTTGCTGTCAAAATTCCCTGCGCGGGACCTGCGCAAGAAAGGATTCGCTATGTCCGTCCGCATTATTACCGATTCCGCAAGCGATATGTCGCCGGCCGAGCACCCAGCACTGGCCGTTTTGCCGCTGTCCGTCACCTTTGGCACCGATGTGTACATGGATGGCATCGACATCGATCACCAGCGCTTTTACGAGATGCTCGTGGAGCGCGATGAGCTGCCCAAGACCGGCCAGGTCAACCCGTACGCGTTTTCGCAGGCCATCGCCGAGGCGCGTGAGGCCGGCGACGAGGCCGTGATTATTACCGTGGGCGCTAAGCTTTCGGGTACAAATCAGAGTGCCCGTACCGCACTTGCCGAGGCGCCGGGCGGCGACGTGTACGTGGTGGATAGCAATAACGTCACTCTGGGCGAGCGTGTCCTGGTCGAGTATGCCCTGCGCCTGGTGAACGAGGGCCGTAGTGCGGCCCAGATCGCGGCGGCCGTCGAGGCCGTCCGTGACCGCGTGGTCGTCATCGGCCTGCTCGAGACGCTGGAGTACCTGGTGCGCGGCGGTCGTCTGTCTGCTGCGGCCGGCGCCGTGGGCACGCTGCTCAACGTAAAGCCTGTGGTGGCTGTCGAGGACGGTCTGATCGTGCAGCTGGGCAAGGCGCGCGGTTCCAAGAACGGCCGCAACCTGCTGAACCAAAAGGTCGAAAAGGCGGGCGGCATCGACTTTTCCATGCCGCTGGCGCTCGGCTATACGGGTCTTTCGGATGCGGTGCTCAAGAAGTATATCGAGGACAGCGCGGCACTTTGGGCTGGCCACACCGAGGGCGAGTTGCCCGTTCACACCATCGGCGCCACCATCGGTACCCACGTAGGCCCTGGCGCCGTAGCCGTAGCCTTCTTCCAGCCCGCCAACTAACCGACCTGCCATAAACCACCACAAAGGTGCCTGTCCCCTTTGCGGTGGTTTATGCTTTTCAGGGTAGAAGGGAGCGAGCAATGGCGTCTGAGGGCTTTTTTGAACGGGTGTACGAGGTGGTCGAGCAGATCCCCGAGGGGATGGTCGCCACGTATGGTCAGGTGGCGCTGCTTGCCGGTCGACCACGAAGTGCGCGGTATGTGGGGTATGCCCTGCATAGCAATCCGCGCCCCGGCGAGATTCCCTGTCACCGCGTGGTGTTTGCCGACGGGCGCATATGCGAGGGTTTTGCTTTTGGCGGTCCCGATGCTCAACGTGAGCTTTTGCTAGGGGAGGGTGTGGCGTTTAAGGACGACATGCACGTCGACCTGGCCGTCTGTCGTTGGCCTGCCGGACTCTAACAGCTCTGCCGTGGCCAGAACCACCACAAAGGTGCCTGTCCCCTTTGTGGTGGTTTTCTGTTTCAGGTTTACCGGGGCTAACTTATGGAGAAGCTATGGCGGCGGATATTGATCCTGCAAAGTAAACCACGGTGAACTATATTGGTTTCAGCAACGGAGCAGGCAATAGGCGATGAAAAAGCCTGCCCTGTTGAGTTTGATTCGCATTCCTCCCCTCTGTGCGATTCAACGGTGTACTTCGGGAACGGGCCCGCCGGCAACTGACTGCCGGCGGGCCCGTTCCTGTTTATCGGGGGAGTGCAATGGGCGGAGCCGAAGCAGTCCGGCTCCGAAAAAGGCGGACGTCGTAGCGCCCGCCCTAAAGCAATCGAAAGCTCAAGCCAGCAAATCGGTCTAGTACACCATGCCCATGGCGTCCTGAACCTCTGCCAGGGTCTGATCGGCGATCTCGTTGGCGCGACGGTTGCCCTCGTGAAGGACGTCCTTCACATAGTCCAGATCGTTCTCGTAGCGCTGGCGACGCTCGCGGATCGGTGCGAAGTACTCGTTGACGGCCTCGGTCACGTACTTCTTGAGCTGGCCGGAGCCGCCCATGCCAATCTCCTCGGCAATCTCGACCTCGGAACGGCCGGTGCAGATGGCGGCCGTCGAAAGCAGGCCGGACACGCCGGGGCGGTTCTCGGGATCGAACGTGATCATGCGCTCGGAGTCGGTCTGGCTCTTCTTGATGCGCTTGGCCGTCTCCTCGGCGGTCATCGAGATGTTGATGGCGTTGCCGTAGCTCTTGCTCATCTTGCGACCGTCCAGGCCGGGCAGCAGCGGGGTCTCGGACAGCAGCGCGTCGACCTCGGGGAACACCTTGCCGTAGCGGTTGTTAAAGCGGCGGGCGATGGTGCGGGTGAGCTCGATGTGCGGCAGCTGGTCGCGGCCGACGGGCACCACATTGCCCTTGCAGAACAGGATGTCGCAGGCCTGGTGCACCGGGTAGGTGAGCAGAAGGCCGGTGAGCTCGTGCCCCGAGGCCTCCATCTCGGCCTTGACCGTGGGGTTGCGCGCCAGCTCGGCCTCGGACACCAGCGACAGGAACGGCAGCATGAGCTGGTTGGCGGCGGGCACGGCGGAGTGCGCGTAGATCATGGTCTTGTCGGGGTCGATGCCGCAGGCAAGGTAGTCCATGACCATGTTGTACACGTTGTCCTGGATGTGCTCGGTGGTGTCGCGGTCGGTGATGACCTGGTAGTCGGCGATGAGTACGTTGGTCCTGGCGCCCATGTTCTGCAGCTCCACGCGGCCCTTGAGGGTGCCAAAGTAGTGACCCAGGTGCAGACGGCCGGTGGGGCGGTCGCCGGTAAGCATGGTGAACTTCTCGGGCGTCTTGGTCAGGCCCTCGCGAATGGCGTTGCTCTTTTGCAGCGCGACTTCGTAGCTGTTCTCGTTTGGCATGATTGCTCCTAACGTTCGTTCGCAGGTTTTGATGATAGCGTGTTTATTGAGAGGGGTGGGCGTGAGTGGGTGAGGGACTGCCAGGGGCCGGCTTTCAAGTCCGCCGCGGCGTTCGCGCGAACGGCTGCCAACGCCTTGGCACATCCTCGGCAGCTTACCCTAGAGCTTGTGGTGGCGCTCTTCTTTGCGCTCCTCGGCTGCCTGCTCCTCCTGCTTAAAGGCGGGGTCGTCGGGGGTGACGAGCTCGTCCTCGTGCGTGCGCTTGTTGTAATGGTGGCGCAGCACGGGCTCAAACAGATGTAGATGCTTGGCAAAGGCCGCCGAGCCAATGGCGAGCACGGTAAAGATGAGCACGCGCATGGGCACCTCGACCTGGTTAATCGCGGCGGCGCCGGCCGAAAGCATGATGCACCAGGCATAGATGAGCAGCACGGCCTGTTTTTGGTTGTAGCCTTCTTGGATCAGGCGGTGGTGGATGTGGCCCTTGTCGGCCTGCCCAATGCTAATGTGGGCGCGCCTGCGGCGCACGATGGCGCTAAACGTGTCGATGATGGGCACGCCGGCAACGATGAGCGGGATGATAAGCGAGGTGAGCGCGGCGGTGCGGCTCACGTTGAGCAGCGAGATGGAGCCCAGTGCAAAGCCCAGAAGCAGTGACCCCGAGTCGCCCAAGAAGATGCTTGCGGGGTTGAAGTTGTAGCGCAAAAAGGCCAGACAGGCGCCAAAGAGCGCAATGGAGAGCGCGGCGGCGTCGATGCGGCCCGAGAGAACGGCCATCGAAAACATGGTGAACGAGGCGATGCCGCAGATGCCCGTGGCCAAGCCGTCGAGGCCGTCGATGAGGTTAATGATGTTGGTGAATGCCACCAGATAGATTACGGTGATGGGGTAGGCGAGCCACCCGAGCATGATTTCGCCGGGGGCAAACGGGTTGACGATGACGCCGATCCGCAGGCCGCCGATACAGGCGATGAGCGCGGCGAGGACCTGTCCGGCCAGCTTTTGCTTGGGCTTGAGCTGGAAGACGTCGTCGATAGCGCCGGTCGCAAAGATGACGGTAAAGGAGAGCGCCAGCATGGGATAGCTAATGTGAAGGCGCGGGTGCGGCACCAGGACGGGTGGCCAGCCTAGGTGCCAGGTGCCTAGGATTTGCACAATGCAGGCAACTACCAGGCCCAAAAACACCGCCGTTCCGCCCAAACGCGGGATGGGCTTGGTGTTGATGCGGCGCTTAGAAGGATAGTCGACGGCATCGAGTTTAATTGCCAAGCGCTTGACCAGGGGCACCGCGAGGAAGGTCGTGATAAAGGCCGCCGCTGCCACGCATAGGTACGGTATGTAGCTCGGGGATGAAGCCATGAATCTAAAAACCGCCAAGCGTCGAAGGAAAAGGTCAGAAGAACGCCATGCGCAAAGGGCATAGCCGAACCATAATACTCGACCAAGGGGGGTGCATGTAATTGCACGCAGCGATAATCACGCGCTTACCAGATATTGGGATGTTGTCGATGGCTTGTCGGGATGCCGGCGGGGATCCATATGGACTGTAATGGCGATTTACGGCAAAAGAAAACCACCCCCCACGTTACGAAAATGAACCCACCTAAAACAGGTGGGTGCCCTCATCGACTGTTCCAGCGTCCTTAACAACGAAGGATACCTGTACTAGGCACGACTGTGTGGGCTCCCTAAATAAACGCGACGGTTCACCCAGTTGCTCCGCGGGGGGCGGAATACCTACATCATAAAGCGGCACTTTGTGGATTCCAGTCTTGACATTACAAAAATCGTGTCGGACGATTACGGCGCCTTAGGGACGGAGTCGTCTACGCGGCCTGGCCCTTTACGTTTGAGCTGCTGAATCGTTGTTTTGGAGCATGTTTTTATGCCGACGTCGTTGACCGAACTTTTTTCGCCCGCCTGCCATTTGTGTCCGCGCCGTTGCGGTGCGGCGCGCGATGAGGGCGCGCGCGGCGTATGCGGTGCTAACGACACGCTCAGGGTGGCCCGCGCGGCGCTTCATATGTGGGAGGAGCCGCCTATCTCGGGTGAGGCCGGTTCGGGCACGATCTTCTTTAGCGGCTGCTCGCTTAAATGTATTTACTGCCAGAACCACGAGATCTCGACCGGCAATTTTGGCCTTGAGATTTCGCCTGAGCGCCTGGTCGAGATTATGCTGGAACTGCAGGACCAGGGTGCCAACAACATCAATTTGGTGACGGCGACGCACTATGCGCACCTGTTGCCTGCCGCGATTGCCGCGGCACGGGCGCGCGGGCTGATCATCCCAATCGTCTACAACACGAGCGGTTATGAGCGCGCGAGTGCCGTGGCGGCGCTCGGCGACCTGGTCGATGTGTGGCTTACCGACTTTAAATATGCCGATGCCGGGCTTGCGCAGTCGCTCTCTCATATAAAGGATTACCCGCGTGTGGCCGTGTCGGGCCTGGCCCAGATGGCGCGCGAAATCGAGCGCCGCGGGGGAGAGTTGGTGGACGAGGACGGGCTTATGAAGCGCGGTATGATCGTGCGCCACCTGGTGCTTCCGGGGCATGCGGACGATTCGTGTCGCGTACTGGACCTAGTGTGGCAGACGGTGGGCGATGTGCCAATCTCGGTCATGAACCAGTACACGCCCAATGCGCTTATGCGCGAGCAGGGCGGCGATCTGGCACGCGCCGTGACGCGCGAGGAGTACGAGCAGGTGCTCGACCATGCCGACGACTTGGGCTTTACGACGATGTTCTGGCAAGAGGGCGGCGCGGTAGACGAGAGCTTCACCCCGTCCTTCGACACCACCGGTGTTCTTACCAGCGCAAAGTAGTGCGTTCGTCGATGATTTTTCTGGGACGGGGATTAAAAAATCATCGAGAGGATCGCCTGCTCGAAAAGTTGTCAAAATAGCCGCGCCCCAAAAAGACTGGTTATTGGGCGTTGACAGTTGGCGAGCCGTAGGTAAAATATCGACTTGTCTTGGGGACGTAGCTCAGTTGGGAGAGCGCTGCCGTCGCATGGCAGAGGCCGAGGGTTCGACTCCCTTCGTCTCCACCCTTGGATTTGATAAGCCGCTGACATTGTGTCGGCGGCTTTTTTAAAAGAAAGGGCTGCACCATGGCCGAGTTTGAGTCCCAACCATTGTCCGACGAGGAGCGCGCTGAGTTGGAAGAGCTCCGCGCCGAGAAGGCCCGCCGCGAGGCTCGGGAAGAGGCCCGTCGCGAGCGTGAGGAGCTGGCTGCCCTGCGTGCCGAGCGTGCGAAGGCCGAGGAGGCCGCCACGAACGCCGCATCCGCATCGGCGCCCGCGCCCGCACCCAAGCCCGCTGCTGCGAAGCCTGTACCTGCCGCGCCCAAACCTCAGCCTAAAAAGGCCGCTCGTCCCAAGTCCGTCGAGCCCAAGTCGAGCCGTGACGAGATGACCTTTGCCCAGCGCATGGTTACCTCCAAGGAGCCTACGGGCGAGAACGAGATCCCTGGCATGGCGCCGGCTCAAAAAATCATCATTGTCCTTGCCCTCATCGCGTTTGTCATCTTTATGGGCTACACGATCCTGACCAGCATGGGCCTGTTCTAACCGATTCGCATCGGGCGTCATGTCCGCATGCTCTGCTCTCGTCCAACCCTCAAATTCTGCACCACACATCCGAAAGGTCGCCCCGTGGCTTTGACCGACATCTCGCATCCCACCGACATTGCAATGCTCACCGATCTGTACGAACTCACTATGGCCCAGGGCCTGTGGGAGAGCGGCAAGGCCAATGAGCAGGGTTGTTTTACGGCGTTTTACCGCGACCATCCCTTTGGCAGCGCCTATGCCGTCATGTGCGGCACCGCCGAGCTGCCCGAGCTTGTCGAGAACCTGCGCTTTACGCCCGAGGACATCGACTATCTAGCTTCGCTCCAGGCTCCGGCCGGCGGCGCGATGTTTAAGCCTGCATTCCTCGACTACCTGCGCAACTTCCGTGCGCACGTGAACATTGACGCCGTGCCCGAGGGCGAGCTCGTGTTTCCGCGCGAGCCCATGGTGCGCGTCACCGGCCCGTCGCTGGAGTGCCAGCTTCTCGAGACCGCGCTGCTCAACATCGTCGGCTTCCAGACGCTTGTTGCCACCAAGACGGCACGCGTGGTGTTGGCGGCCGACGGTCGTCCCGTGGCCGAGTTTGGCCTGCGCCGTGCCCAGGGTCCCGATGGCGGCCTGGCCGTCGCGCGCGCGAGCTACGTTGCCGGCTGTTCCTCTACGTCTAATGTGCTCGCCGGTCGCCGCTACGGTATTCCCGTCTTTGGCACGCATGCGCACAGCTGGGTGATGAGCTTCGATTCCGAGCTCGAGGCCTTCCGCGCATTTGCCAAGTCGAGCCCCAAGAACTGTACGCTGCTCATCGACACCTACGATGTACGCGAGGGCTGCGAGCATGCCATTACGGTTGCCAAGGAGATGGAGGCGGTGGGCGAGCGCCTGTCGGCTATTCGCATCGACTCGGGCGACCTCGCCAAGCTGTCCAAGTATGTCCGCGGCCGTTTTGATGCTGAGGGCCTGCCCTATGTGGGGATTTCGGTCTCCAACGACCTGGACGAGTACACGATTCAGTCGCTGCTCGACCAGGGTGCGCCCATCGATAGCTTTGGCGTGGGCACCAAGCTCGCGACCTGCTACGATCAGCCGGCGCTGGGCGGCGTGTACAAGCTTTCGGCCCGCCGCGCGAGCGAGACGGACCCGTGGACGCCGGTGGTGAAGCTTTCCGAGCAGCCCTACAAGCGCACGATTCCCGGCGTGCAGCGCGTGCGCCGTTATTACGACGGCTTTGGCGGCCCGGTCTGCGACATGATCTATGACGAGGACCATCTGGCAGGTGAGGGCGCCGCGCGCGGCAATACCCTCGTGGCCGTAAACGATGCGGCGCTGGTGACCGACGTGTCCGAGCTTGAGTATCGTGAGCTGCTGGTGCCGATCGTGCGCGACGGCAGTGCGGTTGCTCCGCGTGAGAGCATCAAGGACGCGCGCGAGCGCTGTGCTTGGGCACTCGATCATCTGGACGCAGCTTTCAAGCGCTTCCTGTACCCGCAGACCTATGTTGTGGGCATGGAGCAGGGCCTGGCTCAGGTGCGCGACGAGCTCGTGCGCAAGAACATGGCCGCGGCGTCGGCTTTCCCCTGGGCAAAATGATCCGCATGCGACGGAGGAAAACGGACCATTTACTCGCTCGCCTGTTCGCCCGCTCGCTCATCATTCGATTGGTTTGACGTATGACGACTTCTTATAAAACGATGGTGGTAAAGATCGGTTCGTCCACGGTGGTGGGCGCCGATGGCAAGGTCAACCGCGCCTTTATCGGCGGGCTGGCCGATCAGGCCGCGGCCCTGCGCAAGCTCGGCTGGCGTCTGGTCGTGGTGAGCTCCGGCGCTATTGCCTGTGGCTATCCCGTGCTGGGCTTCGATCGCAAGCCGGTCGGTGACCTGCCGAGCCTGCAGGCCTGCGCCTCGGCCGGTCAGTGCATCATCTCGTCTGCCTACGACGAGGAGTTTCATGCACGGGATCTGCTCACCTCGCTCGTGCTGCTCACGCGTCACGACACGGCGCGTCGCACGTCCTATCTACACGCGCGCGACGCCCTGCTGCGTCTGGTGGAGCTGGGCGTGGTGCCGGTCGTCAACGAGAACGACACCGTTACCGTCGACGAGATCAAGTTCGGCGACAACGACACGCTGGCGGCGCTCGTGAGCTGCCTGGTTTCCGCCGACCTGTGCGTGACGCTGTCCGACATCGACGGCCTCTACACCGCCAATCCGCACGAGGACCCGACGGCCGAGTTTGTCCCGGTCGTGCATAAGATCGATGCCAAGATCATTGCCTCGGCGGGCGATTCTTCGACCTCGGTGGGTACGGGCGGCATGATCACCAAGATTCGCGCGAGCCGCATTTTGATGACGGCCGGCATTCAGAGCGTGATTTGCTCGGGCGAGGAGCCCGATGCGCTCGTGCGTCTGGCCCGCGGCGAGAGCGTGGGCACGCTGTTCGACCCGCCGGCGGAGCGCCTGGATATTGCGCCCCGCAAGCTGTGGATCGCGCTGGGCGACAATGCTCACGGATCGGTGACGGTCGATGACGGTGCCGCGAAAGCGCTGGTCGGCCACGGGTCGTCCCTGCTTGCGGTGGGTATTCGCGAGGTCGATGGCGAGTTTGCCGAGGGCGATGTGCTCGACGTGTGCGACCCGAGTGGCATGGTTGTTGCGCGCGGTATCGCCGAGGCCGATTCGGACGTGTTGGAACTTGCTGCCGGCCGCCGTCAGGACCAGATCGCCAGCAACCGCCTGCTTGCAAACCTGGCCGAGAAGCCCGCGATACACAGGGATAACTTGATCGTATTTGCATAACCAATTGACGCTGCAAACGCCCCTAAGCGGCAATCTGACGTTCAATCGTCGGGCATGACCAAAAGGTCAATGCCCTCCTCTTTCACGTCACCTTGCTCGCTTAGGGGCGTTTTCGCTTTCCGCTCTCTACCTGCGGCATTGTCGTTGCCGGCACTTGTTCGGCACTTGGGGACGTTCTTTTTGTGCCGGCAGGTGGGGACACTCCTTTGCTAGAAGATCTGGCGCAGGTCTCCTCGGTTGAGGGCTTCGTTGAAGAGGTGCTTGAACACCACGCTGCCGTGCAGGCCATCGTGCTCGAACTCGTTGGTCACCCAGGCGTGCGAGTTGCCCACGCGGCTGAGCGTATCGAGCTGCAGGCCCGAATCGACGTACATGTCGTCGAAATACACCGCGGCCTGGAGCGGCACCTCGTTGCAGGCCAGGCGCTGCGGGTCGTAGATCTTGTCCCAGCTGGTGTCTTCCATCAGCAGGTCCATGGCAGGCTTGAAGGGCTTGAGCTCGGGCATCTGCTCGAACATCCACGGGAACATGGCCTCGCCGGTAAACATGAGCGGGCGCGCGAGGGTGTCGAACTCGGCGCGGTGAGCCTTCTCTTCAGCCGCGGCCCAGCCAATGGGCATAGTGTCACCGTCGGCGTATATGAACTCCTGCAGCGTCCAGTACAGCGGATTCGTGCGCGTGTTGGTGCGCTCGAAGGCGCGCATCAAAAAGCTGTCAGATACCGAGGCGTCGCAGGTCAGCGTGCCGTCGCCATCAACAAAAGCATGATCGATAATCCAATGCATGCGTTCAAAGCTCGGCTTCATGCCAAAGTCGCTGCCCATGAGCTGTAGGCGCTCGACTGTCATCGGCGAGCCGTCGGGTAGCACGGGCTTCTGAGCCTCGAGCGCATCGGCCAGGGCTGCCACGCGCTCGACGTCAGCGGGGTAGCGGTCATAATACTGCTGCGTCTTGGCGGCCATGCGCGGGAAGGTGTGCGCGTAGACCTCGCGTGCGCTCGCCGGCACGTGGGGGATTCCGCCGCAGGTAAAGCTCGCCGCCACGCCCTCGGGGAAGAGCGACAGGTAGCTCAGCGTCAAAAAACCGCCGTAGCTTTGGCCGAGCGTGACCCACGGCTTGCCGCCAAAGCCCACCAGTCGCAGGTATTCAAAATCGCGCACGATGGAGCTGGCGAGGTGGCGCTTGAGGAAGTCCGCCTGCGAGCGTGCTGTATCGGCGCCAGCGGCCGTTGCGCGATCACCCAGTGCCTTGATCGTGCGTCCGTCCACGCAGCTACTGCGTCCGGTGCCGCGCTGGTCGGGAAGGACCACGCGGAAGTGCTTGACGGCCTCCTCGATCCAGCCGTCGCTTGTGGGCGACAGCGGACGCGGGCTCTCGCCGCCGGGGCCGCCCTGCAAAAACAGGAGCAGCGGCAGATCGTCGTTGATGCGGTCGGGTGCGCAAACCACGCGGTAGAAGAGCTTGATGCTCTCGGGCGCGCCGGCGATGGGTGCCGGCATAGCGCCGCGGCGCATGGTGCTGCCGACGGCCAGAAGCATCGGCTCTAGGCCGCGCCAGTCAAGGGGGACGTCGATGCTGTGGTCCTCGACGTAAAGGCCGGGAACGTGGTATGAAGTGATGAGGGCCATGTGAGTCTTCCGTTCGTTGCGGTGTTTCGGGTTGACCAATTCTACCGCCGCGGGCGAGGCCATGCGCAAATCGGCTACCATGGTTGCAAACTTCTAGGAGAAAGGGCCGCCCATGTCGGTCGATATAGCCACGTATGTCCACGATCTTGCCGTTGCCGCCAAGGCAGCGTCGGCCTCGCTTACCGCGGCGAGCAACGAGCAGCGCCAGGAGGCCGTGCGCGCCATGGCCGCAGCACTGCGCAACGGTGTCGACTCCATCGTCGCTGCCAACGAGCTCGATATGTCCGCTGCGCGCGATGCGGGCACCTCGGCCGGACTGCTCGATCGCCTGCGGCTGACGCCCGAGCGCGTC
>CAJJQF010000042.1:0-15427 GCA_905193815.1 uncultured Collinsella sp. | reverse complement strand
CTCCGCCCCCGGCGACGCCGCCGACCGCGCCCGCATCACGCCCGAGACCGAGCTCGACGTGCCCGCCACCTCCATCTACCAGGCCGGCGCCATCAAGCTCGAGGAGGAACTCTCCCCCGCTGAGGCCTTCGAAACCGGCATGGGCGAGGCTGCCTACGCCTACTTGGCCGAGCACGCTACCAAGCGCATCGTCATCGATGTACCCGCATACAAGCACGCCACGGTTACCGCGCGCGTGAGTGGCGTCGACGCTGCCGCGGCCATCGCCGCCATCGATGTCGTCGCCCGTCCGCAGGCAACGCTCGACCTGCAGATTGCCCTGGACTCCCCCGTTGCCGGCCAAGGCGTCGTGGGCTCCGCGCTACGCGTGTGCGCCCACGAGTACGCCACCGTCAACGTGACCTGCACGCAAACGCTCGACGATAGCTGGATCGCGCTCGACGACACCGGCCTGTTCCTGGACGAGGGCGCGCGCGTCAACGTGCAGCACACCGTCCTGGGTGCCGGCGCCAGCGCCACCGGCCTTGCCGGCGACCTGCTGGGCGATACCGCCAAGGTCACCATCGATACTGACTACCTGGGCGCCCGAGAGCAGGTGCGCGACTTTAACTACGAGCTGCGCCACCGCGGTCGCAAGACCGAGTGCGAGATCGACGCCAACGGTGTGCTGACCGGCACGTCCAAGAAGGTCTACCGCGGCACCATCGACCTCGTGCACGGCTGCAAGGGCGCAACCGGCACCGAGCGCGAAACCGTGCTGCTCGCCAACAAGGGCGTCGACAACAAGACCGTCCCCGTCATCCTCTGCGACGAGGACGACGTTGCCGGCAACCACGGCGCTACGATCGGCCACGTCCGCGACGAGCAGCTGTTCTACCTCGCCTGCCGTGGCCTTGACCAAAACGCCGCCGAGGACCTGTTCATCCGCGCCAAGCTGGAGGACGCCGCGCTTTCCGCGACCGACGAGCGCACCCGCGCCGCCGTCGTCCGCTTGGGCAACAACCTGATCGATAACTTTGAAGAGGAGCTCGCATGATCGACACCGAGCACGTTAAATGCGATACCTGTACCGCACCGGAGCCTATGGAGCTCGACGCCAGCGACGAGGCCTCGCGCGGCTGGCCTACCGTCGACATCGAGACCAATCCCTACAAGGCACAGTTCCCGCTGTTCCAGCAGCACCCCGAGATCGCCTTCCTCGATAGCGCCGCCACCGCGCAGCGCCCCGCCTGCGTGCTCGACGCCGAGCGCGACTTCTACCAGCGTATGAACGCCAACCCCCTGCGCGGCCTGTACTCGCTATCCGTCGAGGCCACCGAGGCCATCGCGAAGGTCCGCCGGCAGATCGCCGACCTCATCGGCGCTCCCCAGGCCAACGAGGTCGTCTTCACTCGCAACACGAGCGAGTCGCTCAACCTGGTCGCCAAGAGCTTTGCACCCACGGTGCTCGAGCCCGGTGACGAGGTCGTCATCACCATCATGGAGCACCACTCCAACCTAATCCCGTGGCAGCAGGTCTGCCGCAAGACCGGCGCCAAGCTCGTCTACCTCTACCCCACCAAGACCGGCCAGCTCACCACCGAGGAGGTTCTTGCCAAGGTGGGTCCCAAGACCAAGATCCTGGCCGTGGGACAGGTCTCCAACGTGTTGGGCGTCGAGAACCCAGTCAAGAACCTCGGCAAGCTCGTGCACAAGTACGGCGGCTACCTGGTCGTCGACGGTGCGCAGTCGCTGCCGCACATGCCGGTCGATGTGGCCGACCTGGGCGCCGACTTCTTTGCCTTTAGCGCGCACAAGGCCATGGGCCCCATGGGCATCGGCGTGCTGTGGGGCAAGATGGACCTGCTGAACGCCATGCCGCCAGTGCTTACCGGCGGTGAGATGATCGATTCGGTCACCGAGCAGGACGCCGTCTGGGCGCCCGTTCCCGAGAAATTCGAGGCCGGCACGCAGGACGCCGCCGGCATCTTCGCCACGGGTGCCGCCCTTGATTACCTGGTCAATACGGTGGGTTACGAGAACATCCAGGCCCGCGAGCAGGCACTCGTCCACTATCTGATGGGCGAGCTCATGCAGCTCGACTTTGTCCAAATCATCGGTTCCATCTACTGGGACAACCACCACGGCGTTGTGAGCTTTAACGTCAAGGGAATTCACCCGCACGACGTCGCGAGCATCATGGACATGGACGGCGTCTGCATCCGCGCCGGCCACCACTGCGCGCAGCCGCTGCTCACCTGGCTGGGCGTCGAGAACCTTGCCTGCTGCCGCGCCAGCGTGGCCTTCTACAACGACAAGGCCGACATCGACAAGTTCATCGCCGGCCTGCATCACGTTTGGAGCACGTTCAATGGGTAATCTGTACACCTCCACCACATTTATGGAGCACAACTCGCACCCCGACTATAAGTACGAGATGGATGCCCCCACGCATGAGCACGACGGCATCAACCCCAGCTGTGGCGACGAGCTCACCTTGCAGCTGCGTGTCGAGAAGGGCGTGATCGAGGAGGCCTCGTTTACCGGGCACGGCTGCGCCATCAGCCAGGCCAGCGCCGACATCATGGCCGACCTCATCACCGGCGAGACCGTCGAGGAAGCTCACCGCTTGGCAGAGCTCTTCCTCGCCATGATCCGCGGCGAGAAGCTCTCCGAGGACGACCTGGAAGACCTGGACGAAGCCGCCCAGCTCCAGGACATCTCGCACATGCCCGCCCGCGTCAAATGCGCCGAGCTCGCCTGGCGCACCCTCGACGGCATGCTCGAGGGACAAGTTAACGAATAGCGGATGCCCTAAATCCAAGGATTTTGATTGTCGAGCCGTCCGATACGGACGACTCGGCTTTTTCATAACGAGCGCGGATACACAGTCCGCGCGTCCGGCGCCCGGTCTGTCATTTACTGCGCTGTCAGCTGCGAACACGGGCGTTTTCCACAGCATCAAATGCCTGCCGCAGGGCCACGGACCCGCCAAGCAATGTGCCAAGCCCCGTCCTACCGGGCTCCGGCTCGCCTCGCGCCTGCCGCAGACGGGTCCCCTAGGGTGCGGCGTGCATTTTTGCGAGTATTCAGCACGACAAGCCGTATGTATACGCATTGGAAGCGTTAATCAACATCTCCAGTCGCCTTTATATTGCGTTTTAGAACAAGAATCGTGGTCTCAGGAGGCGCAAACATGAGTTTCGGGAGCGTATCGGCAGGCATAAATAGTTTCAGAGCCCGTATGTTGCAAAATAGCGGCGGCGCCGACAGCACCACGATGCAGAAAACTCCGCTTTTTGCACGGCGCGGACGGGGGTAGGAACGGGCAAAACCGAGCGGAGCCGTAATTTTATGCATGACGGCAATCGTTCTATGCAAATAAAGAAGCGCAGTGACCGTACCAAGCTTTTAGAACAATAGTTGTGGCATATGGGCGACCCCAGCTGCGGTGCACAGGCGGCCCTACACCACGTTTCCGCCAGTCCGCACCGCTGTTCGTGCACAGGCACGCACAATGCGAGAAACGGTACTTTTGCCAATCCCCGTATACCGCTCAATCTGACGCACCGTAAAACCGGCATCGTGCAATCCAAGAATAACGATGTTGCGCTGCGCCGACGGTGTGGCTTTAACCCCGTTGAGCTTAACCCCGAGCCCCTTCGACAACTTGTCGGCAAAGGCTCGCCGCTCCCACTCCGTCTCTTCTAGATCGGGCATCGCCGGCTCGCAGCCGTCGGGCGTCGAAAGCGAATAGGCAATAAAGGCCTTGGCGGAACCAAAAAGCTCAAGCACGCAAGAAGGATCAGAAAATCCCCTCGCGACATCAGCCGCGTCACCGTCGTAAGCGCGCAAATGCTCGGCAAAGCTGCTCCAGGGATAACGCTCGATTAAGCTGATGCCCGCCTCCTGCGGATCGGCGTGTACGGAGCGAATAGCCTCCATCACCTGCCAGTCGGTATCGAGCGAGCGCCGGTCAAAACGGTTCTGGAACAGATGGCCTGTGCGCCTCGTGCGTTTATTGAACCGCCGCGCGTACGTCAAAAGCAGTCGGTGCATCGCCGCGCTCATCCTGTCCTCGTAATCTGCAAGCACCAAATGCACGTGATTGCCCATAAGGCACCAGGCGATAACCGTCACGCCCGCCTCGCGGCAGCACTCGCGCATCAGCTCCAAAAACTCCCGCCGGTCTTCATCGCCCTCAAAGATGAGCTGTTTGCCCGCACCGCGAGCACAGACATGGTAAAAGCCCGTAACCGTTCTCCAAACGCGCTGCATGGCGCTCCCTTCGCCGGGATCTGCTTGCCATCCAATACAGCACGATTGAAGCGTGCCATCAAAACATTCACGCAAAACAATACACTCGCGCGGCAAAAGGCAGTAAACAGGCGGCGAACGGCACCGTTGCAACAGGTCAACCCCCGCAACGCTTACAAGAGCCGACCAAAAGCTTGCCCAAGACGGACCCCCTCTATGGAAGTTCGCGACCACAGAACATAGAGTTAAACCGTTTCAATTAAAACTTCCAGACTTCTCGCTACGAAAACTGAGCCGTTCGCCGAATATTCCGTGCATTTCGCGGTATTATAGGGGCTGCATGTCATGTCCCTTTCGAAGGGTCGCCCGGCAATCGCCAGCCACGACCCCCAGACGGGACGCCAACACGATAGAGAGGAGAGGCATGCAGTACTCACAGGAAGTGGAGAACATGTGCCCCGTTGCCAAGGGTGCATACCACGGCCCCGCACCCATCCCCGAGGAGGGCAAGTGGGTCCAGGCTAAGGAGATTTCCGACATCTCCGGTCTTACGCACGGTGTGGGTTGGTGCGCACCTCAGCAGGGCGCCTGCAAGCTCACGCTGAACGTCAAGGACGGCATCATCGAGGAGGCCCTCGTTGAGACCATCGGCTGCTCGGGTATGACCCACTCTGCCGCCATGGCTTCCGAGATCCTTCCCGGTAAGACCATCCTCGAGGCCCTCAACACCGACCTCGTCTGCGACGCCATCAACGTTGCTATGCGCGAGATCTTCCTGCAGATCGTTTACGGCCGCAGCCAGACCGCGTTCTCCGAGGGCGGCCTGCCCGTGGGCGCCTCCCTCGACGACCTCGGCAAGGGCCTTCGCTCTCAGGTCGGCACCATGTTCGGCACCAAGGCCAAGGGCGCTCGTTACCTCGAGCTCGCTCAGGGCTACGTCACCCGCATGGCTCTCAACGACAAGAACGAGATCATCGCATTCGAGTTCCTGAACCTCGGCAAGTTCACCGACGCCGTCAAGGCCGGCAAGACCCCCGAGGAGGCCATCGCTGGCGCTATGGGCCACTATGGTCAGTGGGAGAACGCTGCCAAGTACATCGACCCGCGCACCGACGAGGAGACTCACTCCGTCGCCAGCGTGTTCCCGGTTCACGAGTAGAAAGGGAGGGAAATAACTATGACTGTTACGTTCGAAGGTTACGAGCGCCGCGCTGACAAGATCAACAAGTGCCTCGCCGACAACGGCATCGCCTCCCTCGAGGAAGCTCTGCAGATCTGCACCGACAAGGGCTTCAACCCGCGTGAGATCGTCAACAACACCCAGTCCATCGCCTTCCAGAACGCCGAGTGGGCCTACACCCTCGGTTGCGCTCTCGCTGTCAAGCGTGGCGCCAAGTCCGCTTCTGAGGCTGCCGCCATCATCGGCGAGGGCATCCAGGCCTTCACCGTTCCCGGCTCCGTCGCCGAGGACCGCAAGGTCGGTCTGGGCCACGGCAACCTGGGCGCTATGCTGCTCTCCGACGACACCGAGTGCTTCGCCTTCCTGGCCGGTCACGAGTCCTTCGCTGCCGCTGAGGGTGCTATCGGCCTGGCTCTGAACGCCAACAAGGCTCGCAAGAAGCCGCTGCGCGTCATCCTCAACGGTCTGGGCAAGGACGCTGCTCAGATCATCGCCCGCATCAACGGCTTCACCTACGTGAAGACCCAGTTCGACTACTTCACGGGCGAGCTCAAGGTCGTCGAGACCATCCCCTACTCCGATGGTCCCCGCGCCGCCGTCAACTGCTACGGCGCCGACGACGTCCGCGAGGGCGTTGCCATCATGTGGCACGAGAACGTCGACATCTCGATCACCGGTAACTCCACCAACCCCACGCGCTTCCAGCACCCCGTCGCTGGCACCTACAAGAAGGAGCGCCTCGAGGCTGGCAAGAAGTACTTCTCCGTCGCTTCTGGTGGCGGCACTGGCCGTACCCTGCACCCGGACAACATGGGCGCCGGCCCTGCCTCTTACGGCATGACCGACACCATGGGCCGCATGCACTCCGATGCCCAGTTCGCCGGTTCTTCCTCCGTGCCTGCGCACGTTGACATGATGGGTCTCATCGGCATGGGCAACAACCCCATGGTCGGTGCCACCGTCGCCTGCGCTGTCGCCGTCGAGGAGGCCCTCAAGGCCTAATCGCGCCCGCGCGATGCTCATATAGTTGAGCTTTGGAGCCGCTACCCACCCGGGTAGCGGCTCTTTTTGTTTGCGCTGTCGCAGGGTAGCTAATGCCGATATATCAGTTGGGGCGAAATACAAGATGTGATGAGATGGAGCGTCAGAGCGTCCATGACGCCCACCTGCCATATTTGCCCTTTACCGATTTGCCGGGTCTTTGCGGCCCCATTGCCGATCACCCGTGCGACAATGCGCCGGACGAGAAAGGAATCCGATGGAATCGACTGATGTACTGGTAATTGGATCTGGCATTGCAGGCCTTTGTGCCGCCATCGAAGCGGCACGCACGGGTGCAACCGTCACTGTGGCAAGCGCCGGCAAGACCATGAGTGGATCGAGCTTCTTCCCGGGTACCTGGGGCCTCGGCCTCATCGGTCCCGTCGACGAAGACGACGAGCAGGACCTCATCGACACCATCCTGGCCGTCGGCGGCGGCGTTGCCGACCCCGAACTCGTCCAAACGTTCGTCCACGGCATTCCCCAAGCGATTGACTGGCTCGAGCAAGACCTGGACGTTGAGCTCCAGCGTCCGCAAAGCGCCAAGAGTGCTCAACAAAAGCAATTTATCCCCTGCTTTGACCACAAGACGCGCATGTGGCGCGGCCTCACCCGCAAGCCCCTTGAGGACGCTCTGACGACCTGGATCGAGTCGCTCGGCATTCGCCTGCTCCCCCGCCATGAGCTTATCGACCTTGTTGAGGACACGAACGGCAGAATAACCGGAACCGTACTCTACGACCTTACCGAAAATCGAATCGTGCCCTTTGCTGCCAAGGCCACGATCATCGCAGCCGGTGGCACAGGCGGCCTGTTCGAGCGCAGCCTTACGTCGGCTGATGTGCTCAGCTCCTCGCAGGCCATCGCACTGGCGCACGGCGCAACACTTACTAATATAGAGTTCATCCAGATGATGCCTGGCTTCATCGAGCCCAGGCGTAACTTGGTCTTCAACGAGAAAACCTGGCGCTACGTGCATGTAGACCAGCCGGTAGATATTGCCGACGACAAGCTGGACGACCTGCTCGAGCAGCGCTCTGGATATGGTCCCTTCACGTCACGCTTGGCCTCCCGTGCTATCGATCTCGTCATCGATCAGGCAGGTGTCAAAGGCCTGGCACTCCACTACGACTTCCCCCGCGAGGATGTCCCAGAGTTTGTGCAGACCTTTGCCACCTGGCTGCAAGACAAGCACGGCATCGCGCCGACCGACGAGATGCGCGTTGCGATGTATGCCCACGCCGCTAACGGCGGCATCAAGATCGATAAGACCGCGCACACGGGCGTTGAGGGCCTCTACGCTTGCGGCGAGGCGACAGGCGGCATGCACGGCGCCGACCGCATTGGTGGCTTGTCAAGCGCCAACGGCATCGTATTCGGACGTATCGCGGGCGCATCGGCAGCCCTCACAGCGCAGAAAGAGCCTGAAGTGGCCCTGAAGGCGGATATCACCCTCCCCCAGTGCGGCATTGCCACAACAGATGCCGATCGCCTGACACACAGCCTTAGGCACACGATGAGCACCTTTTGCATGATCAACAGGACCGAAACAGGCCTATCCGAGGCCCTGCAACAGCTTGAAAGTCTGCAAGACAAGACCATGGCGCTGAGCAAGCCGCATGCCGATGACAGCGAGATCGCAGCCCTCGCCCGCCTACAGTCGCAGATTCGTCTAGCACAGGAAATGGTCAAAGCCATGCGCAAGCGAACTGAAAGCTTAGGTTCGCACTATCGAGCAGACTAAATCGATTCTCACTTTGAGTTTGATCACAACTTCTCAACATGCATCGAGCCCCGTAAGCATGATTCCCCTAAGGAGAACACGCCTACGGGGCTTTAGCCGTGTTTCCCTAAGGGAATCACGGTGCAGATTACTCAGCTCCGCGCCCCGACGGGTTCGACCCCATGCGAGGTCAACAAAAAAGCGACCAGCCTGAGCCAGTCGCTTTAACAATCTTTGGGTGGGCCGTCAGGGGGTCGAACCCTGGACCTTGGGATTAAGAGTCCCCTGCTCTACCAACTGAGCTAACGACCCGATATCAACACAAAGCAAGAACTGGGGTGGGTAAAGGGACTCGAACCCTCGACCTACGGGACCACAACCCGTCGCTCTAGCCAACTGAGCTACACCCACCGTGTCCTGTGCGCTTCGCGCTCGACTATTATTGCAAGGAACGCCACGCGATGCAAGCCCCAATTTTCAAGAATTTTGAAAAGAGTTTTTCGAGCGCGTTTCGAGCAATTCCCACCGGTTCCATAGGAGTAAACTTGCCCCACTGCAAATCCTCGAAAGGACCGGCATGAAAGAACTCTCCAACCGCACGGCAACATTTACCGATTCGGTCATCCGCCGCATGACACGCATCTCCAATAAGTACGATGCCGTCAACCTGTCGCAGGGCTTCCCCGACTTCGATCCTCCGGCGCAGCTGCTCAACAGCCTGAGCACCATCGCCGCCGACCCCAAGCCGCTCTACCACCAGTACTCCATTACCTGGGGCTCCCAGGCCATGCGCGAGGCGCTCGCCGCCAAACAGGAGCACTTTATGGGCATGCCGATCGACCCCAACCAGAATATCGTGGTCACCTGCGGCTCCACCGAGGCCATGATGGCCGCCATGATGACGGTTACGAACCCCGGAGACAAGGTCGTCATCTTCTCGCCGTTCTACGAGAACTACGGCGCTGACACCATTCTCTCGGGTGCCGAGCCCATCTATGTGCCGCTCAACCCGCCCACGTTCGACTTTGACCGCGAGACGCTCGAGGCAGCCTTCCGCGACAACGACCCCAAGGCCATCGTCCTGTGCAACCCTTCCAACCCTTGCGGCAAGGTCTTTACGCGCGAGGAGCTCACCTTCATCGCCGACCTCTGTAAAAAGTACGACGCCTACTGCATTACCGACGAGGTATACGAGCACATCGTCTACGCGCCCCACGAGCACGTCTATATGGCCACGCTGCCCGGCATGTTCGAGCGAACCATCAGCTGCAGCTCGCTGTCTAAGACGTACTCCATCACCGGTTGGCGCCTGGGCTACACCATCGCCCCGGCCCAGATCACCGAGCGTATCAAGAAGGTCCACGACTTTCTCACCGTGGGTGCCGCCGCTCCCCTGCAGGAAGCCGTTGTCACCGCCCTCAACTTCGACGACAGCTATTACGATGAGGTCCTCGACCTCTACACCGCCAAACGCGACTTGTTCTGCCAGGGGCTCGATAGCATCGGTCTTGAGCATAACGTGCCGCAGGGCGCCTACTACGTCATGATGGACATCTCTGAGTTTGGCTATGACAGCGACCTCGAATTCTGCGAGGACCTCGCATCCAAGGTGGGCGTGGGCGCCGTGCCCGGCTCGAGCTTCTTCCGCGAGCCCGTCAACCATCTGATTCGTTTCCACTTTGCCAAGCGGGATGAGACGCTTAACGCGGCACTGGAGAACCTCAAGTCGCTACGTGATAAAATCAAGCCGCGCGGGTAAGGACGGCCCGGCAACTAAAGCAACCAAAGAAGCCCCGCACCGCCCGCCACGTTGCGAGGCTTCTTCTTTTTATAGCGCTTTCTTAAATGGTTTAGAGCCCTATACTTTAGTCACGGAGCAACTCGTCCCAGAGAGAGGAATACTATGGCAGAACAGCAGCTTATCGGAGCGCTCGAGGCCGGCGGCACCAAGATGGTCTGCGCCACGGGCTATGCAGACGGTACGGTCCTGGAGCGTGAGCAGATCGCGACCACGACCCCGCAGGAGACCGTTGAGGCCGTCAATGCATGGTTTGCGAACAAGGGCATCGCCGCGCTGGGCATCGGCGCCTTTGGACCCACCGCAGTCAACCCTGCCTCGCCCCAATACGGCAAGATCCTGGAGACGCCCAAAACGGCATGGCGCTACTTCGACCTGCTGGGCACCATCCAAAACGAGCTCAATATTCCCTGCGGCTACGACACCGACGTCAACGTTGCCTGCTTGGGCGAGGTCACCTTTGGTTGCGCCCAGGGCCTCACGGACGTGGTCTACCTGACCATCGGCACCGGTGTGGGCGCCGGCGTGCTCTCGGGCGGTAAGCTCGTACACGGCATGATGCATCCCGAGGCCGGCCACATCCTGGTCACGCGCGACCCGCGCGACACCATCGGCGAGCATAGCGCCTGCCCCTTCCACGACAACTGCCTCGAGGGCCTCATCGCCGGCCCCGGCGTTAAAAAGCGCTGGGATGGCAAGAGCGCCGGAGACATGGCCGATGACCCGGAGGCCATGGACCTGCTCGCCGGCTATCTGGCACAGGCGCTCATGACCTACACGCTGTGCTACGCGCCGCAAAAGATCATCATCGGCGGCGGTGTGGCCGACCACACCCCCATCGTGCCGCTCGCACGCAAAAAGTGTGCCGAGATGCTCAACGGCTATATCGTCACGCCCGAGGTCAACGACATCGATAACTACATCGTCAACAACAGCCTCGAGGGCAAGCAGGGCATTATGGGCTGCCTGGCCCTGGGCGCACAGGCGCTTCAGTAGCAGACGCACCCACAGGGCGTGGCGCGCCCGACAAATCCGACCTACGGAACGACGCCACCACGCCTCATATAAGTCCTCAAATAAAAAAGTCGCCTAGGACCAAACAATACGTCCTAGGCGACTTTTTTGGCGCACATCAGCCACCGTAAGAGATATCGGAGCACAACGCCCGTTGCCGCTCCACAGCAGTCGATCATCACATCGGTGATCATGCCGGCGCGTCCCGGCACAAAGAGCTGAATCGTCTCGTCGATCGAGGGAATCAGCAGCAGGAACACCGCCGTGGGCAGCAGCACGTCAAAGGTGCGCCGGCCCTCAAAATCAAAGGCGTGCGTTGCCAAGATGCCGAGCACCATATACTCGGTAAAATGCGCGCACTTGCGAACAACAAAGTTGGTCACCCATTCATATGGAAGTCCCACGCTGTGCAGGAAACCGCGGATAGCTTCCATGACCGTTAGGCTCAGCGAGCCCGACCCCGAGCCGGGAACCAGCGAATTGCCCCAGATCAAGAGCGCCATCAGGCAGGTTACAACCGCCCATTTTCGATTGATCTTAACCATGCAGAAGTTATGCCTCCGCGCGGAGCGGCGCGAAGCTGGCGGTACCGCCCTCGATAACGCTCAGATAGGCACGGCCCGTACGCTTGGCGGTTGAGGACTGCAGGCGCTCGATCTCTTCCTCGAGGATCTGATTGACGCGCTCGTGACGACGGTTTTCCATAATGCCGGCGGCAATAGCCTCGGCCCGCTCGATGCTCTCGCGCGAGATACGAGCAGTATCCTCGGGGAACACAGCACTGTGACGGCCGACATAGGCGGGAGCGGCAGGCTGAGGGGCAGCGACGGGAGCGGGGGCTGCAACAGGAGCAGGCTCGTCAATCTCATCCAGAATCGCGGTGGCGGCGGCCCACATGTCCTCGTGGCCCGAGTAATCAGCCATGGGGACATCAACCTCGAGCGAGGCATCCGGAAGGTCGCCGGTGTCGATGCGATCTTGGGCATCAATCGATGCGGTGATGGCTGCAGGCTCATCGAGGTCATCGAGATCGATGTCCGCGGCACCGGAGATGATAGGCATGCTGGCGAGGTTTGCATTGTACGGCGCAGCCTCAGCCGCCTGCTGCTGGGCAGGAGCGCCCCACAACGAGCTTTCGGCGGCACGGCGGGCGGCAACGGCCTCCTCGTCCGCAGTCATGGCTTCATCAACGTACGAATTGTCGGCAGAAGCGTTCGCGTCCGCCGAGGTAGCGCTGTAGGCGTTATTGGCTGCCGCGTTGGCGACGAGCGCCACGAAAGCCGCCGTGCTGCCCGCAGGGGCGGCCTGGGAGCCAGACACGGCGCGTGCCGCGGCGGCGATGTCGTCGCGATTGAAGGAGCCGGTCTGCCCGCCGTTGGTGAGCTCGTCGATGGCGACTTGATAGACGTCGCGCGAGTGTGCAGGGTCGCAGCTCACCGGCGAATCGTCGTCGAGCATACTGTCGATCATGGACCAAGCCTCGTCCTCGTCCATAGCATCTGCGGCTCGAGCGATGGTAGGGACACCATCATCGGCATGACGGCGCTGGAACGCACCAGTCAGGCCGGAAAGGAATGCCGAGGTAGACTGCTCCGCCTGAGCCTGAGAAGCAGAAGCCGCAGCGTAAGGAGTCGCATCCTGCTGCTGAGCTGGAATCGAGGCGGTCTTGAACTCGCTTTGATGCTGATTGAGATTGGCGGCACCGCCCATGGCATCAGGCTGGAATAGACGCTCTTCACGCTGCGCACGGTACTCGGAAATACCCAGCGAGGCGGCATAGATACCCACGCCCGCCACCGCGCCCACGGCGAAGGGAACCGCACCCGCCACGACCATCTCGTTCACAGACGAAAACGGCAGCGTCGCGGCATACATAACCACGGGAGCGGCAAGGCCGATCCCGCACGAAAGTCCGGCAAGGACTGCTCGTTGTGTTGCATCAGAAGAAGCCATGAGCTCTCCCCATCTTCCAGCACCCAAATCGCATCATTCAGTTGGCTGCGCGAGAGAAGATGAAGCGGGGCTATGCCCCAAAGCAACGGTATATGGTTCGTTTCATCTGCGTTTTCCGTCGCGAAGCTTAAAAGCTATTATGCGAAACCGCCCTGTCGATTGCAAGCGACGATGTCGGATTGAAACGGGAAACCTGCTGCTTGCCAGTCTTATGGTCAAAAAAGCGCGGAGCGGCGATATGGAAAAGGGCCGAGGCTCAAAGCCCCGACCCTTTATCGCATTGATGGCTATCGCTGCGTGTGGATGACAACCTAGAACGTCTGCTCGTAGTCGCTGTGCTTTTTGGCCGAACGCACCAGGAACTCCTGGTTGGTGTTGGTGCCCTTAAGACCCTTGATAAACGATGCGGCTGCGCGCTCGGTGTTGTTCATGCCGGCAAGAATGCGACGCAGACCAAAGACAAACGGACGCATCTGCTCGTCAACCAACAGGTCCTCGTTACGCGTACCGGAGGCAACGGGATCGATAGCCGGGAAGATGCGGCGATCGGCCAGGTCGCGGTCGAGCTTAAGCTCCATGTTGCCGGTGCCCTTGAACTCCTCAAAGATGACTTCGTCCATCTTGGAGCCGGTGTCGATGAGGGCAGAGGCCAGGATGGTGAGCGAGCCACCGTTCTCGATATTGCGGGCTGCGCCCAGGAAGCGCTTGGGCGGATACAGGGCCGCCGAATCGACGCCGCCCGAAAGGATGCGGCCTGAGGCGGGCGCCGCCAAGTTGTAGGCGCGGGCAAGACGCGTGATGGAGTCGAGCACCACCACAACATCGCCGCCCAGCTCCACGATGCGCTTGGCGCGCTCGATAACGAGCTCTGCCACACGAGTGTGGTTGTCGGCGGGCATATCGAAGGTCGACGCCACAACCTCGCCCTTGATGGAACGCTGCATATCGGTAACCTCTTCGGGGCGCTCGTCGACGAGCAGGCAGATGAGGTGCACCTCGGGGTTGTTAATCGAGATAGACTGGCAGATCTTCTTGAGGATTGTGGTCTTGCCGGCCTTGGGCGGGGACACGATCAAGCCACGCTGACCCTTGCCGATCGGCGACACGATGTCGATGGCGCGACCGGTAATGGAGTCCTTGCCATGCTCCATGCGCAGCGGCTCGTTGGGATAGACCGGGGTGAGGTCACCGAACTTGGGGCGGTTGCGAATCTGCTCGGGGTCTAGACCGTTGACGGTCGTGATTTTGGCGAGGCCGGCGCGCTTGTCGCCGCCGCGCGAAGGACGAAGCGAGCCCTCGATGACGTCGCCCGTGCGCAGACGCGCGGAGCGGATGAGGTAGGCGGGCACGAAGGCGTCGTCGTTGGACTTCATGTAGCCATGGGCATGGATGATACCGGAGCTGTCCGGACGAATCTGCAGGATGCCCTTGATGTCGCGGAAGCCCTCGGCCTTCGCGGCGGTGACGTAGATCTCCTCGACGAGCTCGGCTTTCTTCTTGCCGGTCGTCTCAATCTCGAACTCCTTGGCCTTCTCGCGCAGCTCGGCGACCTTCATGGCCGCGAGCTCCTCGCGCGAAAGCGTGGGCTCGGTGGGAGCGGCATTACGCTCCTTGTTGCGCTGCTTGCGATCGCGCTGGCGGTTGCGGCGGTCGTTGTTGCGCTCGTCCTTGCGCTCGTTGCGCTCGTCGTTGCGCTTGTGCTGGCGACGGTTGGGGCGAGCGCCGTCTTCGGCCTCGGCGGGCGCGGCGCCATCGGTTGCGGTGGCGTCAACATTGGCCGCAGCGGCGTCATTGGCCTCGGCGCCGGAATCAATCTGCGCTTCGACATCAGCCTGATGCTCGGACGCCTTGGCCTTAGCGGACTTCTTACGACCACGCTTGGGCTTCTCGGACGCAGGCCGTTCGACGTCTTGGGGCTCGGCGGCATCAGTCGATGCATCGACGGTCGTCTCGGCGGAATCCTCGGACGCACCCTTCTTGGCAGTCTTGGCCTTGGACGTGCGCTTAGCAGCAGTACGATGGCTGCGACCAGGACGGACGTCGGCGGGCTCGACATCGGCAGAAACGGCCTCGGAAGTCGTAGCATCCTGGACGGGTGCATCGGCAGCGGTTGCAGACTCGGCGGTCGCCGCAGCATCCCGAGCGGCTGCAGCTGCGGCTGCGGCCTTCTCTGCCTCGACGAAGGCCTTGGGCTTGCGACCGCGACGGTGCGGGCGCAAAGCCGGATCGACAACGGGAACTTCGCTGGCCTCGACAGGCGCAGCGGGCTCAGCAGGCGATGCGCCCTCCCCTGCCGCGGAACGAACCGAAGCCTCGGTGAGCTCGGGGGTTACCTGTTCAGCAACCTGCTCGGCCTTAGCAGCCGTGCGACGGCGTGTGCGCGGCGCCGGCTTCTCGGTCGGCAGGTCGGCGGCAGGCGTCTCGGTGGCGGCAGGCGTCTCGGGCACAGACGGAGCTGCAAGCTCGGTCAGAGCCGCGGCCT
>CAJJQF010000041.1:0-15565 GCA_905193815.1 uncultured Collinsella sp. | reverse complement strand
TCAATGCCGCCTTGTTTCAAGGCACCTTGCTCGCTCTGGCGGGTTTTCGCTGTCGTTGCCAAGACATCGGCGTTGCCTTGGTCGACACTTGGCACTTGGGGACGTTTCTTTTCAGTAGTCATTGGGGACGCTCTTTAATAACTAGTCGTTTAAGAACGTCCCCAATGACTACACTCAAAAACGGTGCCCGTCGGCGATGTTGCCGGCGGGCACCGTTGTCTTGATGACGAAATGATTCGTTTTCCTTTGTCCCCAAGGGATCATTGCAGCGAGTCGATAAAGCGCTGTTGGGCGGCGCGTCCTGCCTCGTCCCACTTAAAGACGCCGGCGTTGTCGAGCACGTGGCCAAACACTACGCCGACCTCCTCGTGCAGGATATCGATGGCGTTGTCGGCCGTAAGCTCGTCGGCGCGGCGGGCAAAGACATCCTTGGCCCATGTGGCGTGGCTGCGGCAAAGATCATCGCCCTCGAGCGCGCCAGCAAGGTCGTAGCTGGCATCGGCCTTGGCTGCCAGCAAGTGCTCGCGGACAGCGCCGAGCTCGGGAACCAAGCGCGGCGGCAAAATGGCCAGGCCCATGACCTCGATCAGGCCGATGTTCTCCTTTTTAATGTGGTGGTACTCGGCATGCGGGTGGAATACGCCCAGCGGATGCTCGTCGGTCGTGATATTGCAGCGAAGCGCCAGGTAGGCCTCGTAGATCTCGCCGCCAGCGTTGCCGCGAGAGTCGATGCGGCGGATGACGGGCGTCACGGTGTTGTGCGCCACGCCATCGGCTGTGTGCGCGATAACGCCCACGGACTCATCGGTCCACTCGCGCCAGGCGAGGATAATCTTCTCGGCGGCATCGAGCAGCTCGCCGCGGTCGTGCGAGCGCAGGCGCAGTACCGAAAGCGGCCACTGCAGCACAGAGCCGGTAACCCGGTCAAAGCCGGGCACGCTAAACTGCGAGACCTCGGCTGCGTGCATCATGGGGAACTCGTGCGCGCCGCCCTGGAAGTGGTCATGCGACAAGATCGAGCCGCCCACAATGGGCAGGTCGGCGTTGGAGCCAATAAAGTAGTGCGGGAACAGGTCCACAAAATCGAGCAGGCAGGTCAGCCCCTTGCGGTCGACGTGCATCGGGCGATGCTCGGAGCTCATAGCAATGCAGTGCTCGTTAAAGTATGCGTACGGGCTGTACTGGAAGCCCCAGCGCTCGCCGTTGAGCTCAATGGGGATAACGCGCAGATTCTGGCGAGCGGGGTGGGCGCCGCCGTCGGCTGCGGCGGAGCGTCCGGGGTAGCCCTCGTTTTCGATGCAGAGCTGACAGGCGGGATACTTCTCGCCCGTGTTTTTGGCGGCGCCGGCCGCGGCAATATCGCGCGGGTCCTTCTCGGGCTTCGACAGGTTGATGGTGATCTCCAGGTCACCCCAGTTGGTGGGGGTGCTCCATTTGATGTTGCGCGCGATGGCGGCACGGCGCACGTAGCCGGCGTCGCAGCACAGACCGTAGAACCAGTCGGTCGCGGCGCGGGGCTCGTTGACGCCCATACGTCCGTTGAACTCCTCGTTTACAACCGAAGGCCTCGGCATGAGCACGCCCATGATGCGCATAGCGATGCGGTCGCGGCCCGACGTCGTGTCCTCGGCGGCGCCGTTGGCAACGGCAGCCTCGGAAAGCGAGACAAGCGTGCCCTCCAGGTCAAAGTCGGGCAGGGTATCGGGGTGCAAGAGCGAGAGCTTCTCGTTCTGCAGCGCCCAGGTCATGTCGAGCGCGGGGCCCGTGGCGCCGATGCACTCCAAAATGGTGTTGTATGCCCAGATGCGATCGTCCTGTCCGATCATCGATCGGTGGATGGCATATTCGATAAGGCCCTGGGCAGCCTTGCGCACGTCGGTCATTACAGCCATGCCGCGTAAGCCCCCTTGTCAGAGATGGCGTAGTGACGGGCAGAGCCCTCGCCCAGCCAGCCGTTCATCTTGGCAATGAAGGTGTCGACCAGGTCGAGCGGCACGAAGGTCTGGATGGTGCCACCAAAGCCGCCACCGTGGATACGGACGGCGCCGCGGCCGTCGAGCACGTGCTCGGCCAGCGCCAGGGCATACATGGAAGGCTGCTCGGAACCCAGCTTGGCAACAACATTCTGCAGGTACATGGCAGAGCTGGCGCCGGACTCGCGCGTCAGGACCAGGAACTGGTCGATGTCGCCGGCGTTCAGAGCTGCCCAGCGCTTGTCGACCAGGTCGTTCTCGTGCCAGTAGTGAACGGCGCGCAGGCAGGCACGGTCGCCCAGCTTGGCACGCAACTCGGGGAGCTTGGCGTCAAAGTCGGCAACGTTTACCTCGCACAGGCGTGCCTTGCCAAACTCGGCGGCAACGTCCTGCATCTCGCGCGGAACGGCGGCGTAGTCGTCGGTGGCGGCCACGTGGTCGGCACCGATCTTAACGAGCACGAGCGCATAGCCGTAATCCTCAAAGTTGAGCTCGAGCTTCTGGGCCTTAGGCTGAGCCTGGTCCTCAAAGTCCATGTAGGCGAGGCCGCCCAGGCACACTGCGGCCTGGTCCATCAGACCGCAGGGCTTGCCGTAGTAGTTGTTCTCGGTGCGCTGGCTCATCTGAGCGAGCGTGACGGGTTCAATAGCGGGCGCGCCC
This sequence comes from uncultured Collinsella sp., assembly GCA_905193815.1. Taxonomy (GTDB): domain Bacteria; phylum Actinomycetota; class Coriobacteriia; order Coriobacteriales; family Coriobacteriaceae; genus Collinsella. The sequence continues at coordinate 12,932 of CAJJQF010000041.1, read as the reverse complement.
CAGAGGGTTTCCATGGCACGACCGTACGCGGCCTCGACGGCGGCAGAACTGGAAAGGCCGCCGCCCGATGGGACAGAGCAGGTGAAGGCGAAGTCGAAGCCGTGGGGCTCAACGCCTAGGGCTGCAATCTCGTGGGCCATACCGCGCACGAGGCTTGCGGACGTGCCCTTCTCGGACTCCTGAACATCCAACGTGTCGAGGGTAATCTCAAACGTGGGATAGCCCTCGTCGGCGACGCGAACCTTGTTGGAGTCGGTTGCCACGGCGATGCCGTCGACAGCGACATCGAGCGAGCCGGCGATAACGTGGCCACCCTCGTGGTCTGTGTGGTTGCCGCTGATCTCGGAACGCCCGGGCGCGTGCACGTAGAGCACCTGGCGGTCGCCGATGGGGCCAAACTCCTCCTCAAACAGCTTGGTGAGCGTGGCAAGTGTCTTTTCGTCGGGGGCGGTCATGGGAGTCCTTTCCTTGGCGCGCACGGGTGAGTTTTGCGTCGTTATGAGTACGTTAACAACTTGAAGCGGCATGAACCAAGTGTTCACGATACCGCACGTTATGGGCTATGTTAACGTACTCATAACACATCGCTTGTCACTTTTTGAGAATCTGGTAATCGGTAGAAATACAGCCGTGAACGGTACTGTCGTATGGACTTATAAAGCAGAAGAGATGCAGGTCGAAAAAGTAGAGTACGTTAACATGCGTCCGACGATAGCGGGTCTCGGCGCGGGGTGTATTTCTGCCCGGGCCGGCATTCACGCTATTCAGATCTCGCAAGGGTGAAGGTGATCCTGTGGCAAGGCGCCCGTCCAACGATACCAGTTCGCGTCCGGTCTCCATGGCTGACGTCGCCCGCGCTGCCGGCGTTTCGCAGCAGACGGTTTCGCGCGTCGCCAACGGCTTGCCCAACGTTAACGAGCAGACGCGCCAGCGCGTGCAGGCTGCTATGCAAGAGCTCGGCTTTCGTCCGAGTTATGCCGGTCGCTCGCTGCGCGACGGCCGTTACCATTCGGTCGGCCTATGCATCAACGATGTCACCAAGTTTGGCAACCTCTCAATGATCGACGGCATCGCCAGCGCTGCTCGCGAGCATAATTGCGCCATCACGCTGGTCGAGATGTCCAAGACTGAGGAATTCTCGCTTGCCGAGGCCACGCGTCGTATGGCCGCATTGCCGGTGGATGGCATCATCATCGGCATGAGCCGCATGGCGCCCGATTTTGAGATGTTTGATCCACTGCCGGGCATTGGAACGGTCATCGTTACCATGTACGCGCATCCGCGCGTGACTACGGTCGATTCCGACCATTACGGCTGCTCGCTCTTGCTTATGGATCACCTGTTTAAGCTGGGGCACGGGCAGATTCGCTATATTGGCGGCCCGTCGTTCTCGGTCGACGAGCAATTTCGTCGAGCCGGTTGGCAGGATGCGCTCGAGCGTAAACACATCGAGCCGGCAGAGCCGCTCGAGGGCGACTGGTCTGCCAACAGCGGCTACGAGGCCGGCAGGTACCTGGCCGAGCACGATCGCACCATGACGGCGATTTACGCGGCAAACGACCAGATGGCAAATGGCGCGATTGCAGCGCTGCGCGATAGCGGCCTGCGCGTGCCCGAGGACGTGAGCGTGGTGGGTGTCGACGATTCGCTTGACGACTTTGTCGCGCATAACGAGCTCACGACCGTTCGATTCGATTTGCATCAGCGCGGACGCGAGGTATTCGAGCATGCGGTTCCCGAGGCGGGTACGGCGGGCAAAACCGTTGCCATTCGTATTCCCGGCCAGCTCATTATTCGACATAGCACGGCGATACCACGCTCATAGTTTGCGCAGGTAAACGGCGATTTATCGTATTTCAATAACAATCGGTAAGGATGCCGGCAGATAACAGTTGGAATGCTGCCGAGTGCTATGATAGACGGGCTATTTTGTCTATCTAGGAGGCTTTGCCTGATGGAGATCACCAAGGATATCCGCTACGTTGGCGTCGACGATCACGACATTGACCTGTTCGAGGGCCAGTACGATGTGTCCGAGAATGGTATGGCATACAACAGCTACGTTATCTTGGGCGAGAAGATCGCTGTCGCCGATTCGGTCGACGGTGGTTTTGTCGACGAGTGGCTCGGCAACCTCGAGGCCGCGCTCGATGGACGTACGCCCGACTACCTGGTTATCCATCACATGGAGCCCGATCACTCTGCTGGCATCGCCGCCTTTATGGAGCGCTACCCCCAGGCACAGATTGTGGCCAGCATGGGTGCCTTCCGCATGATGGTCAACTACTTTGGCACCGACTACCCCGAGCGCAAGATGGTCGTCAAAGAGGGCGACGTGCTCGACTTGGGTGGCCACAGTCTAACGTTTGTCGGCGCCCCCAACGTGCACTGGCCCGAGGTGCTCTTCTCCTACGAGTCCACCGACAAGGTGCTCTTTAGTGCCGACGGCTTTGGCAAGTTTGGCGCCAACGACATCGAGGATCCCGAGGGTTGGGCCTGCGAGGCGCGCCGTTACTACTTTGGCATCGTCGGCAAGTTCGGCAAGTTCGTGCAGGCCGTGCTCAAGAAGGCCGCCGACCTGGACATCCAGATTATCTGCCCGCTCCACGGCCCCGTGCTGACCGAGAATCTGGGCTACTACCTCGACACTTACAACACCTGGTCGAGCTACCAGCCCGAGGACGAGGGCATCACGATCGCCTATGCGAGTGTGTACGGTCATCTGAAGGCTGCTGTTGAGGAACTCGCTTCTGCGCTCGAGGCTCGCGGCCAGAAGGTTTCCGTCTTTGACCTGGCTCGCGATGATATGGCCGAGGCCGTTGAGGACGCGTTCCGCTATGACCGCCTGGTACTCGCCTCCATCACCTATCAGGGCGAGATCTTCCCGTTCATGAACACCTTTATCCACACGCTCGCCGAGCATGCCTACCAGAACCGCACCGTGGCACTCGTCGAGGCCGGCTCCTGGGCGCCCACCGCTGCCAAGGTTATGACCAAGGAGCTCGAGGGCATGAAGGACATCACTCTGGCGCAGAACAAGGTGACCGTGCTGGGTTCGCTCAACGACGCCTCGCGCGCTCAGATCGAGGCCCTCGCCGACGAGCTTTCCAAGTAGCGACACGTTCACTTTTGACGCTCAACCATCACAACCACCACAAAGGGGACAGGCACCTTTGTGGTGGTTTTTGTTTAAGCGCCGGCGATGACGAGATTTGGGTGGGCGTCGTCGACGGTCTCGGCGAGTGAGGTAGCGACGGCATCGTCGGGATCACGGTCCATCACGATGGTGTCGACGTCGGCAAGCTCGGCAAAACGGTACATGCCGCGTCCGTTGACCTTGCTGGCATCCATGAGGGCGACGCTTTGACGGGCGGCACCGACCATGGCCGCTTTGGTCTCGGCCATCTGCGGAAAGTCGGTCGTAAAGCCACAGCCGGGAACAAAAGCGCCAGGGCACATAACGGCAAGGTCGGCGTGGACCATTTGGAGCGCCTGCATAGTAAGTGGGCCGTACAGATAGCGATGACCTTTGCGCAGTGCCCCGCCCAGCATGACGACATCGACCGAGGGCATGCTCTCGTCTATATAATCGGCGATGGTAATGTCGGCCGTGATAACGGTGATACCGTCGCGCTGATCGAGGAGCCGGACAAACTCGAGCGCTGTGGTGCCCGAGTCGACGAGCAGCGTGTCGCCGTCATTGACGAGCTCGATGGCGCTTTGCGCGATGGCCTGCTTGGCGGCGACGTTGACATTGATGCGGCGATCCTGCGTGGAGACGGTCAGTCGCTTCTGGAGCGACACAGCGCCACCATGCGTGCGGCGCAGCTTGCCGGACTCGGCGAGGGCGTCCAAGTCGGCGCGCGCCGTGACGGAGGACACGCCAAAGGTCTGGGCGATTTCTGCTACCTGCACCGAGGCGTTGTGCTCGAGCATCTCCATGATGGCGGCACGACGCTCATCGGCGAAAGCGCGGTTTGTTGCGTGGGTCATTGCTGCTCCATCCTGAACCGAAATTTGCAGGAATTATGTTGAAACCATTTTCGTTCATTTTCTTTTTGAGTAAGAAAACACCTTTCGATTACTTATCTTTTCTATAAAAGAAAGACGCTGAACGCCCAAAATTCAATATCGAACATGTCCGCTCGGCTCAAATTCCTTCCGTTTACTTTTCAAAAACGATTGTATTGACCTGCATGGGCTCAATATCTCGCACGTGCAAAGTCGCCGATTTTCATACAATGAGCGCAGCAAAACGCAAGGTAAAACGCCTTGTGAACAACTACGCCCGATGTCCAGATGCGGGCGAGGGAGAGGAGCAAACGCTCATGGCACTTGTTACCACCGAAAAGATGCTCAAGGACGCTCAGGCCGGCCACTACGCTGTTGGCGCTTTCAACGTCGAGAACCTCGAGTTTGTTATGGCCGTTCTGGCCGCTGCCGAGGAGACCAAGTCCCCCGTCATCATGCAGACCACCCCGGGCACCATCAAGACCGCTGGTCTGGACTACTTCTACGGTATGGTCAAGGCTGCCGCCGAGCGCGCTTCCGTGCCCGTCGCTCTGCACCTCGATCATGGCGATGGCTATGACCGCTGCATGCAGGCTTTCCGCACTGGCTACACCTCTGTCATGATCGACGGTTCGCACGAGTCCTTCGAGGACAACATTGCCCTGACCAAGTCCGTCGCCGACGCTGGCCGCGCCATGGGCGTGCCCGTCGAGGCCGAGCTCGGTAAGGTTGGCGGCAAGGAGGACGACGGTCCCGCGGTTGAGGGCGAGAGCCCCTACACCGATCCTGCCGAGGCCAAGGAGTTCGTCGAGCGTACCGGCTGCACCTCCCTCGCTATTGGCGTTGGCACCAGCCACGGTGTGTACACGAGCGATCCGCACATCGAGCAGTCCGTGGTCAAGGCCATCCGCGACGCCGTCGACGTGCCGCTGGTTCTGCACGGCACCTCCGGTGTGCCCGATGAGCAGGTCGCCGAGGCTGTGAAGAACGGCATCTGCAAGGTCAACTACGCCACCGAGCTGCGTCAGGCCTACACCAAGGGCTTCATGGCCTACATGGCCGAGAACCCCGCCTGCTTCGACCCCAAGAAGCCGGCCAAGGAGGGCATGCGTGAGATCACCGAGCTGGTTAAGATCCGCATGACCAACCTCAACTCTGTGGGCAAAGCAGAGTAACAGCAAGGGTACTCCGACTCGCTACATATCCCGGGGAGGGACGAGGGCTTAGTTCCCCAATCGTCCTCGGGCATGCAAAAAGCCTCGCTGCGCACTTCGTGCGGCGAGGCTTTTTGCCCCCTGCGGAAAGATTGGAGAACTAAGCCCTCGTCCCTCCCAGGTTGACCTACTCGAGGTCGTCGCCCTTGTAGCGTTAGGTCTGAAAATAATAAGAAGCCTTCGCGCTGCGGAATGATTTTGGAAACTAAGTACGGGGACCCGCCCAAACCGTCCTGCTCAATCGCCCTTGTGGCGTTAGTGTCGGAAAAATAAGACGTTGCTTTTTGCCCCCTGCGGAAAGATTGGGGAACTAAGCCCTCGTCCCTCCCAAGTTGACCTGCTCGAGGTCGTCGCCCTTGTGGCGTTGGGGCTGAAAGGGTGGGACGCGTGGGTTATTTGGTTGTTAGGGTTAGTAGGTCGTTGGGGGTTTTGAGGTTGTAGGTGGCGTTTGGGATATCTTGGTGTGATCCCCATGCTGCTCGGGCAAAACTGACCCCTGCTGAAGTTGCGCATTGTTCGTCGTAGACGGTGTCGCCAACGTAGACGACGTTGCCAGGATTCGCGCCCGCGCGTCGGAGATATTCGAGCATGGGAGCGGGTGCGGGTTTATGTTCGGTTGTGTCTTCGACAAGGATGATGTGCTCAAAATACTTATCGAAGCCAAGGGGTGCAATTTCTTCTGTGTATTCGTCGCGCGCACGTGAGGAGACGATGCCAAGTTTGCAGCCGTTGTTGGCGAGTGTTGCGATGACTTCAAGCAAACCTGGAAACACGCTGATGGTGCTTTTAAAGCTGGCGGCAACTTGGCACCAGCGATCCAACGTTGCCTGCGAGTAGATTCCAAGTTTCTCAAGGGCATCCTTGCCGGGTATGCCGAGGGCAAATTCAAGCTCGTGTCGGGGGAGCGTTTTGCCGGTCTCTTCTTGGACAATCTGGACAAGCGATGATAGAACGCTTTCTTCTGTATCTGCCAATGTCCCATCAACGTCAAATACGATATGGTCAAAGTGCTTCATATGATTGCTCCTCTCTGTTGTTTGCCTGCAAGTTTGATGCGGTGACAGAAGAAAGGCTAGCGGGATTTCTGCCTGGTGCTATCGAGATTCTGCCTCGCTGCTCGATAGCTCGAAGGAGTGCACCCCATTTGTTCTTTAAATACCTGGCCAAGATGGCTTGCTGTTATAAATCCGCATTGGCGCGCGACTGTCTGTACCGTTCGCGTGGTGTGTGCCAAAAGTTCGCAAGCACGGTTTATGCGGTATGCGCGTAGATATGCCGCCGGGGTCGTTCCTGCACAAGTTTCGATAATGCGGTAACACTCTCTTTCGCTTACGCCGGCTGCAGATGCCATCTGGGGCACATCTATAGCGGCTGCATAGTTTGCGCGGATATAGTTCAGGATTGCCTTGAACTGTACGTCGCGGTTGGTCATCCAAGAGGCGTTGTCGGAGGAAAAGAGCGGTTCGGCCTTGGCGTAAATCTGAATCCAGAGCTCTGACAAGCTATTCCGAAGCGCCATCTCGTTCTGCGGCCGTTGAAGGTCGTGGTTAAAGGAACTCTTTAGCAAATCGATAAAGGGCATATCGTCGGGGTTGGTGGGCGACCATTTGAGCACATCGACGCCTCGACATTGCAGCAAAGGATTGATATAGCGCTTTTGAAGGCGTCCCGCGGGATCGCCGAGCATCGACGGCTGAAAGATATGCAGCATTTGAATGGCTGGCGCCGAATTGGGCGATTGCAGCGTGCTGTGCAAAATGCCGCCGTTGATAAAGCCGGCGGACCCTTCCTCAAAGCGTACGTGCTCATGAGCCGCGCGCGTTCGATAGTCAATCGCTCCCTGCTCCATGTAGAAAAGCTCAACTTCGGAATGCCAGTGCCAGGGGACGGAATTGCCCGGATAGCGAGCGAATTCTGCGCGTTCGGCAATATAGGGCCAGTCTTCGGCGGTCTCGGGAAACGCTTCCTCACGTCCTCCGCGGTGCAATTCTATGTGATCCATGTTTCGCATGGCATCAGTATAAAGCGCGATGGGCTTAGATTGCTCTTGCCTGTTCGGGGAACGCCTTGTCTAGGGATGCTTGGAGCTTTTCGAAGGATGCTCGTAAGTTGAGGCTCTGATCGGCTGAGCGCTTGGTTTTTGTGGTGGGGGAGTCGAGGAGACCGTTTCTCTGTGTCGGGGGGAAGGAGAAAAGGTTTGCATGTTTTAGGGATGGCTGCTGTGCTGCGTCATTGGAAGAATGCATGCTTATGCGGCCTCCTCGATGTCCACCAAAAGGTTGCGCACGGGGTATGCTGCTAGGTCCCGTGCGTTGGCAGTATTATGCCGCGGCTGCTGCAAAGAAGCGCTAAAGAAAGGCTTAATCAGGTTTGATGTTACGATGAAACCGCAGGTCAAGGCTATTGAGTAACACTCTTGAAAGGTTTTGAGCTTAAGGGCTTTCTAAGGTTTGTGGCGCGGATGTGGCTCGCCTGTGTGGGGCGTGTGGACGGCTCGTTCCTAGCGCTGCGGTGCGGCGGCGCGTACTTGTTCGATGACCTTTTCCATCGTGCCGTCGATGCGGTCTTTTTTGAGCTCGCATTCCCAGATGGTTATGGGTGTCCAGCCCATTTGGGTGAGTGCGTTGATGGCTGCTCGGTCGCGCTCGACGTTGCGACGGAACTTTGCCTCCCAAAACTCAACGTTGCGCTGGGGCTGGCTAGGGTTGCACTTGGGGCAGCGGTGCCAAAAGCAGCCGTTGACGAAGATGGCGATCTTGCGCCCGGGAAAGACGATATCGGGTTTGCCGGGTACCTTCCATTCCAAGCGATAACCCGTAAGGCCCGCGGCGCGCAGGCGCTGGCGAACGAGCAGCTCGGGCTTGGTGTTGGCGCGTTTGTTACCCTTCATGGACTTTTTGATGGCGGCGCGGCGGCGCACGAGCTCACGCTCGTCGGCGGAAAGGTCCGAGGTATCGATGCCGTCGAGCAGACCTGGTTTGGGGCGCTTTTTGCTACGGCGCTTAGGTGCGCGCTTGGGCTTGGTGGCGGGCTCGTCGGTCGCGGTGGCCTCGGCGTCATTGGCAGCGCCGTCGGCCTCAAGCCGATCTTCCTTCAACTCAATCAGCGCATCGATAAGTCCCTTGTCGGCGGGCATCCATTCCACCGTGGCAAGCGAGGTACGCGGAATCCAGCGGATATCGAGCTGGCGGTCGTGCTTCTGGGGTTCATCGGATTCATCGGTGAGCGAGCAGTAGTAGCACTCCATGGAGAGGTGGAAATCGGGGTAGTCATACTCAACGGTATAGAAATCGCGCAGGTTGGTGACTTTGACCTGCAGCTCTTCCATGAGCTCGCGGCGTACGGCGTCCTCGGGCGTCTCGCCGCGCATGAGCTTGCCACCGGGGAACTCCCAAAGTCCCTGCATGTCGCCATAGCCGCGCTGCACGGCAAGCAGCTCGTCAGATCCATCCTTGCGAATGATCCCAGCGGCAACATGAATAGTCTTCAACAGGAGTCCTCTCTCAACATCAACGCGTGGCAGGCTAGCTACCCGTACCTTACACAACGGTAAGGCAAGCGTAAGCCATATCGATGGTAGCCGACTCGTCTTCTTGCGACTATAGATGCCGTAGACTAATTGCAAGAAAGGACTCGGTATGCAAACCACGCACATGGCGACCCCGGTACTGGAGGTCGCGCATCTCGAAAAGGTATACGGCGCGCTGGGCAACGTGACCCGCGCGCTCAACGACGTCAGCTTTACCGTCAACCGCGGCGAATTCGTAGGCATCATGGGCGCCTCGGGCTCGGGCAAGTCGACGTTGCTCAATTGCGTCTCGACCATCGATAGCGCTACGAGCGGCACGATCCGCATCAATGGCCAGGACGTGACGCGCATGAAGCAGGCCAAGCTTTCGCAGTTCCGCCGCGAGGAGCTCGGTTTTATCTTCCAGGACTCCAACCTGCTCGATACGCTCACGGCACGCGAGAACATCGCCCTGCCGCTCACCATCGCCCGCACTAACTCGGCAGAGATCTCGACTCGCGTGCAGGATGTTGCAGCGCGCCTGTCCATCAGTCAGGTGCTCGACAAGTATCCCTACCAGATGTCCGGCGGTCAGCAGCAGCGCGTTGCCGCGGCTCGCGCGCTCGTCACCGACCCCACTATGATTATGGCCGACGAGCCCACCGGCGCCCTCGATTCCAAGAGCGCTCGCCTGCTGCTCGAGAGCCTGGAGGCCCTCAATCGCCGCCTGCGCGCCACCGTGCTCATGGTCACGCATGACAGCTTTGCTGCCAGCTACACGAGCCGTGTGTTGTTTATCCGCGACGGCAAGATCTTCACCGAGCTGCGCCGCGGCGACACCGACCGCCGAGAGTTCTTCGACCGCATTATGGAGGTCGTTGCCATGATGGGCGGTGAGGGCTCCGATGCTCTGTAAACTCGCTTGGGGCAACGTCCGCCGTGCCGGCCGCGACTACCTCGTCTACCTTTTGACGCTCACCCTGGGCGTCACGGTCTTCTATGCCTTTAACACCATCTCGATGCAGGTTGACATCGCCGGAATCGATGAAAAGGGCTTGGCGCAGGTTATGGGCAGCATGCTCGGCAACCTGACGTACTTTTTGGCCGGTGTCATGGCCTTTTTGATGGTGTATGCCAATAACTTCATCATGAAACGCCGCAAGAAGGAGTTTGGCCTGTACCAGGTGCTCGGCATGGGGCGCGGGCGCGTCGCCACGATTATGGCGCTCGAGACGGTGATCGTTTCGGTCGTGGCCTTTGTCGCCGGTATTGTGCTGGGTGTGGGACTCTCCCAGCTCATGACGTTCTTTACGGCCTCGCTCTTTAAGACACAGATCGCCAATTTCCACTTCTTTTTCTCGGTGCATGCGTTCAACCTGACCCTTGCTTGCATGCTCGTAATGTTTGTGCTCACGCTACTGCTGAACCTTCGCGCCGTGCGTCGTACCAAACTCATCGAGCTTATGGGTGCCGAGCGTCGCAACGAGAGCATCAAGACACGCAACCCCTGGATTGCGATTGCCATCTTTGTCGTGGGCGTGGCGCTTGTGGGCGTGGCCTATTACCGTCTGTTACGTGATGGGTTCCCGCTAACCGCGACGGACAGCAAGCTGCAAGAGGCCATGAACCAGTTTGGTATTACGACCGCTATGGTTACCGTGGGCACCTTTGCCCTGTTCTGGGGGCTCTCGGGCATGCTCATCAAGCTGCTGCAGAGCCTGCGCAGCGTGTATTGGCGTGGCCTCAATATGTTTACCGTGCGTCAGCTTTCGGCCAAGGTCAATACGGTGTGCTTTTCGATGGGCGTCATCGCGATGATCCTGTTCCTCGCCATTACCTCGGTGACGTGCGGTATGTCGATCGCCAACGTGATGAACGAAAACCTGGAGCGCTATAATCCGGCCGACATGTCGCAGACGTATATCTATTACGCGCCCGATACGCTCGACTACTACAAAGAGTATGTCAATCCGTCTGAGGCCGATCGCATGGTGCTGGCCGATAGTACGGTCGATTTGTACTCCGCATGGCACGGCGATCGTGTCGACCCCGATAACGTTGCAGACGGTATTAAAGGCAAGTCGGCGGACAACAACGACGAGACCGGCAAGAAGGTCAATATCGCCGATGTTGCCGGTGAGCATGTGCAGATCGATTCGTATCTGAGTTACCCGCTTGGCGGCTCGGATCCTTCGGTGACCCCAAGTGAGATGTGCAAGACCATGGGCGAAAAGCTTCCCAAGGCGTTCGGGGGTAGCAATGCCGACATGACAGGCCTGTCTGTGACGCCGGCAAGTCAGTACAACAAACTGCGCCAGATGATGGGCAAGGAGCCGGTGCACATCGGTCACGACCAGTATCTGCTCACGTGTGATATGGGCGGCGAGCTGGTCGACCTGTACACCAAGTATATGGCTGGCGGCCATACCCTTACCTTGGGCGGGCATACGCTCAAGCCCGCAACCGATAAGTCGGACGAAGATACGGCGGCCATCGCCAACTCGGCGATGGGCAGTAATGGGGGTACCGTCGTCGTTGCCGACGAGCTGTTGTCCCAACTTAATCTGCAGCCGTATTCCAGTAGCCTGCTCGTTAACTACAAACAGGGGATGGATACAACCGAGGCAGACGAGAGCATTAAATACACTGTGCTCGACAATCTGCTCGTTGACGGCAAGGAGTCGGGGTCGTGGGGAACCTTCATCACACGCTCCGAGATGTACACGCAGGCAGCGCAAATGAACGGTCTTATTAGCTACCTAGCCATCTACATCGGCTTTGTATTGGTCGTTGCATGCGCGGCGATACTGTCGATCCAGCAGCTCTCCAATGTGGCCGACGGCAGCCGCAGCTATCGTGTGCTGGCACAGATCGGCTGCGACGACCGCCAGATTCGCCATTCGGTGATGGCACAGCAAGCGGTATTCTTCCTGTTCCCGTTGGCGGTGGGCTTGGCGCACTCCTTTGTGGCACTTAAGGTGATCATCGAGATGGTGAGCATATTCGGAAATATGAGCATCGGCGGCACCGTGGGCCTCACCTGCGCGATCTTCCTGGCAGCCTACGGCGGCTATTTCCTGGTGACCTACCTCATGAGCACCGGCATGGTACAAGCCGCCATAGCCACCCGCTACAGCGAGTAACAAGCGGGCAAAACCGTCGCAAAATTAGAGGCGTATGACCGCCGCGAAGGGACCAGGGGCCCTTTCGCGGCGGTTTTTGCCAATCTGGTGCGTCTCAGATACAAGTGAGTAGACTTTTTTGAACCTGCCGAGCACATCGCGACAAATGATCTATAAAACTGCAGGTCAGAGCTGTGGCGTTTTAGGGCGTGCTCGGCCTTCTGCAAAAAGCCTACTCACTTGGTTTTTCTGCTAGAAGACCGCCACGAGGGAAGGCAACTCCCTTACGTCGGTTTGGACGTTTGCCCAGATAAAACCTGCCAAAATAAACCTGTCCCTTTTTGGCAGGTGGTTTCAACTGAACGGCGGGCGGTGCGGCTTGTAGTCATTGGGGACGTTCTTAAACGACTAGTCAAACAAGAACGTCCCCAATGACTACCCCTGAGCCGCCATAGCCACCCGCTACAGTGAGTAACTCACCCAGTTTGGAATTATCGTAGGTTGAGCATAAGTCAGACACTATGACCCAATCCAGGGGCACGGAAACGACAGGAGCCCCCGCTCGTGACCGCGGGTCGGGGCTGCGACAATGTTGTTGAAGTGCCAGAGGCGCAGCCGCGCCGCAACGAGGTTGGGAGGCTCCCGTGCCTAGATATTCTACCGCCTTCGGAATGGACGTACACCTCAGGTCCACCACCGTCTGCGCGCTCGACGCGGAGACGGGCGAGGCCGTGACGAGGAGGTTCCGCGGCAACCCCTGGGGCGAGGTCGCGGAGTGGATGTCGGGCTTCCCCGGCCCGTCGCTCGCCGCCTACGAGAGCGGCTACCTCGGCTTCGCCCCGCAGAGGGAGCTCTCCCGGCTCGGCGTCGACTGCGTCGTCGCGGCCGTCTCCAAGGTCCCGAGGTCGGCGGCAGACTTCTCGTCCAAGAACGACCGCAACGACGCGGCCAGGATGGCCAAGGCGATACTGTCGCACGATATCTCCCCGGTATGGGTGCCGTCCCCCGAGATCGAGGGGCTCAGGGACCTCGCCGGGGCCCACGACGCGGCGACCGCGAGGCTCGCGGCGGCGAAGC
>CAJJQF010000040.1:0-15625 GCA_905193815.1 uncultured Collinsella sp. | reverse complement strand
CGGTCTTTCATGCAGCAGGGGCTCTCAATGTTTTTATGTCCTGCTCATATCGTCTGTACCGGCAGTTTGGGACACTCCTGGCTTAGTAGTCATTGGGGACGTTCTTAAGCGACTAGTCAAATAAGAACGTCCCCAATGACTAGGTTGGGCACATTGCTTTGTGAGTTTATTCAATCTTCTTTAATAACAATTAAGTTGTTTACCTGCTTAAAGTTACTTATCATTTTTAAAAATAATGCTCGAAAAAGCGTCCGAGAAGTCGCGGGGCGATTTTTGATGGGTCGTGCGTCAAGCGATGTGGCAAGTTCTTGGTTAGATATTGGTCAGTTTTGGGCAACCTTGTCAAAAGCTTGACGAATGCAGATTTAGACGTCGACGAATGAACATTTCAGGCAGGTTCCAAGCAAAATTCTGGGCTGATTCTCGATAATCGCCTTCAATCGCCCCTTGCCATGCGCTGGCCTCGCGTACAATCTGCTCCGACATTCGCGCGCCGTCCGGCGCTTAAGAGGGGAGGACCCCATGGCAAACGAGATCTGGACCATCAAGCGTTGTCTCGAGTGGACCAAGGAGTACCTGGCCGAGCGCGGCGAGGAGCACCCCCGTCTTTCTGCCGAGTGGCTGCTGTGCGCCGCCACGGGCCTGGCGCGCATTGACCTATATATGCGTATGGACGAGACGCTTAACGCGGCCCAGCTCGAGACCATGCATGCGGCCGTTGTCCGCCGCGCTAAGGGCGAGCCGCTGCAATACATCACGGGCAGCACGCAGTTTCGCATGATCGACGTCGCGTGCGCCCCCGGTGTGCTCATTCCGCGCCCCGAGACCGAGATGCTCGTCGAGGAAGTCCTCAATTATCTGGATGCCGAGGTGCTGAGCCCCGAGGCTGCTGCCCGTCAGCGTGTTGAGCTGCCTTGGAACGATGAGGTCGAGGAGGCACGCAAGGCCGAGGCCGCGCTGGCAGACGAACGGGCGACCGCCGAGCGCCGTGCCGCTAACCTGACGGCTGCCGATGAGGCGGCGCTAGGCGGCGACGTACTGGGCAGCCGTGCCTATGCCGAGGAACTGGCCGATCGCGAGGCCGAGGAAGCCGCCGCGCAGGCAGCAGAAGCCGAAGCCGCGGAAGCCGCCGAGTCCGAGCTCGACGAATACGGCATCGCCATCGAGGGTGCCGGCCAGGAGACGGCTTTAGCTCAGGATGCCGCTGCGCCTGCCCCAACCGAGCCCTGCACTGCCCGCGTTCTCGAGGTCGGCTGCGGCACGGGCTGCATTTCGCTCTCCCTTGCCTGGGAGCGCCGCGGCCACGTTACCTGCACCGCCACCGATATCGAGCCGCGCGCTATCGATCTGGCCACCAAAAACCGCGACGCCCTCGGCCTCACGGCAGATGAGGTTGCCTTTAGCCTCACCAACCTGGTGAGTTCCATTCCCCGCGAAGAGTGGGGCACCTTTGATGTGCTTGTCTCCAATCCGCCCTACATTCCGACCGACGTCATGCGCTCACTGCCGCACGAGGTCAAGGACTTCGAGCCCGACCTGGCGCTTGAGGGCGGCGCCGACGGCCTCGATATCTTCCGCCGCCTGCTCAATGCGGCGCCTTACATGCTGCGCGCCGGCGGCCTGTTTGCCTGCGAGCTCTACGAGGGTGCCCTTGACGCCGCCGCCGAGCTCTGCCGCCAGGCGGGTCTCTCGGACGTGCGCATCGTCCGCGACCTCACCGATCGCCCCCGCATCGTCCGAGCCATCGTCACCGAGCCCAAACAGCGCCAGTAATATTTATTAACTGGTTAGCAAAAATTATAAAGTAGTTTATAATTAGGACGGCTGAAAGAGGTCGGCCCATGCAACCTCCTACCTTTCGGGAAATCATTGCCCTACTCAAGCACGATGGATTCGTGAAGGTCGCGCAAGTCGGTAGTCATGCTAAGTATGTTTCTGGTGACCGTGTTGTCACCGTGAACGGCTCTGGTGGTGATCGACCAAAGAAGGGCACGTGGGCAAGTATTCGTCGCCAAGCTGGATGGTAGTTGGAGGCAAAATGAGGCAGCGATTTACCTATGACTGCGTTCTCATAAAAGAAGACGACGGTTACTGCGCCAGCTTCCCGCAGATTCCCGGCGCCTTTGCCGATGGTGATACGCGCGAAGAAGCGATTGCCCATGCCACCGAGGCGCTGATGGCGTTTTTGGCCGACGACCTCAACAACGGTTTGACTCCGGCGGGGTACGAACGCTCGGCCGAGGTCGTGGCCCTTTCAGTCGAAATCGACCACGAGGACGCTCGGGAAGCGGCGTGCCGAACATTTAAAGACGCAGCGCTGGACCTCAAAGTCTCCGCTCCGCGGATTACCGCTCTGGTCAAAGCCGGAAAGCTCGATGTTGAACTTGTCGACGGCCGTCGGATGATAACGATAGACAGCATCGAGCGCTACGCCGCCCAAAAACGCCACGCCGGCAGGCCAAAGAAGTTCGTCGCAGTCCAATAACCCCCTCACTTTCACCGACTACTAGAGCCGCTCACCAAACCAACATGCGCTCTGGGCAAATAGGCTGAATGTTTCGTGCGAGAATGCCCCTCAGTAAACAAACTTTCACCAGAGCGTAAGGGGCTGGCATACACATGCAGACGGTCTATCGGGTATACGAGGGAACGCGCGAGCCGCATCGGCTCGCCGTCGAGCGCACGGCCGAGGTGCTCGGCCGCGGCGGCCTGGCCTTGATCCCGACCGAGACCGTCTACGGTGTCGCCGTGGCAGTCAACGCCTTCTCGGACGCCGTACCCCAAGATACAAGCGAATTCCCATCGTGGCCGCGCGATCCGCAGGCTGTCGTCAATGGCGCCGCGGTCCCTGCGCTCGGTACCGGCTACCGCCGCATCTTTACCCTCAAGCAGCGCAAGCTCACCCAAACGGTCGCCTGGCTGGTTGATAATGCCGAAGCACTCGACCGCTATGGCGTGGATATCCCCGAAGAGGCTCGCGTACTCGCGCGACGATGCTGGCCGGGAGCCCTGACTATCGTGGTCAAGGCGGCCCCCTGCGTGCCGACCTTTATGCGCGCCGCCGACGACACGGTGGCACTTCGCGCTTCGGCCTCGCCCGTGGTGCAAGCGCTCATCCGCGCCTGCGGCAGCCCTCTTGCCTGCACCAGCGCCAACACGCATGGCGCGCCCGCGCCGGCAAGTTTTGTCACGGTGGAGGAGCGCATCCTGGAGGGGGTCGATGTTGCCGTCGACGCCGGCGAGACCCCGTGTCGCGACGCCTCGACCATCGTGTCGTTCCAGCACGGCGGGCTCCAGATCCTGCGCCAAGGCGCACTTCCCGCATCAGAGATCGAACGGGTCCTGTCCGACCCGATGCAATAGAAAGGTGTAAGCGATGTCGTTGAATCTGGGCAGCCTGGGCATGGAAGATGCCTCGTTTAACTTTGGCGGTTCCTACATCATGGCGCTCGACTGCGGCACCACCTCGGTACTTGCGACCATCGTCGACGAGTACGGCTGCATCGTCGCGCAGGCACGTCGTAGCGTCAAAACCAGCTTCCCGCGTCCCGGTTGGATAGAGCAAGACCCCATGGAGGTGCTTGCCAGCCAGATCGGCGTGATGATGGAGGTCCAGTTTAAGAGCGGCATCCATTCTGACCGCATCGCCGCCATCGGTATCTCCAACCAGCGCGAGACCACGGTGGTGTGGGACCGCATAAGCGGCCAACCCATCTATAACGCCATCGTGTGGCAATGCCGTCGCACCGCACCTCTGATCGACGAGCTGGTCGAGCGGGGCGCAGAAGAGCTGGTGCGCTCCCGTACGGGACTCACGCTCGATCCGTATTTCTCGGCTTCCAAGGTGCAGTGGATCCTCGACAACGTCGACGGTGCGCGTGAGAGCGCGGCGGCGGGCGACCTCATGTTCGGCACCATCGATACCTGGCTCATCTACAACCTCACCGGCAGTCAGGTCTTTGCCACCGACTACACCAATGCCAGCCGCACGGCGCTCTTTAATATCCATACGCTCGATTGGGACGACGACCTGCTGGCGCTCTTTGACGTTCCACGTTCCATGATGCCCGAGGTTCGTTGGAGCTCGGGCGACTACGGCCGCGTCGCGAGCGACATCATGACCAACATGCCGCCCATCATGGGCGTGGCGGGCGATCAGCAGGCGTCGCTGTTCGGCCACTGCTGCTTCCATCCCGGCCAGACCAAAAACACCTATGGCACGGGTTGCTTTATGCTCATGAACACCGGCGACGAGGTCGTCGAATCCAAGAACGGTCTGGTCTCCACGATCGGTATCGCCGCGGACGGCAAGATCAGCTATGCGCTCGAGGGTTCTATCTTTGCCGCCGGCTCAACCATGAACTGGCTGCGCAACAACATGGGCATCATCTCGAGTGTGAGCGAGTCCGCGCAACTCGCCGCTTCGATCAACGACAACGAGGGCTGCTACTTCGTCCCCGCCTTCGCTGGCCTGGGCGCTCCCTGGTGGGACCCGCGTGCCCGCGGTATCGTGTGCGGCCTGACCGGTGCCTCGAGTCGCGCGACCATTGTGCGTGCGGCCTGCGAGTCCATGGCCTACCAGAGTTATGACGTGCTGCGCGCCATGGAGCAGGACGTGGGACTTTCGATTGAGCGCCTGTCCGTCGATGGCGGCGCCTCACGCAACGAGTTCATCATGCAATTCCAGGCCGACCTGCTGGATATCCCCGTGCTGCAATGCGAGACGGTGGAGACCACGGCAATCGGTGCCGCGTACTTGGCGGGTCTTGCCGTCGGCTATTGGGAAGACCTTGAAGAGCTGGAGCAAAATGCGCAGATCGTTAGGACCTTCCTTCCCCATATGTCCGCCGAGCGTCGCGAGCAAAACCTTGCGGGCTGGCGTGATGCAGTCAAGCGCTCGCTCAGTACCGCACAGTAGGGCTGCGATGGGCTGCTCGATACAACAAACCGCTAAACTTATGCATGGCGTGCGGCGGCAACGTTGCTGCGCGCCTTGTCAGCAAGGCCGTTTTGCGGCCGCAACGAAAGGGGCAATCAACCCATGGCCGTCACCTACGATGCGTCCCGTGTGACGCTTGTCGATCATCCGCTCGTCCAGCACAAGCTGTCGATCCTGCGCGACAAAAACACCGGCACCAACCAGTTCCGCCAGCTCGTGCGCGAACTCGCGCTTTTTGACGGCTACGAGGCCATGCGCGACCTGCCTATGGAAGACGTCGAGGTCGAGACCCCCATCACTACCGCCACGTTCAAACAGCTCGCCGGCAAGAAACTCGCCATCGTGCCCATCCTGCGTGCGGGCCTTGGCATGGTCGACGGCATTCTCGACCTGGTGCCCTCCGCTCGCGTAGGCCACATCGGTATGGAACGCGACGAGGTTACCCATGAGCCGCATGAGTATTACTGTAAGATGCCCAAGGATATCGACCAGCGCATCTGCCTGGTCGTCGACCCCATGCTCGCCACGGGCGGTTCGGCCGAGATGGCCATCAGCTACCTGCGCGGGCGCGGTGTCAAGGACATCCGCATGCTGTGCATCGTCGCTGCCCCCGAGGGCCTCAAGTCGCTGACCGAGAAGGACCCAGATGTGCATATCTATACCTGCGCTATCGACGACCATCTCAACGAGGCTGCCTACATCGTTCCCGGCCTCGGCGACGCCGGCGACCGCATCTTCGGCACGCTCTAGTCGCTGGGCTAAGACGGCCGCGGCCGCAAATACGAAGAAACGGTGCGCGCGGTCGAACAAAAGGCGACCGCGCGCACTCCTGTTAACGGACGTTTTGCCCTGCAGGGTTCGAGAAAAACGTATTACCGTACCTGCGGCATAAAGAAGGTCTTAAGAAAACGAACAGGTGCGTATTAACCGATGCTTTTTCGGTTGTACTTTAGCGATTGGCTCGTACAATAGTCACCAATGTTTGGCGGGAACTGTTCTGTGAGGCGTTAAAAAAGGAAAGTGAGGACGCCAATGTTTCAGATAGCCGATCTGCTCGCTATCGTTGCAGGCGCCATCGCGGGCGCAATTGCCTTCCTTCCCTTTGTCTTTATGCTCAAGCCGGTTCTTGACGATAAACAGAATGCGGACATGCTCAAGGGTATGGTGAGTCTGGCGGTCTCGGCAATCGCCCTGCTCGTCTTTACCTTGGTTGTGTTTGTGTTGTTCGGAGAGGCATTTCGCATGTTCCTCCTGGGCGAGGCGATCGGCTTCGTGGCCTTTATGGCCGCCTGCACGGTTCGCGTCGCCAAGGCGCTGCGAGATCCTCATGAGGTCGAAAGGTAAGTCGTGGAAATTTTTGAAAAGCTGCCTGATGAGATTAATCATCTGGTCAGCGAGTTCAGCTCCACCCCTGTCGTGGGCGATCTGAGCTGCGGCATCACGCAGTACTCGTTTTGGCTGATCGTCTCCACGATCGTGCTCCTGATCGTCCTGGCCGTGTTCAAGAAGAAGCAGACCCTGGTTCCCAAGGGCTTCTTCGTCAACGGTTTCGAGTACATCATCGAGTACGTCGAGAACGATATCGGCAAGGGCGTCGTGGGTGAGAACTGGAAGAAGCACTTCCCGTTCCTGTGCTCGCTTTTCCTGTTCATCCTGATCAATAACATGATCGGCCTGATCCCGGGAATGAAGCCCGGCACCGGTGCAATCGGCTCCACCGCCGCGCTCGCCATCTTCGCCTTCGTGTACTTCATCTACTACGGATGCAAGGCTCACGGCGTGATCGGCTACATCAAGAGCCTCGCCCCGCAGGGCGTGAGCTTCCCGATGAACGTGCTCGTGTGGGTCGTCGAGCTTTTCTCGACCTTCCTGCGCCTCATCACGCTCGCCGTCCGTCTGTTCTGCAACATGTTCGCAGGACACGTGGTCATGGGCTCGTTCGCCATCATGGCGAGCATGTTCATGCAGCCGCTGCTTCAGCAGGTTTCCGCGGCCCACGCCGTCGGCGCCCTGCCTTCGCTGGCCTGGCTTGCCATCCTCATCCTGATCTATGCGATCGAGCTTGTGGTCGGCGCCATCCAGGCTTACGTCTTCACGGTCCTTACCGCCGTGTATGTCTCCGAGGCAGAGGAGGTCGCGGAGGAGGAGTAGTCTTCCGTTCGCGCCTTAAAGGTAAGGCAATTCGTTAAACCGCCGGTGCCCGTACCCATGGAGCCCGGCAGTTATAAAAAGGTTATCCTGCGTGAAATAAGACACGCACGACAAAGGAGGAATCGTGGGAGTTATCGGTTACGGTCTCGGTGTTATCGGCGCTGGTCTTGCTATCGGCCTGTCTGCTCTGGGTGCTACGGGTGCTATGGCCCGTCAGCCTGAGGTCCAGGGCCGCGTGTTCACCGTCTTCATCATGGGCTCCGCCTTCGGCGAGGCTCTGGCTCTGATCGGCTTCGTTGTCGCGCTGATCGTTAAATAGCACGGAGCGTCAAGTATGAATCTTTCATCCCAGAAGAGCGCGATCGCACTCTCCGCGTCCGCGGCCGCGCTGCTCATGCCGGTTTCCGCGTTCGCCGAGGACGGCGCCGCCGGTGCGGACATCCTCATCCCTAAGATGGCGGAGT
The DNA here is from genome assembly GCA_905193815.1 of uncultured Collinsella sp. Classification (GTDB taxonomy): domain Bacteria; phylum Actinomycetota; class Coriobacteriia; order Coriobacteriales; family Coriobacteriaceae; genus Collinsella. The sequence continues at coordinate 8,071 of CAJJQF010000040.1, read as the reverse complement.
TCATCCCGGCGCTTATCGCCTTCCTGATTATCTGGATCGTGCTGGCCAAGGTCGCCCTGCCGGGCATCATGAAAACCATGGAGGAGCGCGGCAAGAAGATCGAGGAGAGCCTCGACGAGGCCGAGAAGACCAAGCAGGAGGCTATCTCCAAGCGCGCTGAGTCCGACTCGATCGTCACCGACGCCCGTCGTCAGGCTGCCGACATCGTTCTCGAGGCCCGCAAGGACGCCGAGTCCGAGCGCGCCCGTATCATCGAGGCTGCTCACAAGGAGGCCGAGGAGATTATCGCCAAGGCCCATACGACCGTCGAGGACGAGCGCAAGTCCATCTACGCCGGTGCCGCGAGCTCCATCGCCGACCTGTCCGTTGCCGTCGCCACCAAGATCGTGGGCGAGGCACTCGAGGACGAGACCGAGCAGAAGAAGCTCATCGAGCGCTACATCCAGGAAGCAGGTAGCCTGAATGCCGACTAGCCGCTATCAGGACAAGGTGCTCGAGACCTATGCGCGCTCCCTTCTGGAAGCCGCTAAGGCCGAGAACCATGTGTTCGAGGACCTCGAGATGATCGAGCGCTTGGCTTCTGCCAGCCCCGAGATCATCGCCGTGCTCGACACCATGTCCAAGCGCGACCAGCTCGACCTTCTTCCCAAGGTGGCAGCTGCCTTTAAGTATGTTGCCGAGGAAGACGAGGATGTAGTGGGCGTGACCGTCACCACGGCGATCCCGCTCGACGACGAGCTGCGTCAAACCATCACTAAGAAATGCGAGCAGGACTTCGGCCGCAAGGTATTCCTTATCGAGCAGGTCGACCCGTCTATCGTGGGCGGCCTGGTGCTCGAGGCCCGCGGCGAGCGTCGTGACATTTCCGTCAAGACGCAGCTGCGCATCGCGCAGGAGACCCTCGCAAACTCTGCTAATTCGTACGGAGGTGAAGCCTAATGTCCGAAACCCTCAATGCCCAGGATATCGCCAAGAAACTGCAGGAGCAGCTCACGAGCCTCTCCGCGACGGTCGATACGCATGAGGTTTCAACGGTCGACGAGGTAGGCGACGGCATCGCGCGCGTCTCCGGCCTCAAGAGCGCCATGGCAGGCGAGCTTCTGGAGTTCAAGAGCTCCGATACCGGTGAGACCGTCTTCGGCCTTGCCCAAAACCTTGACCGTGACGAGGTCGGCGCCGTTCTGTTCGGTGCCGTCGACTCCATCAAGGAAGGCGACGAGTGCCGCACCACTGGCCGCGTTATGGATATCCCCGTGAGCCGTGCCATGCTCGGCCGCGTCGTCAATCCGCTCGGCCAGCCCATCGACGGCCTGGGCGACATCGTCGCTACGCACCGTCGCCCCATCGAGTTCAAGGCTCCCGGCGTCATCGATCGTACCCCGGTGTGCGAGCCGGTTCAGACCGGTCTGCTCGCTATCGACTCCATGGTGCCTATTGGCCGCGGTCAGCGTGAGCTCATCATCGGTGACCGTAAGACCGGTAAGACCGCCATCGCCATCGACGCTATCCTCAACCAGCGCGGCAAGGGCATGGTCTGCATCTATGTCGCTATCGGCCAGAAGGCCTCCACGGTTGCCAACATCCGCGAGACCCTCGCTCAGCACGGTGCGCTCGACTACACCATCATCGTTTCGGCCACCGCTGCCGATTCCGCCCCTATGCAGTACATCGCGCCTATGGCCGGTGCCGCTATTGGCGAGTTCTTTATGTACAACGGCGAGGACGGCAAGCCCGCCAGCGAGACCAACCCCGGCGGCCACGTGCTCGTCATCTACGATGACCTGTCCAAGCAGGCTGTGGCCTACCGTCAGATGTCGCTGACGCTGCATCGTCCGCCCGGACGCGAGGCCTATCCTGGCGACATCTTCTACCTGCACTCTCGTCTGCTCGAGCGTGCCGTCAAGATGTCCAAGAAGAACGGTTACGGCTCCATGACGGCTCTGCCGATCATCGAGACCCAGGACGGCGACGTCTCGGCCTACATTCCGACCAACGTCATTTCCATTACCGATGGTCAGATCTACCTGCAGTCCGAGCTCTTCTTCCAGGGTCAGCGCCCGGCAGTCGACGTGGGTATCTCCGTGTCCCGCGTCGGTGGCGATGCGCAGACCAAGGCCATGAAGCAGGTCGCCGGCAACCTCCGTCTGGACCTCGCTTCCTATCAGGAGCTCGCTGGCTTTACGCAGTTCGGCTCCGACCTCGACGAGGCTACTCAGAAGCAGCTGACCCACGGTGCTCGCATGACCGAGCTCCTGAAGCAGCCGCGTTACAAGCCGTTTGAGGTTGGCGAGCAGATCGTTACGCTGTTCGCTGGCAACGAGGGCTTCCTGGATGACCTGGAGATCGCCGACGTGCTGCCTTTCCGTGCCGAGCTCATCGAGTACATGGACAATGGCTTTGGTTCGCTGCTCGACAAGGTTCGCGCCAAGAAGATCGATGATGACACCAAGGCTGAGCTCTTGCGCGTCATCGGCGACTTCAAGCAGCAGTTCATGGCCAAGCACCATTCGGATGTTTCTGGATCAGAGGAGAACTAAGCCCCATGGCCAACCTTCGCGACATTAAGAAGCGAATCTCCTCGGTTACCACGACCAAGCAGATCACGCGCACGATGGAGATGGTCTCTACGGCCAAGATTCGTCGTGCCCTCGATCGCTCCAAGCAGGCCGAGCCCTATAAGGAGGCGCTGACCGACGTCATGTTGACGGTCGCCGGCGACGCCTCCTGTTCGGGCACCGATCCCATGCTGCAGAAGCATGAGAGCGTCAAGCATGGCCTGATTGTCGTTATTGCCTCGGACCGCGGCCTTGCCGGCGGTTTCAATACGACGGTGGAGCGCACGGCCGAAAAGCTCGCCGCTTCTTGGGCGAACGACGGCATCGAATGCGAGATCATCGCGTGCGGGCGTAAGCCGGCCACGTATTTCCGTGACCGCGCAAACGTCGTCATGCACTTTGAGGGCAACTCCTCTGAGCCCGATTTCAATCAGGCCCGCATGATCTCCTCTCATATCTGCGATGCGTATCGTGCCGGTGAGCTTGACCGTGTCGAGCTTGTCTACCACCACGCCAAGAACCGCGTGGATCAGGAGCTTCGCGTCGAGCATCTGTTGCCGCTCGACCCCGAGATGATCGCTATGGCCCACGGTCCGCGTAAGAACGAGACCGACGCCCCTAAGCGCATCTCGTCCACGTTCGAGTTCGTGCCCTCTCCCGAGCATGTTCTCGGCAAGCTTGTGCCGTCTTATATCCTGACGGTCATCTACCAGGCCCTGATCGATTCGGCGGCTGCCGAGCAGGGTGCACGCCGCAAGGCCATGCACTCCGCGACGGAAAACGCCACCGCGATCATCTCGACCCTTACCCGCACGTATAGTCGCGTGCGCCAGGCTTCGATCACGACCGAGATTAACGAGATCGTCGGCGGAGCCTCAGCATTGGAGGAACAGTAATGGCTAATAACACCGTAAAGCTTGCGGTCGAGGAAGCCACCAAGAAGACGACTGCCGGTGATGGTCGCATCGTGCGAATCATCGGCCCTGTCGTCGACGTCAAGTTTGACGGCGCGGTGCCCCCGATCTACAACGCGCTCACGGTCGAGGCCGAGACCCCGATCGGTCATCTGAGCACGATCCTCGAGGTCGAGAGCCAGCTTCCGGGCGGCGTCGTCCGCACGGTCGCCATGTCCTCGACCGACGGCCTGCAGCGCGGCCTCATCGCCACCGATACCGGTGAGCCCATGAAGATGCCCGTTGGTCCCAAGACGCTCGGCCGCATTTGGAACGTCATGGGCAAGCCCGTCGACGGCAAGCCCATGCCCGAGGTGGAGGAGTTCTACCCCATCCACCATGCAGCGCCCCGTTTCGACGAGCTCACCACCAAGACCGAGATCTTCGAGACCGGCATCAAGGCCGTCGACCTGCTCGAGCCCTACATCCGCGGCGGCAAGACAGGTCTGTTCGGCGGCGCCGGCGTCGGCAAGACCGTTCTGATCCAGGAGCTCATCAACAACCTCGCCCAGGAGCACGGCGGCACCTCGGTGTTCACCGGCGTCGGCGAGCGTACCCGCGAGGGCACCGACCTGTTCCTCGAGATGAGCGAGTCTGGCGTTATCGACAAGACCTGCTTGGTCTATGGTCAGATGAACGAGCCGCCCGGAGCGCGTCTGCGCATCGGTCTGGCCGGCCTTACCACCGCTGAGTACTTCCGCGATCGCGGCCAGGACGTTCTGCTGTTCATCGACAACATCTTCCGCTTCTCCCAGGCAGGTTCCGAGGTTTCCGCACTGCTGGGCCGTATGCCGTCCGCCGTTGGTTACCAGCCCACGCTGGCAACCGAGATGGGCGACCTCCAGGAGCGCATTACCTCGACCAAGACGGGCTCCATTACCTCCGTCCAGGCTGTCTACGTCCCCGCAGACGACCTGACCGACCCGGCGCCTGCCACGACGTTTACGCACCTCGACGCCACCACGGTTCTTTCGCGTAGCATTTCGTCGCTCGGCCTGTTCCCGGCTATCGACCCGCTCGCATCTTCCTCCGACGCTCTCGATCCCTCGATCGTCGGCGAGGAGCACTACCGTGTCGCCGTCAAGGTCCAGGAGCTCCTGCAGGAGTACTCCGACCTTCAGGACATCATCGCCATTCTGGGTATGGACGAGCTGTCCGAGGAGCAGCGCCTTACGGTCAACCGTGCCCGTAAGATTCAGCAGTTCCTCTCGCAGTCCTTCCACGTCGCCGAGAAGTTCACCGGCAACCCCGGTGTCTACGTCCGCGTCGAGGATACCGTCCGCTCTTTCGCCGAGATTGTCGACGGCAAGGCCGATGACCTGCCCGAGCAGGCTTTCCGCTATGCTTCCACGATTGAGGACGTGCGCGAGCGCGCCCGCAAGATGGGGGAGAAGTAGGTTATGCGTATCCGCATCGTGTGCCCCGTGAGCTGCGCCTATGAGGGCGACGCTGCGTTTGTGTCGATTCCGTCCACGGATGGCGAGTTTGGCGTTCTGCCTGCTCACTCCAGCGAGATCTGCACGATCGACCGCGGTTACGTTCGCGTTTCCGATAAGGCCATGGGCACTGTCGACCACACGTTTGCCGTGGCCGGCGGCTATGCCCAGGTTGCGGACGATGTCGTGACCGTTCTCGCCGAGCGCGCTTGCGATTTGGCGACCGTCGATGCCGACAAGCTTAAAGCTGATATTCAAGGTTTTGAAGAGAAGCTGGGTAATTTGTCGGAGGATGATGCACGCCGCGCCTACCTCTATAATGAAATCGCATGGTGTAAGCTCAAGCTTGCCCAATAGTCAAACGATTTAGCGTTCGACCATTTGCGAACACATCATGCCCGGGATGGCCCAGCCACCCCGGGCATGCTTTTTGAAAGGGTAGACCTTGGATATTATCCGCGTTGAGGGTGGCCACGCCATCGGAGGCTCCGTGCCCGTTTCGGGCGCCAAGAACTCCGCACTCAAACTCATGGCGGCAACGCTTCTGGCGCCGGGCAAGACGACGCTGCAGAACGTGCCCGATATTTCCGATGTCCACGTGATGGGCAAGGTGCTCAAGGGCATGGGCGCTACGATCGATGTTCTCGACGAGCACACGCTCGAGATTGATACCTCTCAGGTCGATTCTTGGGAGGCCCCCTACGAGCTCGTTGCCAAGATGCGTGCTTCCACCGCCGTCATGGGACCCCTGCTGGGTCGCTTCCATCGCGCCAAGATTGCCATGCCGGGCGGCTGCAACCTGGGTGCTCGCAAGATCGATATGCACATTCTTGGTCTTGAGGCCCTGGGCGTTGAGTTCGATACCGCCCACGGTTACATCAACGCTAATGCGCCCCAAGGTCTGCTCGGTACCACCGTCACGCTCGAGTTCGCCAGCGTCGGTGCGACCGAGAACCTCATCATGGCCTCTGTGCGCGCACAGGGCACCACGGTTATCGATAATGCCGCCCGCGAGCCCGAGATCGTCGATCTCGCTAACATGCTCAACGAGATGGGCGCCAAGATTGTTGGCGCCGGTACGCCCGTCGTGACTATCGAAGGCGTGGAAGAGCTCCATCCCGTTACCCATCGCGTGGTGGGCGACCGCATCGAGGCCGGTACCTTTATCGTTGCCGGTGCGTTGATGGCCGACGATCGCGGTGTCGACGTCACGGGTTTTTGCCCCATTCACTTGGGCATGGTGCTCAAGAAGATGGAGCTCATGGGTATCGACTGCGAGCGCGTCGAAGATGGCGTCCATGTGAACCGTGCCGAGCGTATCAAGCCGGTCGACATCCAGACGCTTCCGTTCCCCGGTTTCCCGACCGACATGCAGGCGCAGATTATGGTGCTCTCCGCCCTTGCCGACGGCAGTTCCGTTATTACCGAAAATATCTTCGAGAATCGCTTTATGTTTGCCTCTGAGCTGGTGCGCATGGGTGCCGACATTCGTATCGAGAGCCATCATGCCATGATTCATGGCGTCAAGGGCTTCTCGGGTGCACAGGTTACCTCGCCCGATCTGCGTGGCGGAGCGGCCCTCGTCGTAGCGGGCTTGATCGCCGACGGGACGACCGAGGTTTCGGCCATCCATCACATCAAGCGCGGCTACGAGCAGTTTGTCGAAAAGCTGCAGGCGCTCGGCGCGCATGTCGAGCATGCTACCGTCCCCGATCCCGTCATCTACTAATACAGGTTGCCTATGTTTAATAAAAAGCCCCTCGCGGATACCACCGCCCGAAGACCCTCAACTGGTGCGCAGGCCAAGATCTACAGTCGCGATAACGTGGCTCGCTATTCCGAGCGCGCTCGTCAACGTCGTCGTAGCCACACGATTCGTCACGTCGCGCTCATTGTCGTGCTTGGCGTGCTGCTGAGTGCCACTACCGCTGCCGGCCTGTGGTTTGCCACCATTATGGGCAAGCTCGGCGATTCCAATGTCATTACCGACAATCTGCGTCGGGTTCTGGTTGACACCGATGAGGCAAAGGATCCGTTCTACGTGCTGCTTCTTGGCACCGACGGCCGTCCGGGCGAGGATACGTATCGTGCCGACTCGATTATCCTGGCACGCATCGACCCCACGCAAAAACAGGCGACGCTCATTTCCGTTCCGCGCGACACCAAGGTCGAGTACAAGGGCGAGACCATGAAGATCAACGCCTGCCATACCGTTGGCGGCGCCGAGGCCATGGTCGAGGCGGTCAACGAGCTGTGCGGTGTTCAGATTTCCCACTATGCCGAGGTCAGCTTCGACGGTATGCAGGCGCTGATTGATTCGGTTGGCGGTATCGACATTAACGCAACCGATGATGTTGACGACCCCGAGCACCTGGATATTAAGATTACCGCTGGCCAGCAGCATATGGACGGTGCCACCGCCCTTACCTATGCCCGCTGCCGCTACACCTATGCCGACGGCGATTACACGCGCATGCGCCACCAGCGTCAGGTGCTTGGCGCCCTTGCCAACCAGATTCTCAATAACTTCGATGCCACGAAGATCTTTGGCCTGGTTAATTCGCTGTCCGATATGCTCGTAACTGATATGAGCGTTCAGGATATCGTGGCTACGGTCAACGCCATGCGCGGTATGGATGTCGACGGTATCTACTCGGCCAACCTGCCCTCGTACGCCGACGACAGCACCATGATCGACGGTGTGAGCTACGTCTTTGTCTACGAGGACGAGCTCAAGGAAATGATGGAGCGCGTCGATGCCGGCAAGGATCCCAAGGGTTCCAACACCATGGGTCTTTCCGACGGTTCCAGCTCTACGATCGGCGACCTGAACAACAACACGTCTGACGATTACGCAAACGGTACCGCAACCTCATCGGTCAGCTCTGACGATTCCGATGACTCAAGCGATTCAAGCGATTCGGACTACTACGAAGAGCCCACCGGCGACGGCAACGGCTACGAAGCCAACTACTAGAGTTACGCGGTTTTACCAAACCGCGTAACCAGTTGACGCTGCAAACCCGCCAGAGCGGCAATCTGCCTTTCAACTTCGGCGGCATGATCAAAAGATCAATGCCGCCTTGTTTCAAGGCACCTTGCTCGCTCTGGCGGGTTTTCGCTGTCG
>CAJJQF010000039.1:0-17506 GCA_905193815.1 uncultured Collinsella sp. | reverse complement strand
TCTCCGTGCGAGCAGGACTGTCCGAGCAGGCGACCAAACCCCGCGCCCCGTCCCGGCGAGCGCTTGGGGACCGGTGACCTACAGGTGGTTGATGATCAGTTCCATCTTGCCCTCGAGCTCAATCTTGTCCACGGTGCTCGGGGCTAGCAGGTGGCTTCCCTTGTGGACGGGGTCGCCGCAGACGGTGCCTTCGCCGTCGATGACCGACAAGCACATGAAAGGCCAACGCTGGTCGAGGGTCTTGCTGCCGTTAACGCGTACGCGGTCGACGGTGTAGCAGGGGCAAGACACGAGCTCGGTCACGCCATTCACCTCGGGCGCGGTCACCGTGCCGTCGGTCGGAGCCTGAGCATCAAAGTTTATGCAGTCGAGGCTCTGCTCAATGTGCAGGGGACGCAGTTTGCCGTCGGTGCTGGGGCGGTCGTAATCGTACAGGCGATACGTCACGTCGCACGACTGCTGCGTTTCCAAAATGAGCGTGCCGGCCTTGATGGCGTGAACGGTACCGGAATCAATCTGGAAAAAGTCGCCCTTGTGGATCGGCAGTACGTTGAGCATGTCGTCCCAACGGCCCTCCTCGATCATCTGTGCGGCCTCGGCGCGGTCCTTGGCACGCTGGCCGACGATGATCGTGGCGCCGGGCTCGCAATCCAGCACGTACCAGCACTCGGTTTTACCCAGGCTGCCGTTCTCGTGCTCGGCGGCGTACTCGTCGTTGGGGTGAATCTGGATTGAAAGGTCGTCCTTGGCGTCCAGAATCTTAATGAGCAGCGGGAACTCCTTGCCCTCGCAATTGCCAAAAAGCTCACGGTGCTCGGCCCACAGCCACGACAGCGTGTGGCCGGCGTACGGTCCCTCAGCAATCTGGCAGTCGCCGTTGGGATGGGCCGAGATAGCCCAGAACTCACCGATGGGACCTTCGGGAATGTCGTAACCAAATACGGTCTCGAGCTGGCGGCCACCCCAGATCTTCTTGCGGAAGATCGGCGTCAGTTTAATCAAATCGGACATATTCATACCTCCATTGTGTTGCGCGGGCGCCGCGCAAAGCAGCGCAAAACGAGCGCCCGCATGACTACAAAAACCTACGCCAACGTTACATTGTGCAACTCAAAGCGGTCGCCAACGTTGCGCGAGGTCGAATACTCAAAGGCGGCACCGCTGTCCAAAAAGCCAATCTGGGTGAGCTCGAGCAGGGGAGAGCCAGGTTTGGTGTCCAGACGCTCGGCTTCTTCTTCGGTTGCCGCTACGGCGCGAATGGTACGGTGGAAGCTCGAAATCTTCAGGCCACATTGCTCGCGGATGAAGCGGTAGAGCGATCCGTACAGGTCCTTCTTTTTAAGGCCTGGAATCAGCTCGAGGGGCATGTAGGTGTACTCGATAACGATGGGCTTCTCGTCGGCCTGACGCACGCGCACGATGTGATAGGCAAAGTCATCCTCGGCAATTCCCAGCTGGGCTGCGATGTCCGCTGGTGGATTAACAATCGAGAAATCGTAGACCACCGAGGTCACCTTTTCCCCGCGATGCTCATACGAAAAACCCTGGGTACGGTCGTTTTTGCCCTGGAAAAACGCCTGGCCGGGAAGCCCCGCCGTGTCCTTAACGTAGGTACCCGATCCACGCCGGCTGGTAATAAGACCTTCCTCGGTGATTTGTTCAATAGCTCGTTTGACGGTAATTTTGGAAACGCTATAGAGCTTGCAGAACTCAACGACGGTAGGAAGCTTGTCGCCCGGTTTAAGAGCGCCATCCTCGATAGTGCGACGAATATCCGCAGCTATCGCCTCGTATTTGGGAATCATGGAACCTCCTTTCCAACTTGGTTGAGTATAAAAGAAAGTATAGTTAACACCTAAGCATCCCTATTGTATATTTAAAAAGTTCGAGAAAGATATAATTAAAAGTCGCTTTGCATATAAATTAGAGCGCTCTAAATAGATAAACATCTGAGTAATGTCGCGTTAAGCGGTCATTCGCGTTTTCCCAGATAAAACCTGCCAAAACAAACCTGTCCCTTTTTGGTAGGTTTTTGCCTTGGGAGCGGTACCATACAGGCAATGTTAAAACGAGAAAGGTGGGCTCCCATGGAACCTAAGCAGTACTACATCGGCATTGACGTCGGCGGCACTTCGGTCAAGGAGGGCCTGTTCGACGAAGACGGTAACCTGCTTGCCAAGGCCAGCGTGCCTACGCCTCCTATCGTTGACGCTGCGGGCTTTGCCGCGGTGACCGAGGCTATCGACCAGGTGGTCGCCAAGGCGCAGATTCCGCGCGCCTTTGTGGCAGGCATTGGCCTGGCCGTTCCGTGCCCCATTCCGGCGTCGGGCGATGCCAAGGTCAAGGCCAACATTGCCATTAACCTGCCCAAGCTGAGGATCGCCATTCAGGAGCACTGTCCCGACGCGGTCGTTAAGTACGAGAACGATGCCAACGCCGCTGCCATGGGCGAGGCCTGGCTCGGTTCTGCCAGGGGCGTGCAGAATGTGGTGATGGTCACCATCGGTACCGGCGTGGGCGGCGGCGTTATCGTCAACGGTGACGTGGTATCGGGCGTTGTGGGTGCTGGCGGCGAGATTGGCCACATGTGCCTGAACCCGGCTGAGGAGCGCACCTGCGGCTGCGGCGGCCATGGCCACCTGGAGCAGTATTCCAGCGCCACCGGCGTGGTGAGCAACTACCTTGCCGAGTGCGAGAAAGCGGGCGTCGAGCCCATCGAGCTCACCGGTCCCTCCGATTCCAGGGACGTGTTCCAGGCCTGCCGCGAGGGCGACAAGCTTGCGCTGGCCGCGGCCGATACCATGGCCGACTATCTCGGTCGCGCACTGGCGCTTATTGCCAACGTGGTTGATCCCGAGATGTTCCTCATCGGCGGCGGCGCCTCTGCCTCGGCCGATGTCTACCTCGACAAGGTTCGCGAGCACTTTAAGCAGTACGCGCTTTCCGCCTCGCGCGAGACGCCCATTAAGGTCGCTTCGCTCGGAAACGACGCCGGCATCATCGGTGCCGCCTACGTAGCCCTGCGCGCCGCCGGTAAATAGCTGGTGCAAGGGGGACAGGTTACTTTGCACCAATATGGTGCAAAAGGGACAACCTTGGCCCCGTGCCTGCCCCAAAATATGCCGTAGACCTTCCGTCTGCGAAGGCTCGGCATCGGCGTGCTACCATAGCTACGTCCAAGTACACATATCAAGTGGAGGATATCCATGGCAAACGTTCTTGTCTTTGGTCACCAGAACCCCGATAACGACGCTATCATGAGCGCCGTCGTCCTGTCCCAGTTGCTCAACCAGGTTGAGTATGCCGGCAACACCTACGAGGCCTGCGCCCTTGGTCAGCTTCCGGCCGAGTCCGCCAAGCTGCTCGCCGACGCCGGCATCGCCGAGCCCCGCGTGATCGAGTCCGTCGAGGCCGGTCAGCTCGTCGTCCTCACCGACCACAACGAGTCTGCCCAGTCCGTCGCCGGCCTTAAGGACGCCACGGTCTTTGGCGTTGTCGATCATCACCGCATCGGCGACTTTGAGACCGCCGGCCCGCTGCACTACATCTGCCTGCCCTGGGGCTCCAGCTGCACCATCGTCACCAAGCTCGCCGGCGTGCTCGGCGTTGAGCTTTCCGACGTCCAGGCCAAGCTGCTGCTCTCGGCCATGATGACCGACACGCTCATGCTCAAGAGCCCCACCACCACCGATGTCGACCGCGCCGTCGCCGCCAAGCTCGGCGAGCAGGTGGGCGTCGACCCGGTCAAGTTTGGCATGGAAGTCTTCCTCACCCGTCCGTCCGGCTCCTTCACCGCAGCCGAGATGGTCGGCAACGACATCAAGATGTTCGAGCCCGCCGGCAAGAAGCTGCTCATCGGCCAGTACGAGACTGTCGACAAGACCCGCGCACTCGGCATGATCGACGAGATTCGCGAGGCCATGCGCGCCTACGCCGCCGAGAAGGGTGCCGACGGCATCGTCCTGTGCATCACTGACATCATGGAGGAGGGCTCGCAGGTCCTGCTCGAGGGCGAGACCGAGGCTGCTCAGAAGGGCCTGGGCATTGCCGACGAGCACGACGGCGTCTGGATGCCGGGCGTCCTCTCCCGTAAGAAGCAGGTCGCTGCCCCCATCATGGCCGCCTGCTAGGTTTAGTTGACCAAACGCCACGACCGGATCGCGGACGCCCCGCGCTCCGGTCGTTTTTTGTGCACGGCGCCGCGTCGTCTCTTGGACAGGCGAGCCCGCGCCGTTGAACAAATAATGTTCAACCTGTGGTTCCGCTTTTCGGCCATGCCTGCGTGCTTGTCGTGCAGGGTAGGCTAGATGCAAGCGTAATACGTTAGAGCGCGGCGCCGCCACTTGGGCGGGCCGTGCTTTTTTAAGACGGGAGCTTTCCCGTGAAAGGAGCCGCCCATGGCAGCAACTGAGCAGCTGTTCAACGTTCGTGAGCGCAAGCGCTTTGAGCGTCACGACATCTGGGAGCGCATCGCCGAGAACGGCACGATTTCCGCCGCCGTCATGGTCTTCGCCGCCATCGCCGCCGTCATTTGCGCCAATACCGATGCCTATGAGGCCATCCATCACTTTTTGGAGACCCCGCTGTATGTGGGTCTGGGCAACCTTACGGCCGGTCTCACCGTTGAGCTATTCGTCAACGACTTCCTCATGGCGATTTTCTTTTTGTTGGTGGGCATTGAGCTCAAGTACGAGATGACAGTTGGCGAGCTCAAAAACCCGCGCCAGGCTATGCTTCCCATGCTGGCGGCCGTGGGCGGCGTCGTCGTTCCCGCCTGCATCTATCTGATCTTTAACCATGCCGGCGCGCACAACGGCTGGGCCATTCCCATGGCAACCGATATTGCCTTTGCGCTGGGCGTGCTGTCGCTTTTGGGCAATCGCGTGCCCAACGGCGTGCGCGTGTTCTTCTCGACGCTCGCCATCGCCGACGACCTCATTTCCATCGCCGCCATCGCCATCTTCTACGGCCAGAGCCCCAATCCGTTTTGGTTGGGCGCCGCCGCGCTTGTGACCTGCGCGCTCGTGTGGCTCAACAAGACGCAGCATTACCGCCTTGCCCCGTATTCGGTACTGGGCCTGCTGCTGTGGTTCTGCATGTTCAAGAGCGGCGTGCATGCCACGCTTGCTGGCGTCATCCTGGCCTTCACCATTCCGGCCAAGTGCGGCGTCAAGCTCGATAGCCTCACCGATTGGTTGGGCGAGTGCCTGCCGCTGCTCGATGACCGCTACGACGACGAGGCACACATCCTGGGCCAGCATGACTTTACCGTCTCGACCACCAAGGTCGAGCGCGTCATGCACCGCGTGACCCCGCCGCTCATCCGCATGGAGCGTCTGATCTCCACGCCGGTTAACTTTGTGATTCTGCCGATCTTTGCGTTCGTGAACGCACAGGTTCGCCTAGTGGGCGTGGACATGAGCACGCTACTCACCGACCCGGTGACGCTCGGCGTGTACTTTGGCATGCTGCTGGGCAAGCCGATCGGTATCTTTGGCATGACGTTCGCCTTGGTCAAGCTCAAGGCCTGCGAGCTGCCGCGCAATGTCAACTGGCACATGATTGCCGGTGTGGGCATTCTGGGCGGCATCGGCTTTACCATGTCGATTCTCATCAGCGGCCTTGCCTTCCCGACGGCCCAGTTTGAGGTTCTTGCTGCCAAGGCTGCCATTCTTGCCGGTTCGGTCACCGCTGCCGTGCTCGGCATGATCTACATGAGTGTGATCTGCAAGCATCCCGCGCCCAAGGACGAGTAAAAGCACATACAAGTTTGAAAACGCCGCCTGTGAACACCATCACAAGCGGCGTTTTAGTCATTCGGGACGTTCTTAATGACTAGGTTTATTCCACGGTGCCGTAGACGGCGCCCCAGCCGTGGGCGGCCAAGGCGGAATTGAGCTGGTCGCAAAGCGATTGGCGGTCGTAGTAGCCGGGCGGTAGCAGGTTGACGATCTCCATGAGATCGGGTGCCAGGTCCAAGATTTCGGCCTGTACGATCAGATCCAGGCGGTCGATGGCGTGACGGTCGTAAAATAGTCCGTCGACCAGGCGCTGCAGGTCGCCGAATTCTTCGGCCTGGAACGATCCGTACTCCATAGTGCCTCCTTGGGCGCTCCACGCCGGCATGCGCGGCGATTCGTAATTCATTGCGATGGACTTAATCTATCACGGCTTCATAACGTTGCGACGGTGGCGGTCTATACTTAGAAGAATTGCAACGTACCGCTTCGTGAAAGGTCGCACCCATGCAGACGATCTACCAGAAGATGGAAACCACCGAACTCGATGCCGCCATCGAGGCGCTCAAGGCCGAGGTCGCCGAGGTCAAGGCCAAGGGCCTGGCGCTCGACATGGCCCGCGGCAAGCCGTCGCCCTCCCAGGTGGACATCTCTCGACCCATGCTCGATATCCTCAATGCCGATGCCGATCTGCACGACGGCAACGTCGACTGTTCCAACTACGGCTGTTTTGAGGGCATTCCCTCGGCACGCAAGCTAGCGGGGGAGTTCCTGGGTTGCCCCGCCGAGCAGACGCTCGTGCTGGGCTCGTCGAGCTTGCTGATCGAGCACGATATCGCCGGCATGTTCTGGCGCTGCGGCTCGTGCGGCAGCGAGCCCTGGGAGGCTTACGAGGCCGCGCACGACGGCAAGAAGGTCAAGTTCCTGTGCCCTGTCCCCGGCTACGACCGCCACTTTGGCATCACCGCCGATCTGGGTATCGAGAATGTCCCCGTCGCGATGACCGACAACGGCCCCGATATGGACGAGGTCGAGCGCCTCGTCGCCGCCGACGATTCCATCAAGGGTATCTGGTGCGTGCCCAAGTATTCCAACCCCACGGGCATCACCTTTAGCGAGGACACCGTGCGCCGCCTGGTCGAGATGCCCACGGCCGCACCCGATTTCCGCATCTTCTGGGACAACGCCTACTGCGTGCACGACCTGTACGACGAGACCGACGAGCTCGCCAACATCTTCGACCTCGCGCACGCGGCGGGCACCGAGGACCGCGTGGTGGCATTCGCCTCGACGTCCAAGATCACCTTCCCGGGCGCCGGCATCGGCTTTATCGGTGCGAGCCCCGCGGTCATCGCCGAGTTCTCCAAGCGCCTGAAGGCCGGCCTCATCAGCGCCGACAAGCTCAACCAGCTGCGTCACGTGCGTTTCCTTCCCACCGTCGAGGCGGTCAAGGAGCACATGAAAAAGCATGCCGAGTTCCTGCGTCCGCGCTTTGAGGCCGTCGAGCGCAAACTCACCGAGGGCCTGGGCGATACGGGTTGCGCCACCTGGACGCATCCTCGCGGCGGCTACTTTGTGAGCTTTGATGGTCCCGAGGGCTCTGCCCAGAAGGTCGCCGCGCTTTGCGCAGACCTGGGCGTTAAGCTCACGCCGGCCGGTGCCACCTGGCCTTATGGCAAGGACCCGCGCGACACCAACATCCGCATCGCGCCGAGCTATCCCACGGTCGAGGACCTGGAGGCCGCGCTCGATGTGCTGGTGCTGGCTGTGAAGCTTGTCGCTGCCGAGCTTGCGCGTGCCGAGCGCGCCTAACGCGCGGCTTCCCGTACTATCCGCACTTTCGATACACAAAGGAGCGTATACATGGATTTGGGTATTTCCACCAACCCCACGCCAGAGCTCTACACCATTAAGGTAACCGGCGAGATCGATATCTCTAACGCCGATAGCCTGCGCAATGCCATCGACCTGGCGCTCGAGCAGCCCACTGAGGCCGTTGAGCTCGATTTTGCCCAGGTGAGCTACATCGATTCGACGGGCATTGGCGTGCTCGTGGGCGCCGCGCACCACGCGGCCGACCACAGCAAGCGCTTTAGCTGCACCAATGTGCAGCCCCCGGTGATGCGCGTGGTCCAGCTGTTGGGTGTCGACCAAGAGATTTCGATCACCGCTGCATAATCTTTGCCCCCAAAAGGGCGTGCCGTTTGGCATATGTTTGTGATGCGCTCGGACGTTTTGGCGTCCGGGCGCTATACTTGATCGAATGAATAGACGAGTTCCGGCCGAATGGCGCGGTGCGGGCTCGACTCACATCGAGCCTTGGAGGTATGTGTGTTTGGTATTGGAGAGGGTGAGCTCGCGATCATCGTGGTCTTCGGCTTTTTGCTGTTTGGCCCGGATAAGCTCCCGCAGATGGGCCGCACGATCGGCCGTGCCATCCGTCAGTTCCGCGAGACGCAGGAAAAGATGACGGCCGTTGTTCAGTCCGAGATTATCGATCCGGTGAGTGAGGCCGCTTCGGCTCCGGTCAAGCCCAAGAAGGCTGCTGCGACCGACGACGATTCCGATGCGGACGAGGATGCCGCCGAGACGGCAGCGCCCGCCAAGAAGGAGACCTTTGCCGAGCGTCGCGCCCGTCTTGCTGCCGAGAAGGCCGCGAGCGAGGCTGCCGCCGAGGGCGAGGGTGCTGCTGAGGAGTCCGAGGCCGAGAGTGCCGAGCCTGCTGCTGCCGCCGCCGAGCCTGAGCCTGCTGTAGAGCCGGAGCCCGAGCCCGAGCCGGCAGAGCCCACGACGGCTGACCTCTACGCCCGTCGTCCCCGCAAGCGCAAGGCCGTCGTCGACCAGCTCGCTCGCGAGCTCGAGGCCGAGGACGACGCCGCTGCTGCCGATGCCCCGAAGGGAGGCGATGAGTAATGCCTATCGGACCTGCGCGCATGCCGCTCTTCGATCACCTGGGAGAGCTCCGTCGCCGCCTGACCATCGTGGTCGTGTCGGTGTTTGCCGCCGCCATCGTGCTGTATTTCGCCACGCCCGTGGTGCTCGACATCTTGGAAGATCCCATCCGCTCCTTTGTGCCGGACGGTAAGTTCTACATCACCACCACGCTCGGCGGCTTTGGCCTGCGCTTCTCGCTGGCCATCAAGATGGCCGTGGTCATGTGCACGCCCATGATCATCTGGCAGATTCTGGCATTTTTCCTGCCGGCACTGCGTCCCAACGAGCGCAAATGGGTCGTGCCCACGGTGCTCGCCTCGACGGTGCTGTTCTTCCTGGGTGCCATCTTCTGCTACTTCATCATTATCCCGGCAGGCTTTGAGTGGCTCATCGGCGAGACCTCGGCCGTCGCCACGGCGCTGCCCGATCTGGAGAACTACGTCAACATGGAGCTGCTCTTTATGATCGGCTTTGGTGTGGCGTTCGAGCTGCCGCTCATCATCTTCTACCTGTCCGTCTTCCACATCGTGTCCTACGCTGCTTTCCGCAGTGCCTGGCGTTATGTATACGTTGGCCTGCTTGTGGGCTCGGCTGTGATTACGCCCGACGGCTCGCCCGTTACGCTGGGCCTCATGTATGGCGCCCTGCTCTCGCTCTACGAGATTTCGCTCGCCATCGCCCGCGTGGTCATTACCGCGCGCGAGGGCAAGGAGGGCTTGTTTGTGAGCCGTCTGGACCTGTTCTCGGACGATGAGGACGACGAGGAGTAAATCGGTATGCACGAGGTTGGCATTGTCAACGGCATACTCGATACAGTGATTCGCGCGGCGCGTGGGGCGGGGGCCTCGCGCGCCGTTTTGGTAACGCTGCGTATCGGGGATATGACCGAAGTTGTGCGCGAGGCGCTTGACTTTGCATGGGAGACATTTCGCGACGAGGACCCGCTCACGCGAGGCTGCGAGCTTGCCGTGGAGGAGGTCCATCCGCAAAGTGAATGCTTGGACTGCGGCGAGGTTTTCGACCACGATCGCTTCCACTGTCGCTGTCCCCAGTGTGGTGGTGCCAACGTGCGCCTACTGCACGGCCGCGAGCTCGATATCGCGAGTATCGAAATCGAAACCCCCGACGATTAGCCCGCTAGCCATCTGGTGATGGGGTATAAAGGGGCCAAAGTAAGGAGCGCTAAGTATGGCCGAGAAAACGATTGATATCGCATCGCCGATTCTGTCGCGCAACGAGCGCCTGGCAGATCAGCTGCGTCAGCGATTTAATGAGACAAACACCTATGTGATCAACGTCTTGTCGAGCCCCGGTTCGGGCAAGACCACCACGATCCTGGGCACTAACGAGCGCCTGCGCGACAAGGCTGGCCTGCGCTGTGCCGTCATCGAGGGCGATATCGCCTCGGATGTCGATGCCATCACCATGAAGGAAGCCGGCATGCCCGCCATCCAGATCAACACGGGCGGCCTGTGCCACCTCGAGGGCAACATGATCATGGAGGCCGTTGACGCGTTCGACCAGGCCGTCGGTCTGGAGAACATCGACGTCATCTTTATCGAAAACGTGGGTAACTTGGTCTGTCCGGTCGACTTTGACCTGGGCGAGAACCTGTCCATCATGATTCTCTCGGTGCCCGAGGGCGACGACAAGCCCATCAAGTACCCGGGCATCTTCCAGCACGCCGGCGCACAGCTGCTCAACAAGGTTGACGTGGCCCCGGCTTTCGATTTTGACATGGATAGGTATACTAAGACACTCGATGACCTCAATCCGCAGGCGCCGCGGTTTGCCGTGAGCGCGCGCAAGGGCGAGGGCATGGATGCCTGGTGCGATTGGCTCATCGGGCAGATCGAGCAAGCAAGGGCGTAAATCTGCCGCCATACGGGCGGGCGTAGCCGCAGAGACACGAGATAGGAGCCTCTTTTGAAGCTCATCATCGCCGAGAAAAACGACGCCGCGCGGCAGATTGCCGAGCGTCTGTCCACGGGTAAACCCAAAAAGGACAAGGTGTACAACACCGCCATCTACCGTTTTGAGTGGAAGGGCGAGGAGTGCGTGACGATCGGTCTTGCCGGTCACATCCTTGCGCCCGATTTTTGCGACAGCGTGCTGTTCGATAAAAAGCTGGGCTGGTATTCGGTTACTGAGGACGGCGAGATGCTGCCGGCCGACATGCCCGATGGCCTGGCTCGTCCGCCCTACGACACCAAGCGTAAGCCGTTCCTTGCCGATGGCATCTCCATCAAGGGCTGGAAGCTTGAGAGCCTGCCCTATCTCACCTGGGCACCCGTCATTAAGCTGCCGGCCGAGAAGGAGCTCATCCGCTCGCTCAAGAACCTCGCCAAAAAGTCCGACAGCGTCATCATCGCTACGGACTTCGATCGCGAGGGCGAGCTGATCGGTTCGGACGCTCTCAACAAGGTGCGCGAGGTTGCGCCGGACTTGCCGGTCGCCCGCGCCCAGTATTCTTCGTTTACCAAGGCCGAGATCACGCAGGCCTTCGATAATCTCGTCTCGCTCGACCAGAATCTGGCCGACGCCGGCGAGAGTCGCCAGCACATCGACCTCATTTGGGGCGCGGTACTCACGCGCTATCTGACGCTCGCCAAGTTTGGCGGCTTTGGTAACGTGCGCTCTGCCGGCCGCGTGCAGACGCCGACACTCGCCCTGGTGGTCGAGCGCGAGCGCGAGCGCATGGCGTTTGTGCCCGAGGATTATTGGCAGATCCGCGGTATGGGTGCCGCGCAGGGTGCTGCCGAGGACGATCGCTTTAAGATCGCGCACAAGACGGCGCGCTTTACCGACAAGGATGCTGCTGAGACGGCGTACGGTCACGTTGACGGTGCCAGGACGGCAACCGTCGCCGCGGTGACCAAGCGCTCGCGCAAGCAGCAGCCGCCCACGCCGTTTGCGACCACCTCGCTGCAGGCTGCCGCCGCGGCCGAGGGCATCTCGCCTGCGCGTACCATGCGCATCGCCGAGTCCCTCTACATGGCGGGCCTCATCAGCTACCCGCGTGTCGACAACACCGTGTATCCCGCGACGCTCGATTTGGGCGCCGTGGTGCGCGACCTGGCAAAGATCAACCCGGCGCTGGCGCCCGTGTGCAAAAAGGTACTCGCTGGTCCCATGAAGCCCACGCGCGGTAAAGTCGAGACCACCGACCACCCGCCTATCTACCCCACGGGCGAGGGCGATCCGTCCACGCTCGACGGCGGCCAGCGCAAGCTCTATGACCTGATCGCCCGTCGCTTCCTGGCGACGCTTATGGGTCCCGCGACCATCGAGAACACCAAGCTCGAGCTCGACGTGAACGGTGAGCCGTTCGTGGCTTCGGGCGATGTGCTCGTGACTCCGGGCTTCCGCGAGGCGTATCCGTATGGACTTAAGCGCGATGAGCAGATGCCGCCGCTGGAGCAGGGCGATACGGTCGACGTGTTCGACATTAAACTCGAGGCCAAGCAGACCGAGCCGCCCGCGCGCTACAGCCAGGGCAAGCTCGTGCAGGAGATGGAAAAGCGCGGCCTGGGTACCAAGTCCACGCGTGCGAGCATCATCGAGCGCCTGTATGCCGTGCGCTATCTCAAAAATGATCCCGTTGAGCCGAGCCAGCTGGGCATCGCCATCATCGACGCACTGACGCAATTTGCCCCGCGCATCACGAGCCCCGATATGACCAGGGAGCTTGATGGCGATATGACCCGCGTCGAGCGCGGCGAGGATACCGAAGAGCATGTCGTGACGCACTCGCGCGCGCTGCTGGCTGGCGTGCTCGACGAGCTGCTCAAGCATACGCAGGAGCTGGGCGACGCCATCAGCGACGCCGTCACGGCCGATGCGCGCGTGGGCGCTTGCCCCAAGTGCGGCAAGGACCTGGTTATGAAGACGAGTGCCAAGACCCGTGGCAGCTTTATCGGCTGCATGGGCTGGCCCGACTGCGACGTGACCTATCCGGTGCCGAGCGGCGTCAAGGTCAGCCCGCTCGAGGGCGAGGCCGCCGTGTGCCCCGAGTGCGGCGCGCCGCGCATTAAGTGTCAGCCGTTCCGCCAGAAGGCCTTCGAGATTTGCGTGAACCCCACATGCCCCACCAACTACGAGCCCGACCTTAAGGTGGGCGAGTGCAAGGTGTGTGCCGAGGCCGGACGCCATGGCGACCTGATCGCGCACAAGAGCGAGAAGAGCGGCAAGCGTTTTATCCGCTGCACCAACTATGACGATTGCGGCGTGAGCTATCCGCTGCCGGCGCGTGGCAAGCTCGAGGCGACGGGCGAGACCTGTCCCGAGTGCGGCGCCCCCATCGTGGTGGTCAACACGGCGCGCGGCCCGTGGCGTATCTGCGTCAACATGGACTGCCCGACCAAGGAGAAGAAGCCCGCCCGCGGCCGCAAGACCACGACTAAGGCGAGCACGGCCAAGAAGACGACGGCGGCAAAGAAGACTGCTGCCAAGAAGACGACCGCCAAAAAGACGACGGCCAAAAAGACGACGGCCAAGAAGTCGACTACCAAAAAGACCGCTGCCGACAAGTAGCCGCACGGTCGAGACATCACCTAAAACAAAAACGAGCGAGGACCTCAAAATCCTCGCTCGTTTTTTTATCTGGCAGTTAGGGACGTTCCTTTTCTGCCGGCAGTTTAGGAACGTCCCTAACTGCCGGCTCGGGAACGACAAAGCGCTAGTTCACTTCGACGGGTTTGGCACCGGGGTAGCGCTCCTCAAAGTCTAGGCGATACTTATTGTCATTGGTGCCCGCCACGTTGTCGCGCGACAGCGGTGCCACGATCTCATTCTTGTGGTCCGCAGGCTTGGCGTATTTCAGGCTGATCTCCCAGGCATCACAGATTGCGTCAATGCGGTGGTCCAGGTCGTCGTACAGGGCGATGATGTCCTTCCAGGAGCTGTAGTTCTTGGAGCTCGTCGGGACGTCTAGGTCCTCGACGATGTCGTAATACTGCTCGATGGTGTCTTCCGTGCGCTCGGCGACGTCGGCGAGATTTTGACGGGTGGTTCGATCCTCTTCCAGATAGCTGCCGTTGAAGTTCTGCGCGCAGCCACGGACGTAGTTGTCGAGGTCTTCGAGCAAGTCGTAGTATTCGCTCAGTCGGCGGTAAAGGTTCTGCTCGGAGAGCGTTGCTTCGCCGCCATCCTCGTCGTCATCGTCATCATCGTCGTACAGGCTGTTGGGATCGCCGAGAGGCTTTAGGTCATCGTCGTCGACGTCATGGTGCAGCTTAGCTACCTCGGCAGTCGTCTGCGTGGCGGCGTTGTCGAAAGGCTTGATCACAAAGAAAACGACCAGGGCGATGATGATCGCCACCAGCACAACGATAACGGCGATAAGCGGTCCGGTGCCGCTCTTTTTGGGAGTGGGGGTCTGTGGCGAAGCGGGCGCGTATGCGGGAGCCGGCTGCTGTTGGGGCGAGCCGCTCGCGACGGGTATGCGCTGCGTGGTCTCGACGGCCGCAGGGCTTGCGGCGGGGTCGGGGCGATAGGCGAGGGGGTCGTCCGCCTTGGCTTGCGGCGTATCAAGGGAGCCGGTCTGCTCAAAAGCGGGCTGGCTATCGCTCGCGGTTGTTTGCTCAACGGGTGCACCGCACGAGGTGCAGAACTTGGCATTATCTGCAAGAAGCTTGCCGCACGAGGCGCAATACCGAGACATTGCCACTCCTTTCGCCACATTTCAATGCAATACGACGATTATACCCAGCGTCCAAAATTCCCCATCATAAGTTGCGGTGAAATAGGGACTGTTTGGCGGTCTCAGAGCTTCAATCAGTCCCTATTTCACCGCAACTTTGGAAAGGCACCTTTAGCCATTGGGGACGCACCGAGCACTGGGGTATCATGGCTTGGTTGCTATAAATCGCATTTACGCGCCTTGTAGGAAGGGGCTGCGCCCATGGCTTTTGAGCCCGCTCAACATAGCTTTATCACGCTCGAGGGCGTCGATGGCGCCGGCAAGTCCACGCAGGCGCGCCTGCTTGCCCGCGCTCTTGAACTCGCTGGCTACCAGGTTGTGAGCCTGCGCGAGCCGGGCGGTACCGCCATCAGCGAAAAGATCCGTGCTCTGCTGCTCGACCCCGCCAACACGGCGATGGGTGACACCTGCGAGCTGCTGCTCTACGAGGCCGCGCGTGCCCAGCTGGTGCACGAGGTCATTGCCCCCGCCCTTGCGGCCGGCAAGGTGGTCCTGTGCGACCGTTTCTACGATTCCACGACCTGCTATCAGGCGTTTGCCGATGGCCTCGATCGCCAGATAGTACGCGACGCCAACAACCTGGCCGTCGCGGGTACGCACCCGGCGCTCACGCTCGTCTATCACATCACGCCCGAGCAGGCGGCGCTGCGCATGGCCGACCGCGGTGCGGCCGACCGCATGGAGGCCAAGGGCATGGCCTTCCAAGAGCGCGTCTACCAGGGATTTTGCGCCATTGCCGCCGAGGAACCAAACCGCGTAAAGCTCATCGACGCGACCGCGTCCATCGAGGAAGTCTTCGAGAAGACGGTCGAGCAGGTTCGCGCCTACGGCCTCGATATTTCCCAGGACGCCGTCACCGCCGCGCTTGCCCAGGAGGCCGAGTAACATGGCCCCCGCTCAGGCAAGCCTGCTGGCCAAGCTCGACACCCAAGAGCGCGTGCGCGACTTTTTGACCAATGCCGTCGCCAGCGGTCGCGCATCGCACGCCTACCTGTTTTTGGGCGCGCCCGGCGCGGGCAAGCTCGACGCCGCGTGGGCGCTCGCCCAAGCCTTCCTGTGCGAGCAGGATGGCTGCGGCTCATGTGATAGCTGCGTGCGCGTCGCCCGCCATACGCACCCCGACGTGCACTATTACACGCCCGAGAGCGCCACGGGCTACCTCATCGCCCAGACCCGCGAGCTGCTCGATGACGTGCCTCTGGCGCCCATCCGTGCCAAGGCCAAGGTCTACATCATCGACCGTGCCGAGCAACTGCGCGCCAACACCGCCAACGCACTGCTCAAAACACTCGAGGAGCCGCCCGAGGGCGTTATGTTCATCCTGCTGGGCACCTCGGCAGACGTGATGTTGCCCACCATCGTGAGCCGCTGCCAGTGCGTGCCGTTTCGGCTGGTATCGCCCGCCGTCGCCGCGCAGGCCGTGAGCCGCGCCACCGGTCAGGACCCTGCGCGTTGCCGCATGGCCGTCGCCGTAGCGGGAAGCCCCACGCGTGGCATCGAGTTCCTCAAGAGCGCCGAGCGCCAGGACGCCCGCCGTCAGATGGTTCGCGCCATCGATTCGCTTATCGCCGCCGACGAGGCCGACGTGCTCAGCCGCGCCAAGTCGCTCATCGTCGCCGTTAAGGCGCCGCTCGCCGAGGTCAAGTCCACGCAGGAAAAGGTGCTCGAGCAAAACGCCGATTACCTGTCGCGTGGAGCATTGAAGCAGCTTGAGGACCGCAACAAGCGCGAACTCAACGCGCGCGAGCGTTCGGGTATCATGGAAGCGCTGGCGAGCGCGCGGACGCTCATGCGCGACGTGCTGCTGACGCTTCAGGACGAGGCAGCCGACGTGGTGAACGAAGACGTGCGCGACACGATCGGTCGGCTTGCCGCCGCGACCAATGTTGCGGGTGCCACCCGGGCGCTCGAGGCAGTCGCGACCGCCGAGCGCAACATCGCCAGAAACGTTACTCCCCAGCTGGCCATCGAGGTCATGCTGTTCGATATCAGGAAGGCACTGAAATGCCGTTAGTCGTACCCGTTAAGTTTACCTACGCCTCGCGCGACCTGTGGTTCGATCCGCAGGATCTGGATATCCTCGAGGCCGATTATGCCATTTGCTCCACCGAGCGCGGAACCGAGATCGGCCTGGTCACGGCCGATCCCTTCGAGGTGCCGCAAGATGAGATCGGTCAGCCGCTTAAGCCCGTGCTGCGCGTGGCGAGCGACATCGACCTGCAGCTTGCCGACGACCTGGCTATCCAGGGCGACGAGGCCATGGTCGACTTCCGCCGCCTGGTCAAGGAGCTCGACCTCGAGATGAAGCCGGTCGGCGTCGAGTACCTGTTTGGCGGCGAGAAGGCCGTGTTCTACTTTGCGGCCGAGGAGCGCGTCGATTTTCGTCAGCTTGTCAAGGACCTGTCCTCGACGCTGCACATTCGCGTCGACATGCGCCAGATCGGCGTGCGCGACGAGACTCGCCTGGTGGGCGGCTATGCCCAGTGCGGCCAGGAGCTCTGTTGCACGCGCTTTGGCGGACAGTTTGAGCCCGTCTCGATCCGCATGGCAAAAGAGCAGGACCTGCCGCTCAACTCGTCCAAGATCAGCGGCGTGTGCGGCCGCCTGATGTGCTGCCTGCGTTATGAGTTCGAGGCGTACAAGGACTTTAAGAGCCGTGCGCCCAAAAAGAAGACGCTCATCGATACGCCGCTTGGCAAGGCGCGTATTCAGGAATATGACACGCCGCGTGAGCAGCTGGTGCTGCGCCTGGAGAACGGCAAAGTCTTTAAGGTCAACCTGGCCGATATGACGTGCTCGGAGGGCTGCAAAAAGAAGGCTGCCGAGCAGGGCTGCAACTGCCGCCCCGATTGCGTGACACGCGATGTGCTCGAGCGCATCGAATCGCCCGAGATGCGCCTGGCGCTCATGGAACTCGATCGCGAGAACGGCGTCGACGTGGGCGATGGTCTGTCGAGTGCCGACCGTCTGGCCGGCACGTCGATGCCCAAGCGCCGTCGTCGCGATGCCGAATCCGATGCTCGCGCCGGTCAGGGGCAGGGCGAGGGCCGTGGCCGCGGAAAGGGCCGTGGTAAGGTTGAGGCACCCGAGGCCGAGGAGGCCGCCGGTGGCCGTCGTCGTCGCAAACGCTCGG
>CAJJQF010000038.1:0-18288 GCA_905193815.1 uncultured Collinsella sp. | reverse complement strand
CCCTGACCTCTTGACTGCCAGTCAAGCGCTCTCCCAGCTGAGCTACGCCCCCGTGACGAGGAGATACTATAGGGGAAGACTTTCTTTGATGCAAGGACTTTTTTGGGTTGAATCTCTTACTTACGGGTTTTCCTGGGACGGGGCAGAAATAATCACTCTTCGAGCGCTTATTTCTATCCACCGTCCCGATAAAACCCTGATGCGATAGACCTTACTTGTAGAGGTAAGCGATGGCGGTGCCAGCGTGGACTTGGATCGTGGCTGTTGACCTGACGACGTTGCTGATGCCAGTGTCGGCTAACAGGCCCAGGGGGCTGTGGTCTAGCTCCCATTCTAGGCCGTGTTCGCTTACCTCGGTGTTGGGGGCTATGGCGATGATGGAGAACGTCTTGCCCTTGGAGTCCTCGATGATCCACGATTCGCCTCCGTGCAGGATACGGGCCGTGGTCTCGTCCTCGACAATCCAGACAGGGGCATCCTCGTAAGCCGCGAGCAGCCCCAGTACGGATAGCGCCATATCAGGACGGCCGCCAGTGGCGCAGGTCGCAACCACTTCGGCACCCGGCCAGCGACGGCGTACGGAATCGAGCGCCAGCGCCAGATCGGTATAGTCCTTGTACGAGTCGTGGCGCTCAACTTCAAAGTCGGTGGCGGCATCGACCAACGCGCGGCCCGCGTCACTCACCGTGTCGGCATCCCCCACATACACGTCGCAGCCCAGTCCCGCGCCCAGCAGCGCGTCGAGTCCGCGGTCCACGGCGACAACGTGGTCGCACTCCCCTGCTAGTCTATGCAACAGATCCGCGCTTGCCACCACGGACGAGCCGCAGGCCACTAATACTTTGCAAGCCACAGCCCTCGCCTATCCCTCAAACGAAAGCACACGGTCAAGGTCCAGCTCTTCATAGCTGTCGATAAAGATATCGCAGTTGGCACGTACGTCGTCGCGCTTCATGCGGCCGTGCGGGTCATAGATGCCCACGCGCTTAAAGCCGGCGGTCCCAGAGCTCTTTAGGCCAAAGACCGCGTCCTCAAACACCCAAGCGCGCTCAAACTTGCACCCATGGTGCTCCTCCAGGCGGCGCAGCGCCAGCTCGTAAACATCGGGGAACTGCTTAGAGCGACCTGCCTCGCCCGTGGTGGTCACAAACTCCATGTAGGCATCGAGCCCGGCACCCGCAAGCGCAGACTTAACCAGCTCGGCTGGCGTGGACGTGGCAACGCACATGGCAATACCCGCCGCCTTCGCCTGCTCCAAAAATGCCAGGAGACCCTTGCGCGGCGGCACCTTGGAGTACCCATCAATCAGAATATTGCTCAGCTCGCGGTACAGCTCCTCGCCATTCGCGCCAATGCCCCAGGTGTCGTGGTAGGCCTGGCACTCAGCTTCCAGCGAAAGATGCTCAAACTGGGCAAAATCGTCAACCGTTACATCAATGCCATGACGGTGCAATAACTCTGGCTGAGCATAAGCCCAAACGGGGGTGCTATTAACCAGCGTGCCATCGCAATCGAAAATAAAAGCAACCTTGGGAGTGGCGGTATGGGGCATAAACGAACCTTTCGATATCAAATGGTAAACATCCTGCTAAAAACGTTTTACCAAACGTCAGCCAAACAATTTTGAAACCCTAATTGGTAAAACTGTCAAGAGTTTTACCACAGCAATTCTGCCAGTGGTATAAACATGTCGCTTACCGATTAAACGCCCCTGCAAATCCGCTTTCGTCCATAAAACTAACGTACAGGTGTTATCGTAGTTTCTGCCGAAAGTTCCACCGAGCACGCGAGGTGGAACGAATCACAGAAACTTCGCCGTCCCTTCGATTCGTGCAGCCTTGGACCTTTCGCATCTAGTCACCAAGGCAACACGCTGCCGCGTCATGATGGGATCAAACGTGAGCGATACAAAGCTAAAGCCAACGGCTAAAAAGCCCGCAACCCGCAAACCGGCTCCGCACGCACCGGAGCTCTCCAAGGACGATGTCTACCTGTTTGGCATTGGTATGTGGGAGCGCAGCTGGGAAAAGATGGGCGCGCATCCCGACACGCAGCAGCGCACGCGCGGCTGGCGCTTTTGCGTTTGGGCGCCCGATGTAAAGAGTGTCCATGTCATTGGCGAATTTAACGACTGGGATGAGGAAGCCAACCCGCTGGTGCCCGTGCATACGAGCGCTATTTGGGAAGGCTTTATTCCTGGCGCCGAGCAGGGCCAGCTCTATAAATATCTCATCGAGACCAACGAGGGCGAAAAGCTCTACAAGGCCGATCCGTATGCCTTTAAGGCCGAGTGCCCTCCGGGTACCGCAAGCGTGCTGTGGACCCTCGATGGCTACAAGTGGAACGACGCCGCGTGGCTCAAGCGCCGCGCCGGTCACAACCACATGTCGCAGCCCCTTAACATCTACGAGGTGCATATTGGCTCATGGAAGCGCCACGGTGACGCGCCACAGGGCGATCCGGACGAGTACGGCAACTACCCTGGTCCTATGGATCCCTTCCCCGCGCAGCGCGGCGAGTTCTACACCTACGACGACCTGTCGGTGGAGCTCGTGGACTACGTGCACGACATGGGCTACACGCACATCGAGGTCATGCCGCTTATGGAGCATCCCTTCGATGGCTCCTGGGGCTACCAGACGACCGGCTACTTTGCCGCCACGTCGCGCTACGGCAACCCGCAGCAGCTCATGCACTTTATCGATGCGTGCCACGAGGCGGACATCGGCGTGATCATGGACTGGGTGCCAGGCGGTTTTTGTGCCGACTCCCACGGCCTTGCCACCTTTAACGGCCACATGCTGTTTGAGCACGAGATTCACCCCAACTGGGGCACGCACAAGTTTGACTTCGCCCGCGGCGAGGTCCGCTCCTTCCTGGTCTCTAACGTGCTGTACTGGCTCGAGAACTTCCACGTGGACGGCATCCGCATGGACGGTGTGTCCAGCATGCTGTACCTCAACTTTGGCATCGACGATCCGGGGCAAAAGAAGTTCAACAAGTACGGTACCGAGGAGGACCTGGACGCCAGCGCGTTTATCCGCCAGGTCAACTGCGCCGTGGAGGCGCACTACCCCGACGTGATGATGATGGCCGAGGAGTCCACCGCGTGGCCGCTCGTGACCTATCCGCCGCAGGACGGCGGCCTGGGCTTCCACTACAAGTGGGACATGGGCTGGATGAACGACACCCTGCACTACATGCAGACCGATTTTCCGTGGCGCCCCGGCAACCACGGGCTGCTCACGTTCTCCATCATGTACGCCTTTACCGAGAACTTTATTTGCCCCTTAAGCCACGACGAGGTCGTGCACGGCAAGTGCTCGCTGATCGGCCGCATGCCGGGCGACTGGTGGCGCCAGTTTGCCGGTCTGCGCACGCTGGCCTTCTACCAGATGACGCACCCCGGTGCCAAGCTCAACTTTATGGGCAACGAGATCGGCCAGTTTATTGAGTGGCGCTACTACGAGTCCATCCAGTGGTTCCTGACCGAGGAGTACGAGACCCACCGTCATCATCAGGCGTTTATCAAGGCGCTCAACCACCTGTACACCGCCGAGCCCGCCCTGTACGAGCGCGGCTACACCGACGACGGCTTTACCTGGATCGACGCGGATAACTCCAAGCAGTCCATCGTGAGCTTTGTGCGCCAGGGCGAGGACGTCGATGACGACCTGGTGATTCTGATCAACTTTGACCCGGCAAGCTATGAGAGCTTCCGTGTGGGCGTGCCGCGCGAGGGTGATTGGGAGGTCATCTTTGATTCCGACCGTCCCGAGTTCGGTGGCAGCGGATACGCCGGTGAGGAGCCCTACACCTGCTCGAGCGAGCCCTATCCCTGGAACGGGCAGATGGACTCCATCGAGATGAAGGTGCCCGGCCTGGCAGGCGTGGTGCTTAAGCGCCGCGGTCCCAGTAGTTACAAGCCGCCCGTGGTCGAGAAGCCCAAGAAGGCGACGCGCAAGCGCACGTCCTCAGTAAAGCCCAAGCCCGCGGCTGCTAAGAAGGCTCCGGCCAAGGCAAAGGCTGCCAAGCCCGCTGCCAAAGCTTCGGCCAAGTCCACCACGGCCAAAAAGGCAGCCACCAAAAAGGCTGCTCCCAAGGCTAAGGCAGCTGCTGTTAAGGCTCCTGCCAAGAAAGCGTAACAAAGGCGTTACCACTGTAATTACCCGCCCCGTGGGGGCGTAGGATACATGTCATAACCGTTCCGGGAGAAACATCCCCGGGGGAAAGGAACGTATGAATAAGATCTTCGACAACAAGCAGGAGTTTACCGAGCTCTATCGCGATGCCGTCGTGAGCATCAGCGGCAAGAGCGTCGAGGCCGCCAGCGACCTCGACCGCTTTAACGCCCTGGCCAAGCTCGTGGCCGAGAAGGCCCGCACCGTTGCCACCAAGAGCGACGCCCGCGCCACCGCCGAGGGCAAGAAGCGCGTGTACTACTTCTCAATCGAGTTTTTGATCGGCCGCCTGCTCGACAACTACCTGCTTAACTTTGGCGTGCGCGACATGGTCGCCGAGGCGCTTGACGACATGGGCTTTGACCTGTCCGTCATCGAGAACCAGGAGCCCGATCCGGCACTGGGCAACGGTGGCCTGGGCCGTCTGGCCGCATGCTTCCTGGATTCCATGGCAGCCGAGGGCATTGCCGGCTACGGCAACGGCATGCGCTACCGCTACGGCCTGTTTAAGCAGGAGATCGTCAACGGCAGCCAGGTCGAGGCCACCGACGAGTGGCTCACCCACGGCTATCCCTGGGAGGTCCGCCGTCAGGACAAGGCCGTGACCATTAAATTTGGTGGTCACGTTGAGGGCTTTGAGGAGAACGGCCGCACGTTCTACCGCACGGTGGACACGCAGGACATCCTGGCCGTCCCCTATGACATTCCCGTCGTAGGTTATGCCGGCGAGACCGTCAACAAGCTGCGCGTCTGGGCCGCCGAGCCGGTCGAGGAGCACTTCGATCTGGAGGCCTTCAACCGCGGCGACTACGCCCTGGCCGATGCCGAACGCGCCGAGGCCGAGGCCATCAGCGCCATCCTCTACCCCAACGACGCCGGCGAGCACGGCCGTCTGCTGCGCCTGAAGCAGGAGTACCTGTTTGTATCGGCCGGCATCTACAGCCTGCTCGACACCTTTGAGAAGGAACACGACGCGAACTGGGAGTTGCTGCCGCAGTTTGTGGCCATCCATACCAACGATACCCATCCCGCCATGTGCGGCCCCGAGCTCATGCGCATCCTTATCGACGAAAAGAAGCTCGAGTGGGACGACGCTTGGAACATCGTGACGCAGGTCGTGAGCTACACCAACCACACCATCCTGCCCGAGGCTCTGGAGAAATGGCCCATCGGCACGTTCTCCAAGCTGCTCCCCCGCGTGTACCAGATCATCGACGAGATCAGCCGTCGTTGGCACGAGTCGTTCGACACCACGCAGGAGGGCTGGCAGGAGCGTCTGCGCCAGACCGCCATTCTGTGGGACGGCGAGATTCGCATGGCCAACCTGTCTGTGATCTGCAGCCACAGCGTCAACGGCGTGGCCAAGATCCACTCCGACATCATCAAGAACATCGTGCTCAAGGACTTCTATGCCCTGACGCCCGAGAAGTTCAACAACAAGACCAACGGTATCTCGCACCGTCGCTTCTTTGCCGAGGCCAACCCCACCTATGCCAAGCTCGTGACCGAGGCCATTGGCGATGGCTGGCTTAAGGACGCCTTTGAGCTGGAGAAACTCAAGGAGTTCCAGAACGACACCGAGTTCCTGAAGGCCGTGGGTGCCTCCAAGCGCGCCAACAAGGAGCGTCTGGCCGCCTACGTTAAGGCCGAGACCGGTCTGGTCATCGACCCCAACACCGTCTTCGACGTTCAGGTAAAGCGCTTCCATGCCTACAAGCGCCAGCTCATGAACATCATGAAGGTAATGGACATCTACAACCGTCGCATCGCCGATCCCAACTTCCACGTGACGCCGACGACCTTCATCTTTAGCGGCAAGGCTGCCTCGAGCTACACCTTTGCCAAGGAGACCATCCGCCTCATTAACTCCGTGGCCGACGTCATCAACAACGACCCGCGCGTCAACGAGGTCATGAAGGTCTGCTTTATCCCCAACTTCCGCGTGAGCAACGCCCAGCTCATCTACCCTGCCGCCGAGATCTCGGAGCAGATCTCCACGGCCGGCAAGGAGGCCTCGGGCACGTCCAACATGAAGCTCATGATGAACGGCGCCATTACGCTGGGCACCCTCGACGGCGCCAACATCGAGATCGCCGACCTGGCCGGCCGCGAGAACGAGGCCATCTTTGGCCTGACCGCCCCCGAGGTCGAGCAGCTCTGGGCATCCAACAGCTACTTCGCATGGGATACGCTCAACAACGATCGCGAGCGTCTGGGTCGCGTGATGGACGAGCTCAAGGACAACACGTTTGCGGGTCTTTCGGGCAACTTCGAGAGCATCTACAACGAGCTCATGAACAACAACGACCCCGACCTGGTCATGGCCGATTTCCGCAGCTACGTGGATGCATGGGAAAAGCTCACGAACAGCTATGGCGACCAGGAGACCTGGAACCGCAAGGCGCTGCTCAACACCGCCTCGAGCGGCTGGTTCTCGAGCGACCGCACCATTCGCGAGTACCGCGACGAGATCTGGCACGCGTAAAGGCCGCGAACTCCCCTATGCCAGCACGGCATTACTCGACGGGCACGACCGAGCGCCGCGCCCGTCGCTAATGGGTTTAGGAACATCGATGACAGAAGGAGAAATCGATGAGTAAGAAAGAATGCATCGCGATGCTCCTCGCAGGAGGACAGGGCAGCCGATTGGGGGCACTCACCCAAAAGATCGCTAAGCCGGCGGTTAGCTTTGGTGGCAAGTTCCGCATTATCGACTTTTCGCTCTCCAACTGCTCCAACTCGGGCATCGACACGGTGGGCGTTCTGACGCAGTATCGCCCCTACCTGCTGCATGCCTATGTGGGCTCCGGCGAGGCGTGGGATCTGGACAGCCGCGATGGCGGCGTGTCGATCCTGCCGCCGTACGAGACGCAGACCGGTGGCGCCTGGTATGCGGGCACGGCCGACGCCATTACGCAGAACCTCGACTACATCAAGGCCAACGACCCCAAGTACGTCCTGATTCTTTCGGGCGATCACCTGTATCGCATGGACTACCGCAAGATGCTCAAGACGCACATTGAGAACAACGCCGACCTCACGGTGAGCGTTATGCCTGTGCCGTGGGAGGAGGCCAGCCGCTTTGGCATCCTGACCACCGACCCCGAGGACGGCCGCATCACCAAGTTCACCGAGAAGCCCGATAAGCCCGATTCGAACCTCGCATCCATGGGCATCTACATCTTCTCGGCCGACGTGCTGATCGAGGCACTCGAGGAGGACGCTCTGGACCAGCGCTCGAGCCACGACTTTGGCAAGGACATCATCCCCAAGCTGCTCGGCGAGGGCAAGCGCCTGTACAGCTACGAGTTCCACGGCTTTTGGAAGGACGTCGGCACCATCGCCAGCTTCCACGAGACCTCGATGGACCTGCTGGGCAACAACCCCGAGTTCGATCTGTTTGACAAGCACTTCCCCATCATGTCCAACATCACCACGCGTCCGCCGCACTACATTGGCCCGGACGGCCGCCTGGACGACTGCCTGGTCTCCAACGGCTGCAAGATCTACGGCACCGCTCGCCACTCGATTCTTTCGACCGATGTCATCATCGAGGAGCGCGCCGTGGTCGAGGACTCCGTGCTGCTGCCGGGTGCGCACGTTAAGAGCGGCGCGCACATCTGCCGCGCTATTTTGGGCGAGAACTCCACGGTCGAAGAAGGCGTGAAGCTCGGCTCTGTCGATACCACCAAGGATACGGCCGTCGTTGGAAATGACGTCGTTATCGGGAAGGGGGAATGATCCGATGATCAATCGCAAGGCCATCGGTTATATCACCGCTAACTACTCTTCGACCTACGGCAGCGTGCTGCTCAAGGATCGCCCCATCGCGTCCGTCCCGTTTTTGGGTCGCTACCGCCTGATCGACTTCCCGCTGTCCAACATGATGAATGCCGGCATCAAGACCGTCGGTGTCGTCATGCCGGGCAACTACCGCTCGCTGATCGACCACGTGGGCTCGGGCAAGGACTGGGGCCTGGACCGCAAGAAGGGCGGCCTGTTCATGGTGCCCGGCAACGCCTATGGCACCACCAAGGGCGGTATGCGCTTCCTGCTGCGCGACATCATCTCCAACAAGACGCTGTTCCAACGCTCGGACAAGCCCTACGTTGTGATGATGGGCACCAACATCATCTTTAACATGGACCTCAACACCATCATCGAGGCGCACGAGAACTCCGGCGCCCAGATGACCGTGGTGTACTGCAAGGCCACGCGCAACGTCGATGACGAGACCAAGCTGCAGATCAACGAGAACGGCCGCCTGACGGGCGTGAGCGCCGGCGTCGTGTACGGCGACAACGCGTCTATGGACTGCTGCATCGTCAACCGCGAGACACTGCTCGAGATCATCGACCACTACCAGGCCGCTGACTATCTGGACCTGCTCGAGGCACTCCAGGGCGACTTTGGCAACATCGACGTTTGCAGCTACGAATACAAGGGCGAGGTCGTGGGCGTGTTTAGCGAGAAGTCGCTGTATCGCCGCAGCATGGACCTGCTCGACCAGACCGTGGCCGACCAGCTCTTCGACCCCGAGCGCCCGATCCTGACCAAGGCCCATGACGTGCCGCCTTCGCGCTATGCGACCGGTAGCCACGCCTGCAACTCGATCATCTCGGCCGGCTGCATCATCAAGGGCACCGTGCGCAACTCGATCCTGTCGCGCGGCGTCGTGGTTGAGGAAGGCGCCTCGGTGACCAACTCGATCATCAACCAGAGCTGCATCATCAAGAGCGGCGCCCGCGTTGAGAACGCCATCCTGGACAAGAACAACGTGGTTCCCACCAACACCGAGCTTCGCGGCACGCCCGAGAACATCCTGGTGCTGGGCAAGGCTCCGTTAACTTCCGATACCACCATCGTACGTTAACGTTGGCACCGCAACATCGCTCGTAACATGTAGAATAGCCGCCCGGTTCGCGCCTGGCGGCTATTCTCGAATAACAACATGGGAGACAATATGGCTGATTCCAGCAAAAAGATGCAGATCGTGTTTGCCTCGGCCGAGTGCGCGCCGTTTGTGAAGACAGGTGGACTGGGCGACGTGGCGGGCTCGCTGCCTGCGGCGCTTGTGCGTGCCGGCGCCGAAGTCATCGTGATGGTGCCCAAGTACGCCACCATCAAGGACGAGTACAAGGCGCAGATGGAGCACTTTGCCGACTTTTACGTGAGCCTGGGCTGGCGCAACGAGTACTGCGGGCTCGAGAAGCTCGAGCACGACGGCGTCACCTATATGTTCATCGACAACGAGCGCTACTTTGCTCGCGACTACCCGTACGGCTTCTTTGACGACGGCGAGCGCTTTGCGTTCTTCTCCAAGGCCATCACCGAGAGCCTGCAGCACCTGCCGGCCGGCTTTGAGTGCGACATCCTGCACTGCAACGACTGGCAGACGGCACTGGCACCCGTGTTTTTGCGCGAGTTCTACCAGGGCTTGCCGCTGTATGACCGCGTCAAGACCGTCTTCTCGATCCACAACGTGGCGTTCCAGGGCCAGTTTAGCGACACCGTGATGGAGGACATCCTGGGTGTGGCGCATATTCCTGCGGCCGCCTCGCAGTTGCGTTGCGACGCCTGCAGCATCAACTACATGCTGGGCGCCTTGCGTTATGCCGACGCCATCACTACGGTGAGCCCCACCTATGCCAACGAGATCCAGACGCCCGAGTTTGGCGAGGGCCTGGACGGCGTTCTGCGCGAGCGCTCGTACGCGCTGCAGGGCATTTTGAATGGCATCGACGTCGCGGGCTTTGACCCGGCGACTGACAATCGCATTGCCGCCAACTACACCGTGGAGGACCGCTCCGGCAAGGCCGTGTGCAAGGCAAAGCTGCAGGAGGAGCTGGGCCTCGAGGTTCGCGACGACCGTCCGCTCATGGTGATGGTCACGCGCCTGACGCGCCAGAAGGGCATGGACCTGGTCATGTATGCGCTCGACCGCATCCTGGCCGGCGGCGTGCAGGTGGCGGTGTTGGGCACCGGCGACCGCGACTACGAGGACGGCCTGCGCTACTTCCAGGACAAGTACCCCGGAACCATGGCCGCACGCATCGAGTTCGATCCGGCGCTGTCACAGCGCATGTATGCTGCCGCCGATATGTTCCTAATGCCTTCGAAGTTTGAGCCCTGCGGCCTGTCGCAGATTATCGCCATGCGCTACGGCACCCTGCCGATTGTTCGCGAGACCGGTGGTCTGAAGGACACTGTGATCCCGTACAACGAGTTTACCGGCGAGGGCACGGGCTTCTCGTTTAGCAACTTTAACGGCGACGAGATGGGCGACGCCGTGTTCCGCGCGGCACGCCTGTTCTGGGATAACCGCGACGCCTGGAACCAGCTGGTCACGCAGGCCATGAGCCAGGACTTTAGCTGGACGCGCTCGGCCGATAAATATCTGGACCTGTACTTCTATATGCATCCGGAGATTGAGCGCCCGGCGGCTGTGGAGGCTGCTGCGGCTGTTGAGGAGCCGGTTGCTGTTGAGGCCGAGCCTGCGGCGCACGTTAAGGAGCCCGCTGTTGAGGAGCCCAAGGCCGAGGAGAAGCCGGCTGTCGAGGCCGAGGTAAAGCCCGCAGCGAAGCCTGCCGCCAAGAAGACGACGGCCCGCAAGGCAACGGCTAAGAAGGCTACGGCCACGAAGGCCGCTGCGAGCAAGACCACCGCTGCCAAGACAACTACCGCCAAGGCAACGACCACGCGCAAGCGCACGACCGCCGCTGCCAAGAAGGTCGCCGAGGCCGAGGTCGCTCCCGAGGTAAAGGCCGAAACCGCCACCGCCGAGGCTAAGCCTGCGGCAAAGGCTCCGGCCAAGACCGCTGCCAAGAAGACGGCCGCGACCACCAAGAAGGCAACGGCAGCCAAGAAGACCACGGCAACGAAGTCGACGACCACGAAGGCTACTACGACGAAGGCCGCCGCGAAGACGACCCCGAAGGCAGTCGCAAAGCCGGCCGGCAAAGTCGAGGAGACGCCCTCCGAGTCCAAGGCCGAGGCAGCTGTCGAGGCAAAGCCGGCCGCCAAGACTACCACGCGCAAGCGCACTACCACGACGGCCAAAAAGGCCACGACCAAGGCTGCTGCTCCCAAGGCAGAGGCTAAGGCCGAGGACAAGCCCGCAGTAAAGGCCGAGCCGGCACCGAAGGCTGCTGAGGTCAAGACCGCTCCGAAGGCTACGGCAAAGACCGAGCCCGCCAAGGAGGCCCCGGTCTCCCCCGCCGCTAAGACTGAGGAAAAGGCTCCGACCAAGAAGACCTCCGTCCGTAAGGCAACGGCCACCCGCAAGCGCCACTAATCCGGACGATTCAAACTTAATCCTCAACGCAAAAGAGGGCGCCCCAACCAGGCGCCCTCTTCTTGGTTGAACTTCTCTAGTAAAAAGAAGCCCGGTTTACTACGACAAAATGGCTCCAGCTGACCACGACAAGTAATCTACGAAATTGGCAACGCCTCTACCTGCGGTTTTAATATCATCAAAATGACCGTGGTTGAGATCATCCAATTCATCGTAGTAAACCGAAGTACTTTTGGTTGGCTACAAATAGTATTGGTATAGACGTTTTTAAATATCGCGATAATTTGTGTGGTAAAACGATTTTCTAGGACAACCGTTCGCCGATGGTAAACGGATGTTGTTTATACAGCCTGTGTACAACAGATATACTTACATCTTGTGCGTAAAGCCCATGGCCAGCAGGCCATGATTCTATTGAACTGGACCGTACTATGAGATTGATACACAACAGCCGTCTGCCGCAGTTTCGCACTCCGTTTGGCGCTGTGACCACAGGAACAACCCTTTCGCTCTCCGTGATTCTGGAGGATGCCGATCCCGCGCAGGCAACGCTTACGCTGCGCACCTGGGTCGATGATATCGATGAGTCTCGATATCCCATGACGCACGAGGGCGACGGCATATTTAGCGTAGAGCTTGAGTGCACCAAGCCCTGTCTTATCTGGTACAGCTTTATCTGCAATATCGAGGGCCAGCCCGAGGTTCGCCTGGGCGCACCGCAGGGCCGCACCGGCGGCGAAGGCGTAACCTACGACTACGCCGAGGTGCCGTCATTCCAGGTCACTGTCTACAAACACCGTGAGGTTCGTCCCGAGTGGTACGAGCGCGGTATGGTCTACCAGATCTTCCCCGATCGCTATGCCCGCGACGAGCACTGGCGCGAGCGCACGCTGGCCGAGGTCGAAAAACCGCGTAAGGGCATTCAGCGCCGCATGGTCGAGGACTGGAACGAGCCGCCTGTGTACGAGCGCGCCGAGGACGGCTCCATAAAGACTTGGGACTTTTACGGCGGATCGCTCAAGGGCATTCAGGAAGACCTGCCTCGCATCGCCGAGCTGGGCTTTACAGCCATCTACCTCAACCCCATTTTTGAAGCCGCGAGCAACCACCGCTACGACACCGCCGATTACACCAAGATCGATCCGATTCTGGGCACCGAGCAAGACTTTACTGAACTGTGCGAGGCGGCCGAGAGGCTGGGCATTTCCATCATTCTGGACGGTGTGTTCAACCACACGGGCGACGATTCGATCTACTTCAACCGCTACGGCAACTACCCCGGCGTGGGCGCATGGCAGAGCGAGGATTCGCCGTGGCGCGATGCGTTTTATTTCCACGAGGACGGCTCGTACGACTGCTGGTGGGGCGTGGGCAATATGCCCGCCATCAATGAGAGCTCCGAACTGGTACGCGAGCGGCTCCTGGGCAAGGACGGCGTCATTCGTAAATGGCTGCGCGCCGGCGCTCACGGCTGGCGCCTGGATGTGGCCGACGAGCTTTCGGACGATTTCCTGACCGAGATCAAAAAGGCCGTACTTGCCGAAAAGCCCGACGCGCTGCTGCTCGGCGAGGTCTGGGAAGACGCCTCCAACAAGATCAGCTACGGCCATCTGCGTCGCTATCTGCAAGGCTCCGAGCTCGACTCGGCCATGGATTACCCCTTCCGCGACATGGTCATCGGCTTTTTGATGGGCTACAAGAACGCCTACCAGGCAGCCGAGGATATCGAGACCCTACGCGAGAACTATCCGCGTGAGGCACTGTCTTGCGCGCTCAATCTGCTTTCGAGCCACGATCGTCCGCGCATTA
Organism: uncultured Collinsella sp.; assembly: GCA_905193815.1. Taxonomy (GTDB): domain Bacteria; phylum Actinomycetota; class Coriobacteriia; order Coriobacteriales; family Coriobacteriaceae; genus Collinsella. The sequence continues at coordinate 5,004 of CAJJQF010000038.1, read as the reverse complement.
TCTCGGTGCTCGGCGGCGGCCCTGACGAGTCGCAGCTGCCCGAGAGCGAACGCAGCAAGTGGCGCCTGGACGAGAACTCGATGGGCCTGGCCAAGAGCCGATTTTGGCTCGCGACGCTTATGCAGATGACATTCCCGGGCGTTCCCTCAATCTATTACGGTGACGAGTACGGCCTTGAGGGCCTGACCGATCCGGGTAATCGCCGCACCATGCCGACCAAGGAAGACCTGCACGACTTCGATACGTTTGCAATCGTCAAGAACGCATCTGCTGTGCGCCGCGCGCTGCCGTTTATGGTTGACGGCGAGATCAAGGCCTTTGCGCTCAATGACGAGGTGCTGGCCTACAGCCGTACCGGTAAAGACGGCGAGTCCGCGACCGTCATCATCAACCGCAGCCTGCGCAATTCACACCGCGTGACGATTCCGGCGCTCGGCGAATGCGCGAGCGATGTGATTAGCGGTCACGAGTGCGAGATCCACAACGGTACGGTCACGCTCGACCTGTACCCACTGGGTTCGTCGATCATCTATCACCACGCCGAGCAGCGCCTGCAGGAGCCGCTCGATCACGGTGCGGGTGTTGTGTGCCATATCACATCGGTGCCGACCGACGACGGCAAGCCCGGTACGATCGGTGCGCCCACGCGTCGCTTTATCGACCATCTGGCCGCCATGGGCATGCGCTACTGGCAGGTTCTCCCCGTCAACCCCACGGACTTCTTCCGCTCCCCTTACGCCGGTCCTTCGGCCTTTGCAGGCAATATCGACCTGCTACCCGAGAGCCACGAGGAGCTGGCCGCCGACTTTGAGACCTGGAAGGCCCGCGGAGGCGAGGATGCCGATCCGCTGTACACCGCGTTTAAACATCGCAATGCCGATTGGCTCGAGAAGTACTGCGTCTACATGGCCGTTAAGAAGTACTTTGAAGGCGATTCGCGCCATGATTGGCCGGCAGATGTCGCGCGCTACAACGAGCATCTGATCGACGACAATCGCTTCCACAACGAGGCCGAGCTTCAGGCGTACATGCAGTACCGCTTTGACCTCGCTTGGTGCGAGCTCATGAACTATGCGCACAAGAAGGGCATCGAGGTTATCGGCGATATTCCTATGTACGTGTCCGACGATTCGGCAGACGCGTGGAGCGAACCCGAGAACTTCTGGCTGTCCGATACCGGCAAGGCGATTGAGATTTCCGGCGCGCCGCCCGACAACTTTGCACCCGAGGGCCAGGTGTGGGGCAACCCGACGTTCCGCTGGGACCACATGAAGCAGAACGGCTATAGCTGGTGGATGGATCGCTTGCGCCGCGCGTTTTCGCTCTACGATCGCGTGCGCTTGGATCACTTCTTGGGATTCCACAGCTACTTTAGTATCCCCGCGGGCAAGGCTTGCGCCGACGGTCGATGGCTGGCGGGCCCGGGCAAGGACCTGTTCCAGACCGCCTACGACGAGCTGGGTCCGCTCAACTTTATCGCTGAGGACTTGGGCTATCTGACGCCCGGTGTTCGCGCCATGGCTTCGACCTGCGGTTTCCCCGGCATGGACGTGCTGGAGTTTAGCGATTACGACGTCCGTTGCGGCGTGCACCCCACGCCCGGCAAGATTCTGTACACGTCGACGCACGACACCTCGACGCTCGCCGGTTGGTGCACGCGTTCCTTTGCCGGCGGCGACGAGCCGAGCGGTGTTGAGTTTGCGGCCAAGCTGATGAGCGACGCGCTGGCAAGCGACGCTCCCCTGGTGATGATGCCGCTGCAGGATGTCCTGGGGCTTGGCGACGACGCGCGTATGAACGTTCCGGGCGTGGCCACGGGCAACTGGACCTGGCAGGCTGACGAGGCGGTCATTGCAGCCGCTGAGAATAAAACAGCACAGCTCCTGCGCAACAACCATAGATTCTGGGGCGAAGCGTGATAAAACCCCCGATATAGGGTACAGTTACAGACGTTTGAATTTTTGCGGGCAGAGTAATCTGCCCGCTTTGTGCTGAAAAGGAAGTATTATGGCGCGCTACGATTACAAGTGCTCGAGCTGCGGCAACGTGTTTGAGGTTGAGCATCCCATGTCCGAGACTCCCGAGGTCGTGTGCCCCAGCTGCGGTGCCCCGGCGGCCAAGACGTTCTCGGCCAGCGGCATTAAATTTGAGGGTAGCGGTTTCTACAACACCGACCAGCGAAGCGGTGGCGCCAGCACCAGCGCCACCAGCGGCTGCTGCGCCAACTGCCCGCATAACCACTAGGAACCAAACAGCCCCGCGACCGACACCGATCGCGGGGCTGCTTCTTTAGCTACCCAAGTTTCCTAATGAGTTGCGGTGAAATAAGGACTGTTTGGCGGGCAGAAGCCGCTATTCAATCCCTATTTCACCGCAACTTAGTCGTTACTTGCGGACCAGCCTGGCGCAGAAGTGGCCGTCGTAGGAGTCGGCGTTTACCGGCACGCTTTGGAAGAGGCCTCGTTCGTTCTGGCGTACGGATACGAGCTTCTTGGCCTGATCGAACTCGGGGAGTTGCAGAATCTGTGCTTCGGAAAGCGGTGCCACGCTAAAGCCAGCACCCTCGGGAGAAGCAAGGAACGCGTCCACGACCTGCGTGTTCTCCTCGTCGAAGACCGAGCACGTTGCATAGATGAGCTCACCGCCGGCAGCCACGCGCGCAGCAGCCTCCTTGAGCATCGTCAGCTGCAACTTGGGCAGCTCAACCGTCACATCCTTTTCGGTTAGGCGCCACGGGATCTCGGGATGACGACGCATGGTTCCGGTGCCAGAGCACGGCGCATCGATAAAGACCGTGTCGAACTTAACCGGCTCGCCAAGCATGGCATCAAACGATGTGAGCACCTCATCAAGCTCGCAGGCATCACCCGAAACCGTACGAACGCCCTGAATACCGGCCTTATGCAGGCGAGCGAGATTCAGATCGCACTTACGGTCATGAAGATCAAGTGCCGTATGCTGACGCTCATAGCCCGCACGCTTGGCCTGGCACATCATCACATAGGTCTTGGTGCCACGACCGGCACCAATCTCAAGGCAGCTTCCAGGGCGGGTGGCGGCTGTTGCGATAAGCTGTGCGTTGAGATCAGATGCCACCGCGGCAGCACGGTCAAACACACCCGAAGCAACGGTAACCTGGGCATCTACCGGGGCATGGCAGCCCGGGAAGACAGGCGCGACGAGCTGCGAGATATACGGATCGGGCTTAGTCACAAAGGCGTTCTCATGCAGGGCCAGCGGCGCGGGGGCCAGATTGCCGGCAAAGTTAAGCGCACCCTCTGGCGTGTCAAACGACGCCATAATGCGAGCGCACGGCCAGCGAGGAAGACCCATCAGGCGCGACAGACGAACCAAGCGTCGCTCAGACTCATCCACATCGGACGCCGTGGCAAAGTCCTCAACATTGTCCGCAACCTTATGCAGTACGGCATTGGCCAAGCCAGCGGCGGACTTAGCGCCGCAGCGGACCAGCTCAACACCCTGACTTACGGCAACGCGGCCAGGCGTATGCAGATAGAGCATCTCGAAGGCCGAGATACGAAGCGCCATGCGAACACGCGGCGCAACCTTTTTAGGCTTATCGAGAAACTGATCGAGCAGCTCGTCCAAAATACCCTGGGTGGCTGCAACTCCAAGTGCCAAACGAGCGGCAAAAGCAGAATCGCGCTGGTCAATGGCCTTGGCCGAAGCACGGGAAGACAGCACGTCGCGCGCGTACATGCCGCGGCGATCGGCCTCCATCAACACATCGAGCGCAAGCTTGCGCGCGGGAGACAACTTGCTCATGACAAAACACCCCAGATAAGATCGGCGCCCTGCAGGCCAGCAGCCCAAGCAGAAGCGGCCATAGCACGCTTGCCATCAGGCTTAACCTCGAGCAACTCAACCGAGCCATCGGAAAGACCCAGATAAACACGCTTGGCCTTAACGAGAACCTGACCCTCGCCAAGCGACACATCAGCCGGCGCAGCATCGAGCACGCGCACAGTCTTGCCGGCAATCACGCAACGGGCGGGAGCGGTATCGGACGAAGCGAGCACATGACGCTCGCAATCGAGCGCCGCCATCTGCGGATCCAGACGCATCTCCAGCTTGGAAATCTTGGCAGCATGAGTGACGAGCGACTCATCCTGCTCAGTCCACACGGCGGTGCCATCGGCAAGAGAAGGAAGCATATCGGCAAGCAGTTTGCCGCCAAGCTCACCAAGCTCCATAGTCAGCGCCTCGGCATGCTTACCGGCAACCGACGTAGACGCCTGGGCACAATAAGCGCCGGTATCAACGCCATGCCCAATACGCATAATGGAAACACCAGCAACCTCATCACCAGCAAGAATGGCACGCTGAATAGGAGCAGCGCCACGCCAACGCGGCAGCAAGGACGCATGAACATTCACAATGCCGAGCGGCGCCATATGCAGCACCTCTTCAGGCAAAATGCAACCATAAGCAGCCACACAGAAAATGTCAGCCTGGGCAACTTGAAGCGCCTCAACAACCTCAGGCGTCATACGATTAGCCTCAACAACCGGCAACCCCAGCTCAAGCGCCTTAGCCTTAACAGGGGACGGCTCCAGCTTCTTTCCACGCCCACGAACAGCATCAGGACGAGTAATAACCAGCACAATTTCATTGCCAGCCTCGACAAGCGAAACCAGCGAAGCCACAGCAAAATCAGGCGTACCCATAAACACAATACGCATAAAAGTTAGTCTCCTCTCAACCAAAGCCGAGACGGCTACAAATAACAGCGGAAAGCCAAGTCACCAGCCCATCCGGATTACATTTCAACAAGAATAAATATACCCAAAACCAAAGAAAGAGCCGCAATAAAAGCAGCTCTCTCTCTCAACAAAGACTATCAGCAAAGACGCCCTTCCCTGGCCCGACGGCACCCGGGCGAACCGAGCCAGAACAACGCAGTCCCCGGTGCTGAGCGCCCACATATCGTCCCGCGCGCAGTTTCGCAGCGAAGCGAGAATGTTTGAGCACGGGATGATATGT
>CAJJQF010000037.1:0-18791 GCA_905193815.1 uncultured Collinsella sp. | reverse complement strand
CATCTTGCAGCCGCACGGGACAAAAACGGGCGAGATTCTCTTTGAGGGAAAGCCTCTAGAGTCTCTTTCCCAGCGCGAACAAAGCGCCCGCATCGGCTTTGTGCTGCAAAACTTAGACGCGCAGCTGGTGACTGACAAGGTCTGGCACGAGCTGGCGTTTGGCCTGGAGTCTCTGGGACTGGACACGCCGACGATCCGCCGCCGTGTGGCGGAAATTGCGTCGTATTTCGGCATCCAGAACTGGTTTTATAAGCCCGTGGCCGAGCTCTCGGGCGGGCAGCGCCGTCGCGTCGAGATTGCCCGAGCCCTGCTGTGTCCGGGCGACGCGGTGATTCTGGACGAGCCCTTTACCGGTCTGGATGCCGCTGCGCGCGACGCATGCGCCGAGGTCGTGCTCGACTTGCTCGACGGCCGCATGCTGTTGCTTGCTACGCACGATGCCGTCGACGCTCAGGCCCTCAATATCTCGGACATCATCACGCTCTAAATACTTACTCAGCAACAAAATGATCCGTTTTTTCTCCGTCCCCATAGGGTTGGGTATGGTATTCTATCTGCGGGGTAATACTTAGGATTACCAAGTAATACCAACGCAGTAGAAACAAACTCCAGATGCGGGCCAATCGGGTTGCCTTCACAGCCCGTCGCCCAGCCGCGTGGCCCGCATCTATCCGCACCACCGTCGTTTCAAAAAGGAAGCGCCATGGCAGAACACATGACCCCGGTTGTCGCGAAGGTCTTGCCCGAGGAAAAGGCGGCCTTCGCGGCGGCAACCCAACTCGTAGGCACCACGCCGTCCAACGCCATCCGCATGTTCATCGCCGCCTTCAATCGCTGCGGCACCTTTCCGTTCGACATTTCGCCCAGCGGGGCCTTTGGCACTGCGCCCGATTCTCATCAATAAGTGATCCGTTTTCCTCCGTCCCCATGGGATCAGCTCTCTGCCGAGTTGTGGTAGAACTAGGGAACGGTTTTGAGGAGGTTGGCATGCTCAATGCGATAGCGTGGGCGCTTGCCTGTTTTGGCGTTGTCGCTGCCGATATAGCCCTGAGCGTGGTTCTGTTTTCTGTTCTCGATGCCGTGTCGGCGCTGACGGGCTATCCAATCGACAATCTCGATATCCAATGGTTCCAGGCTGCCGCTCAGACGGCGTCGTTTTTGATGGCGCTGCTGTGGTGGCGTTATCTGTGGCCCCGCTCCTTCATGGCGCGCCGGCAAGGCGAGCGCCCGCTCGGTGGGGGAGCAGGCGCGGCATGGAAGCGCATCGCCTGCGTTGTCGTGATCGGCCTATCCATGCAGGTGGTCATTAGCTACCTATGCGACGGCGTGCTGTCGCTGCTGCCCGAGGTCGCGGCAGACTATAGCGAGCTCGTCGAGGAAACAGGCATGGGCGACACGAGCTATCTGGCCGTTCTGACCACGGTGATTGGCGCGCCATTTTGCGAAGAGCTCCTGGTGCGCGGCATCATCTTTGAGTTCTCACTGCGTGCGTTTAATCCACAGTGCCATCCGCTCTGGAAACGTCGGCGCCGCGTGAACGCGCAAGACGGCACCATAGTGCCCTGGGCGGCCCCGAGTACCTGGGGCGTCGCCGCGGCAATCGTACTGCAGGCGGCGGTCTTCGGCTTTATGCACATGAACTGGGTGCAGGGCTGCTATGCGGGCGCTGCCGGCCTCATTTTTGGCTGGGTGCTCGTGACGACCGGAAAGCTCCGCTACACGATCCTGTTGCACTTTGCCTTTAATGCCGGCTCGTACCTCATGGGCCTGCTATGGTTTGTGAACACGCCGCTCGACGCGGTAGTCACGGTCGCTATTGCCGGCGTTATCCTCGTTGAGGCAATGCGCTCGCTGCGCCACGCGTGTGGGATGGACGCAGCGAGCGCACCACTGCACTAGTTGCGACGTCCGCCTCCGTTGGCGCCCTGACGTCCCTGGGCCGCGCGGTTACGGCCGGCGGTGTTCTGCGCGCGGGACATGCCGCTGTGCCCCTTGCTGCCCTTAGGCCCCTTGCCGGCCCCGCCAGCGCCACCGTGGGCCTTGCCGCCCTTCTTGCCGGTCCCATGTCCGCCGCCAGCAGACGTCTCGCCCGGGCGCGGCGGTACGGGACGGATCAGGCAATGCTTGGTGTAGCCAATCAGGTCACGACGCCCGGCCTTCTCCAGCGCCTCGCGCACGAGCTTGTAGTTCTCGGGTTTGCGATACTGAATCAGCGCGCGCTGCATGGCCTTTTCGTGCGGGTCGCGCGCCACGTAGATCGGCTCCATGGTGCGCGGGTCCACGCCGGTGTAGTACATGCAGGTCGACATGGTGGACGGGGTGGGGTAGAAGTCCTGCACCTGCTCGGGCATGTAGCCCATGTCGCGCACGGCCTCGGCAAGGTCCACGGCTTCCTTCATGGTCGAGCCGGGGTGGCTCGAAATCAGATACGGCACAACGTACTGCTTGAGTCCGTATTCGCGGTTCAAGCGCTCAAATTTGCGGCAGAACGCATCGTAGACGGCGCGGCTCGGCTTGCCCATCACGGAGAGCACCGCGTCGCTCACGTGCTCGGGCGCTACGCGCAGTTGGCCCGAGACGTGATGCTCCAGCAGCTCGCGCAAAAACTCGTCCGAGGCGTCGGCCATGGTGTAGTCAAAGCGGATGCCGCTGCGGACGAAGACCTTTTTGACGCCCGGCAGCTGGCGCAGGTCGCGCAGCAGCTGCGTGTAGCCGCTTTCGTCGACCACCATGTTCTTGCACACACTCGGCCACAGGCAGCGCTTGTTCTTGCACACGCCGTGCTTGAGCTGCTTGTCGCAGGCCGGGCGGCTAAAGTTGGCCGTCGGTCCGCCCACGTCGTTGATGTAGCCCTTAAACTCGGGGTCGTGTGTGAGCAGCTCGGCCTCGCGCATGATCGAGTCGTGGCTGCGCATCTGCAGCACGCGGCCCTGGTGGAAGGTCAGCGCGCAAAATGAGCACTCACCAAAGCACCCGCGGTTGGAGCTAATGGAAAACTTGATCTCGGCAAAGGCCGGCACGCCGCCCGCCGCGTCGTAATCGGGATGCCAATCGCGTGCGTAGGGGAGTTCGGCCACCTCGTCCATCTCGTCGGTGGTGAGCGTGGCCGACGGTGGGTTCTGCACCACATAGACGCTGTTGGGGTAGGGCTCTACCAGACGATGCCCGGTGATGGGGTCCATGTTCTGCTGCTGCACGTTAAAGCTGCGCGCGTAGTTGAGCTTGTCGGCGGCAAGGTCGTCCCAGCTGGGAAGCAGGTCGTAGTCATAGACCTCGTCGAGCGAGCTGGTGCGGTAGACGGTGCCGTTGATATAGGTGATCTGATCGACGGGTAGTCCGGCGTCGAGCGCGTCGGCGATCTCGACGATCGCGTGCTCGCCCATGCCGTAGATGAGGATGTCGGCGCCCGAGTCGAGCAGCACCGAGCGCTTGAGCTTGTCTTGCCAGTAGTCGTAGTGGGCCAGGCGGCGCAGGCTCGCCTCGATGCCGCCGATAATGATGGGGGCGTCCTTGAACGTCTGGCGGATGAGGTTGCCGTAGACCGTGACGGCACGATTGGGGCGGTGCCCCTCCTCGCCACCGGGGGTATAGGCGTCGGTGTGGCGGCGGTGCTTGGTCACCGAATAGTGGTTGACCATGGAGTCCATGTTGCCGGCACTGACCAAAAAGCCCAGGCGCGGCTCACCGAGCACGCTGATGCTGGCGGGATCGGTCCAGTCGGGTTGGCAGATGATGCCCACTTTGTAGCCGTGCGCGTCGAGTACGCGGCTGATGATGGCCATACCAAAGCTGGGGTGGTCCACGTAGGCGTCGCCGCAGATGTAGACAAAGTCACACTGGTCCCAACCGCGCGCGTCCATATCGGCGCGGCTGACGGGGAGGAACTTATCGCGGCCCGGGCGCCAGGGACGGGCGGGCGCTGCCGGGGTATGAGCGGCGTGGCCGCCCTGGGCCTTGCCGCCGCGCTTTTGCTGCTGGCCCTGTTTGCCCTGCTGACTGCGCTGGTTATTCTGAGCGTGCTGAGGCTTTTTTGCCACGATCCCTCCCGGTGTTTGTATGCTGCACGTAATTGTAACCAGTCTTTTTGGGACGGGGCTAAAAAGACTGGTGGAGTACATGGGCTGGCGGATCGGCGTGCCGATGCGGGCGCCGTTTGTTTCCAGACTGTGTATCCCCGTGTCGAAGGAGCCGTCTCGCGCGCACGCCATGTTGTCAATGGGTTACAGTATGAACGGCGGCTATGTTTCCGCCAACGCACGAGAGGGTCGTCAACAAGGAGGATGCACGACGATGCAGCGTGCCAAACAGATATCGGAGTCCATCGAACTGGGCATTATCCTGGCGCTCGCCGGCGGCTTTATGGATGTGTATTCGTACATTGGGCGCGACCATGTTTTCGCAAACGCGCAGACGGGCAACATCCTGCTTGTGGGCGTGAGCATCTCGGAGGGCAATTGGGCACTTGCGGGGCGCTACTTCTTCCCTGTGGTGTCGTTTGCCGTGGGCATTATGCTTGCCGACCTGGTACACGAACGGTTTGGCAGCGTGATTCACTGGCGCCAAGTGACGGTGTTCTTTGAAGCCGTCATCTTGCTGGGTGTGAGCTTTATCCCCGGTGGCGGTTACAACCTGCTCGCCAACTGCCTCACCTCGTTTGCCTGCGGCATGCAGGTCGAGAGCTTCCGCAAGATCCACGGTCACGGCATCGCTACGACCATGTGCATCGGCAACTTGCGCAACGCGCTGCAAAACGTGGACGATTACATCATCACCCACAGGCGCGGCTTTTTGGAAAACGGCCTGCTGTACTTTGGCGTGATCTTTACCTTTGTGTTTGGCGCCGTGTTGGGCAACTGGTGTATTGAGCGCATGGGCCTGCACGCCATCGTCGTGGCGAGCTTGCTGCTGTTTGTCGCGTTTGCCATCATGTTCATCGACCGCGAGCGCGACTTGCGCTTACGCTGGAAGGTTGCGGCCGAGGCTTGGAAAGAGGGCTGTCGAAAGTAACCGAATGCGGCAAAGGGGCTGTCCCTTTGCCGCAATATTTTTCATCATCTGTTGAAACGCTTTAACAAATTTGACGTTCTCACGTGTTTTTCGTTTCAAAAGCGTTAGGATGGGACTCATAGCGTGGGGCGTAATGGGTGCCCCGCACACGATGGGAGGCTATCAATGGCTAATCGTTTCGTTCTCAATACCATCTCTTATCATGGTTCCGGCGCCATCAAGGAGATCCCCGGCGAGCTCCAGCGTCGCGGCTACAAGAAGATTTTCGTCTGCTCCGATCCCGATCTGGTCAAGTTTGGCGTTACCGCTAAGGTGACCGACGAGCTCGACGCTGCCGGCATCGCTTGGAGCCTCTACTCCGAGATTAAGCCCAACCCCACTATCCAGAACGTCAAGGACGGCGTCGAGGCCTTCAAGGCCGCCGAGGCTGACGCTATCGTGACCATCGGTGGCGGCTCCTCCATGGACACTGCCAAGGCCATCGGCATCATCATCAACAACCCCGAGTTCGCTGATGTCCGCAGCCTCGAGGGCGTTGCTCCCACTAAGAACCACGCCGTGTTCACCATCGCCGTGCCGACGACCGCCGGTACCGCCGCCGAGGTGACCATCAACTACGTCATCACCGACCCCGAGAAGGTCCGCAAGTTCGTGTGCGTCGACACCAACGACGCCCCCGAGGTCGCCGTCGTCGACCCCGACATGATGGCTTCCATGCCCGCCGGCCTGACTGCTTCCACCGGCATGGACGCTCTGACCCACGCCATCGAGGGCTACACCACCAAGGGCGCTTGGGAGCTCTCCGACATGTTCCACTTTGAGGCCATTAAGCTGATCAGCGAGAACCTGCGCGACTCCGTCGCCGAGGCCAAGTCCGGCCAGCCCGGCTCCGGCCGTGAGGGCATGGCTCTTGGTCAGTATGTCGCCGGCATGGGCTTCTCCAATGTTGGCCTGGGCATCGACCACGCCATGGCTCACACCCTGTCCGCTCACTACGATACCCCGCACGGCGTCGCTTGCGCCATGCTGCTGCCGATCGCCATGGAGTTCAACAAGCCGGTTTGCGCTGAGCGCCTGGCCAAGGTTGCCGTCGCCATGGGCGTTGACACCACGGGCATGAGCACCGCCGAGGCCGCCGATGCCGCCATCGCCGCCGTTAAGCAGCTCTCTGCCGACGTGAACATCCCACACGTCTGCGAGGCCATGAAGGCTGACGAGATCGAGATCCTGGCCAAGGACGCCATGGCTGACGCCTGCTTCCCGGGCAACCCGCGCGAGGCGACGCTCGACGACGTCATCGAGCTCTTCAAGAAGATCTGCCCGGCTGCCTAACCCAGTTTGGTGGTCCTTCGCCCGTAGGCGTATGGTCTTTTGACTTGCTGCTGGCCCCGCCGTGCTGCGCACGGCGGGGCTTTTTGTGCTGCGTCAATGTCCTGAGACGGGTAAAACCAAAGCATGCTGCCCGCTGCGGATAGGTGGTGCACTTCCCAGCGTGCATTTTTGGGAGTATTCAGCAAGCTCTGAAAAATGCATAACGTTGTGAATGGGCCGTAGTGGCCCGCGGGCGCCCATCGACAGCCCCTGTGGGCGGGCTATTGATGGACGGAGATGGCTGTCGCCGCGTTTTTGGTTTGCGACGGTCTACAACACTGCTGTAACCGCGTCGTTTTATCGTTTGTGATGGGGTCGTTGGGACCCACGGTGCTGAATACTCCGTTTTTTGCACGGTCCAAGGTGGGGTACCCTGAGACGAAGTAAAAAGATGTCTCATATTTATGCAGATACCGATAGGATTTATGCAAGATTCGGGTTGTAAACCGTGCGCGTGCACAAAACCGGTGCGGGGACGTCGGGAGGCGGCTCGGCTCCTAGGGCATTGACCGTGCAGAACGGTTAAAATCGGGACTCGGTCTTAGTTTTACTTGGAAGGATGCATATGGCTTCTAATGTTGATGCTTCTCTAGAGGGGACGCTCTCCTATATCGCGGGACAGCTTAAGACGCTGACTTCTATCGCCTCGCCTACGGGCTATACCCGTGCGGCGACTGATTATCTAATGGAAACGTTGCGCGATATGGGCTTTGGCCCCGAGCGTTCTAACAAGGGCAATGTGCTCGTTGAGCTTGGTGGTGAGGGCGAGCCGCTCGTGTTGGCGAGCCATGTCGATACCCTGGGCGCCATGGTACGCTCCATTAAGGACAATGGCCGTCTGCGTCCCACGACGCTCGGCGGGCATCAGTGGTCTACGGCCGATGGCGAGAACTGCACCGTCTACACGCGTGACGGCAATGTGTACACGGGTGTGGTTCTTAACACCGAGCCTTCGGCGCACGTGGCCGACGAGCCGGTCAAGACCATCGAGAAGAACATGGAAATCCTGCTCGATGAGAATGTCGACAGCAAGGACGATGTGCTTGAGCTGGGCATTCAGACCGGCGACATCATCGCTATGGATCCGCGAACCACGGTGACGGAGAGCGGCTACATCAAGAGCCGCTTCCTGGATGACAAGCTGTCGGCGTCGATTCTGCTGGGTCTTGCCCGCGCTGTTGCTGATGGCGAGGTGTCGCTTTCGCGCAAGGTGTCGCTGCTCTTTACCGTGTACGAGGAGGTCGGCCACGGCGGTGCTTTCGTGCCGGCCGACACGCGCGAGATGATCAGCGTTGACATGGGCTGCGTGGGCGACGACCTGGGCTGCACCGAGCGCATGGTGTCGATTTGCGCCAAGGATTCGGGTGGCCCCTACAACTACGATCTGGTGACCACGCTGTCCAATATCGCGCGCGAGCTTGAGCTCGATTATGCCATCGACGTGTACCCGCATTACGGCTCGGACGTCGAGGCCACGCTCTCTGCCGGCTACGACATCCGTCACGGCCTGATCGGCCCCGGCGTGTACGCGAGCCACAACTACGAGCGCAGCCACATCGACGGCGTGCGCAACACCTACGAGCTCGTCCGCGCCTACGTACAGCGCTAGGGGAGCAGCTTGCGACTCGGCTGACCGATCGCTAAGGCCCGATTTCTCGGGCCTTTTTTCGCTTTAGGATGTTTAGTATTATGATGTATGTAATCTATTAACTAAACATATAAATTACTTAACGAGGTGATGCGGTGTATGGATACGTCTGGGTACTTGTCTATGGGTGATGCCGCCCACCTGTTGGGCGTTACGAAAGCCCGCATATCTCAACTTGCCGCATCGGGAACGCTTGTGTGCGATATTGTGGGCGGCCGGAAGATGGTCGAGTACAATTCTGCGATCGCCTATCAAAAGGTCCGCAAACGAGGGCGCCGTCCTGCAGCCGATGTGGGACGCAAGTTTACGCTGATGTCGGCCGACCATGAGGTCGCGTATGTCTCATTTGATCCGACGCGCGAGTTTCCCTTTGAAATCGCCAAGGTCCTCGATACGCAACGAATGCCGTTTGGCACGTGCTCGAGCTCTTCTCCTACAGTGAATAAACGGGAGCTCAACGTGTGGTGGAGCCATCGGTCGGTGCCTGACGTCCGCCCCGGGCTCGTCTCGCGCTATCGTGAACTGGGAATTGCCAGTGGCATCGAGGTTCCGGTTCGGTGCCTGGGTCTCTCGCTTTCGGATTGCTATTGGCTGCGGCCGGCAGAATGCGATGAGCTCGAATGGCAAAACATCAATTACTTTGAGAACGAATTTGAGCGATCGGCGCCCGAAGAGCGTTCTGGTTGGCTGGAAGGCATCGGTCTTAAAAATCCGGATAACACGTCCGAGGGCGAGCTCCCTAAATCGTGGATGATCCGAAACGACATTCGCGTTTTGGCTAAAGGGTGCGGGATGGACGATCAACGTCCCTTTAACGAGGCGGTTGCAACGGCTCTACATCGTCGCTTGCTGTCGGAGGGTGAGTTTGTTCCTTATACGGTTGAGCGGATGTTCGATGGCCCTGTCTGTCTGTGCGACGACTTTCTTGATAGCCGCGAGGAATACGTTCCGGCTGTTTACGTTAAGAACGCCCTTGGCGGCCAGCGAGGAAGCTCGACATACGATCGATACTGTCGCTACCTTGGCAAGCATGGTGCCGATGAGGCCGCTGTGAGAAGGTCTATGTCGCAGATGATTGTCTGCGATGCCCTTTTGGCCAACAGCAACCGCCATTGGCGAAACTTCGGCATCATCCGTAATGTTGACACCCTGGAGATAAAACCTGCTCCTCTGTTCGATAGCGGCAACTGCCTGTGGTACAACGTACCAACTGCCGTGCTCGCAGCTGGGGAGTTTGGGTTTTCCGCTAAGCCGTTTGGGCCCGACCCTTCCGTCCAGCTGGCGCTTGCGGACTCACTCGATTGGTTCGATTCATCGCGGCTCAACGGATTTGTTGATGAGGCGATCGAGATTCTTTCGCAGAGCGAATGGGCGACGGCGGAGGGTCGACTCGAGGCCATTTGCCGAGGCCTCGAGCGTCGCGTAATCGAGGTTAGTGCCTCTGTTGAGGCACTTCGACACGTGCAGCGATAAACCCGCGGCTATTTAAGTGCGCCGGTCACCGTGCCGCCGCCGAGGACGATGTCGCCGCGGTAGACTACAACGGCTTGGCCGGGGGCGATGGCTCGCTGCGGCTCGTCAAAAGTCAGCAGCATTTGCCCGTCGGCGCCACGTGTAAGGGTCGCTGCCTGGTCCTTTTGACGGTAGCGGTACTTGGCGCCCACGCGAATGCCGCCGGTATCGAGCTCAGCCTCCATGCGCTCTGCCGGCGCGCTCCAGATCCACTCATCGGCCGTGAGCGCTGTGGCCGCCAGGTCCTCGGCCTCGCCCAGATGCACGGTGTTGTTGGCGGCGTCGACGCCCGTTACATACACGGGATGCGCCATCGCGACGCCCAGGCCCTTGCGCTGACCGATGGTGTAGTGCAACGCGCCATTGTGGCGGCCGACCACGCTGCCGTCGCGCCACACAATGTCGCCCGGTGCAGCGGGATGTCCGCACCGGCGCTCGATATAGCCCGCGTAGTCACCGTCTGGAATAAAGCAGATATCCTCGCTCTCGGCCTTCTTGGCGTTGATGAAGCCCTGCTCGGCGGCAATGCGGCGCACGTCGTGCTCCTTGTCCAGGCCTGCCAGCGGAAAGATTGTGCGTGCCAGGCGCTCCTGCGTAAGCGAATACAAAAAGTAGCTTTGGTCCTTCTTGGGGTCCTCGCCACGGTACAGCTGCCAGGTGCCGTCGGACGCCTGGCTCGTTTTGGCGTAGTGACCTGTGGCGATGTAGTCGCAGCCCATATCGAGCGCTGCATCGAGCAACGCGCCAAACTTAATATGGCGGTTGCAGATGATGCACGGGTTGGGCGTCAGTCCTTCCTGGTAGGCAGTCACGAAGCGCTCGATCACGTTGCGGTCGAAGGTCTGCTGCAGGTCGAGCACGTGATGGGGTATCCCCAGGCGCTCGGCGACGGCCTTTGCATCGGCGATATCGCGGTCGACCTTACTCATGCCTGTTGCGGGATCGGGTGCGGGGCAGGTGAGGCGCATGGTGGCACCGACACATTCGTAACCCTGACTTTTGAGCAGATACGCGGTCACGCTGGAATCGACGCCGCCGCTCATGGCGACGAGCACGCGCTTGTTGTGCATGGGGAGGTTCTCCTTGGTGGCATGTGGCCAAAAAAGAAAAGCGGCGCGGGAGGCTGGTTCCGCGCCGCAGACATTGTAGCAAGTTCGGGCGTCATGTGGGACACCCTGTTGGGATGAGCCCAGGCCGCCAGAAGAGAGAGGGGAGGCCGGCGTGCCTTGGACTCGTTCTAAGAACGAGAAGCTCTAGTCCTGGAACAGTGCCGTGGACAGGTAGCGCTCACCGGTGTCGGCGAGCAGCGCCACGATGGTCTTGCCCTCGTTCTCGGGGCGCTTGGCCAGCTGCAGCGCGGCCCACACGGCGGCGCCGGACGAAATGCCCACGAGCACGCCCTCCTTGTGGCCCACGGCGCGGCCGGTGGCAAAGGCGTCGTCGTTCTCGACGGGGATGATCTCGTCATAGACCTGGGTGTCGAGGACGTCGGGCACAAAGCCGGCGCCGATACCCTGGATCTTGTGCGGGCCGGCTTGGCCCTTAGAGAGTACCGGGGAGGTGGCGGGCTCGACGGCGACAACCTGAATCTCGGAGTTCTGCTCCTTGAGGAATTCACCCACGCCGGTCACGGTGCCGCCGGTGCCGACGCCGGCGACGAAGATGTCGACCTTGCCGTCGGTATCGTCCCAGATCTCGGGACCGGTCGTGGCCTTGTGGATGGCGGGGTTGGCGGGGTTCACAAACTGGCCGGCGATAATGCTGTTGGGGGTCTCCTTCTGCAGCTCCTCGGCCTTGGCGATGGCGCCCTTCATACCCTTGGAACCGTCGGTGAGCACGAGCTGTGCGCCATATGCCTGCATAAGCTTGCGGCGCTCGACGGACATGGTCTCGGGCATGGTGATGATCACCTTGTAGCCGCGAGCCGCCGCCACCGAGGCGATGCCGACGCCGGTGTTGCCGCTCGTGGGTTCGATGATGGTGTAGTCGCCGCCGCGCACGAGCTTGCCGGCCTTCTCGGCCTCGTCGATCATGTTCTTGGCGACGCGGTCTTTGACGGATCCGGCGGGGTTGAAGTATTCCAGCTTGACGAGCACGCGGGCCTTGAGGTCCTCATCGGCCTCAAAGTGAGTGAGCTCCAGGAGCGGGGTGCGGCCGATAAGCTGATCGATGGACGTGTAAACCTTGCTCATGATGAACCTCCAAAGTGTTCAAATGACTGGATACCGTGTGGTTTTACGGTGTGTGTAGCAGCGAAACCCACAAACCTTATAGGTTGTTCGTTTTGCTGTTGGCAAGCATAGTAGACACTAAAGCCTAGTAACGCAATAGGAAATAGAAGATTATTACGAGTCGATTAACCATCTTGACGGGAATGGGTATTTTCAAAACCAATTTTTCGGCTAGAATTTCTACGGACTAAATGACCGAAAGGCAGCACTATACATGTTGGTTTCTACTAAGGGCAGATATGCCCTGCGTGTTATGGTCGATCTGGCCGAGCACCAGGCGGCCGGTCGCATCCCGCTCAAAGAGATCGCGGCGCGACAGGGGATTTCCGAGAAATATCTCGAGAACATCTTGGCTACGCTAGTACGTGCCAACATGCTCTCGGGCATGCGTGGCAAGGGCGGCGGCTACGTGCTCACGCGCCCGCCCGAGCAGTACACGGTGGGCGAGATCTTGCGCCTGACCGAGGGCAGCCTGGCGCCGGTCGCCTGCCTGGATGGCGACTGCAAGGGCTGCTCACGTTCGGATGAGTGCCCCACGCTCGACGTGTGGAAGAACCTGGACAAGCTCATCAACGACTATCTCGACGGCGTGACGCTCGATCAACTTGTCGCTCCCAACCATGGCTACGACTACGTCATCTAACCCACACCTGCATTTGGGGACGGGGTAGAAATGGTAGATTCTCTCGTCCTTTGAGACTTGGCAAATAAGAAGGCCGCCCATTTTTGCGATGGGCGGCCTTTGTTTTGGGTCGATATGACGGTTCGTATTGAACAGCTCTAGCCCTCGGCGATGCTGTCGAGAATACTGCGCATGATGGATACCAGGATGCTGCCCATAAAGGCCGATCCAAAGCCGGCGATGGAGATGCCCGCGCCCAGCAGATTGACCGACAGGTAGCTGGCCAGCTCGAGCATAAAGCTGTTGACGACAAGCTGGAAAATGCCCAGCGTAATGATCGTGAGCGGTAGCGAGATGACCGTGAGGAACGGCTTGACGAGCGAGTCGACGATGTTGAGGAACAGTCCCACAAAGGCGAAACAGACCCAGGCCTCGGCGAAACCGAAGGGTTGGATGCCGGGGACGAGGAACGTGGCGATCGCGATGGCGATCGAAGTAAAGAGCCAGTTAAGCATAAAGCGCATGGCGTGAATCCTTTCTTGCGCCGGGGTTGCTGGCGTCGCGTGAAGTGGCTTACGGCGGCGACCTGGATGGTTGCGCGGGCGCGCCGCGGTGTTTGGGCGCCTATTGTCTCAAATATTCGTGGAGCTTACGTGCGCATTCGGTTTCTAAACGGCGTTCGTCCTGAAAAACGCGCCGCTGGCAGAGAGTCTTGTCGCTTTAGTTTGGTGGTGTGCTAAACTGCTACGGGCAAAAGCCACAGGCGTTGCCCTATTGCATAGAACGGGCGAACGATGCCCGATGTCAGTATCAACTTCGATGCCTTTTGGCGGGTTTGGCGGTGATCGATGAATATCGAGAACATGTTTGACAAGCCTGATGTCAAGCAGCTGGTCCACGCATTTAGCCTTTTGGACGACGAGAAGGATATCCAAGCGTTTTTGACCGATATCTGCACGCCGCGCGAGATATGCGATCTTTCGCAACGTCTGCAGGTTGCGCGTTATCTGGATGAGGGCGAGCCTTATGTTGAGGTTCAAGCCCGTACTGGCGCTTCGTCCACCACGGTGAGCCGTGTGTCCAAGGCGCTCAACGGCGAGTACGGTGGCTACCGCAAAATCCTCATTAAGCTGGAGGACGGCGAGTAGGCCGCGCCATAAACGAATTGTACAAAACCGCTCCTCCGGGGGCGGTTTTTATATGCCCGCAATTGGCTGGTGCGTTGGGGTCAGGTTGCTTTGTACCAAAAGATGGAGCTGCGGTGGCAATGTGTCCGCTTGGGCGGGTAGGATGGATGCATTGATTATTGCGAACAGTTTGAGCGGAGGACCATGCCTGTTCGAATCTATACCACCAATGCCGGCACGGATTTGAGTGATGCCGAGTCGGCGCTGCTTGCCGACCTTGTCGGCTGCCACGGACGTGCCGTGCTGCTGACACCTACGTTTGCCGAGCTCGACCTGTGCCGTCATGATGCGGCGGAAGCCGGGATTTCGCTGGGTATTGACTACAAGACGCCTACATCGTGGATTCGCTCGCTTTGGGAGCTTTTGGGCGACGGGCGCGGTTTCGTTGACAACCTGCAGCGCCAGATGCTGTTCTCGGACATGGTCACGCGTCTCGACGATGCCGACCTGCAGCCGCTTTCGCGTAGCCAGGGCACGGTGCGCATGCTCGCGCGCATGGCCCGCGATGTGCTGCCGGGTGTGGCGGGGACGACGGCCGAGCGATGCGGTGGCAACAATTGCCAGCCTGAGCCAAAAAGCGATGCCGAGGCTCGTGTGTTTGAGCTTTTGCGTGCCTACGCGGGCGGTTTGGACCGTCGAGATATGGTCGAGCCCTGCGAGGCAGCTGACATTATGGCCGGTGCCCTGGCCGATAGCCTGCCGGCGTGCGCCCGCGCCGTATGCGTGCGCGGTACCACGTCGTTTACGCACGGTCTACTCGAGCTGCTGTCTGCCGTGGCGAACAATGGGGGAGAGGTCGTCGTGCTGCTTGCCCGCGAGCAGGCGGCGATGCGCGAGGAGCTTGCCACGGCATTTGATGCCCGCGGTGTGCTGTTTGAGATCGCGCCGCTGGGGGAGGACGCCGTCGCGTCTGATGTCGTTTGCGGGGCCGCCGCTCAGCCTGTCTTTATTGAGGTCGCCGGCCCCCATGCCCGTGCTCATGTCTATGCGGACGCCATCGATAAGTTGGTGAAAGCGCGCAAGGAGTCCAAGGCCGATAAAGCTACTGCAACGCCCGCCGACCCCGTGCGCGTGCTCGTCGTTTCTGCCCGGGCACCCCAGCTGTTCGGCGAGCTCGCCGCCCGTTTTGCGGCGCGTCACATTGCGGCCGAGACGACTGAGTTCACGGCGTTTTCCCAGTCCATCGCGGGCAGGCAGTTTACGGCGCTCGCCAACCTGATCGAGCGTATGAAAGCCGCCGACGAGGGCACCGCTTCCAAGACCGAGTGGTGGCCCGCGCCGGAGCTTACCGACTGGATCTACAGTCCGCTTTCGGGCGCTGATGCCGTCAATGCCCGTACCTTCGATAAGAATATGCGTCTCTCGCGCAACAAGACTACCGCGGGCGTCAAGAGCCTGCTGCAGAGCGTTCAGGGCCAGGTGAGGGGCGCGCGCAAGGCGACGAGCGACGATAACTGGTTTAAGAACGTACCGTGTGTGGTCTCGGACGTGTTCCAGGCGCTGTGGCGTGACAAGCCCGTGACGGCGCTTAAGGCCATGCTTGCCGTTGCCGAGGCGTTGCCCGATCGCGCTCTAGGCGGCCTTGACGGCCAGGCCCGTCGCCAGGCAGAGACGGCTTTGCTGCGCCATGCCATCGACATCCTTATGAACGATGCTCGCGCGCTCGACGTGTCGCAGGCCGCGACCGTGCCGGTTCTCGACGGCGTTCGAACCAAGGTGGACAAGCGCAGTACCGCCTACGATTACGAGACCTACGAGGTCGATCGCACACCACGAGCACAAGTGCGCTTCGTGTCGCTTGCCGATGCGTCGGTTTTGCGTCCTGGCGGCTACGATGCCGTGCTGTTTGCCGATGTCGACCTGGACAGCTATCCGCTTTCGCACGAAGAGGGCCCGCTTGCCACGTTGACAGCCGAGCTGCGCCGCGACGGCGTGTCTTTGGAGCCCGCTGCCCTGCTGCGCGTGCGCTTTGGCCGTGCGATGCAGGCGGCGAGCGGTCCGGTCGCGCTCGCCCGTGTGACGCACGATCGCCAGGCACGCGAGTGCTACCCGGCAGCCGTATGGACCGAGCTGTGGGCACATGCCGAGGCCGCTGGCGCTGCCAAGCCCATGCGCGTGGGCGAAGGCGATATCATCGCCGACTTTGATCCCGCGGCAGGCGAAGGTCTCAAGCGCGAGCGCGTGACCTGTGAAGCCCCTCAGCATCTGAGTGCCGAGGCCGTGCCGTATTTGGTCCTGCGTCGCCGCGATGGCGAGGGCGAGAACGCGCCGCTCGTGCCGCGTCTGACGTCCGCCTCGCAGATTGAGGCGTACTCGACGTGCCCGCTGTGCTGGTTCGTGTCGTATCGCGTCAAGCCCCAGTCGATCGACGCGGGCTTTGGCAACATGGAGAAGGGCAACTTTGTCCACGACGTGCTGGAGCATCTGCATGCCCGTCTGCCCCAAGAGGGCATGAAGCGCGTGACGCCCGAGAATCTGCCGCGTGCACAGGAGCTGCTGCACGAGGTCTTTGACGAGACCTTGGCCGAGCACGCCGGCAAGCGCGGCGCCGAGGGCCCGCTGGTGCCGCTCTCCCCGGTGGAGGAGCGTCAGGTGGCCGAGATCTTGCCGCAGTTGGAGGGCGTGCTTGCCTACGAGTCCGAGGCACTTGCCCCCTTTGCCCCGCGCTACCTGGAGTTTGCGTTCAACGAGCTCCAGGTCGAGTATGCCGGTTGGCCGCTCGGCGGGCGCATCGACCGCGTAGATGTGGATGCCGAGAATCGAGCCGTGGTAATCGACTACAAGCATCGTTCGGGTGTCGAGGAGTTTAAGCTTGCCGACCCCACGGTGCGTGACGAGGAGACGGGCGAGGCTCCCATCGACGACCCGCGCTGGCTGCCGCCCCATACCCAGACACTCATCTACGCGCAGGCCATGCGTCGGGCGCTGGGCCTAGATACCCGTGCTGCGCTCTATTTCTCGACCAAGGGCGGCAAGCCCGCGCTGCGCGGCGCGGCGAGTGCCGAGTTGCTCGAGGAAGAGCGTGGTGACGGTCGCATCCCGGGCCTCAAGAAGGGCTTCCCGGGCGAGGGCGGCAGCATGGACTTCGATGCCCTGCTCGACCGCGTGGAGACCGGCATTGCCGAGCGCCTGCGCGAGCTCGAGGCAGGTGACGTCGCCGCTGTCGACCCGACATCGGCGCAAGCCGCGCATGCGCGCTGTTCGTATAACCACCAAGGAACGTTTGTAAGGAGGGACGTGTAGACCATGGATCTTTCGACTTTGATGCCGCAACAGCTGCAGATTGTCAAAACGCTCGACCGTCCGCTATTTGTCTCGGCGGGCGCCGGTTCGGGCAAGACCTTTACCCTTACGCGCCGCATCGTCTACGCGCTCTCGCCCGAATCCGGTCCGTTCGTTGAACATCTGGATCAGGTGCTCGCTATTACCTTTACCAAAGATGCCGCGGCCGAGATTCGCGACCGCGTGCGCCGTGCGCTTATCGACGAGGGCATGGACGAGGAGGCACTGACCGTCGACGACGCGTGGATCTCGACCATTCACGGCATGTGCTCGCGTATCCTGCGCGCGCATGCGCTGGAGCTGGGCATCGACCCCGAGTTCACGGTGCTCACCGATACCGACGAGCTCATGGACCAGGCTGTTGAGCATGTGTTGGCCCGCGCGACGGCGCCCGATGCCGCCCCCGAGCTCGCGGCATCGCTCAAGGCCCTCTATGCCTGGTATCCCATGGCGGGCGAGGGCGGTTCCTTTGGCGCTGGCGCGACCATCAAGGGCCTGGTGCGCGACCTGCTGGAGCTGTCGAGCCAGTTGCCGGGCGGTATGGACGACGTGTGCGTGGCGCGCGGGCAGGCCGATACCTCGGCACTCGCCGATGCCTATCGCGCGGCGCTGGGCGCAAGCAAGGCCGCGACCGAGAAGGCGCAGATGGCACTCGACGCCATTGACGCGTTCGAGGCGAGCGGCAAGACCATGGCCGATGCAGCGCGACTTATGATGTCGTGCACCATGCCGCGCGCGAGCAAGGCATTCCCTAAGGAGCAGGTCGAGCTGCTCAAGGCCGAGGCCGCCGATGCGTTTATCAATATCGTGCTTGCCTGCGGTGGCCCGGCGCTCGATGCGCTGGTGGGCCTGGCCCGTTCCGTGGAGGCTGAGTATCGCGCGCTGAAGGCTGCCCAGTCCGCCCTCGATAATAACGACCTGCTGCGTATGGCCTACGAGGCCCTGCGCGATTACCCTGCCATCCGTGCTGCGTACGAGGGCCGCTTTAAGATGGTCATGATCGATGAGTTTCAGGATACCGACCAGATGCAGGTCGATCTGATACGCTACCTGACGGGTGCGGGGGAGCGCGCGCTGTGCACCGTGGGCGATGCGCAGCAGTCCATCTATCGCTTCCGTGGCGCCGAGGTCGAGGTGTTCCGTCGTCAGGAGCGCAAGGTGGGCTCGTCTGCCGCGCCCGAGGCGACTGCCGTGGCCGATGCCCCTGCCGGCGAACTCGTCAAACTCGTGCGCAACTTCCGCAGCCATGACGAGGTGCTGCGTTACGTGGCACGCGTCTTCGACGGCGATGACGGCGGCCTGATGCAGGGCTTTTTGGATCTTGAGGCGAGCGACGGCCGCAAGGACACGCTGGTGGCGGACGCCTCGCGCCGCCAGGCCCTCTTTGTTGCCGGCGGCAGTATGCAGGAGCGCACACAGGCCAAGGCCCGCGCGATCGCCGAGCGCTTCCGCGCGCTTGCCGATGCCGGCCAGCCCCAGGGCGGCATGGTACTGCTGCTGGGCCGCATGACCAACGCCGATGTCTACGCCCAGGCCTTCCGCGATCAGGGGCTCGACTGCGTCATCGCAGGCGGCTCGGTCTTTGCCCAGGCAGCCGAGGTGCAGACGGTGCGTGCCCTGGTCTGCGCGCTCGCCAATCCGGCCGATACGGCGCAGGGCCTTATGCCGCTGCTCGCCGATGTTTGCGCTCGGCGCCCAGGAGTTCCTGGCGCTGGCGACCAAGCTCGATGGCGAGACGGGGGAGACCTCGCGCCGGAATATCGACATGGGCATCATGAGCGATTCCGATGTGCCGGGCTTGCAGGGCTTGCCGCTTGTGACGCGTGCCCGCGAGGTGCTGCGCTACGCACTGCGTCGCGTGGGGCGTGATTCGTTCGCCGCCATCGCGCGCGACGCGGTCAATGCCTCCGGCTGGTTCGTGCGCCTGGCGC
>CAJJQF010000036.1:0-19000 GCA_905193815.1 uncultured Collinsella sp. | reverse complement strand
AGCCCCGGCAAAGCCCGAGCCCCAATCGCTACCCCAGGCACCGTTGCCGCTAAAGATGCTGTCGAAGATGTCGCCCCAGCCGCTGGCACCCGCGCCGGCACCGTAGCCGCCGCCATACGCGCCGCCTGCGCCCGGCATACCGCCAAACATGAGCATCTGGTCGTACTCTTTGCGCTTCTTCTCGTCCGAAAGCGTCTCGTAGGCCTCGCTGATCTCCTTGAACTTGGCCTCGTCGCCGCCGGCATCGGGGTGATATTTTTGCGCGAGCTTGCGAAACGCGCTCTTGATCTCTTTGTCGGAGGCGCTCTTGGATACGCCCAGGATGTCATAGAAGGTTTTGCCTGCAGCCATCGTAGCTCCTCTCCTGTTTCATCCGTCGCCCAGCGGGCGGCGGCTCATACTTTCATATGGCACTAGGCCAGAAAGGGCCCCGGGTGTTGCCCCGGGGCCCTTCTCAATTACTCCTCGGTGCTCTCGGCCGTATCGGCCGCAGCATCCTCGGGCGCCGCTTCGGGCTCCGGTGCGGGGCGCTTCTCGCCACCGTAGGTCACCGTCACCATCGCGGAACGCAGGATGCGGTCCGCCATGCGGTAGCCCTTCTGGTACACGTCGTTGACAGTCTCGTCGTACTGCGACGCGTCCTCGACGCGACCCACGGCCTGGTGCTCGAGCGGATTGAACGCCTCGCCCTTGGGGTCGATGGGCTCAACGCCCTCGTGCGCAAACACATCGAGCAGCTTGGCATGCACCGCGTCGACGCCGTCGACGAACTGCTTAAAGTCGTCGGCAAGCTCCTGGCTGCGGGCATGGTCGATCGCACGCTCGATATCGTCGACCACCGGCAGCAGCGCAGTGACGAGCTTCTCGGTCGCGCGCTCGCGCTCGGCGATGCGCTCGTTGGCAGTGCGGCGACGGAAGTTCTCCCAGTCGGCCTGCAGACGGGCGGTGCGCTCAGTGGCGTCCTTTGCCTTGTCCTCGGCGGCCTTCTGAGCCTCTGCCGCAGCATCGAGCTCGTTGCGCACGTCGGCAAGCTCTTTCTGAGCCTGCTCGAACTTGAGCTTAAAGTCGTTGTCGGCGGCTTCCTCACCGGCGCGGATAGCGGCTTCCACCATCTCGTCCTCGGTCATCGTCGCCTCCTTGTTGGAATCCTCTACCTGGTTCTCGGCAGCCTCGGCGGCCGGGGCCTCGTTGGCCTCGGTATCGTCAACGGCCTCTACGGGAATCTTCACGTCCTTCTCCTCAGAGTCAACGGGGGCGGCACCAACGGCGGCCGCCTCCGTGCGAGCTTTACGAGCGGACATGATTACTTGTCCTCGTCGTCCACAACCTCGTAGTCGGCATCGACGACGTCATCGTCGGCAGGCTGGGCGCCGGCGGCACCGTCGGTCTGCTGCTGAGCGTCGGCGTAGACAACCTGAGCCAGCTCGTAGGCCACGGACTGCAGGGACTCGCCGGCGGCCTTGATGGCCTCGACGTCAGAGCCCTCGAGCGCCTTCTTGGCGTCGGCGATAGCGGTCTCGGCCTTGGACTTCACGTCGGCGGAAACCTTGTCGCCCAGCTCGTTGAGGGTCTGCTCAGTGGAGTAGCACAGGCTGTCGGTCTGGTTGCGGACCTCGACCTCTTCCTTCTGCTTCTTGTCCTCCTCGGCATGAGCCTCGGCGTCCTTGACCATACGATCGACTTCGTCGTCGGACAGAGCGGTGGAGCCGGAGATAGTGATCTGCTGCTCCTTGCCGGTGCCCTTGTCCTTAGCGGAGACCTTGACGATGCCGTTGGCGTCGATGTCGAAGGTGACTTCGATCTGCGGCACGCCGCGGCGGGCAGCCGGGATACCGGTCAGCTGGAACTTACCGAGCGACTTGTTGTCGCGGGCAAGCTCGCGCTCGCCCTGGAGCACGTTGATCTCGACGCTGGTCTGGTTGTCGGCAGCGGTGGAGTAGACCTCGGTCTTGGAGGTCGGGATCGTGGTGTTGCGGTCGATCATCTTGGTCATGATGCCGCCCATGGTCTCGACACCCAGCGACAGCGGGGTAACGTCGAGCAGCAGGATGCCCTCGACGTCGCCGGTGAGCACGCCGCCCTGGACGGCAGCGCCGTCGGCAACGACCTCGTCGGGGTTCACGGACATGTTGGGCTGCTTGCCGGTCATGGTCTTGACGAGCTCCTGGACAGCGGGCATACGGGTGGAGCCGCCGACGAGGATAACCTCGGTCAGATCAGAGAGCTTAAGCTTGGCGTCGCGCAGGGCGTTGGTGACAGGCTGCTTGCAGCGCTCAAGCAGGTCGCGGGTGATCTTCTCGAACTCGGCACGGGTCAGCGTGTAGTTGAGGTGCAGCGGGCCAGACTGGTTCATGGTAATGAACGGCAGGTTGATGGTGGTCTGCTGGGCAGCGGAGAGCTCCTTCTTGGCGTTCTCGGCGGCCTCCTTCAGACGCTGCAGGGCCATGGGGTCCTGACGCAGGTCGACACCGTTCTCCTGCTGGAACTTATCGGCCATCCAGTCGATGACGCGCTGATCCCAGTCGTCGCCGCCCAGGTGGTTGTCGCCCGAGGTGGACAGAACCTCAAACACGCCGTCGGCGAGGTCGAGGATGGAGACGTCGAAGGTACCGCCACCCAGGTCGAAGACCAGGATGCGCTGGTCGGTGCCCTGCTTGTCCAGGCCATAGGCCAGAGCAGCAGCGGTCGGCTCGTTGACGATACGCTTGACGTTGAGGCCGGCGATCTTACCGGCGTCCTTGGTGGCCTGACGCTGGGCGTCGTTGAAGTAGGCCGGGACGGTGATGACGGCGTCGGTGACGGTCTCGCCCAGATACTTCTCGGCGTCGGCCTTCATCTTTGCGAGCGTCATGGCACTCACCTGCTCGGCGGTGTAGTCCTTGCCCTCGATGTCGACGACGGCACGGCCACCCTGGCCCTCCTTGACCTCATACGGCACGGTCTTGATCTCGGAGGTGCACTCGGAGTACTTGCGGCCCATGAAGCGCTTGATGGAGAACACGGTGTTTTTGGGGTTGGTGACAGCCTGGTTCTTAGCGGCCTTACCCACGACGCGGTCGCCGTCAGCACGGAAGCCAACAACGGACGGGGTGGTGCGGTCGCCCTCGGCGTTCACGATAATGGTCGGAGAACCGCCCTCGAGGACGGCCATAGCGGAGTTAGTAGTACCAAGGTCGATACCAAGAATCTTACTCATTAGAAATTCCCTCTCTCTTGTGCGTTCGCGCCGCCTCGACGGTCTGTCGCGCGGCACTTCGGCTTGTCTTTCAGGATGTAGTGTATCCCCTTATGGGCCGGAATATACAAAATCTAAGTCAATTCATATAAGATTTCTTATTGCTGAGAGTTTAGGTTCTCAAATGCGCAGGTAGATGCGCTGATTGAGTTCTCGGCAAATCTATCGAGATCTATGTAGAGATGACTGAGGCTTGGGTCCGGGGGCGCCTGGGGGCCGTCTTGCGGAAAGCTCATCCCGGTTTGAGCGTGGATTCCGGGTCGCAGCTTCCGTCTGAAGGCTCAACCGGAAACCGTATCCCGTTTTGAGAGCTGATACCGGGTCGCAGTTTCCGCTAGCGGGTCCAACCGGAAACTGCGACCCGGTTTTCGGCCAAATAACGGGATGCTCTTTCCGCAGGCGCGCCCAATAGCTCAATATTTCAAGTCACCTTTAGCTAACATTTGCGCAGCTCAACGGCCCCACCTGCGCGTTTTTTAGTAAACCTTGGCATACTCGGCGAACGGTATGAAGATGCCGGTCAGAGGGTATTGCAAACGGTCGCTCCCGTGGTATGTTTTTGCCCGAATCAAACCGGCGCGCATCGCCTGTAGCGTCGGTCAACAGAGAGGAAACTACCATGGCTCATCCCGTAATTGATGCCGACGAGTGCATCGCTTGTGGCGTTTGCGTCGACTCCTGCCCCGCTGGCGTTCTGGAGCTCCAGGACGTCGCTACCGTCGCTGACGAGGACTCCTGCGTCGCCTGTGGCGCTTGCCAGGACGCTTGCCCCGCTGGCGCGATCACCGAGATCGTCGAGGAGTAACAACTCCCCCACTTGCACACTCAAAAGTACACCGTGCACAAAAAAGGAGGCCTCCGCATCGCCGCGGAGGCCTCCTTTTGCATATGTGGGCAGTTGCGGTGGAATAGTTCCTGGCTCATTGCTTAGGTGCCGATTGTAGGAACTATTTCACCGCAACTTATAAAGACGGTGTCGGGCTAGGACAAATCATCCTCATAGGGCATTAAATCGGCAAGGTAGCCTTTCTCCTTGAGCATCGCCTCGATCTCGTCGAGGGTCTGTTCGTCCTCCGCCGCAATGCGATGGAAGTGATAGCCGCTGGTCACCGTTAGCAGCGGGAAGCTCTTGCCGCTCTCGATATCGCGCAGATAGCGCTCGACATCGCGGCGGTTGCGGATGTCCAGGTCGGCCGTGATCTTGCCGTACACACGATGGTTGACGATCACGTTGAGCACGGCGCCACCCGCGTCGACGATACTCGTAAGCTCGTCGCCCGCCTGCTCCACACTGTGGCGCACCTTAACAAGACGCGTGGGCACGGCGGGGCTACTCGCGGCTTCCTGCAGCACGTAGCCGCGGTTGGTCGCCACGATATCGTGCCCATCGGCGCGCAGCAGGGCGATGTCCTGCACCACGACCTGGCGGCTCACGCCAACCTCGCGGGCAAGCGCGCTGCCGGAGACGGGGTCTTTGGCTCGCTCGAGCACGCCCATGATGGCACGGCGACGCTCGCGGGCGTCCATTATTTACCGTCCAGCAGACGCAGGTGCTTAAGCGAGAGGTCGAGGATCGGCGCGGAGTGCGTCAGGGCGCCCGAGCTAATAAAGTCAACGCCCAGGTCGGCGAGCGCGCGGATATTGCTGGCGTCCACGTTGCCCGAGCACTCGGTCTTGGCGCGGCCGGCGATAAGCTCGATGGCGGCAGCCATATCGTCGTGGGTCATGTTGTCGAACATGATGATATCGGCGCCGGCCTCCACGGCCTCGCGCACCATGTCCAGGTTCTCGCACTCGATCTCGACCGTCGTGGTAAACGACGCATGGGCGCGCGCCATCTCGATCGCGCGCGTCACGCCACCGGCGGCATCGATGTGGTTGTCCTTGAGCATGACAGCCGTCGACAGGTTATAGCGGTGGTTGCTGCCACCGCCGATCTCGACTGCCGCCTTTTCAAACACGCGCATGCCCGGCGTGGTCTTGCGCGTGTCGACGAGCACGGTCTTGGTGCCCTCGAGCGCCGCAGCCATCTGGTGCGTATAGGTAGCGATACCGCTCATGCGCTGCAGGTAGTTGAGCGCCACGCGCTCACCCGAAAGCAGCACACGCGCATCGCCGCGCACCTGACCCACATGGTCGCCGGCATGCACCTCGTCGCCATCGGCAACGTCGAGCAGCACCGAGCTCTGCGAATCCAGCAGCTCAAAGGTGCGAGCGAACACATCCAGGCCGGCGATGATGCCATCGGCTTTGGCGATAAGCTCCACCGTGGCGGGACGCGCCGTGGGGCACACGCTCGCCGTGCTCACGTCCTCAAACGTGATGTCCTCGCGCAGGGCCTGCAAAATCAGATCATCGACGACGAGCTTCATGGTAATGGGATTCATGGTCTACTCCTCCACGGCCTGCGTGCCGGCGGCACGGGCCAAATCATCGATTGCCAGGGTGTCGGCGCCCAGGGCGCGATGACGGCCATCGAGCGCGGGATCGCCTGCCTGCTCCACGGCCAGCGACTCGCCGGTACGCATATACCACGCGGCGCGACGACCCCAGACCAGCGCCTCGAGCAGGCTGTTTGAAGCCAGGCGATTCTTGCCGTGAACGCCGTTGCAGGCCGTCTCGCCGGCGGCGTAGAGCTCGGGCATCGAGGTGCGGCCGTCCTTGTCGACCCACACGCCGCCCATAAAGTAGTGCTGCGTGGGCGTAACGGGGATGGGCTCGTCCAAGATGTCGCGGCCGTCCTCCAGGCAGCGCGCGCGAATGTTGGCAAAGTGCCCGGTCACCACATCGCGCTCGACGGGGGCAAAACTCAGCCACTCGTGCTCGGTACCGTCCTGCTTCATCTGCTCGCGAATAGCGGCAGCGACCACATCGCGCGGCTGAAGCTCGTCGGTAAAGCGCTCGCCGGCGGCGTTGAGCAAAATCGCGCCCTCGCCGCGGCAGCTCTCGCTGATCAGGAAGGTGCGGCCCGGCTGCGGCGAGAACAGTCCCGTGGGGTGAATCTGCACGTAGTCCAGGTGCTCCATCTTAATGCCATGCTCCTGGGCGATGTAGCAGGCATCGCCCGTGAGCTGCGGGTAGTTGGTCGAGTGGTCGTACACACCGCCGATGCCGCCTGTCGCCCACAGCGTGTGGCGGGCATGGATCTTAAACGGCTCGCCGGCATGCACGCCCTCGGCGGCATTTGCCAGCTCGTCGGCGGGGCGAACCGAGTTGTCCTCGTCCACGGGAACGGCGACGACGCCGATGCACGCCGTGGCGCCATCACGCTCGCCCGTCAGAATGTCGGTCATGGCCACGTGCTCCAAAATCTGCACGTTATCCAGCTTGCGAACGGCCTGGAGGAGCTTGGTCGTGATTTCCTTGCCCGTAATGTCGGCATGGAAGGCGATGCGCGGGCGACTGTGCGCACCCTCGCGGGTAAAGTCGAGGCTGCCGTCGGCCTTGCGCTCAAAGTCCACGCCCATGGCCAGCAGGTCGTTGATGACCGAACGGCTCGAGCGGATCATGATGTCGACGCTCTCGCGGCGGTTATCGTAGTGGCCGGCGTGCATGGTGTCCTCAAAGAAGGCGTCGTAGTCAGAGCCTTCGGGAAGCACGCAGATACCGCCCTGCGCGAGCATCGAATCGCACTCGTCGACAGCGCCCTTGGAGAGCATGATCACGCGCGTGCTCGTCGGCAGATTGAGGGCCGCGTACAGGCCCGCCACGCCGCAACCGGCAATGACGACGTCGCACTCCATGTCGGGGCATTGTTTGGTTTCCACAGGAATCCTCTCCCTTGTAATGTGGCATAAGGGATGGTCCCTCATGTCACATCGTTCTAGCGCGCCGCGTATTCGAGCATGCGGTCGAGCGTGAGCTTGGCCTGGTCGGCGGCCTCATCCGACACGCCAATCTGCACCTCGCCCTCGCCCGTCTCCAGGCAGCGCACGAGCTTTTCGAGCGTGATGAGATCCATGTTGACGCAGGTGGGCTGCACCGCGGGGAAGTAGAACTTTTTGCCGGTGCCCTGGCAGCGGCGCTCGAGCTCGTAGAGCACGCCGCGGACCGTCACGATGATAAACTCGCTCGCGTCCGACTCCTCGGCATACTTGATGATGCCGGCAGTGGAGCCGATGTAGTCAGCCTCGGCCAGGACGTCGGCCTTGCACTCGGGGTGCGCCAGCACGAGCGCGTCGGGGTGTGCCTCCTGTGCGTCGACGATCTGCTCGACGGTGATGATGTGATGGCGCGGGCAGTAGCCGTTGTTGAGGATGACGTGCTTTTGGGGCACCTGCTCGGCCACAAAGCGGCCCAGGTTCTGGTCGGGAATGAACAAGATGTGCTGCTGCGGCAGCTCGGAGACGATCTTGACGGCGTTAGAGCTGGTAACGCACACGTCACTCCAGCTCTTGATCTCGACCGTCGAGTTGACGTAACACACCACGGCCAGGTCGTCGCCATATTCGGCGCGCGCCGCGTCGACCGTCTCGTGCTTGACCATGTGCGCCATGGGACAGTCCGCGCCCGGATCGGGCAGCAGCACGGTCTTAGTGGGATTGAGTAGCTTGGCGCTCTCGCCCATAAACTCCACGCCGCACAGCACGATAGTCTGCTGCGGCAGGCTCTTGGCGAGCTTTGCCAGGTAGAAGCTGTCGCCGACGTAATCGGCCACAGCTTGAACCTCGGGCGCCACATAATAGTGCGCCAGGATCACTGCGTCACGTTGGGTTTTTAGCTGATGAATGGCCTCGACGAGCTCTGCGGGCACCAGTGCCGCGCGCTCCGTTGCCGTCGTTGCCGATGCCAGGCCGGCCGCGATATCGCGTGCAAGCTCCGATGCATCCATGTTCGCGCTCTGTGCCATCAAGGCCCCTCTCTTTTGGCGAATCTTGGGGCTTTAGTATGACACCTGGCTTTACAGCTGACAAGACAGCTGTAAAGCCAGGTGTAAAGTTGGAATAAGGATTCAATCTTGGGGCGGGTCCATTTTCGAACTGGCAAGCTGAGGATAGTCGAGCTCTCGATAGCGCAGGAGGCATCTTTCGCCACCGCAATACTGCTCGGCGCGAGTTGCGCACCGTGGGGCGCAAACGGGGTGTTCCTCCGCGGGCAGTGCGCACCCAATGTGGCAAAATCGAACTACTAAGGGGGCCCGAATGCTCAAGATCATCGCCTGCGACGACGACGTCGCTTTTCTAGATAGACTGCACCGGATGATCGACCGCTGGTCGACCGAGACGGGCACGGCGGTCGACGTTGCACTCGTCACGCGCGGCGAGGACCTGCTGGCCCGCCATGCCACATCGCGCGCCGACATCATTCTGCTCGACATGATCATGCCGCTCGTCAACGGCATGGACACCGCGCGGGAGTTGCGCCAATCCGATACAGCCGTGCGTCTGGTGTTCCTCACCTCATCGCCCGAGTTCGCGCTGGAGTCCTATGAGGTCCGTGCCTTCGACTACCTACTCAAGCCTGTAGCGTACGAACGCCTGGCGCAACTGCTCGACGAGCTTTCGAGCATGCGACCTGACGCGACCGATGAGCTCGTGACCAAAACGTCCTTTGGATACCATGCTCTGCGCCTGTCCGATATCGAATACGCCGAGGCCCGCAACAAGCACGTGGTATTCCACCTGCGCGACGGGCGCGACATCGAAGCGCTCGAGCCGTTCCGCAACATCGAGGACCAGCTGGCCAAAAACGCGAACTTCTTTAAATGTCACCGTAGCTACCAGGTCAACCTGCGCAATATCGACCACTTCAACCGCACGGATATCGTCATGCGCTCGGGCGCTTGCATCCCGCTGGCGCGCAGCTGCAAGCAGGGTTTCCAGGATGCCTACTTTGCGGCACGGTTCGAGAGCGGGAGGTGCTAATGCTCCCCGCGGCCGAGATGGTACTTTGGGCAATCCACCACGCAACGACCCTGCTTTTTGGCGTTTTTGCCTCGGCGGCGCTCTGCGGTATCGAGATCAACCGGCGTCATGCGCTTGAGCTGGTGATGGTCGGCGCCGTAACCGGATGCGCATTCGGCCTCGCCAATGCCGTCGGCGGCGAGCTTTTCGCTCGTCAGGTATATCCGCTCGTCGTGCATCTGCCGCTCGTCATCTACCTGTGCGCGCGCTATCGCCTGAACCCGCTGCTCGTTATGCTGGGCGTCACCAGTGCTTATCTGAGCTGCCAGTTCAGCAACTGGATGGGCATCGCCGCGCTCGCCGCCACCGACTCGCAAATCGCGTACTACGCGGCACGCATTATCACCACGGCCGTCGTCTTTGCAATCCTGCTGCATTGGGCCAGCGACATCGGTCCGCGCCTGGCGGTTAAAACCCCCACCGAGCTCGAGATTCTGCTCATCCTGCCGCTCGTCTATTACATCTTTGACTACGCCACCAACGTCTACACCACGCTCTTCCACTCGGGCTCCGTGGTGACGGTTGAGTTTTTGGCGTTTGCGCTTTGCGCATTCTACCTCATGTTTCTTACTGTGTATCTGCGCGAATACGAGGCAAAGGAAATCGCCGAGCGCGAGCGCTGGATGCTCGCGACCCGCGACAGCGCAGCCATCAAGGAGCTCGAGGCCTGGCGCCAATCTGGACGTGAGCTTTCGGTTCTCCGCCACGACATGCGGCACTTCCTGCGCGGCCTTGCGGCTTTGATCGAGGAGGGCCGCATCGACGAGGCGCTCAAGCGCATCGACGAGCTCTGCGAGACAAACGACCGCACCGCTGTGCGCCGCTACTGCGCCAACGACACGGTCAATATCGTGCTTTCGTCATTTAGCTCCGATATCAACCGAAACGGCATCAGCGCCGATTTGCGCGCCGCCGTGCCCGAGAGCGTCCATGTAGCCGACGTCGATCTGTTTAGCGTACTCTCAAACGCCCTGGACAACGCCATCGTCGCCGCAAGCGCCGCTCCCCAGGGCAAGCGATTTGTCTATCTGGACCTGCGTTGCGAGGACGGACAACTGCTACTTTTGGTTTCCAACACGTTTGGGCGCCCGCCGCGCATGGTCGACGGCATGCCCGTGGCCGAGCACACCGGACACGGCTTTGGAACCAGGAGCATTAAGCTTGCCGTCGAGCGCATGAACGGCAACTGCCAGTTTCGCATTCACGGCGATCGGTTTGAGTTTCGCGCAGTGATGTAAGGGCGCGACAAGTCGGCGCCGCGCTCGACCCATCAGGACCGCCTTGCCGGCACCAGTCCGCTACAGCGGCGCGGCGGCCGGGGTCAGCTGCTTGATGTAGGCCCACATGCGCTGCTTGGCGGCCTTGTCGGTCAGCGCGGCCTCAAAGCCGTCGAGCGCGAGTACGCGACGACCCTGCACGTGGGCGACCAAGCCGGGCTTGAGCATGGCGGTATCAAAGTCGTCGATCGCCACGAGCATGTCTGCGTAGGTCTCGCGCATGGTATCGGCCGCGCGATCGTCCAGCAGCAGGACCGCCTCGGGGTCCAAGGCCTCGAGCGCCTCGCGGAACAGCTCGCACGGCAGGTCCTCGCCTATCGTAACCGCTCCGTCGCCCGCGCCGGCAACACTTGCCAGCACGCAGAAATCCTCGGGCACGTAACCGATGGCGCCGAGCGCCTTACGCAACGCGGCGCCGTCTGGACCGGCAGCCAACTCGCCACCCGCACGCTCGGCATCGTCTAAATCTCCTTTTACCAGCACAATCGGCGAGCACGCGTTGCCCGCGATACGCACGCCGCGGCCCGCGAGCGATGCGAGCTCCTGCTCAGTCGCCTGGGCGATGGCTTCTTTTTTCTGGCTTTGTGACGTGGGCATGCACTCTCCAATCGTTTGCGTGCCCACCATTATATAAAAGGCCGCCTGCGAGTGGTTGCATTGCGGGCCGTTGGGTATAAGCACGGTCGTACTGAGTTTTACGCGGCAGAGCCGCGTCACATTATGGAGGTCACTATGGCTGACATTAAGCAGATTACCCCCGAGAATTTCGATTCCGTCGTTAACGGCAGCCTTCCCGTGCTGGTTGATTTTTGGGCACCGTGGTGCGGTCCCTGCCGTTCGCTCTCGCCCATTGTTGACGAAGTGGCCGACGAGCTGGCCGGCAAGATTACCGTCGCCAAATGCAACGTCGACGACAATCAGGACCTGGCCATGAAGTTTGGCGTTATGAGCATCCCCACGCTGGTTGTCTTTAAGAACGGCGAGGAAATCGACCGCTCCGTCGGTGCGCTGCCCAAGGCCAGGCTGCAGGCGCTGCTTGAGAAGCACCTGTAATACGCCGGTCATGTGTTGCCGTCCATGAGTGGTTTTGTGCCGCTCGCCGGAGAGCCGGGTGTTGCGCCCGCGACCACGGATAGTATGGTAATCACAAACAGCCCCCAGTGAACGGGTGCGGGTCAGACGGACTCGCACCCGTTTTCTTATGCGGCGAAGCGTAAAGCGGGCGTAGTAGAATCTGAACCACTGGATTGTCCCGAACATAAGGAGATTCCCATGCATGACGTCGGAATGAACATGAGCCAGCTTGCCATGAGCGTCAAGCAGGTCGACGACACCATTGAGCTCGCCCACGAGTGGAGCCATCAGCTGCTGCATGCGACCGAGAACTTTGACATGGAGCGCATTGGCGCCAAGCTCGAGGCCGCCATGGCGGCGCTCCACGAGGCGCACGATGCGCTCGAGGGCTACGAGGAGGCCATCGAGGCCGACCATAACTCCGTTGGCTCCGTAAAGCTGGTGTAGCGTGGCCGAGCACGAGCACGCCTGCGAGCACGAGCATCCGCACGGGCCGACCGGCGACGTGGGCTGCCGCCTCAGCGGCTCCGCCTCCGAGCTGGTCCGTTTTTCGGTCACCGCTCCCGACGACCTGTTGCGCCGCTTTGACGAGCAAATCGCGCGCCGCGGCGACGTTGCCAACCGCTCCGAGGCCGTGCGCGACCTGATTCGCGCCTCCATTGCCAAGGAGCAGATGCGAACGCCCGACGAGCAGGTCATCGGGTCGCTCACCATGATCTATGACCACCATACCGGCGATCTGACGCGCCGTCTGGACGAGGTGCAGCACGACTACACCGACGAGATTGTCTCGACCATGCACGTGCATCTGGACCACCACAACTGCTTGGAGATTCTGGCGCTCAAGGGTCGCGGCGAGCGTGTCTACGAGCTGGCTGACCGTCTGCTGGGCCTGCGCGGCGTTAAGCACGGCGAGCTCACCTGCGCCGCCACCGAGCAGAGCCTGGGGCTGTAGCGGGATTTCCCGCAGCGCACCTGCCAAAAAGGGACAGGTTTGTTTTGGCAGGTTTAACGTTTTACCTACCAAAATAAACCTGTCCCTTTTTGGCAGGTCTCGATGAAGGAAGGTCGCATGCGGCATGTGCATATTCATGTGACGGGCATTGTGCAGGGCGTTGGCATGCGGCCATTTGTGTATCGCGAGGCCATGGCGCACGGCATTTGCGGCTGGGTGCTTAACGCGGGCGATGGCGTGCATATCGAGGCGCACGCTCTAAGCGAGGCGCTCGACGAATTTGTCGCCGCGCTTTCCGAGCATGCGCCTGCGGCGGCTCGTGTGGAGCATGTCGAGGTTATGGACCTAGCGCCCGGCGACTGGGACGCCGCCAACGAGCGGGGCTTTCGCATTGTGGCATCGCAGGATCAAACCGCCCACACGACGCTCGTCTCGCCCGACATCGCCACGTGCGACGACTGCCTGCACGAGCTGTTCGACCCCGCCGACCGACGCTTTCACTATCCCTTTATCAACTGCACCAACTGCGGACCGCGCTTTACCATCATCCGGTCGCTGCCCTATGACCGAGCGGCCACCTCGATGGATTGCTTTCCCATGTGCCCCACCTGTGCCGCAGAGTATGGCGACCCGCTTGACCGGCGGTTTCACGCGCAGCCCGATGCCTGCTTTGATTGCGGGCCGCACATTACGTGGCGCGAGGCGGATTGCGGCGTTGCCCCAGCGACCGCCGATGCAACGCCAGCCGTCGGATTTACGCGCGAGGCCAGCGATGCCATCATAGAACGCTGCGTCGAGCTTCTGGCCAACGGCGGTATCGTCGCCATCAAGGGTCTGGGCGGATTTCACTTGGCATGCGACGCCTCCAACGAGAAGACGGTAGCCGAGCTGCGCCGTCGCAAGCGCCGCAGCAACAAGCCGCTTGCCGTTATGGTGCGCGGCCTCGCCGATACTGAACGCCTGTGCCATGTCAACGACGTTGAGCGCGGCCTGCTGGCCGGCAGCATTCGCCCCATCGTGCTGCTGCGCCGACGTGCCGTTTGCGAGAGCGGCGGCTCCCCCAACGCGCTCGCACCGTCCGTCGCGCACAACCTTCCTGAGCTTGGCGTTATGCTCCCCTATACACCGCTTCAGCATCTGTTGCTTGCCGCGGCAGAAGCCCGCGGTATGCACGCACTCGTCATGACCAGCGGAAACCTGAGCGAGGAACCTATCGAGACCGATGACAACCTTGCATGGGAACACCTTGTTGCCGCCGGCATCGCTGACGCGCTACTTGGCAACGACCGTGCGATTCTCTCGCGCTACGATGATTCCGTGGTGCGCGTGGTCGGTGGGGTCGCCATGCCCGTTCGCCGCGCTCGCGGATATGCACCCCAGCCGCTGCCGTTGCCGGCGCTCGACGGCACCACGCCCTGCGTACTCGCCTGTGGGCCGCAACAAAAGGCCACGATTGCGCTCACGCGTGAAGGGACGAACGGCGAGGCAACCTGTTTTGTGTCGCAGCATATCGGCGATATCGAAAACGGCGCAACTTTCGATGCCTGGAACGCCGCGCGCACGCGCTTGGAAGATCTCTTTGACTTGGCGCCCGCCGCCTTGGCCTGCGATCTACACCCCAGCTATCTATCGAGCCAGTGGGCGCGCGAGCAGGCGCGAAAATGCAATCTGCCGCTCGTCGAGGTCCAGCACCATCATGCGCATATCGCGAGCGTAATGGCCGAGGCGATTGCCGCGGGCCAGCTTACAACCGACGCGCGCGTCCTTGGCATCGCCTTTGACGGCACCGGCGCCGGCACCGATGGGACCATTTGGGGCGGCGAGTTTCTTGTTGCCAGCCTTGGCGGCTTTGAGCGCGCCGCGCATTTGCGCACCTGGACGCTCCCCGGCGGGGCGGCCTCCGTGCGCGACGCCCGCCGCAACGCCTTTGCCCTGCTCAGTGAGCTCGGCCTGCTTGAACATCCGGGGGCCGAGCGGCTCTTGGACGGCCTAGACGAGCAAACACGCAGCGTGACGGCAACGATGATCGAGCGGAACATCAACAGCCCACGCACGAGCAGTATGGGGCGTCTCTTTGACGCCGCCGCTGCAGTTTTGGGCATTTGCGGGCAGGCAACCTACGAAGGCGAGCCCGCCATCGAACTCGAAGCCGCCGCCTGGCGCGCGCTCGGCAGCAAAATTACCCATGTTCCCGGCGATAAAGACGGCTGTTCCGCATCTGACCCATTGCGACTGGACAGTTTGTTCAGATTTGTATTAAAAACAGACCCTCTAACCAACGGTTTTGGCTCAGATTACCCCGAAGAGGGCTCTCCAGGCACCTCATTTGCGGTTAATTCGCCCGCCGGATACCCCAAATCAACCCATTCGGGGCCCTCGCAGACGATTTATACCACCCATTACCACTCTAAAAAGTACAAATCTGAACTAACTGTCCAAGCAACCTCGAGCAGGTCTCTCGTCCTGGGCCCCAGCTCACTTTTTGCGGCGCTTTTGGAGGGAACCAGAGCCGGTGTGCCCGCCGACAGGCTCGCACTCGACTTCCATGTCGCCGTCGCGCGCTCCTCGGCACGCATCGCCAGCGAGATCTGCGCGTGCGAGGGCATCGACACCGTCGCGCTCTCGGGCGGCGTGTTCATGAACCGACTTCTGCTCCAGCTCCTCACCCGCGAGCTCAAAAGCGCAGGTCTTACTGTCCTTATCCCCCATACCGTGCCCGTCAATGACGGCTGCATCGCCTACGGTCAGGCGGCGGTCGCAAGCGCTCGTCTTGCGCAAATCGCATCGCAGTAGCTCGCTCTCGCACGCCGCTGTGCCCAGCCGTCTCACAGGCGTAACGCGTTTGCCCGCGAACCCCGCGAGCGCTACCATCAACTGATGGATTATTGAGCGCCCATCCAGCGCAAAGCGTCTAAAAGGGGAACAATATGTGCCTTGCCGTCCCCGGTAAAGTAGTCAAACGCGACGACGGCCTCAAGGCCACCGTCGACATGATGGGCATCGAGCGCCCCGTGTCGCTACGACTCGTGCCGACGGCGCAGGTTGGCGACTATATTCTCGTGCACGCCGGCTTTGGCATCCAGATCGTCGACGAGCAGGAAGCGCAAGAAACGCTCGAGCTCGTTAACGCCATGACCGAACTGGCCGAAGAAGACCAACTGGCCAGCAACCCGGCCGAGGCATACTAGTGGCGGCCGGACAGCCGGCGCGCTCCGGTATCGACTTTTCGGCATTTCGCGACCCCAAGCTGGCTCGCGAGCTCATCGATCGTATTCAAGAGCTTGTCGGCAACCGCAGCATCAACCTTATGGAAGTCTGCGGCACGCACACCGTGAGCATCGGCCGCTATGGCTTTCGCTCCATTATGCCGGCCGGGCTCAAGCTGCTGAGCGGCCCGGGCTGCCCCGTCTGCGTTACCGCCAACCGTGACATCGACCACGCGATCGCGCTCGCCAACATAGACGGCGCCATCATCACCACCTTTGGCGACATGATGCGCGTGCCCGGATCGTCCACCTCGCTCGCTGCGCAAAAGGCGGCAGGGTGCGATATCCGCATCGTCTACTCCCCGCTCGATGCACTCGACATTGCCGAGCAAAATCCCGAACGCCCGGTCATCTTTATGGGCGTCGGCTTTGAGACCACAACGCCCACCATCGCCGCCGCCATCTTGGAGGCCGAGACGCGCGGGCTTTTGAACTTTTCGGTCTATTGCGCCCACAAGACCACGCCGCCGGCGTTGCGCGCCATCGCCAACGATCCCGAGACCGCCATCGACGGCTTTATCCTGCCGGGCCACGTCGCCACCGTCACGGGCTTGGCGCCCTTTAGCTTTTTGGTCGACGAGTTCGATACCCCGGGCGTGGTCACGGGATTTCAACCGGTCGATATTCTGCAAGGCATCTGCATGCTGGTCCAGATGGTTGTCGAGGGCAGGCCGGCGATCGACAACGCCTACCGTCGCGGCGTCAACGCAGACGGCAACCCCGTGGCGCGACAGCTGGTCGAGCAGGTGTTTGAGCCATGCGACACCACGTGGCGCGGGCTGGGGCCGATTGCCAACTCGGGCCTTTCCATCCGCCCCGAGTTCTCGCGCTTTGATGCCCATGCTCGCTTTGACGTGCCCGTTGAGGCGACGGTCGAGCCGCGTGGGTGCCGCTGCGGTGACGTACTGCGCGGGGCCATTACGCCGAGCAGCTGCCCGCTCTTTGGCCGCACTTGCACGCCCGAGCACCCCGTCGGCCCGTGCATGGTGAGCTCCGAAGGCAGCTGCGCGGCGTACTACCGTTATCGCGACTATTAGGTTCCGCCGTTCTAACGAACGGCGGACTGGTCGACGCTGCGCGCCATTCAGGCGAGCGATTTGCCTTTCAATCGTCGGCTGCGGGCAAAAGCCCAGCAGCCTCCTCTTTCAAGGCAACTCACTTCGTCTGAATGGCGCTCGCTGGCTTTTACTTAACATCGATTCTGCCATGTCCGATTTTTATCAATTCCGTCCTCGATTGGAGTTTTGGATATGTCCCATAGCATCACCGATAGCAACGTCCTTTTGGGCCATGGCTCCGGCGGTCAGATGATGAAACGCATCATCGATGAGGTCTTTTTGGATGCCTTTGGGACGCCCGAGTTGCTCGAAGGCAACGACGCCGGCGTCGCCGCGCTGCCCGCGAGCGGGCGCATCGCCATGTCGACCGACAGCTTTGTAGTCTCGCCGCAGTTCTTCCCCGGTGGCAACATCGGCCGTCTCGCCGTGTGCGGAACCGTCAACGATGTCGCGACCTCGGGCGCCAACGTGCGCTACCTATCGTGCGGTTTTATCCTCGAAGAGGGCTATCCCATGGATAAGCTCCGCCAGATTGTGCAGACGATGGCCGAGACGGCGCGCGAGGCGGGCGTGTCCATAATCACGGGCGACACCAAGGTGGTCGAGCGCGGCGGGGCCGACGGCGTCTACATCAATACCGCCGGCGTGGGCGAGGTTCCCACGGGCGTGGCGCTCAGCGGCGCCAACTGCCGCCCCGGCGACGTTATCCTGGTGTCAGGCACACTCGGCGACCACGGGATCGCCATCATGAGCCAACGCGAGGGCCTGGCATTTTCGAGCACGATCGAAAGCGATGCCGCGCCGCTCAACCACCTGATTGCCGACGTTTTGGCCGCAGCGCCCGGCACGCGCTGTTTCCGCGACCCCACGCGCGGCGGCCTGGCATCCACACTCAACGAGTTTGCCCAGGCCAGCGGTGTTGCCATGGAGATCGACGAGGATGCCGTGCCCGTGCGCCCCGACGTGCAGGCCGCATGTGAGATGCTCGGCTACGATGTGCTGCAGGTGGCAAACGAGGGCAAGATGGTTGCCGTGGTGCCGGCCGAGCAAGCCGATGCGGCTCTAGCCGCCATGCGCGTCGCCCGCTACGGCGAGAATGCCGCCATCATCGGTCGCGTGCTGCCGCTTGGATCGGACGCCCGTCCCGCCGTGCGCGTTCGCACCGGCTGGGGCTCGACCCGCATCCTCGACATGCTCGTGGGAGAGCAGCTGCCAAGGATTTGCTAGGGCGGAATCGCATGAGTGGCATGATGTCACCTGATATCCCTGGAGATGTTCAGATTCCAAGCACGCCCACGCGGAAGCCCAGTATTATGGGGTGCGTTTTAAAACCCAATGACGGGAGCTTTCATGGCAGCAGCTTTTTCCCATGTGATCTTTGATCTGGACGGCACCATCCTCAACACGCTCGAGGACCTGGCAGCCGCCGGCAACCATACCTGCGAGGCGCATGGCTGGCCTACATTTGCCGTTGACGAGTATCGCTACAAGGTGGGAAACGGCATGCTCAAGCTGGTTGAGCGCTTTATGCCCGCCGAGTACGCGGGCGACGGCCGTATGTTTGAGCAGACGCTTGCCGAGTTTAGGGCTTATTACGGCGAGCACAAGGAGGACCACACCGCCCCCTATGCCGGCACGATCGAGATGCTCGACCGCTTGCGTGCCGCGGGTGTGCAGCTTGCCGTGCTCACTAACAAGGACCACGTCTCGGCGGCCCCGCTTATCGAGAAGTATTTTGGTTCCGAGCGCTTTGCGCTGGTACAGGGCCGTGTCGATGCGTTTCCGCCCAAGCCCGAAGCACCCGTCACGCTGCATGTGATGGAAGAGCTGGGCGCCGACCCGGCGACCACGCTCTACGTAGGCGATTCCAATGTCGATATCCTGACCGGCCACAACGCCGGTCTTAAGAGCGCAGGCGTCAGCTGGGGCTTCCGCGGCCGCGCAGAGCTGGAAGCCGCCGGCGCCGACTACGTGGTGGACAGCCAGGCAGAGCTCGCGGCGCTGGTGCTGGGCGAGTAGCGGAGCCGCCGCTTAACGTAGCTGCGACAATTCTTCCACGCGGAAACGGCATCCCGTTTTGGAGCTCCGGAATGGGGTGCACTTTCCGTTTGAGGCGCGTCGGGGAAACGGCATCCCGTTTTGGAGCAATATTCCGGGTCGAACTTTTGCTGGGGTTAACCGCAAAGCATTAGGCGGGTTACAGTAAATAAAAATGGACACGGCGATACCTCC
>CAJJQF010000035.1:0-20209 GCA_905193815.1 uncultured Collinsella sp. | reverse complement strand
GCCTCCCACACGGCCGAAGAGCTCGCGCGCATCCAGGAGCTGAGTCAGCGCAACGCCGGCGGGCCCGATAGCAGCCAGGCCACACGCCGTCGCCGGCGCGAACGCGATCGGGAGCCCGGCCCCGTCCGCCGCATGGTCAACGCTTGGTGGAACCGTCTGCTCGGCGCCGTCTACGGCGGCGGCTTCTCCATGCAGGAAGCGGAATACGAGGAGCACGCCACCAGTCGCGACTATCTTTGGAACACCCTCGGCACCGCCGTGTGGGGCTTGGCGTTTCCGCTGCTCACCATCGTGTCTACGCAGCTCGTGGGCGCCGAAGAAGCCGGCAAGTTCTCCATCGCCTTTGTCACCGGCACGCTCATCATGATCGCGTGCAACTACGGCGTGCGCAATTTCCAGGTCTCAGACATCGACGAAAAGACGTCCTTTGCCTCCTACCAGCTCAACCGCTGGCTTTGTGGAGCGCTTGCCCTAGGCTGCGGCTTCATGTACAGCAGCGCCCGCGGCTATGACGCGCAGATGGCGACGATCGGCCTGGGCGTCTACCTGTATAAGGTCATCGACGGCGTCGCCGACGTGTACGAAGGCCGCCTGCAGCAGGCCGACAAACTCTACTTGGCTGGAATGAGCCAAACGCTACGCTCCGTCGGCGTCATCGCGGTCTTTAGCGTGGCGCTGTTCCTCACGCGCAGCATGCCCATCGCGGCCATGGTCATGGGTGTCACCGCGATCGCCTCGCTCGTGCTGGTCACCGCGCCGCTTGCCCTGCTCGAGACCGAAAAATCGCGCCGCGTGAGCCTGCGCGAGGTCGGCCACCTGTTTGTCCAGTGCGCCCCGCTCTTTGGTGCACTGTTCCTGTTCAACCTAATTGAGAGCATGCCCAAGTTTGTGATGGAAGGCACGCTGGCATACAAATATCAGCTGTACTTTAATGCCCTGTTCTTTCCGGCGCAGGCTATTTTGCTGAGCATTGGATTTATCTATAAACCGCAGCTCCTGCGCTTGTCGAGCATTTGGGCTAATCCTCGCAAGCGTCGTCGCTTTGACCTGATTATTGTTGCCGTTATGGCGCTGATCGTGGTCATCACCGGCGCGTGCGCCGCATTTATGGCAGGTCCCGGTATTCCCCTCATGAGCTTTATGTACGGCCTCAGCTTTGAGCGCTACCGTACGCTGGCGCTGCTGATGGTCGTCGCCGGCGGCGTCACC
Organism: uncultured Collinsella sp.; assembly: GCA_905193815.1. GTDB lineage: Bacteria > Actinomycetota > Coriobacteriia > Coriobacteriales > Coriobacteriaceae > Collinsella. The sequence goes on along the minus strand of CAJJQF010000035.1, from coordinate 19,000 downwards.
GCGGCCATCGACTTTATCTACGCCATCATCACGGTGCTGCGCCACGCTGGAGACGTCACCAAGATCTACCTGATCTGCTTCGCCGTAAGCGTGGTGCTGCCGGTGATTCTGATCAATCTGCTCGGCCTGATGGGCGCCGTCGTGAGCTACCTAGCCATCATGGCCCTACTCCTGGTGCTGCTGATAATCGAGTACACCCACATCCGCCAACGCATCGAACGCGACCGCAACCCATACGGCGCCTAATTAGCTGCCCGGTCACCGGAATTTGCGATGGAATCACCCCGTCTGGGGTCTCGTTGCGGACAATATTCATCACGCAAAACTAAGTGAGTAGACTTTTACCGAATCCCCGACCACACCAACAAAGCACAAGTCTGTGACCTGCGGTTTTATTGAGGCAAATATGTTGGGTGCTCGGCATTTCCAAAAAAGTCTACTCACTTAGCCGGCGGGCAGCCAAATGATTATTTAATCCCCGTCCCAGAGAAATCAATTAGCGGGCAGAAGGGCAAAAGTAGTCAAAAAAGCCCCGTCCCAAATTAGCTACCGCTTGCACCGATTATTCGCCCGGGTTGATGTTCGCGTAGAACTCCGCCCCGTCGTCCAGGCGCAGGATGCCCACGCGGCCGAACTCGGAGCCGGTGGCGGCGGCGCAGTCGATGTCGATGCGATCGGGCACACCGGCAGTGTCCTCGCCGCCCAAGCGCACGATCTGCCCGCGTCCCGATTCCTCATCGAGCCCCGCCAGACCACCGACCTCGCAATAGCGCCCAAGCGATACCGTGGGCGTGTGACCGCTCACCACGATCGGGCCCTTGCCCTCGGCAGAAAGCAGCCCGGTCGGCACATCCCAATAGCCGTGACGAATCCACAGCAGGTCATCGGACGACTGCACCGCGAGCATCTGCTGCAGCAGCTCGCGATCGGCACCCACCGCCCCCGCACCATCGGCACAATCAACCCCATTTTCAAGCAAAAACGCCCGCGCCGCCTCGGTCTGGATACCGGCGTGCACCAGCAGATACGGACGCTCGTCAGTCTCGGCCACCGCATAGAGCGGCAGCGTCGCCATCCAACGCACGAGCCCCTCGTATGCCTCAAATTCCATGTCATTGAGCTGCCCACGCGTCGTCCAGCCACCGTTGATATCCCAGGTCTCGGCATCGAGCGGATCCTGGCCAATGATGGCATCGAGCATGATCTGCTCGTGATTGCCCTTGAGCACGCGGGCGTTGGGCAGCGAGCGCACGAGCTTAATAACGCCGACCGGATCGGGCCCGCGATCGATCATGTCGCCCAGCACGTACAGCGTGTCGTCGGACGTCAACGAGATCTTAGACAGGGCCTCGTCAAGCGCACGCACGTGCCCGTGAGCATCAGATGTCACATAGATCGCCATGGTACACCTCTCCTTGCATTGCGGCCGAAGCCCGGTGCCGCAACTAAAACTTCAAGTTGAACTTAAACGTTACCCATTGTACTCCGTTGCAATAAAGCTGGAAAGGGTTTCCGAGCAGAGGCAAAGACGGCAGCCGTCTATGACGATATCGCGCACACCCGCAATCCAACCCCATAAACCCACCATCTTTGGGTACAAATAACCGCAGACAACTGACCGTGCCACGCCAACCACCCAGGAGCGGACACCATCCATGAACCAGATCCTTCTCTTTATCGGCCTCGTCATCATTTTGTGCCTGACCATCAAACCCGTCGGCAAAAAGCTCCCCTTCCCCACCCTGCTCATCTTTATCGCGCTCGGCATGCTGTTGGGTGTCAACGGCCCGGCGCATATCGACTTTAGCGACTATGCGCTTACCGAAACCGTCTGCAGCACGGCGCTGCTGTTCATCATGTTCTACGGCGGCTTTAACACCAATATCGACCGCGCCAAGCCCGTCGCCGCGCCGGCGGTGCTGCTGAGCACGCTCGGCGTCGTCATCACCGCAGGCATCACCGGCGTGTTCGCCCACTTTGTGCTGGGCTTCGACTGGATCGGCGGCCTGCTGTTGGGATCGGTCGTGGCGTCCACCGACGCGGCCAGCGTCTTTAGCGTTCTGCGCGAGCACAGCCTGTCGCTGAGGGGCGGCACCGACTCGCTGCTCGAGGTCGAATCGGGCTCCAACGATCCCGTCGCCTATATGCTCACCGCCGTGCTCGCCACACTCGCGGCCGGCGGCGACATCAACATTCCCGCACTGCTGGCCAAGCAGATTATCTTGGGCGTGGGCCTGGGCCTCGCCATCGGCTGGGCGGCGGGCCGCCTGATTGAACGCGCGCACGCAACGGCCGAGGGCGCGCAGACCATCTTTTTGTTCGCCGTGGCGATCGTCGCCTACGCGCTGCCGAGCTACCTGGGCGGCAACGGATTTTTGGCCGTGTACCTGGCCGGCATTGTGCTGGGTGCGAGCGACATCACCGGCAAGGTCGAGATGGCGCACTTCTTCGATACCCTCACCGAGATGGCCGAGATGACCATCTTCTTCTTGCTCGGCCTGCTCGTAACGCCCGCACGCCTGCCGCAGATGCTGCTGCCGGGCCTGGCGCTCATGGCGTTCATGCTCTTCGTGAGCCGCCCCATCGCCGTCGGCGTGCTCCTGGCGCCCTTTAAGACGAACCCCCGCCAGGTCGCGCTCGTAAGCTGGGCGGGGCTGCGCGGAGCAGCTTCGGTCGTCTTTAGTCTCTTTGCCGTGGTGGCCGGCGTTCCCGGCGGACACGACCTATTTGACCTGGTGTTTGTGATTGCCGTGTCGAGCATTGTGGTGCAGGGCTCGCTGCTGCCGGCGGTGGCGAAGAAGCTCGATATGATCGATGCGACCGGCGACGTGCGCCGCACCTTTAACGACTACCGCGACGAGGACGGCATGTCGTTTGTAAAGCTCAAGGTGGGCGCTGGACATCCGTTTGCCGGACGCTCGCTCGCGGACATTGGCAGCGCCACCGACATGCTCGTGGTCCTGGTGCTGCGCGACGGGGCGCACCCGGTACTGCCCAATGGCGACACCGTGATCCAGGAAGGCGATCTGCTGGTGATGGCCGCCCCAACGTTCGAAGAGCGTGCCGAGGTTACGCTGCGCGAGGTCACCGCGACGCCCCACGGTCGCCTGGCCGGCCAGCGCCTGCGCGATGTGCCGCAAGGCAAGCATCCGTTTATTGTGGTGATGCTCAAGCGCGACGGCCAAACGATCATCCCAGACGGCAACACCCTCATATACGCCGGCGACGAAGTCGTCATTGCCACGCTAGCGCCGTAGTGACCAGGAGGTAGCTAATTTGCGGCGAAGAGATCAAGCGCCTAGAGAACCTCATGCCTTCGCTTGCAGTTTTGGATTTGCCTGAGGAGTAAAGCACCCCTCCCCCATGTAACCATCCTGTAAATCATAGCGACGCACTCGAGTTTTACCGTGATGCGTTCGCGCCTGGCGCTCCACTGTGCTAAAGTATCCCGAACGTTCAAACGACTACAAGGGGGAACTAGAAGATGGCACGTGTGCACAACTTCTCAGCTGGCCCGGCCGCACTGCCCACAAGCGTGCTCGCCGAGATCGCCGACGAGATGATGGACTACCGCGGTTGCGGCATGTCCGTGCTCGAGATGAGCCATCGATCTAGCATGTACCAGCAGATCATCGATGACGCTGAGGCAACTCTGCGCCGCCTGCTGAGCATCCCCAACAACTACCGCGTCCTGTTTTTGCAGGGCGGCGCCACGCTGCAGTTTGCGGGCATCCCCATGAACCTCATGCGCCGCGGCCGCGCCGGCTACATCGTGACCGGCAACTTTGCCAACAAGGCATACAAAGAGGCCGCCAAGTACGGCGAGGCCGTGCTGCTCGCGAGCTCCGAGGACACCAACTTCGACCGCATTCCCAACATGACCGACATCAACGCGCGCATTGCCGACGAGGCCGCGGGCGACGGGCTCGACTACGTCTACATCTGCCAGAACAACACCATCTTTGGCACCATGTACCACGAGCTGCCCAACTGCGGCGACGTGCCGCTGGTCGCCGATGTCTCGAGCTGCTTTCTGTCGCAGCCGCTCGACGTTGAGCGCTACGGGCTCATTTACGCCGGCGCGCAGAAAAACGCCGGTGCCGCGGGCGTGACCGTGGTCATCGTGCGCGACGACCTCATCGCCGACGGCCCCGCCTTTGCGCAGACGCCGCAGTACATGGACCTTAAGACCCAGGCCGCCAAGGGCTCCATGCTCAACACGCCCAACACCTTTGGCATCTACGTGTGCGGCAAGGTGTTCCACTGGGTCGAGCAAACCGGCGGACTTGCAGCCATGGCCGAGCGAAACTGGGCCAAGGCCAATCTGCTCTATGACCTGCTCGAGCACAGCGAGCTGTTCCATGGCACCACGCAGGCCGACAGCCGCTCCATCGCCAACGTCACCTTCCGCACCGGCGACGCCGAGCTCGACGCGGCCTTTGTCGCAGGCGCGGCCAAGCACCAGATTCAAAACGTCAAGGGCCATCGCCTGGTGGGCGGTATGCGCGCCAGCGTCTACAATGCCGTGACCATGGAAGACGTGCAGGCGCTGACCACGTACATGAAGGACTTCGAAGCACAGCATAGTTTGAGTCCGCGATCTAACTAGCCCGCAGCACGCGGGCCGACCAGCCACTTCAAACCACTTGTTTTAAACAAACCAGCTAAGGAGTTTTTCATGCGCAAGATTAAGACCATCGACGACATCACCAAAGACGGCAAAGTCGAGTTTGGCGAGGGCTACGAATTTGTGAGCACCGCCGAAGAGGCCGACGCGATCCTGATGCGCTCGACCGACCTGCACGGCTACGAGCTGCCCGAGGGCATCCGCGCCATCGCCCGCTGCGGCGCCGGCGTCAACAACATCCCCGTCGAGGAGTACGCCAAGAAGGGCGTCGTCGTCTTTAACTCCCCCGGCGCCAACAGCAACGCCGTTAAGGAGCTCGTCCTAGGCATGCTGGTGCTCTCGAGCCGCGGCGTGGTGCAATCGATGAACTGGGTGCGCGACAACGCCGACGACCCCGAGATTCAGGTCGATGCCGAAAAGGCCAAGAAGGCCTTTGTGGGCCGCGAGCTCAAGGGCAAGCGCATCGGCGTCATCGGCCTGGGCAACGTGGGCTCCAAGGTCGCCAACGCCTGCGTCGACCTGGGCATGGACGTTTACGGCTACGACCCGTTCATTTCCGTCGAGCACGCGTGGGTGCTGAGCCGCGAGGTGCAGCGTGTGGGCACGCTCGAGGATCTCTGCCGCGGCTGCGACTACCTCACCGTACACGTGCCCAGCAAGGCCGACACCATCGGCATGATCAGCACCGAGCAGATTAACCTGCTGGCACCCGACGCCGTGCTCATCAACTACGCACGCGAAACCATCATTGACGAGGACGCCGTCGACGCTGCCCTGCGCGAGGGCAAGCTGAGCTGGTTTAGCTGCGACTTTGCCACGCCCAAGACCGTCAAGATGCCCAACACGTTTATCACCACGCACTCGGGCGCCGGCACTGGCGAGGCCGAGGCCAACTGCGCCGATATGGCCATCAGCGAGCTCAAGGATTACCTGGAGAACGGCAACATCGCACATAGCGTCAACTACCCCGCCTGCAGCATGGGCAAGGCGCGCGCCGCAAGCCGCATCGCCTGCCTGCACGCCAACGTGCCCAACATGATCGGCCAGATCACAGCCATCCTAGCCAAGGACAACGCCAACGTGCAGCGCATGACCAACGAATCCGCTGGCGAGAACGCCTACACCATGTTCGACACCGACGAGCACCTGGACAGCAGCACCATCGAGGCGCTCAAGCAGATTCCGTCGATGTATCGCGTGCGCGTGATCAAGTAGCGCCGGCTGATCTGACGGGCAGTTCCCCATGTGGCCTGCCCGTCACTGACATTGAATGCCCGCGGGGGCGCCTTTCGCACGAGAGGCGCCCCCGTTTTTATGAGCGCTCCATTAAATGCACCGAGCCGTTTCTTGACATACAATTTGTATGTTGACCTAACTATATGTGAGGTGCCTATGGTTGATACAGATTTTGCTTGGCGGCTTACGCAAGGGCTCGTGCGGATCGACAGCTCAGACCCGGGTGCGTATGAGGACGAGATGGAGCGCTATATCAAAGCGTTGGCTGAGGAACGGTTGGCGCAGCTGAGTCATCCGGTGCTCCGTGCCGTGCAGGTTGAGGAACTCGAGGTGCTGCCCGGGCGCCGCAACCTTATGGTCACCGTGCCGGGACTGAGCGACGAGCCACGGCTCGTCTATATCTGCCATATGGATACCGTTACGCTGGGCGACGGCTGGGACGCGGACATTCCGCCGATCGGAGCGATCGTGCGCAACGATAAACTCTATGGCCGGGGCGCCTGCGACATGAAGGGCGGCCTGGCTTGCGCCATTGCCGCACTGGTCCATACGCTCGAGCGCGTGGTGGCGGATGGCGCGCTGCCCCGCCGCGGCTTTTCGCTCATCTGCTCGGTCGACGAGGAAGACTTTATGCGCGGCTCAGAGGCCGCGATCGATGCCGGCTGGGTCGGCTCGCGTGAATGGGTGCTGGACACCGAACCCACCGACGGACAGATCCAGGTGGCGCACAAGGGGCGCACGTGGTTCGAGATTGAAATGGCTGGCGTAACGGCGCATGCGAGCCAGCCGTGGAAGGGCGCGGATGCCGTCGCCGCCATGGCCGAGGTCGTGTGTTCGCTCCGTCGCGCGTTTGTGGCGCTGCCCGCGCACGATGAGCTGGGGTCTTCGACCATCACGTTTGGCCAAATCGAGGGCGGATATCGCCCCTATGTCGTGCCCGACCGCGCCAAAGTCTGGGTCGACATGCGCCTGACCCCGCCGACCGATACGGCCGTCGCGAAGCGCATGGTAGAGCAGGCCATCGCCGGCGCCGAAGCCGCGGTCCCCGGTTGCCATGGAAGCTATACCGTGACAGGCGACCGCCCCGCTATCGAGCGCGATCCGGCCTCTCCCCTTCTAGCAGCGCTCAAGCGTGCCGCCGATGACGTGATGGACGCGGACACGACCGTCGGCTTCTTTACCGGCTACACCGACACCGCCGTCATTGCCGGCAAGACAGGTAATCGCAATTGCATGAGCTACGGTCCCGGGTCGCTCGCGCTCGCGCACAAGCCCAACGAATATGTGCCCCACGCCGATATCGTTCGTTGTCAGCAGGTGCTCATCGCGCTCGCCGATAACGTGCTCTGGGACGCGAGCGGCCAAGTTGGGGCATAATAAGCCGCGAACAAACCGACTCGTGCGTTAGGACCGCCCATGAAAGCACTTCCGTTTCCCTGCATCCGCCCGGCTCAGGACCGCGTGCTCGAAGCGCTGCCGCAGATGGGCGGCATCTTGAGCGGCAACGACGCCCTGCGCGGCGCCATTGCCAATGGCCTGATGCTCAAAGACCCGGGTGCGGCGTATTACGTGTACGAATGCTCGGGCGAGCCGGGACGCGTGACGGGTGTCGTGGCGATTTGCCCGACGAGTGTACTTGCGGGCGGCAAGGGCGATGCCAGCGCTGACGTGGCCGCCGCTGCGCACGCGATCGCCGAGCTCAAAGTTCAGCCGCGCCCCGTGTCGCTCGCCTACAAGGCGTCGCCCGTCATGGACATCATCCTGGGCGCTGCCAAAGAGGGCGCCTCGCTCTACGCCGTCACCGATCCCGCGGGCATTACGCACCGCGTGTGGGAGGTCAAGCGCGAGGACGCCGTCGGCGCCATCCATGCCATGCTCGACCAGGCGCCGGAGCCGGCACTGGCCGACGACCCTGCCTACGCTGCCGCACTAGCCGGGGCATCACAGCTCCTGGCCGACGATGCCCGTGCCGCCGGTACCTACAAGGGCAAAGAGCCGTTCAACTTTGCCGTAGCCGTGTTCTTCCCCGCTGCGCAGGTCAGCGGCGGCGCGCCGCGGGTTCCGACGGGCCTGCTCACGCACCAGGTCGCGCGGTTCTAGCAAGACCAGACCGCGCAGCACAAAAATCGGCAGCTCAACAAACAGGGGGCGGAGATGCAGCAGGTACATGCATCTCCGCCCCTTTTGCGTCGAGAAGTTATGCCGGCGACCCGAGCCGCCACGCTCGCGTTATCCGCGCTGCGGACCTGCAGTAGCCACAAGCGGTTCAAGGCCCAGCTCGCGTGCGTAATCCTCCTGCGTAAAAATCTCAATCAGCTCAAACGTGTCGGATTCGTCGTCAAACGCAAAGTGCAGCACCGAGCAGTTGCCCGGCACACGGTCGCGCTCGTCTGCCGCCGCGCCCTTCACGTGATCCATAAACTCCTTGATAGCCGAGCCATGACTTACCGCGAGCACGCACGCATGGTCCGGACGCTGCATAAGCTCGGTCAGCGTCGCCACCATGCGCTCGCGCACCTGCATCTGGCCCTCGCCGCCAAACTGACGATAGAAATCGCACCACGGGCGCTCGGGCATAAGCATCACGCGCTCGGCCTCAAAGTCGCCAAAGAACCACTCGCGCAGGCCGTCCAGACGCTCGTACGCCAAGCCCGGCCACAGGTTGGCGATAGTCTGCTCGGTGCGATGAAGTGTGGAGGTGTAGGAATGATCGGGCTCAATGCCGCGCGCACGCAAAAACATGCCGGCACGCGCCGCCTGGTCGCATCCCAACTGCGTAAGCGGCGAGTCACTCCAGCCCTGAATAATGCGCTTGAGATTAAATATCGTCTGTCCATGACGAACCAGATACAGGTCTTTATTCATAGGGGGTCCTTTCGTTTGTTACCAACCCAAGAGCGAAAACGCCCCGTCGCAATAGCCAAAATGAAGCACGGCACCGTTGTCGGGTAGCTCTCCCCTGCCAGTCACATACTCAAGAAACTCCTGGCAGGCTGAGCCGTGGGAAACCGCCAGCACGCAGTCGTGCTGCGGCCTGGCCATGATGCGGGACAGCGCCGCGACCATGCGTGCGAGAAGCTCACTTTCCGACTCGCCACCAAACGCGACCGGATAATCACCCCAGGGCTGCGGCGGCATATCGCGATTTGATGTACCCTCCAGCGAGCCCAAATGCCACTCGCGTAGGTCATCGACCAGCTCTATCGAGCGGCCCTCACCAGCAATTAGCTCAGCCGTACGCCGCGCCCGGCCCAACGGGGAGGAATACACACGGTCAAAGGTCACGCCACGCGCCTCAAACGCCGCGCGCGTCGCCAGCGCCTGCTCGCGCCCGCGCGCCGTAAGCGGCGAATCGTGCCCACCTTGCAAAATATTCTGCACATTGAGCTCAGTCTGCCCATGCCGCACCAAATACAGATCTGCCACATGTCCTCCTCTCGTACCACCACAAAGGGGACAGGCACCTTTGTGGTGGTTCACCGACGGATCACACCGCGGCGACGCTCAGCTACACCAGCACGTCGGCAAGCGGACGCTTGGGCACGTGGTGCACCTGCGCCTCGTCACGCCAGTAATTAATTGAGCCGTCGGGGTTGGAGTCGACCGCGTCAATCACCTGTGTCTCGGCTGGCACGCCAAAAGCCATGATCAGCTTGAGCTCGTATTTGTCGTTATCGAGCCCCATGGCGTCGATCGAGCGGGGCGTAAAGGCCTTGAACATGCAGGCTGCCACCTCGGGCGTGGCGCTGCGGGCGGCGAGCATCATCGTCTGCGCGGCAATGCCCGTGTCGACCTCGGTAATGGGAGCGGCGGGCTTGCCCGGAACGGCGCGCTCGGCAAGAATCGCGATGTAGCCGGTCGGGCGCTCACCCTCATCGGGGCCCGGCCAATCCTTGAGCGCACCGGCCCATGCAAGCTCGTCAAATACACGCGCGCAGTCCTCTGCACCGCTTACCACATGAAAACGCAGACGCTGAGCATTGGCACCACAGGGAGTCAGGTGCGCCAGCTCCGCCAGCTCAAGCAAAAGCTCATGCGGCACGCGCATGGACTCGTCAAAGCGACGGCACGTGCGGGCGCGGCGAACCAACGCATCAAACGCGTCCAAGCCGAGCTTTTCGCAACCTTGCTTTGCCATCGACTCAGCGCTTACCGGCGCCGCGGGAACTGCTTCGTTCATAGGGACCCCCAATACAAGCCAATTGTCCTTAGGAAAATCTAACCTAAAACCTAGGCAATTACATACAGCGGCATAATGTTCTACAATTGTTGATTAATCCTCACTGGAGCGGGAACAAAAGTAACAATTCGGGAATGTGGGGCGGCAATTCGTCCTTCCCGCCCCATGCATCGGCGCCCTTGGGCGATACTTGTTGCAACACTTTTGGCGTACGCCGCACGGAGAGCAATGAACGCGACGTGCGCCGCACGGAAAGGAGACATTATGGGCATCTTTAAGAACGATGACCAAAAATCGAGCCAGTTTGGATTTGACGAGAAAAGCATGGCGGGCAAAGCCGTCAAGGCCGTGCGCTGGATCTACGCCATCACGGGCGTCGTGGCGTTCATTGCTGGTATGCGCTGCTTTTTGCACCCGCCAAGTCCCTCGTCTTTTTGACGACTGTCCTGGGCTTCTACTTTGTGATTACGGCAGCCATCAGGCTGTTCACTGCCATTTTTGAGCCGCTGCTGCCCACCGGCTGGCGCGTGACGAGCATCATCTCCAACCTACTCATTATCTTGGGCGGCGTCATAATCCTGCGCAACCAGGCCTTCTCGACCGCGACGCTCACCACGATGGTGGTTATCGTGGCCGGCTTTGGCTGGATTGTCGAAGGTGTCATGTCCATTCTGGAGTCCGAGCTTTCGTCCAACCGTGCCCTCGCCATCCTGAGCGGCGCACTTTCCATCATCGCCGGCATGTTCGTGTTTATCTATCCGCTGTGGTCGGCCAAGATGCTCGTTATCTTTAGCGGCGCCGCGCTGCTGGTGTTTGGCGTTACGCTGATTGTTCGCGCTATTCAATTTGGCAAACTGGTGCACTAGATGCCGCGAACGCTCTTTATTGATGCCGACGCCTGCCCGGTCACGCGCGAGTCGATTGATTGCGCGCGTCGGGCGGGCGTCGCCGTTGTTATCGCCGGCAACAGCACGCAAAACCTGGAACGGCACATTCGCCGCGACGACCCGCGTGATGCCGAGCACGCGCGACGCGGCTTTTGGGTTACGACGCTCGATGTGAGCGTGGGCGCCGACAGCGCCGACTTTGCCATTGTCGAACGCCTGCAGTCGGGCGACGTGGTCGTGACGCAGGACATTGGCTTGGCGAGCATGGTGCTCGGGCGCGATGCCGCCGCCATCGGTGTGCGCGGGCGCGTGTACGACAAGGCGACCATCGACATGCAGCTGTTTATTCGCCACGAGGAAAAGAAGGTACGCCGCGCCGGGGGACGCACTCGCGGACCGGCGACATTTACCAGCGAAGACCGGGCCCGCTTTAAGCGCAACCTCACCGAGCTGCTGCGCTAACCAAGGTAGATTTTTGGGACATGTCCGGAAATCTACTTTTTTGCTTTGGGCGGTTTGAGCGCTCAAAATCCATGGCTCAACAAAAAACGGGCTTCAAAATGCCATGCGTCGCCGCACTGTGCAGGCGCCGAGCATGGCTATTTTGAAGCCCGTTTTGTTAGGCCCACTTAGAGGCCGAAGGCGGATAGGATGAGGCCCCAGCCGGCACCGATGACGTACATCATGATCAGGAACAGGACGTTTTCGCGGGCGCTGCGGTTGGTGCGGAACAGCACCAGGTAGCCCACACCGGCAGAGATGAGCGTGCCGGCGAGCATCGGGGCCAGCTGCAGCGCGCCTTCCAGGTACAGTTGCGTGATGACGACGCTGGCCGAGCAGTTGGGAATCAGGCCGACGAGTGCCGAGCCCAGGACCGCAAGCGTCTCGTTGCCGCGCAGGAACTGCTCGATTGCGGACTCGCCGAACGTCTCGAGCACGGCGACCAGAATCAGCGTCACCAGAAAAATGAATACCGAGACCTGCACGGTGTGCGAGATCGCGCTGCGGATGATCGACAGGACAGGCGCGCCCTCGTGGGAGTGGTCGTGGCTGTGGCCGTGGTGGTGCTCATGATCGCCCTCATGACCGTAATCGTGGCCATGTCCGTGTTCGTGCTCGTCCTCGTCTTCATCACAACCGCAATGATCGCGCTCGCACAGCTCGTGGATGTGATCGGCACTTACACCGGCCTCGGCCACTTCGTCGATGATGTCACCGCCAGTGTGGTCGTCGTGCGCGCAGTTCACGCGGGCCGGGTTGGCCGCGGTTCCCAGCACGGTACGGCGAATCGCCGCATGCGCGCGAGCGTTACGACGCAGGCCGCGAATGGCGGCGTCCACGATAAAGCCCGTGACCAGCGCGATCAGTGCCTTCGAAGCCAAAAGCATCGCCATGGTCTGCACGGGCACCTGCTCGGCGAGCAACAGCGGCAGCATCTCATCGGAGGTCGAAAGGAACACCGCCACCAACGTGCCCAAGGTCAAGACACGGCCGGCGTACAGCGTTGCTGCCATGGCCGAAAATCCGCACTGCGGCACAATGCCCAGCAGCGAGCCAACCACGGGACCCGCAGCGCCGGCGCGCTTGATAGCGCCGTTGACGCGGTCGCCCGCAACGTGCTCAAGTGTCTCGAGAGCAAGATACGTCACCAACAAAAACGGCACCAGCGACAGCGTGTCCTTGCCGGCGTCGAGCAGAATATCAATCAGTAAATCCATGACGGATGGAACCTTTCGTGTCTTTCGGCAGCATTGTAAAAGTCCTAGCGGTCAACTAGGGTATTGTAGTTGTCCCGGGCGCGGTGCCAATAGTTGCCCATGGTAAACTATCATCTCGCCACATCTCAATGAACCCGAGCCGCGCGGTGCGGCCCGTCCAAGGAGCAGTTATATGAACGTTTCACAAGCACTCGAATACGAGCGTCAGCCGTTTATCCCCATGTTTATCTATGGCGATCACGGCGCCATGGAATCCGAACGTCAGAAAGGCGAAGAGGCCCTCAAGGTGCTCGAGACCGAGTACTTTACCGCCGAGGGCGACCCCAGCTTCGACTTTGCCACCGTGCGCGACCTGGCCGATCGCAACCGTGACTTGTGCGACCAGATTGGCGAAGCACGCCTGCGCAACGTGACGCCCGCGACGCTTTCGCGCGGCCTGTCCGATGCCGACACCTGCGCGGCCATCGGTAAGATGCAAAAGCGCACCGCCGCGTCGGTCATGCGCGAGATCCGCGGCGACCGCGACGCGCTCGGCGTGGCCTACGCCCGCAAGCCCATCCAGGGCACCGTGCTCGGTATCGACATCGAGACCACCGGCCGTGCACCCGAGCGCGGCTATATCATCAACGTGGGCTGGGAGATCATGGACCTCACCAGCGACGCCGTCCCGCACGACGCCGAGGCACACTACTGCGGCCTGCCCGACATCTACCGCGGCGAGGATGTGCCGTTGTCGAATATCCACCATATCACCTGGGACGACATCGACGGCAAAACGCCCTTCCGCGAGAACAAGGAACTGCAGAAGCAGCTGCTCAAGCTTATGAAGAAGTACCCGTACATGGCGCATAACGCCGCGTTCGAGGACAGCTGGTTCAAAATTCATCTGGATGGTTACGCCGAGGCACGCCGCGCCGGCAAGATCATCGTCATCGACTCGCGCCAGATCTGCCGTAGCCTGGATGCCGACGTCCGCTCGCTCCCCCGCGAGTCCGCCCCCGCAGCGCTCGAGAACTGGGCCCGCCGCCGCGGCACCCTCGCCGCCGACGCCAACGAGCAGCATCTGGGCCTGGACGACACCGACCTCATGCTCCGCACGGTGCAGGCCGAGTTCAACCTCAAGAACCTGTTTGCCAAGTAGAAACGTCTACGACAAACTCCGGCGTAGATCACGGGCGGCCTCGCAGCGGGAAACCCCGCAGCGGGGCCGCCCTACGTTCCACAGATAGATCTGCCATCACAAATTCTGAACCCTCATTTTGAACGATTTCGACCAATTCCCGACACGTAATTCGTTATCGGATGGTAATGCATCGATATCAAATGTGCAGCAATTGAGTATTTATATGCTATAGCTAAGCTGCGAAAACTTTTATTTAGGGCATACCAACCCATAATTGCGTCAAGCTTTTGGACAGCATTTGGTTAGACCTCTAAAACGACTTTTCCACTCAGCGCCATCAACACGGCATTAGCTGACACGATATATAGCATGAGTATCGTATTGTCACATACCACTGCAAAAGCGGTCTACCAGGCCGCGCATTCGGTGTCTGCGAAAGGCATCGAGTCCTGTAACCCTGCCGCGATTTACGGATCATGTCCCACCGGAACGCTCCTTGACGCAGCCGCAGAATGGCTCACCAAACATGATGTTTCCCTCGACGCAAATGGTTCTCTCGAGGTGATGGTGTTTGATCGCAGGAATGCGCGCTATGCAATGAACTGTCAATGCCACGTATCTTCAAAACGATTCTCGAACTCACGCTTTATAGAGCTCAAAGATGGCATCTTCATTGTTGGCGTTGAGCTTTGCGCACTTCAGGCCGCCACCTATCTTTCTTTTCGCGAACTAGTGGAGTACTACTTTGAACTGTGCGGCGCTTATTCCCTTGGAACCGACTCTTCCACCTCCTATACCGAGCGTTTCGCGCTCACCTCGACCGAGAGGTTAAAGCAGTTCTTTAATTCCATTACCAGATGCGACGGTTTGGCCCTTGCCCGAAAGGCGATCCAATGTGTGCGCGACGGATGCCGGTCTCCCATGGAAACGGCATTTGTCATGATGCTAACGCTGCCCAAAAGAGAAGGAGGGCTTGGTATTAAGGGAATTGAGACCGATTACGAGGTGCAGGTCACCACTGCCGCAAAGAATCTCACGAGACGCAAAAAGTTCTTTATGGATGCGTATCTAAAGAAATCTCGCACAGACATTGAATACAACGGTTTTTATCATGACGCGGAAGAAGACCGCGCCATCGATGAGGAGCGCAAGAATGCGCTTGCGTCCATGGGATACGGAATCATCACCGTCAGTCGTTATTCCTTTATGCATGCCAGCTCTTTTGTTAGGGTCATGGAAGCAATCCAGCGGAAAGAGGGCGTACACCCCTCGCGTCTGCCAAAA
This sequence comes from uncultured Collinsella sp., assembly GCA_905193815.1. Classification (GTDB taxonomy): domain Bacteria; phylum Actinomycetota; class Coriobacteriia; order Coriobacteriales; family Coriobacteriaceae; genus Collinsella. Next base: position 3,945 of record CAJJQF010000035.1, on the reverse strand, counting down.
GACTTTCAAATCATGCAAGAAGACCTGAGACAGTTTGTACTCAGAAGGTTTATAGAAGAGAAAAGGCGAATTCAGAAGCAGCTTCGCCAGGATTCCGAAGATCGTCAACGAATCGACCTCGAAAAAGCAACACTCGAAGGCATCACGCTGGATGACCCGACAATTAATGAAGTTCCGGCAATCGATGACATGCAGACAGTCGAATCCGACAGCCCATCATTTGCCCAAACAAGCAGCCTCGCGCTCGAGGGCAGGATCTTCGGGGCCGGAAGCTAGACCGGCTAACAAGGTGGGCACCTTAGCGACGTGCAAAATTGCGAGTATTCAGCAGAGCCAGGTGTCTATCACCCTCGAGTGGATCCAAATGTGAAGCGAAATCACTCTTGCGTGAGAGCGTTAGGCAACATTTGAGGAAGAACTCATCGGATTAACACCCTAAGATAAATCTTTAGCTGCATTATTTGGCCTGCGATAAATTAACGGACCCCCTATCGTTGCAGAATACTCCAATTTTTGCACGGCTCAGGGGCACCCACCCCGGCATCGGCTATCAAAACCGCTCAGTCCGGGATCTCGTCCACTATTCCCCATCATTTTGTGCAACGAATTACCTGAACGTCATTGACATATGAACATGCACTCATATAATCGGAAGCAAGTTAATATGAGCGCATGTTCATATGAAAGGATATTGCAATGAGCATCCGCGTTGATGAAACGAAACCCGACATCGAGGCCACCGAACCCGCGATCCCCACCACCTGCTCGCCCGAGGACCTTCCCGACGAGGAGCTTCTCTACGACCTCGCCGACCTGTTCAAGGTCTTCAGCGACACCACGCGCATCAAGATCCTCTATGCTCTCATGGGCCGCGAGCTCTGCGTGGCAGACATCGCCGAAGCGACCGAAACCTCGCAGTCCGCGGTGTCGCACCAGCTGCGCACACTCAAGCAGTCGCACCTGGTTAAATTCCGGCGCGACGGGCGCAATATCCTATACTCGCTCGCCGACGACCACGTCTACACCATGCTCAACCAGGGCATGAGCCACATCTGCGAATAGCAGCCAACCACGGTACCAGCGCGGCCTGCACCCAAGCCGCAAATACAGGGAAAGGAACCCACCATGAAAAAGCAGTTTAAGCTCGATGAGATCGACTGCGCCAACTGTGCGCGCGAGCTCCAGGACGAGCTGGCCAAGCTCGAGGGCGTCAAATCCGTGTCCGTCAACTTTATGACCCAGAAGTTGACGCTCGAGGCCGATGACGCCGAGTTCGACGAGGTGCTCAACCGCGTTGTAGAGTTTACGGCCGACGCCGAGCCGGACTGCGAGATCATTCTCTAGCCCAGGTTACGCCAACTTGCAAGGCCGCGCTTGCCGCGGCCTTTGCTCGCGAAATTATATGAGCGAGTGTTCATACATTCAAATGGGAGGATACGAGTCATGGCCACCGCCGACCCCAAGAAGAAAAAGAAGAAGCGCAAGAAAAAAGAGTCACTCGAGCATAAGCGCAACCGCATCCTGGTAGCGCTGGGCATTTTTGCCGTGGTGTACGCCCTCGATGAGTTCGGCACCCTCACCGCCGCATTCGGTACCCCGGGCGACATCTACGCCAGCTTTATGCTGTTCCTCATACCGTTTTTGATTGCCGGCTACGACGTGCTGCAAAAGGCATTCAATAACATCCGCCGCGGCAAGGCCTTCGACGAGAGTTTCCTTATGGCAGTCGCGACCATCGGCGCGTTTGCCATGGTGCTCTTCCCCGATACCGACCCGCACATGGCCGAAGGCGCCGCCGTCATGCTGTTCTACCAGGTCGGCGAGCTGTTCCAGGCATACGCCGTGGGCAAAAGCCGTAAATCGATCAGCGCCATGATGGACATCGCACCCGACTACGCCAACGTCGAGCAACCCGACGGCACGCTCGAACAGGTCTTCCCCGATGACATCGCCGTCGGCACCGTGATTGTGGTCAAGCCCGGCGAGCGCGTGCCCATCGACGGCGTCATCGTCGAAGGCGAAACCCAGCTCGACACCGCCGCCCTTACCGGTGAGTCGGTCCCCCGCCCGGCCAAAACCGGCGACGACATCATCAGCGGCTGCATCAACATGACGGGCCTCATCCACGTGCGCACCACCAAGCCCTTTGGCGAGTCCACCGTCGCACGCGTCCTGGAGCTCGTGGAAAATGCCAGCGAAAAGAAGGCGCGCACCGAGAACTTTATCACGCGCTTCGCCCGCGTCTACACGCCCGCCGTCACCGGCGCTGCCGCGGTACTCGCGCTCGGCGGCGGCTTGGTCACCGGCGCCTGGTCCGACTGGATCCTGCGCGGCCTGACCTTCCTGGTCGTCAGCTGCCCGTGCGCGCTCGTGATTAGCGTCCCGCTCAGCTTCTTTGGCGGCATTGGCGGCGCATCCAAGCTGGGCGTCCTCATCAAGGGTTCTAACTACCTCGAGACGCTCGCCGATGTGGACACCGTCGTCTTTGACAAGACCGGCACGCTCACCAACGGCACGTTCTCGGTGGTCGCGGTGCACCCCGAGGCTGGCTATACCGAGCAGTCGTTGCTCGAGGTCGCAGCCCTTGCGGAGTCGTTCTCCGATCACCCCATCGCGCAGTCCGTGCGTGTCGCCTACCAGGGCGAGGTCGACCCCAAGCGCGTAAGCGACTCCACCAACGACGCGGGCCATGGCGTGACGGCAACCATCGACGGCAAGCACGTCGTCGTTGGCAACGCAAAGATGCTCGCCGCGGCCGGAGTCGAAGCGCCCGATTGCGAGGTCGTCGGAACAATTCTGCATGTGCTCGTTGACGGCGTGTACGCCGGCCACATCGTGATTGCAGACACCGTCAAGGCCGATGCGGAGCAAACGATTCGCGACCTGCACGCCGCCGGAGTCAAACGCACCGTCATGCTCACGGGCGACCGCGAGGAAGTGGCTGCTGCGGTGGCCAAGCAGCTGGGGCTCGACGAGTTCCACGCGCAACTACTGCCGGGCGACAAGGTCGAGCGCGTCGAGGCATTGCTGGCAGCCGAATCGGGCAAGGGCAAGCTCGCCTTTGTCGGCGACGGCATCAACGATGCGCCCGTGCTCACCCGCGCAGACGTTGGCATTGCCATGGGCGCCATGGGCTCGGACGCCGCAATTGAGGCGGCGGACGTCGTGCTCATGGACGACAAGCCGTCCAACATTTCCCGCGCGATCCGCGTGGCACGCAAGACCATGACGATTGTTTGGCAGAACATCATCTTTGCACTGGGGATTAAGCTGCTGATCCTTGTGCTTGCGGCACTGGGCATCGCCAACATGTGGCTTGCCGTGTTCGGCGACGTAGGCGTGGCGATCATCGCCATCCTGAACGCCATGCGCGCGATGGGTGTCAAGAACCTGTAGCACTCGTGGCCCCTCCAGCCGGGACCGGGCTTGGCTTTGAAAACGTCCTCGCGCATGAGGCCCGTCTTTCCTGCTCCTGCGGAGCAACGGAAAGGCGGGCCTCGCGCTGACGCTCCTATTTGGCAAGGTGTTTTTTAGAATCCATTTTGCGCTCGGCCTCGAAGGCCTGCCTGTCCCAATCGAGCGGAAGTCCGGCCTCGACCCATGCCTCGTAGGCCCTCCTTATGGGCTTGAGCTCCCTTTGGCCCCTCTCCAGCATCGAGATGTACTTCTCGCTGGTGCCCAGTATGGACGCCGCCCTCACCTGGCTGACCTTCGCCGCGCGCCTGGCCGCCACGAGCTCCGAGGCGTCCTCGGGCCTCCTGATCTCGTGCGGGCGCATCAGCGCCCGGTACGCCTCCCTGGCCACGTAGCGCTTGAGGCACCTCATGACCTCCCTGTCGCTCTTTCCCCGCCCCCTGGCCCTCTCGGCGTACTCGGCGGTCTCGGGGTCGCGCATGACCCTCTGCCTCGCGATCTCGTGCAGCGCGCTGTTCGCCTGCGGGTCGC
>CAJJQF010000034.1:0-20487 GCA_905193815.1 uncultured Collinsella sp. | reverse complement strand
CCAGGCCCGATTTTGCCTCTTGACAATGTCCTGCTCATATTAAAAGGAACGTCCCTATCTGCCATCTACGCGCTTGGCCATCCAGGCATGGGGTTGGCCCTCGTCTTCGTAATCTACCGGGGCAATTTGCGTGTAGCCCGCCTTTACATAGAGCGGCAGCACGTATTCCTGTGCATGCAGCTTAATAAGCTTGGCGCCGGCATCGCGTGCAGCAGCTTCGCTGGCTTCGATAATCTTGCTTGCCAGACCGCGACGGCGCATGGTGGACAGCACGGCGACGCGCCCCATAATGTAGGTCTCCCCCGCCGCAACGCCTTCGTCCATGTCGCATGCCGGCAACACCGGGGCCTCTGCGTCAGTCACGCGCTCAAGCTCCTCGGGAAACACGCGCGAGCAACCGGCAAGCTCGCCGTCTACATAGAGCGTCACATGAATGCAGTTCTGATCCTCGTCGATAGCGTCGAACTCATTCTCGTAGCCCTGCTCGTCCATAAAAACGACGCGGCGCACCAACGCCGCGTCATCAAAGCATCCCGTCTTAAGTTGAATATCCATGGCTGCCCCTTCATTCAATGCGAACGTTAGGGACAGATTTTAGCGAAAATGAGCTCCGCGTACGCTAAACTTCGCGCGAGCCTTCGCCAGGCAGTCGTAATGACCCACGTTATGGGCATCGCTCGCGATGAAGCTGTACAGGTTCTGATCGAACAGGCGCTGTGCCGGCTTTTTCTCGCGACCAAAGCGACCGCCGGCAATAAAGTCCGCCGAAGCCTGCAGCTTGCAGCCCATATCGACCAGGCGCTCCGCCACGCTTACATCCTTTTGAACCGCACGATAGCGCTCAGGATGAGCGATGATCACCTGGTAGCCACGGCACTGCAAATCGTAAATCGTGTTCTCGTACTCTCTAAACGCATACGCATCGGCATGTGTCGAAAGCTCGAGCAGAAACTCGTTGGTTCCATCGAAATGCAAGTGCTCCGCGGCATCGATACCAAGTTCAACGAGCTTTCGATGGTTGACCTCGAAGCCCATCTGGAGCGGAAAACCGTCAGCGTTATCACGCAGCAGCTCAAAGGCATCCCACATCTTGTCGTAATCAAAATAGGGATCACGGCAGTGAGGAGTGCAAACGATTCTGGTTACACCGGCCCGCTTGGCAGCCTCGAGCATCGCCAAGCTCTCATCGAGATCGGCGGCGCCGTCGTCTACACCCGGCAAGATATGGCAATGAATGTCACGCATAGGTCAGCCTTAATCAACTAAACGTTTGCTCGGTTGGTGAAGATGCCCTTTTTGGAAGTCCCCTGATCGTCGGAGCCCTTCTTAACCTTCTTACCGTCCTTGGTGTAGTAGGAGTAGTAGTACTCGCTGGTCTCGGTCTCGCAGTAGTTCATGACGGTACCGATGAGCTTGACCTTCTCGGACTTCTTAAGCTGGCCGATAGCGTTGAGTGCCTCCTCGCGCTTGGTGAAGTCCTCGCGCACCACGAACAGCGTACCGTCGGTCAGGCTGGCAATCTCGGCAGCATCGATGAAGGTGCCGACCGGGGGAGCATCAAAGATGACGTACTGGAACTTGGCGGACAGTGCCTTTACCAACTTGGCAAAGCGGTGAGAGACGATGATGTCGGCAGGATTGGGAATATGCGGCTCGGCATCGAGGAAGTAGAAGTTCTTCTGACCCGTCTCGACAATTGCCTGGTCAATGGAGATCTGCTCGGAAAGGACCGCATAGAGTCCGCCGCGCGAACGAACGCCGAGCATATCGGAAAGGGACCTGCGGCGCATATCGGCCTCGACCAGGAGCACGGACTTGCCGCTCGTGGCGATAGCCTGGGCAAGGTTGATGGAAACCGTAGACTTGCCCTCGTTGGGAATCGAGGACGTGACGGTAATGGTGCGAATGGGGTCGTCCACGCTCGCAAAGCGGATGTTGGCCAGAAGGGTCTTGGCGGCATTCTGTACAACGAGCTTATCGGTGTTCTTTGCCTTAGCCATGCCTATTTACCACCTTTCATAGCCGGAATTCGGCCAACAACGGGAATGCCCAGGAGCTCTTCTGCCTCTTCGGCACCGCGGATGCGGGTATTGAGCATGTCTGCCAAAACGACATAGGCAACTGCGATAAAGATACCGGCGAGGAACGCGACAGCAACGTACAGCATACGCTTGGGACCGCTGGGGGCTTCGGGGGTCTTAGCCTCGTCGATAACGTTGATGCTCTGGGCAGCGCCGACGTTCTGAGCGACCGTACTCACCGAGCTGGCCATGGCCTTTGCGACCTTAGCCGTCTCCTTGGCATCGGTGCCGGTAACCGAAAGCGTAATGACACGCGTGGTGGTCTCGGAGGAAACAGACACCTTGTAGTCATCCAGATCGGTGAGGCCCAGTTCATTGGCTGCGCCGCTCTTAACGCTATCGCTATCCAGCAGCGTGGCGATATCGTTGGAAAGCATCTGACTCGCCGAGAGATCGTTGTAGCTCATCTGACCGCTATCGTCGGTCTTGGCGAGAATGTACATGCTCGTCGTCGCGGTATAGGTGTTGTCCATCGCAACGAAGGACACGATGCCCATGGCGATCGCGCAGACCACCGGAAGGGTGATGACCAGCTGAAGGTGCTTCTTCAGCAGCTGGAACAGTTCGAGAAGGGTCATGCAGCTTGCCTTTCATTTCCCCAGTTCGGATTGACAAAACTGTCCGTATGTTATCGCATCTTTTTACCGAGACCAAACTCTATACATAAGAAACAGGCTCTCCTGTAAAAATGTCGGAAGCAATCGTAAAATTGCACAACAACGCCGCACCCGAAAGTCAAATGCGGCGTCTGCATCAATATCTATGTTATATCGCTATGCGAATGGCTCGTCCTGCTGTATGGGAAACGTCACCGTAATGGTGGTTCCCACGCCCAACTCGCTCGACAGATCGAGCGTGGCGTGATGATACAGGGCCGCATGCTTGACAATGGCAAGCCCCAGACCGGTTCCGCCGCGTGCCTTGGACCTACTCTTGTCCACGCGATAGAACCGCTCAAATACCTTGCCCTGTTCTTCAGGCGCGATACCGATTCCCGTGTCGGCGACCGCAAGGAACGGATGGCCTTCGTCGTTGGTGCCGCACTGCAGCGTAACCGTACCGCAGGGTCGATTGTAGCGGATGGCGTTGCTTGCCAGATTATAGATGAGCTCGTCAATCAAGCGCGACACGCCCTCGATGACCACAGGCTTGGTCTCATGACTTATCGTCACATTCGCCTGACGGGCGACCTGTTCAAGACGCTGCTCGACCGCGTAGATGGCACGCGAGAGCTCAATAGGCTCCGTGGACCCAATGGGCACCGCCTCGCCCTCAGCTGCACGCTCGGCCTCGTCCAAGTTAGACAGCGTAAGGATATCGTTGACAAGCGCTGCCAAGCGGCCCGCCTCACGATAGATGCGACCGCCAAAGTTGCGCAGGTCGCCCTCGCCCTCGACCATGCCGTTTGCGATGAGCTCGGCATAGCCCGAAATCGCCGTAAGCGGCGTCTTGAGCTCATGGGTGATATTCGCCGTGAACTCGCGGCGCATACGGTCGTTGTCCGCCAGCACCGCCATTTGGCGCTTGAGCTCCTGGCGCTGCGACTCAATACGCTCAAGCATGGGGACCATCTCGGCATAGGCGTGCTCATAGCTACGGCGTGGGTGGTCCAAATCCACCTCTTGCAAAGGCGCGATGATGGCACGGGACTCGCGGCGCGCCATAAAAAACGAGAGTACCGCACCCGCTGCTGCGATAAGCAGCATCGGCGCCACCATCGACAGCAAAATCGCCGCAACGCCAGGCTGGGCCTGCGCCAAGCGGACAACCTGGCCGTTATCAAGGGCGACGGCGCGATACAGCATAATCTCGTCGAGCGTAGAGCTTGCGCGCTCCGCGGAACCCGAACCACTCTCAAAGGCCTCGATGACCTCGGGGCGATCGCCATGGTTGGGCAGTGTGGAAGGCGACGCCTCGTTGTCGTAGGCAACCGATCCATCCTTGTTAATCAGCGTGATGCGCAAGTCCTCTCGATCGAGGCTACGCAAGAACGGGATGGGCTCCTGCTGCTCGTCGAGGGCAGCAGCAATGAGCTCGGTTTCTTGCGCCAGGTTGGCACTCGTGGCATCCGCCAAGGTGTTTTGCACAAAGAACGCACCCAGCACCGTAAACGCCACGATAACCGCCATGGCGCAGACAAAGATCGTCACAAAAACGCGGTGCGACAGCGTATGTTTTCCCTGGGGGGCGAAGACCACGGGTTACTCCTCCGATGCGGTGGCCGCGGTGTCGTCACCTTCGGCACCATCACCGGCAGAAGGCTCGGCCAAGCGGTAGCCCACGCCGCGCACGGTCTCGATGGCGCTGGCATGCTCGCCCAGTTTTTGGCGAAGCGTCTGCACGTGCACGTCAACGGTGCGCGAACCGCCGTCGAAGTCCCAGCCCCACACGCTCTGCAGCAACGACTCGCGGGTAAAGACCACGCCGGGCTTGCGCATGAGGTACTCGAGCAGGTCGAACTCGCGCAGGGTGAGCTTAAGCGGCTCGCCGGCAACGGTCACCTCGCGATGGCTGGGCGAGAGCACGATGTCGCCCACGCTGAGCACATCGCTCGCCTGCTTGACCATGCCGCCGCGACGCAGCAGTGCGCGGCAGCGGCTCGCAAGCTCCATGAGCGAAAACGGCTTAGTCAGGTAATCGTCGGCACCGCCATCGAGCGCCATCACCTTGTCGAGCTCGGTATCCTTGGCGGTAAGCATCATGATGGGCACCGTCGCCGTCAGGCGATCGGCACGCAGTCGACGCATAATCGCCAAGCCATCGGTATCGGGCAGCATGATGTCGAGCAGGACGGCATCGGGTACCCGTCGCGCCACGGCAGCCTTAAACTCACCGTCGCACGAAAAGCCTTCGGCCTCAATCCCCTGCTTGCGCAGTGCATAGACCGTCAAATCCCTGATGTTGTCATCGTCCTCGACGTAATAGATCATGTTGAACCCCTTTGCGGCCGGCATGACCGCATCTTAACCCTAAAGGTACCTTTTCTAGATGGTATCAGCCAAAACGTCCCGTCAAATAATCCGCCGTGCGCGGATCGGTCGGATTCTTGAAGAGTTGCGCGGTGGGCGCGTGCTCCACCAGCTCACCCAGCAAAAAGAATGCGACCGAATCGGAGATACGCGCCGCCTGCTGCATATTGTGCGTAACGACCACGAGCGTGCAGGTCTCTTTGAGCTCGCAGGCCAGCTGCTCCACCACCAGCGTCGACACAGGGTCGAGTGCCGAGGTCGGCTCGTCCATCAGCAGAATGTCGGGCTGCACGGCAAGTGCGCGGGCGATGCACAGACGCTGCTGCTGGCCGCCCGAAAGACCCAGACCCGACTCTTTGAGCTTGTCCTTGGCCTCGTCCCACAGGGCGGCGCGTCGCAGGGAGTCTTCGACCAGCTCGTCGAGCACGACGCGGTCGCGCACTCCCATGCCGCGAGGACCGTAGGCGACGTTGTCGTAGATGCTCATGGGAAACGGGTTGGGGCGCTGGAACACCATGCCCACGCGCTGGCGCAAGCGGCAGATGTCGTAGTCGCCCAGGATATCTTGACCATCGAGCGCAATCTTGCCCTCGATGCGGCAATCCTTGATGCCGTCGTTCATGCGGTTAAAGCAGCGCAGCAACGTGGACTTTCCGCAGCCCGAAGGCCCGATGAACGAGGTGATCTGCTTGTCGCGGATCTTGATATTCACGTCCTTGAGCGCATGATGGTCGCCATAGAACAGGTCGAGGCCCTCGACATCGATGCGCGTCGGCGAGGCGGCAAGATCCTCTGCCGTGGGGCGAGTCGCATCCCCAACCTCGCGCTCGCGCGCGGCCTCGGCCTGCGCTTTCATGAGTTCTTCAAGCTCCGTGGGCTCCGCAGCCGCAGCAGCCGTCATACCGCATACCTCCACATCGATATCAATTCAGCAGTATCGATAGTAGGAATCGCGGCTCATATGCACGTGAGCGCATTGTCAAGTGTTTGTAAGGGCACACTGGCTATGCGGCGGGCAGCTCGATGGTGAATATCGTGTGTTCGGGCGTCGATTCACATGCAACGGTACCGCCGTGCGCGCATACGATCTCCTTGGCGATGGCAAGCCCCAGTCCAGCGCCGCCGCGATTGGTCGCACGCGCCGCATCCAGGCGATAGAACTTCTCAAAGATCACCTTGAGCTTAGCCGCAGGGATAGGATCGCCCTGATTGATAAAGCGCACGCGCACGCCACCGCCGTCCCGGCGTCTGGCCTCGATCGTGATGGTCGAGCCCTCATAGCTATAGGCAACGGCGTTTTTCATGATGTTGTTGAACACGCGAGCCATCTTGTCGCCATCCACGAGCACCGTCAGGTCCTCGCGAATATCAACTTGGGCTTCCTTATGCTGCTCGTTGAGGATGGGATAGAACTCGTCAGCCACCTGAGCCAGCAGCAACCCCAGATCAACATAGCCGCGCGTGAGCACGATATCGTGGAAGTCAAAGCGCGTGATATCGAAGAACTCTTCGATGAGCGCATCGAGCCGGTGCGCTTTGTCGAGAGCCACGCCCGTAAAGTGCGCACGTTGCTCAACCGGCAGCTCAGGAGCCTCTTGCAGCAGCGAAAGATAGCCCACCACACTGGCAAGCGGGGTGCGTAGGTCATGTGCCAAGTACGTGACCAGATCGTCCTTGCGATGAGATTCGTCACGCAAGGCCTGTTGCACCTTGCGCTCACGGTCACGCACGCGGTTAAGGGCGCCCTCGACCTCCAAGAAGTCGCCGTCGATGTTGTCCCAGGTGTCGGGGTGATCGATCAGGCGATCTTGAATACGAGCAGCCAGCACACAATCGGCATGCTGCTCGCCCTGCTCGTAGCCCTGGTAGTACAGGGCGCGGCCGCACAAGAACAGCACGCACGCGGCAAGCGCCAGCACAAAGCCAAGCATGTTGAATACAAAGCCGGCATCGAACAACACCGGCCCTTCGATGCCGCCGAGCGCTATGGCGCCAATCGCCAACGTCATGGCCCACGCGGCGCCGCCAATCACCACGCAGCGGCACACGATCTCAAATCGATCGATCAGCAAAAAGCCAACAAGCAGCACCGCCAAGATTCCAGCGATGTTATCGATGCCAATCAGCAGCAGGCTCAGCAAAAAGAGCAGCACCGTTGCAAGCGCGCGGTTGTCGACGACTGACCTCACGTATTCAAAGAGTCGATCGGGCACCTCGAACGCTTGCCTATCGTCTTTTGTCATATCAAGATCCTCACAAGCGAAAAGCGTTATTCGATGATGTAGCCGACGCCCCAGACGTTTTTGATAAAGCGCGGCTTTTGTGCATCGTCGCCGATCTTTTCGCGCAAGTGGCGAATGTGCACCATCACCGTATTGTTGGAGCCGGGCATAAAGTCCTCGTTCCATACCGCGCGGAACAGGTCCTCCACGGCCACCACGCTGCCGCGATGCTCGACCAGATACAGCAAGATTGAATACTCGGTGGGTGTGAGGCGTACCGGTGAACCGTCCACCGTTACGGAACGAGCATCGCGGTTGATCTCCAAGCCGTCGAGCTGAATGGTCGGCGACTCGGCCGCCTGCGCACGGCTACCGTAGCTGGTGTAGCGGCGAAGCTGAGCGTGCACACGCGCGATGAGCTCCAGCGGGCGGAACGGCTTAACCACGTAATCGTCCGCACCAAGCGAAAGGCCCTCGATCTTGTCTTGCTGGGCATCGCGCGCCGTCAGCATGATCACAGGATAGGTATGGCTGGAACGGATCGTACGCAGCAGCTCAAATCCATCGATATCGGGCAGCATGACATCCAGCAGCGCCAAATCGAACTCCTGCTCCAAGATTGCCTTGGCAGCATCGGCCCCGCTATAGGCAATCTGGACATCAAAGCCCTCTTTTGTAAGGTAGATACCAACCAAGTCGGCGATGGCCTTCTCGTCATCAACTACCAGTATGCGCTCGTTCATGCGTGCTCCTCTCGCGCTCCATTATGCCCGAGGCGACGCACGCCACACACAACAAGCGTGGGTGATTAAGTCGGCCTTAAGCACCCTTGTGCCCGTTCGGGAGCGGATGTGGGCCACGCACGCACGCGATGATCGCCGACGCCGGCAAACGATATACTCTAGTTCCAGAAGAGACCATCCCGTCGAAAGCGAAATCCGTGAAGTCCCTCACCCCTTTTGCAAAGCGCTCAGCCCAGCTTGCCGCCGGCTTTGTCTGCGCTATCGCCCTTGCCGCTGGCGTGCCCACCGTCGCCGGCGCCCAAGTGCTCACGACCGACAATGTTTGCGGCAAAACCGCCGATGTGCGCGGTATCACGGCCGAAAACCTGCCCGATATCGATGCGACCAATGCCCTCGTCATGGGCAAAGACGGCACCGTCTACTATGCCCGCGACGCCGATGAGCAGGTCAAGATTGCCTCAATCACCAAGGTCATGACCGCAATCCTAACCGTCGAGAATTGCAAGATGGACGAGAAGGTCACGGTGAGCAACGCCGCAGCCACCGTGGGCAATTCGACCGCCGGCTTGCTCGAAGGCGACAAGCTTACCGTGGAGCAGGCGCTGCGCGGCCTGATGATTCCCTCGGGCAACGACGCCGCCATCGTGCTCGCCGAATATGTGGGCAAGAAGATCGACCCTAAGACCAAAGACGCCGAGGCCACATTTGTGAAGGCCATGAACGAGCGCGCTAAGAAGCTCGGCTGCACCGGTACGCTTTTTGAAAACCCGCATGGTCTGGACTTTGATGAGTGGGCTGGCGATATGCACTCAACCGCACACGACGCAGCGCTGATGATGCAGGAGGCCATGAAAAACGACACGATCCGCGAGGTCGTAGCGAGCGAGGATTCCTGGATCGAGGTCACGGGCGCCGACGGCACCGACCATTCGCATTCCATGGACACGCATAACTATTTGCTGGGCCAAGATGGCAACATCGGTGGCAAGACTGGCACCACCGACGATGCAGGCTATTGCTTTACGAGCGCCTACAACCGCGACGGCGACGAGATCTACACCGTTATTTTGAACTCCACCACCACCGATCAGCGCTTTACCGATACCGCCACCCTTGCCAACTGGTACTACGGCCACAAGGTGACGGTCGCGATCGCCAACACGCAGGAAAAGACCGCCAACGGCAACCCGCTTATGGCGCGCGTTGGCCAAACCGACTGGACGGATAAGACAATCGACGCCACGCTCGCCGATCCCGCCGCACAGGCAACGGTGTTCTCACTCGCCGGCGAAGTGACCGAAAAAGTTAGCTACGATGACCTTTCGGGCACGGTGCATGTTGGCGACAAGGTAGGCAGCGTTACGCTCAAGCAGGACGGCACCAAGGTCGCCGTCATGGACCTGGTTGCCGACGAGGAAGGCACAGGGCCGAATCCCATTGAATGGCTCCTCGTGAAGCTCGACCGCCTGGGCCGCCGCATCGACAACCGGCCACTCACGGCAGAGAGCGAGACCGTAGCCAAGGCTCCTGAGATGTAGGGCTGGGGGAACATTACATTTGAGATTGGAGAGGCGTCCAACGGGCGCCTCTTTTTGAATACCTCTTAAACGGGATGCGTCAGAATCACCAAAGCGACATTGCTAGCCGTTTACCTTCGCTGTGTCTTTTCGGACCTTGAAAACGGGTCCACCGGGCATGCTAGTAGATCCTTTCGACCTCCTTGGTCAAGGCCCTGAAAAGATCCCCAGCTGAGGGGTCTGCCCCAGGACACAGCGATTGCCAGGCACCCGTTTCTCCGATGGTGCCCGCACTCGTCATAACAAGATCGTCGCTCCGCCTGCGAATGGAGACACTAACGGAGCGGCCATTATGGAACCCATGGATATCGACTTTATTTATGCGCCCATCAGCTAGATAACTAATCATGACATTGATGCTGTCACCATACTCCGGCAATTCGAAGCCGTGGGAATCCATCAATAGCTTCACGTCCTGATGGTAAATGCGGGCCTCGACGACATTCTTGGGCATCTTCCCCGTCTTTGTTGGAGAGCAAAAGCTGATGCTTGGCTCCTCTTCGCTCATGCCTCGGTCAAACCTAAGCATGCACGGGCATACCGACTCAATGGTTCGCAAGGCGTCCGCCGCGACCTTTTCCTCGGTAAACATCTCCACGTCGATGCCGTTTTCTTCCATATAGGCACGGTTTTTACGTTGAAGCTCTAGCCGAGCCGCAGCCTCCCCATCTCCACGCTGTTCCCAATTTCCGGAGTCGGCGACATTTCGATCGAATGTAGAATCAACGGAACATGGCGCTTGCTGTTGAGTCTGATCACTGTCGCCGAGACGCCTTAGCTCGGAGCGTCTCATCAGTAGTGTCACAATATCAAACAGCCAACCAAATCCAAAAAGGCCAAAGGTAAAGAGATATAGAAAGAAGCTACCCCACATCCGTGCATACGCCCTATGAGCGCCCGACCACCCAAGAAGGAAGCATAGCAAAAGCGCCTTGTTTGCCCTGTCAACCGACGTAATCTCTCGAGTGAGAGATTTCTGTTCAGGCTTCGCCAAAGGTGTAATTTCATGCGATGAAACAGTAATTGAGGACGTCCTTGACGCCGAGCTCCGAGCGCCTGATTTAGCAACGGCGCGAGCGACATCCCCAACTCCGACGGTCGTTCTGCTGTATACGGCATTGTAAGCAGCCTTCTTCGGATTTTTGATCCACCCCATGCCCTTCTTACCATAGCCGGGGATTATCGCCCGCTTTACCGCGCGCTTCGCTCTGCCGGTCGTTCTTGCCTTGAGTGATGTCTTTAGATTCGGCTTACGCAGCCCGACCTTTACCATATTTCTACTCCATCCCCTCGGAACCCCACACCGGGGTGCACGAGCACGCCTGGGTCTCCCCGTTTTCAAGCGCCCCGTGTTTGCCTAATGTTCACGCCCTTTCGGACTCTAATCCCCAGCTGCCATTCTTGATAATAAAAAAGGGCCCCAAATGGGACCCTTCTTCAAAGTCATACTGGCGGAGAGCTGGGGATTCGAACCCCAGATGCCCTTTTGGGGCATACTCGCTTAGCAGGCGAGCACCTTCGGCCTCTCGGTCAGCTCTCCGTAACAGCCGTTCTATAGTAACCAAACAGCCGAAGTTGGGCAAGGGGAATTTTGAGGCGTTTCCTCTTTTACCTCTCTTTTACCAGTAAACGTCTCAGTCAATCATCTCAACCTGTAACATCTGCAGGCCGTAATCCCCTCCAGATGTTACAGGTTGAGACAAAGATACAAGGACGGCCCCAGACAGCGCGGACAGCCCATTCTTTATTAGTCCGCTCGAACGGTCTCCAACAGATAATCGCGCATGTACGGAATTGCAAACGAAACATAGCCGTAGCCAGCAGGCTCAATCAGCCCCGTATCGATCAGACGTTTGCGATACGACCCGACTTTATTCGCCGGCAATCCCATCTTTTTGGCAATATCGCCGTTCGCGATCTCTTCGCCTTCGCATTGTGCCATCGCCGCGAGATATTGAAACTGCCGCTCCGACACCCTGCGCAGCGCAGGGGCAATCACCATGGCATTGAAACTATCAAGAGCCGCCTGGATACCCTTGCGAGCTGCCTCTTCATCCACGCTCTCCGCCCCGCTGCGCGCAGCAACCTGCCAAGCGTAATATCCGACCAACTGGACCATAAAGGGATAGCCTGCCGAAGCCTTTGTTAAAAGCTCAGCAGCGCCTTCGTCGAGTTCCTTGCCCGCACGCCTCATCGTATCCTCAAACGATCCGCCGACTTCAAAATCTGAAAGCCGCGTGAGTTCGATATGCTTCGCCCTCTGAAGGAACGTCAACGTATCATCCACCACCACGCCATCCACCGAGGTTGGCAAACCAGCGAATGCAAAGGCGACATTCGCCCCTTGGCGAATCAAGAGCTGCATTTCATTACCCAGCTCGCGCATTTCCTCAGTTGAGGCGTCCTGAATCTCATCGAGTGTGATGAGCAAACCACCTCGCTTCGCGGCATCGTACATCGCCTCGCCCAGATGAGAGGCTGACTTCGACAGCTCCACGGAGCCAAGGCTGACTCCTAAAATCGATGGGGAAATCGACATTGATGCAAGACGAACATTTCGCTGCAGAGCCTCGAGAATTCTGTCGCAAAAACCGGCATTTGAGGCGACGTCGACAACCTCGAATCCTTTTTTGCGCGCAAGATCGCCCAATGCGTTGAGGAGCACCGTTTTACCCGTGCCTCGGACACCCGAGATGCGCATGAGTCGATCGGGGGCACCAGGGCCATTCTCAAGAGCTTCGGCAAAGTCATCCAAAACAGCGTCGCGTCCGATAAGCTCAGGTGGATTCATGCCCGCTGTTGGCTTAAAGGGATTAATAGCTTTTGACATTCGACCTCCTCTGCCAGTTTTAACAACTTTAACAAAGTTTAGCAACTTTAGCAGAGTTTAACAGTTTTAGCAGGCTCGGCGGCTTTATGCCTTACCGATTCTGTCGGGTCCTCCCGCCCGCGCCGATACAAATAGCGCGGTGCGGCCCCTCTATACCGCCCCTACCCCAGCGAGCGATTGAGGGAGCCGAGCTCATCGTTGCCCATGGTGCGCCACATTTGAAAGATGCAACCGCGCGCAAGGAAAAAGAAGCCGTTGTCGACCAGTTGCACAGCGGCATCTGCCAGCTGATTCGTCACGGCGGACACTGGCGGCAGCTCGAGTCCAGCCTTGCGGATGGTCTCGACCGCTTCCTCGAACGTCGGAGGCTCGCTGACGCCCATCTCGTTCATAAGGCCCTGCATTTCTTCCAGCGCACTGCTACCCGACTCCTCACCGCGCGGCACCAGACGGTAACAAGCCAGCGCCAGGTCGAGCTGATCGCAATTCCAATAGGCAAACGCCAAGCGATAGAACAGGTAGCCGATTGCAGAACGATCGCTGGCAATACGTAGGCCGTGGCGCGCCACCTCGATAATCTCGTCAAAGCGCTCCAGACGCGCAAGTACGTTGATGAGCGCAAAGTGCGATTGCATGGACGAGCGCGCCAGATCGTAAAGATGGCGCACCTCGGGCAGCGCCCGTTCAAAGTCCTCTTGCTCGGCGTAAAAGCTGCAGATCTCGTGCTGGGCAAAGTACAGCGCATCGGGCGCACGAAGGATTCGCACAGAGCGGTCTTCTTCCAACACCGGTAGCACCATGCGCACCAGCTGGTTATCGCAAAACTGCGTTTGAACCGGACCTGCCGCCAAAAGCTCGGCGACGGCGCACTTAGCCTCCAACTCCTCGACAAGACGGGAAAAGCCTTCAAAAGCACCTGTACGGTCGACTTTTGCCTGCTCGCGCAATTCAACAACACGGGCCACGTATGGGTCGTCGTCCTCTTCCATGACCTCCAACTCGTCAGCCGTATCGGCAAGCAGCAGATCGCGCAGCGCCGGCGGCAGCGTGCGATGGTCATCACGCGGACGAGCATGAACCTCCGCAGGTTCAATCGTCTCCGGAGCAGTTGACTCATACGCCTCAAGTACACGCTTGCACGGCATATCGTCCATGTCCATGTTCTCAAGATCCTTGCCGACAGGCACGCAATCGGCCAGATAGGCCGCGCGCCCAAAGAAATACGTTGCGACAACGCGCTCGCCCTGCTCGCTGTCGGGAGCAGCAATCTGCACATAGCAGCGCGTGATGCAGGCGCGCGCGGCAAAACACGCTGCCGCAAGCGTGAGTGCCACGCGCGCATCGTGCTCCGCGGCCCAGATCGCACGCGTGTCCTCGTCCAGCTCGCGCCAGGCGTCATCTTGGGCGTCGTATTCACGTTGCGGCATAGCATCCACGACAGACCGCCCAAACCGAACGAGCATAATCCCCTCGGCAACGTTTGCCCGATAGGTATAGTCGAGCCGTGTGACCACGTTGAGCGCCTCAACGATTCGCGCAAAACGGGTGCGCACGTCCCACTCGCCGCCCGGCTGGCAAGCCACCGTACCCGGTTTGCCCCACGGGTTATCGCTCGAGGCCGTATCGAGCAGTCGGGGAACATCGTTGGTCGTCTTGGCGATATGCCACGCATCAAAGAGCGCGCAGCCCTCAAGACTCGGCGAGGATGCCGCAGGGACCAATCCGGCCCCGATGCGCTCAAGGATGCCGGAGAGGCGGTTGAGACGACACTCGATGGCAAGCAGCATGTCAATCTCGTCCTGATCCAGCAGGCTACGATCAAAATTGAGATAGAAAAGCTTTGAGCGATCAATGCGAGCCAGGCTCATTTCGGACTTGGCGGCAATGGTGCGCAGACGGGGCAAGTCGACCTCGCTCATAAGGGCGGCGGCATAACGCTCGATACCACTCGGATTCTCGGCATGGTCAACGCGGTAAAGCAGCGTCTCGATAGCGTCGGGGAGTGGTGACGTGTTAAAGCCCAAAAACACCTCGACCGGCTCGGGTAACTTTACGAGCTTGATCTTGTCGACAACGTTTTGCATGTCCGCATCGAGACCGTCGACGCCCGCCGTGTTCGCAATAGCGCTTTCGGAGTTGGCAAATATCACGTAGCGCAGGAACATCGATGCCATGAACTCGCCGTAAGGAAGGGAGCGGGCCGAATTCCATGTCTCGTAGTCGGACTGCTCGCGCATGGGGCCTTCGGGAGAGCCGACGGTTCGCGCGCACGCGCGCATTGCACCGCTGGCTTCCCTTACCATAATCTCACCAATACTGGAATCCGACTCGTCAAGGACCAGTTCCATGTCGGGATCGTTGGGCAGCGGAGCCTCGCTGACGGGGCGGTCCACCTTGTACACCTCACCCGAAACGCTTACGTAGCCCAAAAGCGACACATGACTTTTGCCAACGAATTCGACGACATAACAAGATTCAAGCTGATCCTCGCCAAAGAGTTTCCAGACCACGCCATATGAGCGTCCCGCAGGCTGCTCGGGCATCGCCGGAAAGCGCTTCTTGGGATCGAGAAACCTGAGCTTGTATGTCGGACGCTCTGCCACGAAGTATCACCCTGATCGGTCGCTTGAAGAAGGAGTGGTCGCGAATAAGTCGCGACATCTACTCGGAATCTTACACGAGTCGACAGGAAATCGTCCGCTTCACGCCCGCGCCTCGACCGAGGTTCGAATCCATGCAGTGCTTACATAAAAGAAAAGCCCCCGTTGCCGGGAGCTTTAATCTCAAATGGTGCGGCGTATAGGATTCCGCGCATCCGCTGCGCGGATCCGCACCGGCTTCGCCCGCCTGCCGGCGTGCTCGCCCGCTCGCTAAAAACGCTCCGCGTTTCTTGGCGCTCGCGCCTCGACCGAGGTTCGAATCCATGCAGCGGCGACATAAAAGAAAAGCCCCCGTTGCCTGAGGCTTCAAGTTCAATTGGTGCGGCGTATAGGATTCGAACCTATGACGTTCTGATTCGTAGTCAGACCCTCTATCCAGCTGAGGTAACGCCGCAGCGCAAGACATATAAAACCACTTTAGTTCGTTAGAGTCAAGCAAAATCTCAAACTTTTTTCGCGCGAGCCACAATTTGTTACGCTGCGCCACGAGCATCAGCGCTTTTCGTGCGATCGATTGGCTTTTCAATCACATCGAACCCGGCGCCAAGCTCCCCCAGAAGCGACCGCACCCGTTGGGCACAGTCGTAGTCGGCAAACGAGATGCTCAGCATTCGGGCCACCTGATTAGAAGTTCCAACACCATAGAAGTGCTCAAGGACAACAAGCGCCTCATGCGCCACAAACGTCTCGACCACATGCGGCGACTCCTCATAGCACCATTGCGTCAATGACCCCTCACTCGTCTGCCGAACCACCAAGCCACCCATACCCGACGGCTCGCACGTTACCAGCAGGTGCTCCCCGCCCTCATCGCTCTGGAACAAAACAACCCGCTCGTCGAACAGCTCCATCACATCCCCTTTCTCTTGCTCTTAGCTAGCAAAAGCATAGCAGGTAAATGGCTGTATACAGAACGTTTGTTCGTGTGTTTTCTATCGAGCTGTCCGCACGGCATGGTATAGCCGTACACAAAAAGGGCGCCCCTAAAAGGAGCGCCCTCGCAAATCGCCTATGCAGCTAGCTTACGCGACCGGCTCGATCTTCTCGAGGCCGCCCATGTAGGGACGCAGAACCTCGGGGATCGTGATGGTGCCGTCGGCGTTCTGGTAATTCTCCAGAATGGCAGCCATGGTACGACCAGCCGGCAGGCCGGAACCGTTAAGGGTGTGCAGGTAGCGCGAGCCCTTGAAGTTCTCGGGGTCGCGATACTTGATGTTGGCGCGACGGGCCTGGAAGTCGCCGCAATTGGAGCAGGAGCTGATCTCCTTGTAGGCGTTGTAGCTCGGCAGCCAAACCTCGACGTCGTAGGTCTGACGGGCAGAGAAGCCCAGGTCGCCGGTGCACAGGCTAATCACGCGATACGGCAGGCCCAGCTGCTGCAGCAGGTACTCGGCCTCGGCGGTCATGCTCTCGAGCTCCTCGTCGGACTCCTCCGGCTTGGCAAACTTGACCATCTCAACTTTGTCGAACTCGTGCTGGCGAATGATGCCGCGGGTGTCGCGACCGGCGGAACCGGCCTCCTCGCGGAAGCAGGGGGTGAAGGCAGTGTAGCGGCGAGGCAGAGTGTCGGCGTCCAGAACCTCACCGGCATGCAGGTTAGTCAGTACGACCTCGGCGGTGGGGATCAGGAAGTTGTCGCCCGAGACGTGATAGGCGTCGTCCTCGAACTTGGGCAGCTGACCCGTGCCAAACATGGTCTGACGCTTGACGACGATGGGCGGCCACCACTCCTTAAAACCACGGCTGGTGTGCGTATCGAGGAAGAAGTTGATGAGGGCGCGCTCCAAGCGGGCGCCGGCGCCACCGAGAACGGTGAAGCGGCTGCCGGAGAGCTTGTTGCCACGCTCGAAGTCGAGGATGTCCAGATCGGTGCCCAGATCCCAGTGCGGCTTAAAGTCGAAGTCGAACTCGCGCGGGGTGCCCCAACGACGGCGCTCAATGTTCTCGTCCTCGTCCTTGCCGTACGGCGTGGCCTCGCAAGGAATGTTGGGCAGGTGAGCCATGAAGTCGTACTGCTCCTGCTCGAGAGCAGTGCGGCGCTCGGCCAGGCCGTCAATCTTCTCGTTGACGGCGCGCACGGCCTCCTTGGCGGCCTCGGCCTCGTCCTTCTTGCCCTCCTTCATCAGGGCGCCGATCTTCTTGGACTCGGCGTTGCGCGTAGCCTGGAGCTCCTCGACCTCGGTGATGACGGCACGACGCTCGTCGTCGAGCTCAAAGAACTTCTCGCGATCCCAAGACGTCTGGCGGTTAGCCATGGCGACATCGATGGCATCGGGGTTCTCGCGAACAAACTTGATATCAAGCATTAGATCCTCCGGCGATATACATTCCATTTAGGTTGCAACCTTGTACATGTATGGGCAAGTATATACTTATGAGCGTTTACGACCCAACTCAACTACGCAAGAAGGCACCCAATGGACGCAGTTTTTTCCTTTTTGTTTGGCACCCGCACCGGTTTTGCCATCCTTTTCGCCGGCGGCATCCTGTTATTTGCGATTCTTGCCTTTGTAATGGAGAAGCGTACCCATAAGATGTACGTCGACCGCGGACCCAAGTCCGAGGATGAGGAAGACAGCTTCTGGGACTAACCTGCCAAAAAGGGACAGGTTTATTTTGGTCTGTTTTATCTGGGCAAACGCAAGCGCCCCGCAACTGGAATTGAGCCAGTTGCGGGGCGCTTTTCGCTATAGAGATAAAACCGCAGGAAAACCCGCCAAAATAAACCTGTCCCTAAATGGCAGGTTTTACTGGAGAGTTGCGTCGATTGCCTTGACCAGGGCGCTGCGCATGCCGGCATCCTCGAGCGCGATGACGCCCTTGATGGTGGCACCGCCGGGCGAGCATACGGCATCCTTCATCGCCGCAGGATGCTGGCCAGTTGCAAGCTGCAGCTTTGCCGTACCCAACACCATCTGGCTCACAATGCGATAGGCATCGGCACGCGGGATACCGTGCTTGACCGCTGCATCGCCCAGGGCCTCGATTGCCATGGCGACAAATGCCGGAGCGCAACCACCCACCGTGCCGCCCACAAACAGCAGGCTCGTATCGAGTTCGACCACCGCACCGAGCTTGCCAAGCAGATCAAGCACCACTGCGCTCTGCTCATCACTAAGCGTGGAAGCCTTCTCGCAAGCGATGACGCCCTCGCCCACCGAAACCGGTGTGTTGGGCACCGTCGAGATATGCGCGACGCCCGGCAGGACCTGCTCCCACTTGGCACTGTCCCAGGTCCAGGCAACCGACAGAACGACCTTTTTAGCAAGAGCATCCTTGAGCGGGGCGAATACCTTCTCGATCATGTACGGTTTGACCGCAGCGACCACGATATCGGATGCGGCGACAACCTCGGCGGCATCGTGGCAGGCGACCATGCCGCGCGCCTCGCAGCGCTCAACCAGTGCGTCGTAGCGACCCGCGCAGGCGCACATGTCGCTCGCAGCTACACCGGCAGCGATCCAGCCATCGGCCATAGCGCTCGCCATATTGCCAAAACCGACAAATCCAATCTTCATATCTCATAGTCCTTTCAGACACATTCCTCAAAACGAAAGGTATTGTCCCACGCCATTGTTTCGTATTGCCGACCTATTTGTGATACGGCTCGCCACGGCTGATCTTGCAGGCACGGTAAATCTGCTCTAGCAGCACCACACGCGCCAGGTTATGCGGCAAGGTAATGCGTCCAAAGCTGAGCATCTCGTCGGCGCGGGCGCGCACCTCATCACTCACGCCGTCCGAACCGCCGATTACAAAGGCAATGTCGCTGCTGCCTCGCAGCATAAGATCGTCGAGCCGCGCCGAGAGCTCCTCACTCGAACGCTCCTTGCCCTCGATAGCCAGCAGGATCACATGCGCCCGAGACGGCAATGCAGCAAGAATTGCCGCCCCCTCCTTGTCGCGCGCGGCATCCACGCCGCCCGCCTTAGCCGGGTCGATATCGGCCACCTCGCGGATATCAACCTTGGCATAGGCACCTAGGCGCTTGGTGTACTCAGCGCACGCGTCCTTCCAAAAGCGCTCCTTGAGCTTACCGACGCAAACGACGGTGTATTTCACGCGCGCCTACTCCTTCGAATCGTTTTGAACTTTGCTGGCGGTCAGCATCTGCTCGAACATCGAGGCCGACTGCGAAAAGTCGCTCGGCAGCACGACCGTCGAGGTTTTACCCGTGCGAGCGAACTCCGTCATCATCTCGGACCACTGCGTAAACATGAACAGTTGGTTGGCCTCGTCATTGCCGACACCCGTCTCCTGGATGATCTCGAGCGAATCTTTGATACCCAGCGCAATGGCCTTGCGCTGGTTGGCGATGCCCTCGCCCGCCTTTTCCATAGCCTCGGCCTCGGCGGTCGCCTCGGTGACGCGCTTGATACGGTCGGCCTCGGCGAGCTCCTGTGCCGCAGCGCGCTTGCGCTGGGCGGCGTTGATGTCGTTCATGGAGTTCTCAACCTCGGTCGGCAGTGCGATTTTGGTGATGAGCGTCGACACGAGGGTGAAGCCGTAGGCGGCCATCTGCTCGGAAACGGTAGCGTTGACATCCTTGGCGATGTCATCCTTCTTGGCAAAGACCTCATCGAGTGTGTAGACGGGGATCGAAGAGCGCAGGGCGTCGGTGATGAAGTCACGCATCTGGTCGACGGGCTCCTGCAGCATATAGTAGCTCTTGTAGATGCCCGAATCCGCCGGGCCAGCACCCATGTCATAGCTCACGTGATATTGAGCCGAAACCTCGAGGCCGATGGTCACATTGTCCTGAGTCTTAACGTCGATACCAAAACCGTTTTTCATGGTGCGCAGACTCACCGTGGCAGCCTTGCGGTCGATCACGGGCACTTTCATGTGGAAGCCCGCGTTGACGATGCGGTTGAACTTGCCCAGACGCTCGATGATCACGGCATGCTGCTGTTCAACGACATAGCAGGCGCTGGGAAGCAGCAGCAACAGGATGATGATGGGAATCAAAAGGCTGGTAAGGGCGGCAATGATACCGGAAAACAGCATGGTCTCTCCTCTGATAGGCACACGTTGGCATTAGGATACCCGTCCAAGGAGATCGTGCATATCAAAAAAGCCCCCATTGCTGGGAGCTCTTTCATGTAATGGTGCGGGCGAAAGGACGTCCGCGTATCCGCTTCGCGGATCCGCACCGGCTTCGGCCGCCTGCCGGCGTCCTCGCCAGCTCGCTAAAAACGCTCCGCGTTTTCTTTACGCTCGCTCCTTCGCAGGTTCAAGTCCCTGTGATGGGCCCGTAACAAAAAAAGCTCCCATTGCTGGGAGCTCTTTCATTTAATGGTGCGGGCGAAAGGACTTGAACCTTCATGGGGTTGCCCCCATACGGACCTGAACCGTACGCGTCTGCCAATTCCGCCACGCCCGCACATCTGCCTCAGTTATTGAAG
>CAJJQF010000033.1:0-22294 GCA_905193815.1 uncultured Collinsella sp. | reverse complement strand
AGGCCCGATTTTGCCTCTTGACAATGTCCTGCTCATATTAAAAGGAACGTCCCCATCTGCCGGATTAAGCGAGACTCTCCAGCACGCGACGGAGCTCCTGCTGGACGGCGTGGTCGCGATTACAACCCACCACGCGATCGGCCACCGCCTTGAGCGCGGGACGCGCGTTTTCCATCGCGCAGCCCGTGCCGACAAAGCGAATGAT
Organism: uncultured Collinsella sp.; assembly: GCA_905193815.1. GTDB lineage: Bacteria > Actinomycetota > Coriobacteriia > Coriobacteriales > Coriobacteriaceae > Collinsella. Next base: position 22,089 of record CAJJQF010000033.1, on the reverse strand, counting down.
CTCGTAGTCGTTCATCGAGTCGCCAAACGCCATGACCTCGTCGCGTTCGACGCCATAGTGCTCCATGAGCTGCTCGATTCCCGAGGCTTTCGACACACCGGGCTGCATGGCATCGATCCATGCGTTTCCAGAAGGCGCAAAGGTAAAGAGCTGGCCAAGCTCGCGCTGCAGTACGTAGGCACTGTCCATAACGGCACAGTCATCGCAAAAGATACTCGCCTTGATGATATTTACGCTGGGATCGGGCAGCTCCCAAATGCGCTCGGCATTGGGAAGGTCCTTATCGACCTCACGCACGAACTTGCACTCGTCATCGAGCAGGAAGGACTTGGTTCGGTCAAAGAGCGCAAGATGCAGATTGGGAAACGTCCTGACGGCTTGGGCGAGCCTTCGAATCGCCAGGTGGGAATACACCTCACGGTCTACCATCTTACCGTCGGCGTAGACCTGGGCGCCGTTAGCGGCGACAAAGTCCATCTTGTCGCGAACGGGCGCAAAGAACTCGCACAGGCGATCGTAGCGACGACCTGACGATGCAGCGAAATGCACACCATGCTCGTGTAGCGCCAGAATCAGTTCGTAGGTCTCGGGAGGCACCTGGCCGTTTTCGTCAAGCAGTGTGCCGTCCATATCGGATGCAATCAGTTTAAACATAGAAAAGCTCCCTTCGGGCTTGATGGAATCGGACGTATATCCAAAATCACCGTACCCAAAGGGAGCTCAAATAAGACTCCGCGGGCGCAAACGTTACAAGGACCTAGCAAATAGCTCACGCGCGCCAGAGGCCCCACGGTCGCGACGTCAGGCAGCCCGCCAAAGAGTGTCCCCGACGATTAGTCGTTTAAGAACGTCCCCGATGACTAGTCGGCATAGGTGAAGGTTGTAACGTCGAACATGCCCTCGGGGCGGATGCGGAGCGTCGGGATGACCGGCAGGGGCAGGAAGATGATGCCCATGATGGGGTCGAGCGGCGGCTCAATACCCATGGCGCGCGCCTTGACCATAAAGTCGTCGTGCTGCGCAGCAACGTCCTCGGCCGTGCCTTCGCTCATAAGGCCACCGAGCGCCAGCGGAATACGCGCCACGACCTTGCCGTTGCGCACCAGCACGTGGCCGCCCTGGCCCACGGCCTCGACGGCAGCCATCATATCAGCCGCGCTGTCGCCCACCACGCACACGTTGTGCGAGTCGTGGCCGATCGTCGAGGCGATGGCACCGCCCGTGATGGTAAAGCCGCGCACCCAGCCGCGACCGATATGCTTGCCGACCAGGCCCAGGCCAGCGGGGCCGTCGCCATCGGCGCCCTCGGCCTGCAGCGACACGCCGCGGCCGTGGCGCTCGATAAGCATAATGCGGCGCAGGCCCTCGGCACTCTCGGGGCGAGCCATACCCGTGATGGCCATACCCGGGATGACATCGATAACGGCCTCGCCCGGCTTAAAGGCATAATCGAATACGTCGAGCGAAAGCTTCGGCAGTTTAACGGAAGCGCGCAGCTCATCGGCAAGGGCCGCAACCTCGACCATCTCGGGTGCAATCTCGCCCACAAAGGTGCCGTCCTGCGCCACCAGAGCACCGGCGGCATAGACACGATGCGGAGCCTTGGCAAACGTCAGGTCATCGAGCAACAGCAGGTCGGCGCGTTTGCCCGGGGCGATTGCGCCGCGGAGCTCGTGCGGGTCGCGGCAGCCGTGGTCCAGGCCAAATGCCTCAGCCGTGGAAAGGGACGCCATGGAGATGGCGACCACCGGGTCGACGCCAGCCTCGATGGCCACGCGGCAGGCATTGTCGATCATGCCGGTCGAAAGCGCGTCGGAGGGAGCGCGGTCGTCGGTCGCAAAGCAGCAGCGGCGGGCGCGGGCGGGGTTTTCCAGCAGCATCGGGGACAAATTGGCCAGATCGTGGCTGCACGTGCCCTCACGCAGCATCACATACATGCCGCGGGACAGTTTATCGAGCGCCTCCTCGGGAATCGTCGACTCGTGGTCGGCGATAATACCCGCCGCGGCATAGGCGTTGAGGTCCTTGCCGGCAACGAGCGGCGCGTGGCCGTCAACCTGCTTGGACGGCGTCTGGTTGGCAGCATCGATGCGAGCGCAAGTCTCGGGGTCGGCCATAAAGACGCCCGGCAGGTTCATCATTTCGCCCAGACCAAAGACATCGCCTGGATGCTCGGCAAAAAACGCCTGCATATCGGCAGCAGAAATAACGGCACCGGCCTGCTCGTCGGGCAGCGCGGGCACGCACGAAGGCATCATGTATTTGATGGAGATGGGTGCGCGGCGGCCGTCCTCAATCATAAAGCGCAGGCCGTCCAGGCCCGCCACATTAGCAATCTCGTGGCTGTCGGCAATGGCGGTGGTAGTACCGCGCGTCGCGGCCATGCGAGCATACTCGGCGGGACGGATGTTCGAAGACTCGATATGCAGATGCCCGTCAATAAAACCGGGAGCGAGATAGCGACCCTGGCAGTCGATGACCTCAGTTGCCTCATAGGTGCCAGCGGCATCGTCGCGACCATCGTAGAGCACGCCGACGATCACACCGTCCTTGACGGCAACGCTACCGGGCGCCACGCGCTGGCCATACACGTCGACGATCTGTGCATTGGTAAACAGCGTGTCGACGGGCACGCGGCCCTCAGCGGCCTCGATCACAGTCCTCATGACCTCAACGGACATACATACTCCTTTAACCGTAGAAAAAAGCTGCGGAGCGGACAAGCCTTCACCGCAGCATGCTCATAGCCATTGTATGCCCAAACGATGGGCCAACAATACGCCCCTCCGCTTAACGGCACACGCCACTTGGTGCAATGGGGACTGCCGCTGAGCACCAATGACTACTCGACGACTACTAACTGCCGTCCCGACAACAAAAACGCCGATGTTTTGGCAACGACAGCGAGCGGGTCGCATTTGAGACAAGGTGACGTGAAACGAAAGGGCGCTGACCTTCTGGTCGCGCCCTTGAAGTTGAACGTCAGATTGTCCAAATGCGGCCCGCGCAGCGTCGGCCGGTCCGCCGTTCGGTAGAACGGCGGAACTAAATCAACTTAAAGCCCTTGCGCTTGCCTACGGAGAGGGTGTCGCCCAGCTTGAGGGCGCTGGGATCGATGTTATAGCTCTTGGGAGCCACGGCCTTGCCGTTGATCTTGACGCCGCCGCCGTCGATATCGCGACGAGCCTGGCCGGCGCTCGCCGAAAGACCCAAGTCCTTGAGCAGGCCGGCGAGGTAGATCTGGCCCTCGTCGTTAACAGTCAGCTCAACGTGCTTCTCGGGGAAGTCGGCGAGCTGGCCCTCCTTGAACACGCGGTCGAACTCGGCCTGAGCCTCGTCGCCGGCACCGGCGCCGTGGTAGGTGTCGCACAGGTCGCGGCCCAGAGCGCGCTTGAGCTCGTAGGGGTCGGCAGAACCATCGGCCAGGGCGGCGTCGATCTTGTCGACCTCTGCCGGGGTGAGCGAGCTGGCCAGACGATAGTACTTGCCGATCATCTCATCGGGGATGGACATGGTCTTGCCGAACATATCCTTGGGGGCGTCGGTCAGGCCGATGTAGTTGCCGTAGGACTTGGACATCTTGCGCACGCCATCGGTGCCCTCGAGCAGCGGCATGGTGAGCGCGATCTGCGGCTCCATACCCATCTTCTCCATGAGCTCGCGACCAGCGAGCAGGTTGAAGAGCTGGTCGGTGCCGCCCATCTCGACGTCGGCCTTAATCTGAACGGAGTCGAAGGCCTGCATCACGGGGTACAGGAACTCGTGCAGGGCGATCGGCGTCTGGGACTGGTAGCGCTTGGTAAAGTCGTCGCGCTCGAGGATGCGGGCGACGGTGAACTTGGAGCACACCTGCAGCAGGCCGGCCAGGTCCATCGAAAGAATCCAGTCGCCGTTGTGCACGATGGTGGTCTTCTCGGGATCCAGGATCTTCATGGCCTGGCTCACATAGGTCTCGGCGTTGGCCTCGATCTGCTCCTGCGAAAGCTGCGGACGCGTGGAGTTCTTGCCCGAGGGATCGCCGATCAGCGCGGTGCCGTTGCCGATGATGAGGGTGACGTTGTGGCCCAGGTCCTGGAACTGGCGCATCTTGCGCAGCGGCACGGCATGGCCCAGGTGCAGGTCGGGGCTGGTGGGGTCGACGCCGAGCTTGATGTTGAGGGGCTCGCCCTTCTCAAGCTTCTTGCGAAGGTCGGCCTCGGGAACGATCTGCGCGGCGCCCGAGGTGATGATACGCATTTGCTCGTCAACAGACAGCATTGGGTATCCTCCTTTTGCTATAGCACCCTCACCGGATACGGCGGTGCTGGAAGTCCATAAACTCTCATATGATAACAAACTGACGCGACGCGGCACCTACGACAGGAAAATCCTCGTCCTGCCGCATGCGTCAATGGCAACTGGCAAACGTGTACCGTCACGCTCGACCAGATAGCGTACCTGCCGACGGCGCAAGCAGTCGCGGCAACGGACCTGTCCCGTCGCATCGGTAGCGCAGACGCCCTCGGCGGTCAGCAGGCAGTGCTCGCACACCATAAGCTCGGGACGGTCGGCGTCGACCGGACCCCAGACGCCGGGTTCAGCAGCCAGTTCGGCAATACGCTCCGCATCATTGCCGAGCAACTCGGCCGGCAAGTACACCCGCCCCGCACCGAGTCCGCGCAGCCAGGTAAGCGTGGCCCGATTCGCGCAGAACACCGGCGCCGCCACGTCAAACGTCACGCCCAGCTCGCGAGCGATCACCACCTGTCCCAGGTTGCGGCAGACAACGCGCCCGGCACGCTGCATCAGTGAGCGGGTCCAGTCAGCGTCACACGTGCGGCACACCTCGTCAAGCACCACAACAGCGTCGGACAAATCGAGTTCTCCGCGCGGGTCGGCATCCATCAGCTGCCAAGCAAAAACCATGCGAGCGGGAACCGCGCACTCCACCAACTCCGTCGACGCACCGCCATCCACCGTAACGCCCTCAAAGGGCAGCACCTCAACGGCACGCGCAACGGGCGCAATCGCATCCGCCTCGGCCCGCATGCGCTCCAACACCGCCGCCGTCTGATCCAACACGCCGGCGCTGCGAATCAGGTACACCTCGCAGCCCGTGTCAACCTTACGCTTGCAATGCACGACGACGCGCTCCCCCACCGCGGCATCCACCGGACAGGGCACCTGCGGCCAGCGCTTGGGCACATCGGGACGCGCGTCGGCACCCGGATAGAACCGAATCTCGAGCGTGTCACCCGCCGCCACGGCGGCATCGAGCTCAACGGTCACCTCTTCGTGGCCAACGGCCACCAGGCGTCCCACGCGCACACCTTGGTTGATCGCACGCTCAAAGCTCATAAGCTCGGCACCCGAACGTCCTCGCAGGTACGCATCGGTAAACCCACGGTTAAACGACCTTCCCAGCTCGCGCTCGAGCTCTTCCACGGCACCGGGGTCCCACGCGCCGTCGCACAGCATATCGAGTGCCCGGCGCCACACCCGCACCACGTTGAATACGTAATCAGGGTTCTTCATGCGCCCCTCGATCTTGAGCGACGCCACGCCGGCATCTACAAGCTCGGGCAGATGCGCAATACCGAGATAGTCGCGCGGGCACAGCAGGTGATCTCCCTCGACGGCGACAACGCTCTGTCCAGCCTCGTCCACCAGGTCGTACGCCAAACGGCACGGCTGCGTGCAGTCGCCGCGCATCGCCGAGCGCCCACGCCGCAGGGCCGAGAACTCGCACGCCCCCGAATAGCCGATGCAAATCGCACCGTGGCAGAATACCTCGATGGGCACGCCCGTGGCACATAGCGCCGCAATCTCGTCGACCGTCAGCTCGCGTGCCGTCGTCACGCGCTCGACCCCAAGCTCATCGGCGGCAAGCCGCACGGCGCTCTCGCTATGAGCGCCCGCCTGCGTGGACAGGTGAATCTCGACCCCGGGAATCGCCGCGCGCAGCGCGCAGGCCAACCCGGCATCGGCGACAATCAGAGCATCGGCGCCCAACTCCAGTGCATGAGCTCCCAACGCCACCGCGTCGGACAACTCATCGTCAAACACGAACACGTTGAGCGTCACGTACACACGCACGCCATGGGCATGCGCCACGGCGCAGCCGCGCGCAAACTCGTCGTCGGTAAAACCGTGCGCACTCACACGGGCGTTAAAGCCGCCCAACCCCGCATAGATGGCATCGGCACCCGCGGCGATGGCCGCAAGCATCTGGTCGAGCCCGCCCGCCGGCGCCAGCAGCTCGGGCAGCGCCGTGCCGGCAGCATCCAATCCAGTCTCGTATTGTCCGCTCGGCCCCATCGTCCGAATCGCCATCGACAAACTCCTTACCAAGGTATGCATTCACTCTGAAAAATGCCGTCTTCCAGCATACACGAGGCCTCGCGCGCCCCGTTTGGTTTATCGTGTAATAACTTATGTCCATCCTGCCCCGACGGCACATCCACCGTCCGGCGCGACATACCTGGAGGTCAATATATGGGTCCTCGCCAACGACAGGGACGCAGCCGTTCAAAGACGCATGCTCTGCCCATAATCCTGCTCTCGTTTTTGGGCTTTTTGCTTATCGCGGGCGTGGCATTTGGCATCGGCATGGTCGGCAACGTCAACCGCTGGCTGTCCGATCTGCCCGACTACACCGACGCCAACGCGTATCTGGTGAGCGAGCCCACCGAGATCGTCGACTGCAACGGCAACAAGATCGCAAGCTTCTACACGCAAAACCGCAAGTCCATCACCAAGGACGAGGTCTCCCCCTACGTGCTGCAGGGCACCGTTGACGTCGAGGACGAACGCTTCTACGAGCACGGCGGTATCGACCTGTGGGGTATCGCGCGTGCTGCGTTGGCAACCCTCGGCGGCGGGCACGAAGGCGCCTCGACTATCACCCAGCAGCTGGTGCGCAACACCATCCTGCAGGAGGAGCAGTTCGACTCGACCATCGAGCGTAAGGTGCGCGAGGCCTACATCGCCGTCAAGATGGAGGACATGTACTCCAAAGACGAGATCCTCATGATGTACCTCAACACCATCTATTACGGCCACGGCGCCTACGGTATCGAGGCCGCCGCCGAGACCTACCTATCCAAGAGCGCCGCCGACCTCACCCTCAGCGAGGCCGCGCTGTTGATCGGCCTTCCCAACTCGCCCTCGCAGTACGACCCCACGGTCAACCCCGACCTGGCGCTGTCCCGTCGCAACAAGGTCCTCGACAACATGTTGCGCCTGGGCCACATCACGCAGGAGGAGCACGATGCCGCACAGGCCGAGCCCATCACCCTCAACGTGACCGAGATTTCGGGCAGCGGCGTAGACGTATACTCGCAGCCCTACTTTGTCGCCTATGTTAAGCAGCTGCTGGAGCAGGAGTTCTCGACCGACGTGCTCTTTAAGGGTGGCCTGACCGTCAAGACCACCATCGACCCCACGATGCAGCAGGTGGCAGAGAATGCCGTCCGCGAGCAGCTCGACACGCTCTCACTCGACGGTCTGGACATGGGCATGGTCGTCGTCGACCCCAAGACCGGCTACATCAAGTGCATGGTGGGCGGCTACGACTACAACGCCGACGAGAACCACGTAAACCATGCCACGGCCAAGCGTCCCGTCGGCTCCACCTTCAAGGCCTTTACGCTGGCAACTGCCATCCAAAACGGCATGAACCCCAACGTCACCCTCAACTGCAACTCACCGCTCAAGGCCAAGGGCACCACGACCGAGGTCCAAAACTACGCCAACCATAGCTATGGCAACATCACGCTTAAGCAGGCAACGGCATACTCCTCCAACACCGGCTACATCCAGGTGGCGGAAGCCGTCGGCAACAGCAAGATCATCTCGCTCGTCAAAAAGCTCGGCATCGATCCCGCCAAGGACAACATCGAGGACGTTCCCGTCATGACCCTCGGCACCGGCTCGATCTCGCCGCTCGAGATGGCCGCCGCCTATGCGACGTTTGCCAACGGCGGCTACTATCGCCAGCCGATCGCCATCACCGAGATTGACTCTCGTACCGGTTCGGTGCTGTACCAGCATACCGACAATCCCTCACAGGTGCTTACCGAGGGCGAGGCCGCCGCGGTCACCGATGTTCTGTCCGGCGTCATGCAGGGCGGCGGTACGGGTGCTGCCGGTGCCCTGAGCGTCAACCAGCCCTATGCCGGCAAGACGGGCACCACCGACAACACCACCAACCTGTGGTTCTGCGGCTATACCCCGCAGCTGGCGTGCGCCCTGTGGACCGGCTATTCCGCGGGCGAGATTCCCATCCAAAAATACGGCACAGACCTGCTGGGCGACAGCACCAACCTGCCTGTCTTTAAGCGGTTTATGAACACCGTTCTGACCGGTACCGAGCGCGAGGAGTTTGCGACCGGAACGGCTCCCACCTACAAGAACAACAGCGTCTGGAAGTTCTACGGCACCAACAACACCAAGAAGACGGAGAACGACGACAAGGACAAGGACGAGGACGAAGAGGAAACCACGACGACCACCACGACGACCACGACCACCGAGACCACGGGCGGCGACACCACCGGCGGCACCGGTACGACCGGTGGCTCGACGGGTGGCTCCACTGGTGGTTCGACCGGCGGCGATGGCGGCACGCCGACGCCTACGCCTACGCCCACTCCCGATCCCTCACCCACGCCTGACGATACGGTCGGCTAGAAATCATCCGGCCATAAGCAACAAGGCCCCCGAGCAGCTTATTAAACTGCTCGGGGCCTTTTTAGTTTAAAGCGACCTGATGGGCGGTCTTTATACCGGCAGACAAAAAAGGGGGTACCGACCAACGTCGATACCCCTTACAAGCCACTATGTCAGCGCGCGCAGTGCCGAGCGCACGGCCCGCACGCCTACTTGCGAGAATTGCTCAGCTTATTGATCAGCGCCTCAAGACGCTCGCCGTCCTCGGCCGTCTGGGCAATAACCAAAATCGTATCGTTGCCGGCAAGCGAGCCAAGCACATCGGGCAGCTCTGCCGCATCAACAGCGGCGGCGATGCCGGAAGCCGTGCCAGGCTGAGCCTTGATCATAACCAGATTATCGGTGCGCAGAACGCCCGTTACGAGCTCGGAAACCATACGCTGCAGGTGCAGGTCCTCTGCCAGAACATAGATGCCCTCAGGGAGCTTACGCAGCCCCATATCGGCAATATCGCGAGAGACAGTCGCCTGCGTGCAATCAAAGCCCATAGCGCGGAGCTCATCGACCAGCACGCGCTGCGTGCGGACGTCCTTATTGCGCACAATATCTCTAATGGCATCCTGGCGCCCATTGCGTTTTTTAGCCATACAAACCCTCTCTCCAAAAGATGGCGGAGACAATCAATCAGTGATTGAATAGTTTAACGCTATTTGAAGGCTTTTGTGTATAAGAACGCATTTCGAAACAATTCTATGCAAATTTGTTTCGAAATGAGCCCGTTTAGGCGGTTTTTGCGCCCGTCCGGTTAAGAAAAGCTGCCAGATGCGTACACATCACGCAGCGCGCGGGCTTGGCGCTGGCGATCGGCCCAAACAACAGACCGAGTCCCCGATGGTTGTCCTTGAGCGCGGCGACCATCTGACGGGTTCGAGGCGCCTCGAGCATATCACGCATGCGGGCGGAACGCTCAATTGACGACACCCCATGCGGGCTTAGACACAAATTCTCGATGCAGGCGACCAGTCCGGCAAAGTAGAACTTTTGGCTTGCCAGCTTGAGCCGACCACCGCTATCTGCTTCCGAGAGTGAGTCCGCAAGCTCGTCGAGCGCTCGAGTGTCATCGGATATCCTGGCATACATGGTGGGATCAAAGGCATCTGTAAGCTTAGGTGCCACCGCGTGGAAACAAGCGTCGCCGCAGCCGGACACGAATCGTGCCTGCGAGAGCGCATAAGCCATAAACTCAACCGTACGGTACGCCTTGCCGCGCGACAGGCATGCCTCAAACAGCGGACGGCTATACATCACGCCAGCGGTCTGAGCGACTAGGCCGCCCAAAATCAACTGGGGCAGCCCAGTCACCATAGAAGACTCGTCTTCTATGGCAATAGGGGCAGCATCCAAGACGCGCGAATGACGCTCGCGATGCGCATCGTATCGATCGAGCGACACCGAGGGGAGCACAATGTCTGCCGCAGTATCGCACGCGATATCGACCATCTTGGAAAGGGCCTGCGGAGCAAACCACTCATCGGCGTTCATGGCGATGATTTGAGAGCCGCGCGAGGCATCAAAACCGGCACGAAGACAAGCGCCGCGCTTCGCGTCCTCGACGTCAATCAAATCAATATGGATGTCCCTGTCGGCAGCAACTTGAAGCGAATGGCGCACACCGGGCGCAGCATCGCGGCAGACAACGACAATCTGCAAATCATAGAGGTCTTGGTTCTGGATACTCTCGAGCGCACGCATCGCATAGCTGGGCGAACCTTCTACTACAAGGATCACCGAAAGTCGCGGATGCGAGCCACGTCGAACCAAGTTATCCGTCCTCTCGACAGCAATGAATCAAACTGTCGTTCATGGTACACCCCGGCAATAAAAGCAATGAGACACCGGTTGCACTGCACGCCAAGAACAGATGTTGCACACGCGCAGCCCACAGATGACAGGTGCCGACGAACGGCGCGTCGAGCCCTCCCCTAGTCGAGCACGACAAGCTCGGCGGGATCGTAATCCACGCCCATAAACGTAAGGCCGCAGGCAGGAGCCGTGGGGCCTGCAGCGGTACGGTCGCAAGCATCGATGACCTCGCGCATCCACTCGGGTTCACGGCGATGCATGCCAATCTCGACAAGCGTGCCAACGATCGTACGGACCATCGAATGCAGAAACGCATTGCCCTCGATGTTAAACGTCAGGATGTCCTCGCCAAACGCAACCTCATGGCCAAACTCGGCGCGCATTACGCAGCGGTGCGTAGGTTTGCCCACGGCAGAGGCAACCTTGCAAAAGCTTTTAAAGTCCTGCTCGCCCAAAAGCGCAGGGCAGGCGGCCGCCATCGCATCGACGTCGAGGGGATAGCGATGCCACCACACAGCACCGCGTGACAGCACGGGCCGCGCATCACGATCGGCAATGCGATAGGTGTAAGTGCGAGAGCGCGCGTCAAAGCGCGCAGAAAAGCCCTTACGAGCCTTGTAGACCTCGTTGATGGCGATATCTTTGGGCAGCAGGGCATCCATGGCCCGCAGCCACCTACGGCGCGTACACGCGAGCTCAGCGTCCGTTACGGGCACGCTGATGTACTGAGCCACGGCATGAACGCCGGCATCGGTACGCCCCGCGCACGTCAAATCGATCGGGCGGCGAAGCAGCGTCTCGATGGCTCGACGTAGCTCACCCGCAACCGTCGTCTGTCCCGGCTGCTCGGCAAATCCGCTATACGATGAACCATCATAGGCCACACGAAATACGAGCGTGGCGTCAAGCTCGGGGGTCGAATTGAAATCAGACGGCGCAGTCATGGGCGCTCCCAACAAACAAGTAACGGTATCGCGACAAAAAAAGAGGGGTACGCGAACGTACCCCTCGAATATAGCCTATGCAGACGGAATGTCTACTCAGCGGTCTCCTCAGCGGGAGCCTCCTCGACGGCCTCGACCTTCTTGGGAGCAGCGGCCTTCTTGGGGGCCGGAGCGGCCTTCTTGGCCTTAGGCGTGCAAGGCTCGGTGACGAGCTCCATGATAACGATGGGAGCGTTGTCGCCCTTGCGGTTGCCGAGCTTCATGATGCGGGTGTAACCGCCGTTGCGGTCCTGCCACATGCCCTGGGCAGCCTTGTCGAAGATCTCGGCAACGAGCTGCTTATCGCCGAGCTTGGCGATAGCCAGACGACGAGAGTGCAGGTCGCCCTTCTTGGCCCAAGTGATGATCGGGTCGACGACCGAACGCAGCGCCTTAGCGCGGGTCTCGGTGGTCTTGATGCGGTCGTTCTCGAAGAGGGCCTTAGCAAGGCTCTTCTTCATGGCCTTGGTGTGGCTCGCATCGGTGCCGAGCTTCAGGCCCTTCTTAACGTTGTGACGCATGGTCTAGTTTCTCCTCAAATATGCGAAGCATTAAGCCTTCAGGCTCAGGCCCATGGACTCAAGCTTGTCCTTCACTTCCTCGATCGACTTAACACCGAAGTTACGGATGTTGAGCAGATCGTTCTCCGAGAACTCAACGAGCTGACGGACCGAGTGAATGCTGGCGCGCTTAAGGCAGTTGTAGGAACGGACGGAAAGGTCCAGATCCTCGATCTGCTTGTCCAGCTCGGCGTTGTCGTTGGTGACCTCGGGAGCGAAGATCGAAGCCTCCTCCTCGACCTCGGGGGTCTCGGCAAGGTTCATAAAGGCGGCCATATGCTGGTTGATGATATTGGCAGCCTGGACCACGGCGTCGCGCGGGGCGATGGAGCCGTTGGTCTCGATCTCGAGGACAAGGCGGTCGTAGTCGGTGTGCTGACCGACACGGCAAGCCTCAACGAGCTTGGCGCAACGGGAAACCGGCGAGTACAGCGAGTCGACGTGGATCACACCGATGGGATCGTTGTCGCGCTTGTTTGCCTCGCCAGAAACATAGCCGCGGCCATAGCCGATGCGCATGCTCATGGTGAGATGGCCACCCTCGGTGAGCGTAGCAATGTGCTGCTCGGGGTTGACCAGCTCAAACTCGGACGGAATAAAGAAGTCCGCACCGGTGACCTCGCAGGGGCCGTCAACCGAGATGGTGGCGGTCGCCTCGTCGGTCGTGCCGAGAGCCCTGAAGACAAGACCCTTGACATTCAGGACGATGTCGGTGACATCCTCGACCATGTTAGGGATGGTCATGAACTCGTGCTGCGCACCATCGATCTGAATAGCCTCGACGGCGGCACCCTCGAGCGAGGACAGAAGAACGCGACGAAGGGAGTTACCCAGCGTATCGCCGTAGCCACGCTCGAGCGGCTCGACGGAGACACGAGCAGACGTCTCGTTGATCTCTTCGACCTGAACCTGAGGCCTAATGAATTCTGACATGTATTACCTCCAGCCTCAGCAGCCCGGATGGACTACTTAGAGTAGAGCTCGACGATGAGCTGCTCGTTGATATCACCGCTGATCTGCTCACGCGTCGGCAGAGCGAGCACGTTACCAGACAGCTTCTCGATATCGACCTCGAGCCAGCCAGGGACCTCAAAGCGCTCGGAGGAAATCAGGGCCTCCTTGATGGGGAGGAGGTCACGGAACTTCTCGCCGACAGCGACGACGTCGCCGGCCTTGACGCGGTAGGACGGGATGTCCACGCGCTTGCCGTTCACGGTAAAGTGACCGTGACGGACGGACTGACGAGCCTCTTTGCGGGTGCGGGCGAAGCCAAGACGGAAGACGACGTTGTCGAGGCGAGACTCAAGGATGATCATGAGGTTCTCACCGGTGACGCCGTTCATCTTGCGGGCCTTGTTGAAGTAGCCGTGGAACTGCTTCTCCAGAACGCCATAGATGAACTTGACCTTCTGCTTCTCGCGCAGCTGCATGCCGTACTCAGATTCCTTGCGACGGCGCTTGGGCTGACGGATAGATTCCTTCTTGCTGCTGTAACCGAGCTCAGCGGGATCGATCCCGAGCTGACGGCAGCGCTTAAGAACAGGAGTCCTGTCGATTGCCATATTGATACGATCCTTTCAGTTACACGCGGCGACGCTTCTTGGGGCGGCAGCCGTTGTGCGGAATGGGGGTCTTGTCCTGGATGCTCGAGACCTCGAGGCCAGCAGCCTGGAGGGAGCGGATGGCGGTCTCACGACCGGAGCCGGGGCCCTTGACGAAGACGGAAACCTTCTTCATACCGTGCTCCATGGCCTGCTTGGCAGCAGCCTCGGCAGCCATCTGGGCAGCGAACGGCGTGGACTTACGGGAGCCCTTGAAGCCCACCTGGCCAGCCGACTTCCAGGAAATGACGTTGCCCTGGGGATCGGTGATCGAAACGATCGTGTTGTTGAACGTAGAACGAATGTGAGCCTGGCCCACGGAAATGTTCTTACGGTCCGCGCGCTTCAGACGGGCAGCGCGAACGTTCTTCTTAGCAGTAGCCATCTATCTAGCGCTCCTTATTTCTTCTTCTTAGCACCGATCTGACGCTTCGGGCCCTTGCGGGTACGAGCGTTAGTGTGGGTGCGCTGGCCGCGGACCGGGAGGCCCTTGCGGTGACGAAGGCCGCGGTTGCAGCCGATGTCCATAAGGCGCTTGACGTTCTGGTTGCGCTCACGGCGGAGGTCGCCCTCAACCATGATCTGGTTCTTGTCGATATAATCGCGGATGGCGTTAACCTCATCCTCGGTGAGGTCCTTAACGCGCGTATCCACGTTAACGTTGCACTCGACGCAAATCTTCGTCGCAGTGGTGCGGCCGATGCCGTAAATGTAGGTCAGACCGATCTCAACGCGCTTCTCACGCGGGAGGTCGACACCATTAATACGGGCCAACGTAGTCTCCTCTCTTAACCCTGACGCTGCTTATGACGGGGGTTCTCGCAAATGACGAGGACCTTGCCATGGCGCCTAATGATTTTGCACTTATCGCACATCTTCTTGACCGAAGGACGTACCTTCATCGTTCTTCCTTTCGGTAGCGCTCAAACTACTTCCCTACTATCTACTCGCCCAGCCGCAGGCGTTTAAAACTATGGCTGGTCTTCACACGCAAACCGACCGTAGGTTGAGCTAAGCCTGCAGTCGGAAAAGAGCGTGTATGCGTGTCGCTATTTATAGCGATAGGTGATGCGACCGCGCGTCAGGTCGTACGGGGAAAGCTCCACGACAACCCTGTCACCGGGGAGAATGCGGATGTAATTCATTCGGATCTTGCCAGAAATGTTGCACAGAACCGAATGACCGTTCTCGAGCTCAACCTTAAACATGGCGTTGGGCAGCGGCTCCTTTACCGTACCCTCGAGCTCAATTGCGTCTTCCTTCTTCACAAGCAATCATCTTTCTCTAGAAAACGACAGCGATTGAGTATTCTACAACACGTATGCACGCATCGTAACAACTTCGTAATGGCTCCACAACTAAGTGGAACTTGTTACATTTGAAATGTAAAACAAAGCCGTTCCCTGATGCCCAAGATCGCCTTGAAATGAGAAGGAATAGACCTTGGGGTCATGCCTTCGAAATTGAAAGGCGAGGTTGGGCATCAGGGGGCGGCGACTTTTACATTTCACCGCCTTGCAAGGAACACCAAGCACCTTGGGCATCCGTGGTCAGAATCACCGGACCGTCATTGGTAATGGCGACGGTGTTCTCGTAGTGCGCGGCGGGCAGGTGGTCGTTGGTCGTAACGATCCAACCGTCGGAGCCCGTGCTCACATGGTTGGAACCCATCGTAACCATCGGCTCGATGGCGATGACCATACCAGCCTGAAGGCGAACGCCTCTCCCCTTCTTTCCATAATTTGGAACGTTGGGGTCCTCGTGCATCACGCGGCCAATGCCATGGCCTACATAATCACGAAGCACACCGTAACCGTGAGACTCGGCGAGGGACTGAACGGCATAACCGACGTCCCCGATATGGTTACCGGGAACAGCCTGCTCGATGGCAGCCTTAAGGCAATCACGCGTGACCTCGCACAAAGCCTTGGCTTCGGGCGTGGGGGTGCCGACGAAAAACGTCCAAGCGTTATCGCCGACCCAACCGTCGACAACGGCTCCCGTATCGATGGAGATGATATCGCCATCGCGCAGGATCATGTCAGGGTTGGGAATACCGTGGACCACGGCATCGTTGATCGATGCGCAAATGGTCCCCGGGAACCCGCCGTAACCCTTAAAGGCAGGGGTGCCGCCATGCATGCGGATAATCTGCTCCGCGAGCTGATCGAGCTCAAAAGTCGAAACGCCAGGGCGCACCATGGCTCCAACGTGGCGGAGCGCCATCTTAGATAGCGCTCCTGCCTTCTTCATCTGCTCGATTTGCGTTGCAGACTTAATCTTGATCATAGACCGAGAGCCTCTTTGACATCCCCGTACACGGTCTCACGAGCCTGGTCACCGTTGACCGACTTGAGCAGACCCTGGCCACGATAGTAGTCGACGAGCGGACTCGTGGACTTCTCGTAGACGTCGAGACGGTTCTTGATGGTCTCGGGCTTGTCGTCGTCGCGCTGATACATCTCGCCACCGCACTTGGGGCAGGTGGCATCGGCAGCGGTGCCGGTGTAACCGCAGGCGCGGCAGGTGCGACGCGAAGACAGACGATCGATAATGACCTCGGGGGCCACATCGACCAGAAGGGCACAATCGATCTCGCGACCCATGGCGGAAAGCTCGGAATCGAGCGTCACAGCCTGGGCGGTGTTGCGCGGGAAGCCGTCGAGGATGAAGCCCTGCTGGGCGTCATCGGCGGCAAGGCGCTCCTTGACAAGGTCGATCACGAGCTGGTCGGGAACGAGCTCGCCAGCGTCCATGTACTTCTTAGCCTGAATACCAAGCTCGGTGCCACCCTTGACGGCAGCACGCAGCAGGTCGCCCGTGGAAATATGGGCGACGCCAAACTCGGCGACGAGCTCCTGTGCGACGGTGCCCTTACCGGCACCCGGAGCTCCGAGCAATACGAGGTTCATGAGCAATCCTCCTCTAGCCTATTTAAAGAATCCATCGTAATCATACATCTTGATCTGGCCTTCGAGCTTATCGACCGTGTCGAGCACGACGCCGACCATGATGAGGATGGACGTGCCGCCAAATGCCTGGATCAGATGGTTACCCGTGAAGGAGAAGATAATCGAAGGCACGATGGCGATGAGCGCCAAAAAGACAGCGCTGGGAAGCGTGATCTTGTTGAGCGCGTTCTTGATGTAGGCCGCGGTAGCCCTACCCGGACGGACGCCCGGAATAAAGCCGCCCTGCTTCTTAAGGTTATCGGCCGTGTCATCGGGGTTGAACACCATGGAGGTGTAGAAGTACGCGAAGAACACAATGAGGACAACGTTAAGCACCCAGTTAAGCCAACCGGTCGAAAGCGCGGAGGCAACTGCCTGAATCCAGCCGATGCCGGGGAAGAACACGGCAATCTGAGCCGGGAAGTACAGCAGCGCCGAAGCGAAGATGATCGGCACGACACCCGCGGTGTTGACCTTGATGGGCAGATAGGTGGTCTGGCCACCCATCATGCGACGGCCCACGACGCGCTTAGCGTAGGAGACCGGGATGCGGCGCTGGCCGCGCTCAAGGAAAACAATCAGCGGGATAACCAGCAGGATGATGGCGCAGATGATCACCATGGTGATGATGCCACCGGCGTTGCCCTCGGTGCTGGAGAAGATAGCCTGCGGCAGACCGGCCATGATGTTCGCGAAGATGATCAGCGACATGCCATTGCCGATACCGCGCTGGGTGATGAGCTCACCAATCCACATGATCAGCATAGCGCCCGCGGTGAGCGTACCGACGATCATGAGGTCGAAGATGATCTCGGGGGCGCCGGCGCCATTAAAGCTGATGCCGAAGCTCTTAAAGAGGAAGAGGTAACCCACGGAGTTGAGGATTGCCAGAGCCAGGGTGAGGTAACGCGAATACTGCGTAATCTTGGTCTGACCGACCTCGCCCTCGCGGGCAAGCTCATGCAGGGAAGGCACGACGGCCTGGAGCATCTGGAGGATGATCGAGCTGGTGATGTAAGGCATGATGCCCAGCGAAAACACCGACACATAGCTCAACGCGCCGCCAGAGAAAAGATTCAGGAGGGCCATAGCACCTGCGGCGACCGAATTGTTATCGGTCGAGAAAAGGCCCAGCATCCCCTGGAAGGGAATGCCGGGCACAGGAACGTGCGCACCAATGCGGTACACGACGAGCATAGCTATGGTAAAAAGAATCTTTTCGCGCAATTCTTTGATGCGGAAAGCATTCTTAAGACCATTTAGCACGGCAGCTCGACCTTTCCGCCGGCGGCCTCGATCTTGGCCTGCGCAGAAGCGCTGACCTTGTCGACCTTGACCGTGAACTTCTTGGTGAGCTCACCATTGCCGAGCACCTTGACGGGCTCGAACTCGCTCTTGGTGATGCGAGCGGCCTTAAGAGCGGCACCGTCGATCACAGCGCCGTCCTCGAACTTGCGCTCGAGACGCTCAACGTTAACAGCGGTGTACTCGATACGACGGGGGTTGCGGAAGCCCGGAAGCTTGGGCAGGCGCATGGCCAGCGGAGTCTGGCCACCCTCGAAGCCGGCACCCTTGGTGCCGCCAGAGCGGGAACCCTGGCCCTTCTGACCGCGGCCAGAAGTGGTGCCGTGACCCGAAGAATTGCCACGGCCGACGCGCTTGCGGTTCTTGGTGGAACCGGGCGCGGGAGTAAGATCGTGAAGCTGCATTTGCTACTCCTCTACAATCTCGACAAGGTGCTTGACCTTGAAGATCATGCCGCGGACGGACTCGTTGTCAGCAATCTCGCGAACCTCGCGGATCCTGTGGAGACCGAGGGCACGGACAGTACGGACCTGGTCCTGCTTGCAACCGTTGGTGCTGCGGACCTGCTTGATCTTGATGGTGTCAGCCATGCTTAGTTCTCCTTACCGACGAACATCTCGGAGACCGTCAGGCCACGGCGAGCCGCGACGTCCTCAGGGCTGGAGAGCTCCTTGAGGCCCTCGACGGCAGCCTTGATGATGTTGAGGCCGTTGTCGGTACCGAGGGACTTGGACAGGACGTTCTTGATGCCAGCAAGCTCAAAGAGGGGACGCACAGCGCCGCCGGCGATAACGCCGGTACCCTCGACAGCGGGCTTGATGATGATGCGGCCGGCACCAAAGTGACCGAGAACCTCGTGCGGAATGGTGCCCTGATCGGTCACCGGCACGTGGAACATGTTCTTCTTGGCATCGAGAGATGCCTTGGAGATGGCCATGGGCACCTCAGCGGACTTGCCCATGCCAACGCCGACGTTGCCCTTGCCGTCGCCAACGACGACGAGAGCGACGAGGCTCATGCGACGACCACCCTTGACGGTCTTCGACACGCGGTTGATGTAAACGACGCGCTCCTCGAACTCGGAGGCCTCGCGCTGCTGCTTCTGATTACGAGCCATGTGCTACATACCTCCTAGAACTCGAGACCGGCGGCACGAGCACCGTCGGCGAGGGCCTTGACGCGGCCATGGTAGATACGGCCACCGCGATCGAAGGCGACCTTGGTGATGCCGGCCTCGATGGCGCGCTTGCCAACGAGCTGACCGACCTTCTCCGCAGCCTCCTTGTTCGAGGTGTGGGTGCCCTTGAACTCGGCCTCGAGGGTCGAGGCAGAGACGAGCGTCAGGCTGGAGCCCTTGCTGTCGTCGATGATCTGGGCATAGATGTTGGCGTTAGTACGGGTCACGCGAAGACGCGGACGCTCGGAGGTACCCGAGACCTTGCCGCGAACACGACGCTGACGACGCTTGAGGCCTTCCAGCTTCGCCTTATGCTTGTTCATACGTAAACTCCTAAAAAGGTTGATCTTGCCAGCACCTGACGGGGTGCTGGTCTTATGCGAGTGAGTCGGTTACGACTACTTGGCGGCCTTACCCAGCTTGCGGCGGATGTGCTCGCCAACGTAGTGGATACCCTTGCCCTTGTAAGGCTCGGGAGGACGATGGCCGCGGATCTCAGCGGCGATCTGACCGACCTGCTGCTTGTTGATACCCTTGACGTTCACGTGGGTGTTGTCGGGAACCTCGAAGGTGATGCCCTCGGGAGCCTCGACGATCACGGGGTGCGAGAAGCCCAGGGAGAACTCGAGGTTCTTGCCCTTCTGCTGCACGCGGTAACCGACGCCGGCGAGCTCGAGCTTCTTCTCGAAGCCCTCGGAAACGCCAACAACCATGTTGTGGATGAGGGCGCGGGTGAGGCCGTGGCGGGCACGGGTCTCACGCTCGTCGTCGGGACGGGAAACGGTGAGGACGTTGTCCTCGACGTTGATAGCGAGCTTCTCAAAGACATCGAGCTCGAGCTGGCCCTTGGGGCCCTTGACGACAACGTTGTTGCCGTTGACTGCCACTTCGACTCCGGCGGGAATCTGGACAGGCTTATTACCGATACGAGACACGGTGATCTCCTTTCCTTCTACCTACCGAGCGAATTACCAGACGTAAGCGATGATCTCGCCGCCGACGTTGTGCTTGCGAGCATCGCGGTCGGTCATGACGCCATGGCTGGTGGAAATAATGGCGGTACCAAGGCCACCGCGGACGCGGGGCATGTCGGCAACGCCGGTGTACTTACGCAGGCCCGGCTTGGAAATGCGGCGGAT
The DNA here is from genome assembly GCA_905193815.1 of uncultured Collinsella sp. GTDB lineage: Bacteria > Actinomycetota > Coriobacteriia > Coriobacteriales > Coriobacteriaceae > Collinsella. The sequence goes on along the minus strand of CAJJQF010000033.1, from coordinate 1,861 downwards.
GCCGTTGATGACCTTAGCCTTCTTGGGACCATACTTAAGCGTGATGTGCAGAGTCTTCTGGGGAACGGTGTCCTCGACATCGTAGCCCTCGATGTAGCCCTCCTCGTGCAGAACACGAGCGATCTCGACGAGCTTCTTGCTGCTCGGCATGGAGACCGTGGCCTTGTTCACAGAGTTAGCGTTACGGATGCGCGTAAGCATATCTGCGATCGGGTCTGTAAGGTTCATACAGATTCTCCTTCGTTCTTGATGAACACGTGCTCTTGGTTCTTCGCCGCCCTTAACGGCAAAGCCTTTTTAGCGCGTTTTCCCTGTTCCAAACTGATGCTTGAAACGCTGGTAGTGACTTACCAGCTGGCCTTCTTAACGCCGGGAAGCTCGCCCTTGAGTGCAAGCTCGCGGAAGCAGACACGGCACAGGCCGAACTTGCGGTACACAGAGTGCGGACGGCCGCAGCGCTGGCAGCGCGTGTACTCACGAGTAGAGAACTTCTGCTTGCGATTGCACTTGACGATCATCGATGTCTTAGCCACTTATATCCTCCTCACATAGAGTATTGTTCGCCCCAAGCGCCGCCCCCTTGTGGGAACGGCGCTTATAGGGCAGGTGAACCTATTTCTTGAACGGGAAACCGAAGGCGTCCAGAAGGGCCTTGGCCTCCTCATCGGTATTGGCGGTGGTCACGAAAGTGATGTCCATACCGCGCTGGTGATCGACGGAGTCGAAGTCGATCTCGGGGAAGATGAGCTGCTCGGTGACGCCCATGGAGAAGTTACCACGGCCGTCGAAGCTCTTGGCGGAGATGCCGCGGAAGTCGCGGATACGGGGGATCGCGACGGAGGTCAGACGATCGAAGAACTCCCACATACGGTCGCCACGCAGGGTAACCTTGCAGCCGATCGGCATACCAGCGCGCAGGCGGAAGGTAGCGATGGACTTGCGGGCACGGGTGATCATCGGCTGCTGGCCGGTGATGGCGCGCAGGTCGCGCACGGCACCGTCGATGGCCTTGGAATCGGTAGCGGCCTCGCCGACACCCATGTTCACGACGATCTTCTCAAACTTGGGGATCATCATGACGTTCTCGTACTGGAACTTGTCCTGAAGCTGCTGCTTGACCTCGTTGTTGTACTTGGTCTTCAGACGCGGCACATACTTCTCTTCTGCCATTGTTCACTCCTTCTTGGGGTTTTAAGCACGGGGCGTGGCCACGATGGGTTGTCCTCGTGCCTCCTGGCTGCATCCGCGCCGCTCATGGCATTTTGCGGTTTGGACTCGACGCAGCAGGAGCCGACAAAACAATCGGTACTATACGCGCATCGGGGGCGTATTTCCAGAAAAACCTCGCCTGCCTGCACAACTCCACAACTCCCCCGCACAAATGGGTCCCAAAAAGCAGTTGCGGTGAAATAGGGACTGTTTGGCGGCCTAACAGGCTTAAACAATCCTTATTTCACCGCAACTTATTGATGGGGATGCGACTAGCGCTTGCGGGGGACGAGCTTGGTGCGGCGCAGGTGGATCATCTCGGCGGCAATGGAGATGGCGATCTCCTCGGGGTCCTCGGCCTCGATGGCAACGCCGATCGGAAGGTGCAGCCCGTCGATCTGGTCCTGCGTAAAGCCCTCCTGTTCCAGGCGGGCCCGCACAAAGGCCGTCTTGCGACGCGAACCCAGACAGCCCAGGTAGGCAGGCTTGGCGCGCATCGCCTGAATCACCACGTCGATATCGGACTTGTGGCCTGCCGTGGCCACGACCACCAGGTCGCGCGGACCGATGGGACACAGCTCGCTCAGGTTCTTGTAATCGACCAGCCGACGATCGTAGACACCGGGCACCCAATCGGGGGTCAGCGTGCCGG
>CAJJQF010000032.1:0-22419 GCA_905193815.1 uncultured Collinsella sp. | reverse complement strand
GTCCCGCGCGCAGTTTCGCAGCGAAGCGAGAATGTTTGAGCACGGGATGATATGTATGGGGCTCAGGCGAAAGCGGGATACGAGCGCCCCTAGGCGACGCCGCTGGAGCCGAAGCCTCCGTTGCCTCGGTCGGTTTTGTCTAGTTCTTCTACTTCTACGAGGTTGACCGTGGGGACTTCTTGGATGACGAGTTGGGCTATGCGGTCGCCTTTGTTGATTTGGATGTTGTTGGTGGGATCCAGGTTGATGAGGATAACCTTGAGTTCTCCTCGGTAGTGGGCGTCGATGAGGCCAGGCGTGTTGACTATAGACAGGCCCTGCTTGATGGCCAAGCCGCTGCGGGGCTGCACGAAGCCGGCGTAGCCGTCGGGCAGGGCGATAGCCAGCCCAGTAGAGACAAGACGGCGTTCGAAGGGCTTCAGGACGCAGTCCTCGTTGGAGCGCAGATCCAAGCCGGCATCGGTGGGATGGGCGTATTTGGGAAGCTCGACGGTGGGGTCGAGACGCTTAATGTTGACGGTAATGTTGGACATGGAATCACCTTAGCTTGTCGAGCTCTTGCAGAAACTCATCAACGTCTTTGAAATCGCGGTAGACCGAGGCAAAGCGGATGTACGCCACCTTGTCGATCTTGGCCAAGCGCTTGAGAACCATGTCACCCAACTCATGCGACGTGACGGCCGTCAGCGTGCGAGAGCGCAGCTCGACCTCGATGTCGTCGATAATCTCATTGAGCTTCTTAGTGTCGATATCGCGCTTAATGGTGGCGCGCATCAAGCCGACGAGCAGCTTATTGCGATCGAACCGCTGCTTGGTTCCGTCTGACTTAATGACCTCGATTGGGTCTTCGCATCGCTCAAACGTTGTAAAGCGATAGTTACACGAGCAACATTCGCGACGGCGCTTAATGGTGTTATTTGACTCCTGCATACGGGAATCAACGACGCGGGTATGTGCCTTGCCACATTTGGGACAGCGCATGGTACCTCCTCTTAAACGATAACAAGGGTACCATGCGCAGCGCGATAATGATTACGAACGAGCAGGAACCTTAAGATGCGCACCGGCGGCGAGCGAACCATGCTCCAGATGATTGACGTTACGGATCATGTCGGAAGTCTCTTGCGTGGAAAGGCCTTCGATAGGATATTCCTCGGCAAGCGACCAAAGAGAATCACCAGGCTGAACGCGAATAGTCTCGTAGGTAACGTTGGAAACGGACTCGGCATACGCGGCGTGACGAGCGCTAAAGACCGACGTAGCGAGGACAACGAAGAGCGTAAGCGCAACGGCAACGGCGACAATCGTCGGAACCTTCAGGGCAACGCGGGCCGGCGCAACTACAGCCTGCTGATTGCGAGCAGGCTTTACGGTCAAAGGCTGAAAACCGGAGCGGCCACCCTGAACAACCGTAAAAGTGGGTTCTGCAGGCGTCTCGAGCTTAAGGGCGAGGTTTCCCTGGACCATATTCGTTGCGTTCATCATGTTCTCCTCTCGCGTGTTTTGCTGAGAACAGTTTTATCAAGCCGCGCGGACAAAAATGTCTAGCGCGAGAACGAATGTTCGGTTATTATTATCTTCGAACAGTTGTTCCTGTCAAGCAAAATTCGAACATTTGTTTGACATGGGTAGAGAGGATGCCCTGATGGCTCGCAAAATTACCAAGCGTCAGCAGCAAATTTACGACTTCATCAAGGAATATCAGCAGGAGAAGGGTTATCCGCCCAGCGTGCGCGAGATGGCTTCTGCCGTGGGCCTTTCCTCCCCCAGCACCGTGCACGCCCACTTATCTGCCTTGGAGGCGCGCGGGCTGCTCAAGCGCGATGCCACCAAACCGCGCGCCCTGGAACTCTTTAACGAGGACGGCTCCTCTGTCTCAATTTCTAAATCTGACGAGCCCACCGCACCTCGCGGAACGGTCTCGCTACCGCTCGTTGGTCGCGTCGCGGCTGGGATTCCCATTCTGGCCGAGCAGAATATCGAAGACACTTTTACTATCCCGACCGAAATCGCCACTGATCAGGGTTCCTTTATCCTTGAGGTGCATGGGAGCTCAATGATTAATGTCGGCATATTCAATGGCGATTACATCATCGTCCGTGAACAAAAGAGTGCCATGAACGGCGAAATTGTCGTAGCCATGATTGATGGTTCAGCGACCGTCAAGACATTCTACAAGGAGCAGGGACGCGTACGCCTGCAGCCAGAGAATGACACCATGGAGCCTATCTATGCAACGAATCCCGTTATCTTGGGCAAAGTCGTCGGCTTGATGCGCCGGTTCTCGTAATGCAAAAACGCATCACCATCTTTGATACCGTCCGCGGGTTTACGATGATTTCAATGGCAGGTTTTCACGCTTGCTACGATCTCGCCTACCTGTACGACTGGGATATGCCCTGGTTTACCCAGACCGTCTTTCAAGACATCTGGCGCGCCAGCATCAGCTGGGTATTTTTGTTTATCGCGGGTTGGATGTGCACGCTCTCACGCAACAATGCCAAACGAGCGGCCAAGTACGCTGCCGCAGCTTTGGTCGTCTGGATCGCAACAACGCTCGTATCGGTCGACGATTCAGTGAACTTTGGCATCATTTATTGCATGGCGGCGTGCACCGCTGTGACAGCCGTAGCACGACCGATGCTTAAGAAAGTGCCCAGCACGTGGGGCATTGCGATATGCCTCGCTCTCTTCGCGGCGACATGGGGCATCCCGAAATCGACCTATTCATTCCCCTATTTGGCGTGGCTAGGATTTCCCGGCCCCCGGTTTGTTTCGGGCGACTATTATCCAATCATCCCGTTCATATTCATGTATCTCACAGGATACTTTGCTGCGCGCACCGCTCAAAGATGCGAACATCCCGCCCCAAGCTGGGCCTACGCCAACCCCCTGCCGGCGCTCGCCAGCCTTGGACGTCATGCACTCCCCTTTTATCTGCTACATCAGCCCATCATACTGGGCATTTTGGAGCTCGCCTACTCGGTGCGATAACGCTCGAGCCGCGGTGCAATACGAGCCGGCAGTTTCGCCACAATACGAACGCCATCCTCAAGATATTCCTCGTGCAAAAGGGTCCCCTGCTCATGCACGAGCGTGATGAGCGCACCTTCACGATATGGAATGTCGGCGGAAAGCAGCACATCGGTGGCGGCCGCCTCGCGAGCAATGCGATCGACGAGATCGTCGAGCCCCTCGCCCGTTTGGGCCGAGAACAGAACAGCTTCCGGATAACGACGACGGAAACTCAATCGATCGACGCTATCCAGAAGATCGATTTTATTGAACACCGTAAGCGTTAAACGCTCTCCGGCACCGATCTCATCAAGCACGCGGTCGACAGCCTCAAGCTGTCGCTCATAGTCCTCATCAGACGCATCCACGACTTTGAGAATTAAATCGGCACCCAACACCTCGGACAACGTCGATTTAAAGGCATCGACCAGACCATGCGGCAGCTTTTGAATAAAGCCGACGGTATCGGTAATCGTCATGCCGCGACCGCCAGGCAGGCGATATGAACGCGTCGTCGGGTCGAGCGTAGCAAACAGCTTGTCCTGCGAAAGTACCGTAGAGCCGGTCAGACGATTGAGCAACGTCGATTTACCGGCATTGGTATAACCGGCTAACGCGACGCGAAACGCCGGAGACTCAATGCGGCTCTTGGACTGGACATCGCGACGCTGTTCAACCTGCTTGAGCTCACGACGAAGCGCAGCGATCTTATTACGAATGAGGCGACGGTCGACCTCGAGCTGGCTTTCACCCTGACCAAAGCGTGAGCCGATGCCGCCGCGCGTCTGTTCCTTGGCGAGATGGCTCCACATGCCACGCAGACGAGGCAAAAGATATTGAAGCTGTGCCAGCTGTACCTGTAGGCGTCCCTCACGCGTCTGAGCATGCAGGCCAAAGATATCCAAGATCAGTGCCGTGCGATCGATAATCTTTACCGGCTCGCCCACGGCTTTCTCCAAATAGGATTGCTGCGAGGGCGATAAATCGTCGTCGAAGATAACAACATCGACATCCATACGATGCACGAGCCCGCAAAGCTCCTCAACCTTACCGGAGCCGATAAACGATTTTGGATACGGCTTTACCAAACGCTGAGACAAGCGAGCCACGCACTGAGCACCAGCCGTGTGGGCAAGGCGCTCCAGCTCATCGAGCGATCGATCGAGTGGCCATGCATTGTCGCGCCACTCAACACCAACTAAAATGGCACGTTCGGGCTCGCGTGCCGTGGGAACAAGGGGGAAACGGGCCATTAGGCAGCCTCAATACGATGCAGGATATCCTCAACGACCTCATCGATCGTACATTCATCCATATCAAACCACACGATACGGTCATCGCGCTTAAACCACGAAAGCTGACGTTTGGCATAGCGACGCGAACGCATCTTGATGAGTTCGCGAGCCTCATCCATGCTCGTCACGCCATTGAAAGCATCGATAATCTCTTTATAGCCAATTGCCTGCATCGAAGTCAGGGCATCTCCCAGCTCCTGGTCCATAAGACCGCGAACCTCATCAACAAGACCCTGTTCAAACATCAGATCGACGCGCAGGTTAATGCGCTCGTAGAGCACCTCGCGATTACGCGTCAGACCAAACCATAGAGCATGATAATGCTCGCGCGGAACACTAAACTGACTTTTTTGCTGTGCATAGGAGATACCATCATCATGCATCTCGAGCGCACGAATCACACGGCGCACGTTATGGGGATGAATAACAGCAGCCGATTCTGGGTCGCGCTCGGCAAGCAGGGCATGCAGTTCTTCCTCGCCAATACGCTCGGCAAGCTCCTGATAGCCCGCACGGCGATCGTCCTCAAGTTCACCCGAGGGAAAGTCCATCTCATCGAGAGCAGCCTTGAGATACAGCCCCGTACCTCCGCAAAAAACCGGCAGGCGACCCGAACCAAGGAGACGTTCAACATGCGCGCGAGCGTCAGCCTGATAAAGCGCAGCAGAATATGCCACACCCGGCTCTACAATGTCGACGAGACGCAGCGGCGCCGTACACTCATTGGGCGCCATCTTTGCGGTACCGATGTCCATGCCGCGATAGATTTGCATCGCATCGCACGACAGCACTTCGGACGAAAGACGAGCGGCCAAACGGTCGGCAACATCACTCTTACCAACCGCCGTCGGACCGACGATCGCAACGGCGGAAAGACCTGCCCCGGAAGAAACCATTAGCGCGGCTCGCCCACAACGGAGCCGGACAAATACCAGGTCTTGGCAACGTCAACGTCAACATCAACGATCTTGCCAACAAGCTGATCGATGCTGTAACCCTCGGGGATAGGCGCATGCACGGTCTGATTCTTGGGACTCTTGCCCAGCAGGACCGCATCGTTCTTCTTGCTCGTGCCCTCAATGAGCGCCGGCACCACAGTATGAAGCTCACCCTGGTTATACTCATGTGCCGTGGTCTCGATAACCTTAACCAGGCGGTTGAAACGCTCGAGAATAACCTCATGCGGCGTAGGATCGTCAATCTCTGCGGCCGGGGTACCGGCGCGCTTGGAATAGATGAAGGTATAGGCCTGGGCATAGCGGACCGTCTCGGCAAGTGAAAGCGTCTGCTCAAAGTCTTCTTCAGTCTCGCCCGGGAAGCCAACGATAATGTCGGTCGAGAGCGCGATATCGGGCATACGGTTGCGAATGCGATCGACCAAGCCCAAATAGTCCTCGCGTGTATAACGGCGATTCATCTCTTTGAGGATCCGCGTCGAACCTGACTGGACGGCCAAGTGCAGCTGCGGCATAACGGCAGGCGTTTCGGCCATGGCGTCGATGGTCTCGGGCAGCAGATCCTTGGGATGCGAAGACGTAAAGAAGATGCGCTCCACACCCGTATCGCCCACGGCACGCAGCAGATCGGCAAAACGCGGCTTACCAAACAGATCGCGACCATATGAGTTAACGTTTTGACCCAGCAGCGTAATCTCACGCACGCCCTGGCGCACCAAACCAGTCACCTCGTCGACAATCTCCTCGAAGGGGCGGCTCTTTTCGCGACCGCGCACGTACGGCACGATGCAATAGGTGCAGAAATTATTGCAGCCCGTCATGATGGGCACCCAGGCGTGATACTGGGTCTCGCGATGCCACGGCATGCTCATGGCATCCGTATCCTCATGCTCATTGGTGCGGATATGACGCTTGCCGTCAAGGAACGCCTCGGCAATGAGCTCGGCCACATGTGCGATAGAATGCGTGCCAAAGATGACATTGACGTTATCGACGTTGGTGAGCAGGCCCTCGCCATCACGCTGCGCAATGCAGCCGCCCACGGCAACCACACGCTTGCCCGAAGGCGAAGGCGGCAGGCTTTTGCAGGAATTGCACTGACCGTACAGGCGAGTATCGGCGGCCTCACGCACACAGCATGTCATGAAGACAACGATATCGGCATGCTCGGGATCGAGCGCCATGAGGCAACCATACGAATCGAGCAGACCGCTCACGCGCTCGGAATCGTGCTGATTCATCTGGCAGCCAAAGGTGCGGATAAAGTAGGTTTTACCGGCAAGAATATCGCGTACGGAACGCTGGTCCATGTGCATAAGTCCTAACGATGGAAGAGAGGCGAATCGAGGCAAGCAGAAGCTATGCCACAGGCTTAACATCATCCATGACGACGTTATCCATAGCAGCTCGATTGATCTGGTGAACGTAGATAGAAAGGCGGATGGCCGTGCGCGACTCCCCGTTAATGAGGATGTCGGAGAACACGGGCGCGCAGGAAATATCAAAACCGGTTGGAATCAAAAAACCGCGCGCGATAGCCACGGCCTTAATGGCCTGGTTGACAGCACCGGCGCCGACACACTGGATGTTGACGGGTACACCATCCTTGACCATGCCGGCGATGGCGCCGGCAACGGACGCGGGCGATGATTTGCTTGATACCTTCAGGCAATCCATGAAGAAACTCCTGCGTTTAAAAGTACGTTTTAACTGCAATAACTTTATCGTACCGAGTGGACTCGGTAAAGGCACTATTCCTCTTTGGCAAGATCGAAGGTCACGGTGATTCGATCACGCGAAACACGAATCTTTGGGTCGCCGCAAAGGTTGAGATAGTACCGGGCGGCAAGGTCATTAAAGTCACGCTCCACAGCACGCGAAAACTGTGCCATGTCATCCTTGGCAATACGTAGCCCGCGACGATCCTTCGCAAGATCGACAGGAGCCGGCGCATGCGAGGACGAATCACGCTCGCGCAGCAGACGCGCGGTCACACCGCGAACGGGCTTAATCTGCCCTGCCAAAATGCGATGAGCCGTGCGCTCGGACATCTCAAGACCCAAACCCGAACAGATACGGATAAAGTCCTCGGCATCAGAGGCAAGGCCTAAACGATCGACAACCGGAAGCTCACTCTCGTCATCAATGAACAGGAGACGCGACGCATCGAGCCGACTTGACGCCTGAGCATAAAGGGTCGCGGCAATCTCAGACGGAGAACCAAGATAGACATCGCAACCACGCAACTCCTCGAGAGCAAAATCACAAGCAGCGCGAATAATATTATGCGGGCCGCGAGCACAGACATAACGTCCGTCCTCATCCTTGACGGCCTGGGGCCAGCTGGACTGATCGGCACGCTCACTGAGGCGGTCGGCCGCAACGCTCACCTTAAAGGCCGAGCCAAGGTCGACACCAGACGTGACCACACGGGCCTCGTCGGTGTTCTGCTTGATCGAAAACAATGCCATGCCACGACCGTGAACGCCCCAACGGTCCATCTTCATGCTCTCGAGCTTGGAGGTGACGCGGGCATCGAAGATTCGCTCTTGCATATCCTGTGGAACGCCCGAACCGTTATCCAGAAAGACAAGCGTGCGGACGCCATCTTCCTTGGTCGTGGCGAGATAGACCTTGTCGGCGCCAGCATCGCGAGCATTACGGAGCATTTCGATGACGATATCCTCGACATGCTGAATGTCGTGCTTTGCCTGGCGCCGCTCGGCCTCCGAAACGCGGAGGCGGACATACCCCTCGCCAAGGTTCTCCTCGACGCGAAGGTTGCCCTCCCCCGACATCGACGCGATAAATGAGATGAGCTCGTTCGCGTCGCTCATGTTATTTAGCGATATCGACAGCGCGGCTCTCGCGAATCACGACGACGCGCACCTGACCGGGATACTCCATCTCTTCCTCGATCTGATGGGCGATATCGTGAGCCAGGACCGTGGACTGGGCATCGGAGATCTTGTCCGGCTGAACCATGACGTGGACCTCGCGACCAGCCTGCATGGCATAGGTACGCTCGACGCCTTCATGGGAGTTGGCGATCTCCTCGAGCTTCTCGAGACGCTTGATGTAGTTCTCGGCAGACTCGCGACGGGCACCGGGGCGAGAAGCAGAGACAGCATCAGCGGCCTGTACCAGGACATCGAGCACCGTGTTAGGGTCGACATCGGCATGGTGAGCCTCGATAGCATGAACGATAACGGGCTTCTCGCCATAACGGCGGGCAAGCTCGGCGCCGATGACGGCATGCGGGCCCTCGACGTCGTGGTCAATTGCCTTGCCCAGGTCGTGCAGCAGGCCGGCGCGCTTGGCGGTCACAACGTCCAGGCCAAGCTCGGAAGCCATCACGCCGCACAGGTCAGAGACTTCGAGGGAGTGCTGAAGCACGTTCTGACCAAACGAGGTACGGTAGCGCAGGGCACCAAGGGTCTTGACGATCTCGGGGTGCAGGTCGTGAATGCCGGTATCGAAGGCAGCCTGCTCGCCAGCCTCGCGCACGCGCTGCTGAACCAGGTCGGCAGCCTTGTGATACATCTCCTCGATGCGGGCAGGGTGAATGCGGCCGTCGGCGATGAGGTTCTCGAGGGCAACACGGGCGGTCTCACGACGGACCGGGTCGAAGCTCGAAAGAACGACGGTCTCGGGCGTGTCGTCAATCACGAGGTTGACGCCGGAAACCTGCTCGAAGGTCCGGATGTTGCGACCCTCGCGACCGATGATACGGCCCTTGAGGTCATCAGAGGGAATGTGCACGGAGGTAACGGTGACCTCGGCTGTGTGGTCGGCAGCGCAGCGCTGAATCGCCAGGGACAGAATCTCCTGGGCGGTCTTGTGGCACTCGGCGCGAACCTGCTGCTCGGACTCGCGAATGATCGTGGCGGCCTCGTGGGTGACCTCGCCGCGAACCTTATCGAGGAGCTCCTTGTGGGCATCCTCGCGGGTCAGGTCGGCGATACGCTCGAGCTCGGAGGTCTGCTTGGCGCAGAGCTCCTCGAGCTCGCGAGAGCGCTTCTCGACCTGACCGGCCTGGCTGGACAGCTGGTGCTCACGCTTGTCGAGAGCGTCGTTTCGGCGATCGAGGGACTCCTCGCGCTGCATCACACGGTTCTCGAGCGTACGAATCTCGCTCTTACGCTGCTTGTCCTCGGCCTCGGCGGCCTGCTTGTTCTTGATGATCTCCTCTTTAGCCTCGAGCAGAGCCTCTTTTTTGAGGGTCTCGGCCTGACGCTTAGCATCACCGATCAGGGACTCAGCCTGTGCGTGTGCCGACTGGATCTTTTCGTCGGCCTCGTGAAGACTACCCTGCTTGGCGGTGCGCATGTAGGCAATGGCGGCGATGGCACCCAAAACGATGCCAACGAGCGCTGCGATGATAGGCATGCTCACTCCTTTTTATGGATTCGTTACACAACAAAGCGAACCGTCCTTACGAACGGCTCGCGACATTTGAGTAATATGGGCGCAGCTTATACGGGTCGGATACAGATAAACATATAAACAAACTCATCACAGATGAGCACATATCACAAAGCAAATGACAGTGTTTATCGTACGTTGAACCACAACAACTGTCAAATAAATGGCCCCGGCACGGCGGCTAAAACGCGGTGAACGGCAGGGCCACAAAACGCATACGCCTAAACCGCACATTCCTCGCGTTCGGCATCGAGACGTGCCTTAACGGCATCGGCGGCGATGTGATACGAGAAGCCCTTGCCCATCAAAAACCGAACCAGTTTTTCGAATCCACGCGTCTCTGGAACACGCCGCTTGGCGAGCAGGGCTGACGCACGCGCCAAATCGTCTTCGACGGCAAAATAATCCTCGGGATAACCGGGAATGTCATCGAGCACGACATGACGGCGCTTGAGCTCGGTCTCGATTTTGCGCTGTCCCCAACCGCGCCGCTTGCGCTCCTCGATAAAGTACGAGCAAAAGCGGTTCTCGTCTAAAAAGTGATACTCGGTGGCGCGCTCGACGGCGAAATCGATCGCGGGCTGGTGAAAGCCGTAGCGAGCCAGCTTGTCACGGACCTCACCCGTCGCATGGTCGCGGCGCGATAGCATCTCGGTCACCATGGTAAGTGCACATTTACGCTCGATGAGCTGCACCGCCTCACGGAAGTTGTCCCAATCACAGGGAAGATCGGGGCGGTTTTTGACATACAGCCGCGCGACCCGCACGGGAATCCAAATGGACCGCTCAAAACCGCCCTCAAGCTCACAATCGATATGTGCGCAAGGCTTTTTGGACGCATACCCGCTCGAGAACGAGGAGGCCGCCTTCTTATCGGGAAAGACTACCGTGGCCTCGGTCACCGTATACGACATGAGCGTAACCGCTACTCGTCGTCATCATCGAGCATGGCGGAACCATCGATGGCGTAAAGCTCGTCAAACTCCTCAGGCGCAGGCTGATCGGTCAGCTCGACCTCGGACGGAGCATCGTCATCAAACTCAAGTCCACAGGCAAGGCGGACCTTATGCTCAATCTCGTCGGCACAATCGGGGTGTTCGCGCAGGAACGCCTTGGCGGCCTCGCGACCGTTGCCGAGCTTATCCTCGCCATAGGCAAACCAGGAGCCCATCTTCTTGCAGATGCCGCACTCGACAGCCATATCCAGAATCGAGCCTTCCTTAGAGATGCCCGTACCGTACATGATGTCGAACTCAGCAGAACGGAACGGAGCTGCCACCTTGTTCTTAACGACCTTGGCGCGCACGCGGTTACCGATAACCTCGTCCTTAAGCTTAATGCTGTCGATACGGCGAATGTCGATACGCACCGAAGAGAAGAACTTAAGGGCGCGGCCGCCCGTCGTAGTCTCGGGGTTGCCGAACATGACGCCGATCTTCTCACGCAGCTGGTTAATGAAGATGCACGTCGTGTTGGACTTGGACAGCGAGCCGGCGAGCTTGCGGAGCGCCTGGCTCATCAGGCGAGCCTGAAGACCGACCGTAGTATCGCCGATTTCTCCCTCGATCTCGGCACGCGGGGTCAGCGCGGCGACGGAGTCGACGACGATGGCATCGATGGCGCCGGAACGCACGAGCATGTCAACGATTTCGAGCGCCTGCTCGCCCGTATCGGGCTGGGAAATGAGCACCTCGTCGATATCCACGCCGATGCGCGCGGCATACGTGGGATCAAGCGCGTGCTCGGCATCGATAAATGCCACAACGCCACCCATTGCCTGGGCCTCGGCCAGGATCTCGAGCGAAAGCGTCGTCTTACCGGAGGACTCAGGACCGTAAATCTCGACAATACGGCCGCGCGGCACGCCGCCGATACCCAGCGCGGCATCGAGTGCCAGAGCGCCCGTAGGGATGGCCTCGACCTCGAGCTCGGGACCACCGTCGCCGTACCTCATGATGGAACCCTGGCCGAATTTCTTCTCGATCTCGGCCTTGGTGGTGGCGATCATCTCATCGCGCTCTTTACCCGTCGTGCGAGCATGAACGGTACGTACGGGACCTGAATTCTTGGCCATGAATAGCCCTCCTCTTAACAACCTGCATCGATAATAAACGAACGGCTGTTCGTGGTCAACCGTTCAGGCCAATCATATGCAGGCGGTCTTTCCAAAACCCAACCAAACGCCGACCAAACACTGACCAAATGCTTGACCACAAAGGACCAAATATGAACAAGGCAGGCAAAAATACATCTACAACCAGCACAAACGCCAAATGATCCTAAGGTCCCTATCTCCACAATTAAGGGGCCCTAAGGCCCCTTAAAACACGTCTATTCCATAGAGTTGAGCACAAGGGCAATGCGACCCAATGCCTCCGTGACCGCATGGGCACGAACACACGAACGGTCGCCCTCATAGTGGCAGCGCACAGAGTCCACGACCGGCACTCCCCCATCGGCGGAACGATGTGCCCAGCCAATATAGAAAGTGCCAGCAGGATCGTCCTCAGTACCACCGCCGGGGCCGGCATAACCCGTTGCGCTCACTGCAATATCGCTCTGGTACAGTTCCAGCGAACTCGACGCCATCTCGCGCGCAGTTTGATGCGACACCGCGGTGTAGCGGTCGAGCGTCTCCTGCTCAACACCCAGCACGCGATGCTTAATCTCATCGCAGTAGGTCACCGCACCGCCACGCAGCACCGCCGAGGCGCCCGGGATATCCGCAATCGTCGAGGCGATCATACCCGCCGTCAGCGACTCAGCCGTCGAAACCGTCACACCCCGAGCGCTCGCGCGCTCGACGATATCGCGCGCCAGCTCCTCGTTATGTGCGGAAATCTGCTCAAAAGAGTCCGTCATACCCACCAGGACCTAGACCGAAAAGACGATCTTGCGGCAGTTCCAGAAGTACTGGGCGCCCGAGATAACGGTCAAGACAACGGCAACGGCATACAGGAAGCGCGACACCGAGTAGATGCCGAGCGTCAGCGCCACCGGGCCAAGGTGCAAGCCGGCCATAGCAAAAACGCACAGGTAACCGCAGATGGAGACCATCGTGGTCGCCGTCTTGTACTTGCCGAGCTTATCGGCCGCAACGACCACACCGGCCGCACTCGCGACCATGCGAAGGGCGCTCACCAGAAGCTCACGGAACAGGATAATGAACACGGACCACACGGTCACCGCGCCAAAATCCAAGAACAGCAGCAGGGCCGAGAACACGAGCAGCTTATCGGCGATGGGGTCCAAGAATTTACCGAAGTCGGTGATCTCGTTGCGCGAACGCGCCAGATAACCGTCGACCTTATCGGTGCACGACAGGATCACATACAGAATGAAGGCAGCGGCGGCGAGCGGGCCGTCGAAGATGCTCCAATCCGTACCGGCAACACTCGTGTGAGAAAGCGCCGACACGATCATGAACACCGGGATAAAGACGATGCGAACGCACGTCACGATGTTGGCGGGCGTCCAAACACTCGTCAGTTCCTTATTGCTCTCGTTTGCCACGATGCTCTCCTACTCCACAACATGGCCGATAAGCTCATAGCAGAAGCTATCGGTAAACTCGACAGTCAGAATATCGCCCACGGACGCCTCACTGGCGTCCAAGTGGACCGCGCCATCGGAATCGGGCGCCTGGAACCAGGCATGGCCGATCAGCTCGGTGCCGTCCTCGGTTTCTTCGATACCGTCGACGATCACCTGGGCGCGCTCGCCCACATGTGCGGCGGTGGCGGCAAAACCGAGCGACTCGGCCAGGTCCATGGCCTCCTGGGCGCGCTCGAGCTTGACCTCTTCGTCGACCTGACCCTCCATCTTAGCGGCCAGGCTGCCCTCCTCCTGCGAGTAGGCAAAGACGCTCGTGTAGTCAAAGCCGACGGTGTCCATAAAGTCGATAAGGTCGCGGAACTCGTCGTCGGTCTCGGTCGGGAAGCCGACCATAGCCGTGGAACGGATCACGATGCCGGGGATACGCTCACGCAGATCGCGGAACAGGTCCTCGAGCTCCTGGCGCGAACCGGAACGGCGCATAGCCTTGAGGATGCGCGCGTCGCAGTGCTGCACGGGGATATCGATATAGGGCAGCACCTCGGGCGTATCGCGAATCGTATCGATAAGCTCATCGGTCATGCCCTCGGGCTGCAGATAGAGCACGCGGACCCAGACGTTGTGCGGGCGCACGGCCTCGGCGACGGCACGCAGCAGCTGCGCCAGATTGCGCGGCGAGCCCTCGGCGACATCCTCGTCAGTAAAGTCGGTGCCCCAAATACCCGTGTCCTGGCCGATCAGCACGATCTCGCGCACACCGCCGGCAACCAGGTCGCGCACCTCGGAGATAATGCTCTCGGCATTGCGCGAATGATAGCGACCGCGAATATAGGGGATCATGCAGAAGCTGCAGAAGCGGTTGCAGCCATCGGAAATCTTGACGTAAGCAACGGCGCCCTCGACGGTACGCTTGACCTGAGGGATATAGGCCGCGATCTCACGCTCGACACCCAGTACGCCATCGATGACCGCCACGATGCCGTCCTCCTCGTCGGCCTTCACAAAGGCAGCGACCTCGGGCAGCTCGTCGGGCAGGTCGTCGCCATAGCGCGACGGCACACAGCCGCACATGACGATGGGGCAAGAACGAACGCCGTCCTGAACCTCATTGGCGAGCTCGAGCGTGGTCTCGATGCTCTCGGACGTTGCGGAGGCGAGGAACGAACATGTATTGACGATGGCGATATCGGCATCCTGCGGGTCGAATGCTTCCTCGTAGCCTGCGGCGGTCAAAAGAGAACGCATGCGGTCGGTGTCAACCTCGTTCTTAGCGCACCCGAGGGTGATGTAGAGCACGGAGCCCAACGGTGTATCCATGTTGGAGAGCGGTCCTTTCGAATGATATTAGCGGTAGTTGGTGAACTGTAGCGGCTGGCCGTAGTCCTGGTCGCGCAGGAACTGGATCACGGTCTGCAACGCATCCTTCGAAGCAGAGGAAACACGCAGCTTGTCGGCCTCGATGGTCACCTTGACCTTGAGTTTTTGGTCCTTGATGTCCTTGTTGATCTTCTTGGCGGTCGCCTGGTCGATACCCTCGACGATATGGCCGAACACGCGCACGGTGCCGCCCGATGCCGCCTGAGGAGCATCCCACGAGACAGCCTTGAGGTCGATGCCGCGCTTGATGAGCTTGGAGCTCAGCACGTCGATAATCTGCTTGGAGACAAAGTCGGCCGGGGCGTTAATCGTAAAGAGCTTGTCGCCCTTCGAAAGCTCGATCGTAGCGCCGGAATCCTTAAGGTCATAGCGCTGGGAAATCTCGCGCGTGGTCTGCTGAAAGGCGTTGTCGACCTCTTGCATGTTGACCTCGGACACGACGTCGAAGCTGGAATCTTTAGCCATGATGTTTCCTTTCGCGTACGAGCGGCTTAGTAGCTATCGTACGAATAGTCGGTAGAATCGGTGGGCGTCTGACCGTCAGTTGCGGTATCGGCGCCATCCGCGGACTGGGCATCGGTACCGTCGGTGGTATCGTTACCATCGGTGGCGTCGGCACCATCAGAACTCTCACCATTCTCGGAATCAGTCGTCTCCTTCTTGGGAACGGTGATTGTCACACGTGCCACGCCCGAGGTCTTGGTATCGTAACGGACCTTTTCACCGTTCTTGGTAACGGTGACATCGGAAGGCTTGGATGTGGTGATCTCGATCGAGGACTCGGGCGTGTACTCCTGCTCAAAGGGGCCAGTCGCCTGGGCGCCATAGACCGACTTGCCGTCGACCTTGACCTCAATCCACGCGGTCTTTCCTTTGGCAACGGAGACTTTGACCTTCGTGACCTCGTTCTCTTCCTTCTTGGCCGTCGTCTTGGTGGCGTCCGAATCAGTCGACTCATCCGTCGCCTCATCGGTGTCTTCGTCCTCGTCGACCGTTTCGGTCTTCTTGGAAGACTTCTTAGTCGTTGTCTTGGTGGCAGTGGGCGTCTCGGGCGTGGTCTCGGGCGCCGAAGATGCGCAGCCGCGCAGAAGCACCACGATGAGCACAATCAACAGCAGCGCAACGGCACCGATGCCGGCGTAGACGATACGCGGATCGAGCCCGTTGTTTTGAGGAGTACGTGATCCGCCGCGTCCACGATTGGAACTGCTGCGGCCGCCTCCCTGAGGCATACGACCGCGATTGCTATCGGAACGGCCGCGATAGCCACCCTGGCCCTGAAGGCTGCGCTGACCCGAGCGGGGCGCAAGTTCACCGCGGCCTTGATAGCCACGCTGGCCCGAACGCGGAGCCGAAGAGCGCTGGCCATACGGCTGTGATTGAGAGCGAAGACGCGGCGTCACCTGCGTGGTATCGGCGTCCGCATAGCCTCCGCGAGAACGTCCCGTAGAGGCACCACGGTAACCGCGATCGGAATAGCCGCCGTCGCCGTAGCCGGCACGAGGGTCACGCGCCACGCCGCGGGCAGCGGGAAGTGCACGGTCCTCGGGCATCGGCGTGCTGCGGAACCGGTCACGCTGTGAGCGAATCTCCTCGCCCGAACCCGTCTCGGTAATATAACCGGCCTGCTGAGGACGCTGTCCATAGCGGGTCGAACGACCGCCCTGAACCATCAGGAAGCGCCCGTTATCGACCGAGGAACGCGAATTAACGTAGCCGGCGGCGTCCTGAAAACGACCGCCCTGCTGCGACGTCTCGCGTTCGTAAGCCATCAGGTCGTCAAAGTAGGCATTGACGACCTCGCGCGGATTGAGGCCCAAAAAGCGAGCATAGCTCGAAATCATGCCCTGCGCATAGCCGCGCGGCGGCATCGAGGCAAAGTTACCGGTCTCGAAAAACTCGATGATCTGCGGCCTGATTTTGATGGTGTTGGCGACCTGCTGAATGGAAAGGCCCATTCGGCGACGCTGCTCGAGCAGCATGTCACCAAAGCGTGCAGCCATCAGAATCCTCCAAACTCACGATCTTCACGTGCCATCTCGGCGTCGACAGATTCCAGCGCGGCAAGCCCCTCCTCGTCCAACAGGACCTCGCGCGGCTTGGAACCGTCGGGCGGGCCGACGACACCCTTTTCTTCCAGCATGTCCATAATACGCCCGGCACGCGCATAGCCAACCTTCAGACGACGTTGCAGGCCAGATGTGGAGCCAAGCTGCGATTCCACCACAATATGGGCGGCTTCCCAAATGAGCGGATCATCGTCTTGCGGCTCGGCTACTCCGGTGCGGACAATACCGCCGCCACCCGCCATGGACATGGAAGCGGGCGCCACGGCAGACAGAATCTCCTCGTGGTAGTCGGGCTCGCTCTGCGACTTGACGAACTCGACAATCTCGTTGATCTCATCATCCGAAACAAAGCATCCCTGAATACGGCGAGGCTTGCCCCAGTCGACCTTGGAGAACAGCATGTCGCCCAAACCGGTAAGCTTTTCGGCACCCATCTGGTCGATGATGACGCGCGAGTCGATACCCGTGGCGACGTTAAAGGCGATGCGGTTGGTGATGTTGGCCTTGATAAGGCCCGTCACCACGTTGGAGCTGGGGCGCTGCGTGGCCACGATAAGATGAATACCGGCGGCACGGCCCAGCTGGGCGATACGCACAATCGACGCCTCGACGTCCTTGCCGGCAACCATCATCAGGTCCGAAAGCTCGTCAATAATGATGACCAGGTAGGGCATCTTTTGCGGCGGGTTGTCGTAATGCTCAAACTCGCCGGCGGCCTGCTTTTCGTTGTAGGTCGAGATCTTACGCACGTTAAGGCGCTCGAAGACCTTCAGGCGACGCTCCATCTCGGACACGGCCCATTGCAGAGCGCTCGCGGCCTGCTTGGGTTCGGTAACGACCGGTACATAAAGATGCGGCAGGCCGTTATAGCCCGCAAGCTCGACGCGCTTGGGGTCGACCATGATCAAGCGAACGTCCTCGGGAAGCGCGCGCATGAGCAGGGTCGTGATGATGGAGTTGATCATCACCGACTTACCGGAACCAGTGGTACCGGCGATCAGCAGGTGGGGCATCTTGGCAAGGTCGGCGACGACCGGCGTGCCCTCGGCATCGCGCCCGATTGCGAGCTCGAGCGGACCGCCCTTCACATAGGGCAGCACGTCGCCCAGGTTGACGTTCTGGCGCTTGCGATTGGGGATCTCGATGCCCACGAGCGAGGTGCCGGGGATCGGGGCAAAGATACGCACCGACTGGGCAGCGAGCGAAAGCGCGATATCGTCCTCGAGGCTCGAGATCTTGCTCACGCGCTCGCCCTCGCCAGGTTGCAGCTTAAAGGTCGTCACCGTGGGGCCGGCGATCCAGCCGACCACGCGGGCACTGCGGCCAAACTCAAGCAACGTGGACTGAAGCGACTCGGCAGTCTGTTCCAGCTCCTTGTCAGAAGACGCGGAGGACGCCGACTGCGGGTTGGCATGCAGGATTTCGAGTGGCGGAAGCTTAAGGCCATCCTCTTCTTCGCCCTCGTTATCTGCGGCGCCGCCGTCCGCTCCCCCATCCCTAGCCGCAGCCGATCCGACAGCACTCGAGGCAGGCGCATCGGCAACCTTGGGATGCTTCAAGAAGTCGGGAATCTGAGGTGCTGCCGAGACAGGATTCACGGCAAACGGCGGCTCGGACTCGTCAATCTTATCGGGGTCGTCTTCCATCGAAAGCTGGCCGGTTACCTGTTCGCGCTTGGCATGGCGACTCGGCAGCAAAGTTGTCTTTGCGGTCTCAATCGGCGCCTCGTCGTCCTCGTCATCGCCCTCAGTGAGCTCAATCTCGCTATCGGACCAAGACGGGTCGGGCTCACTCGTATTGAGCTTAGGCGCAGCCTTGCCCTTCTTGGCATGGCGGCGCGGCAGCAGCGTCGTCTTAGCGCGCTCGGCCTCCACGGCATCGGATACGTCGACAAACGGATCCTCGTCCTCGTCGTCATTGTCCAAAACCGGGTCCACATCGTTGCCCATGACCGTGGTCACTGCAGCATCGGAGCCCTTTTGACGAAGAATGCTCAGGTGCGGACGGGCAACGCCGGGCACCGACAGGGCTTCGTCGTCACCCCACGGACTCGCGTTAACATCGGCACGACGGCGCTCGGCAAAATCGGCCGCACGGTCGCGAGCAGAGCGCAGCACGCCGCCAACCGAAAAGCCGATGATGACCAAGCCCACGACGACAAGGCCCAACAGGACTACCATCGCGATAGGCTTACCCAGGGCATTCTGCAGCGCACTCGCAATAAACGCACCGATGTAGCCACCCGAGGCGGACAAATTTTGCGGCGTGAACATAAGGTCACACGAGACACTCGTACCCGGCACCATCAGCGAAAGAATGGAAACGACGGCGATAAAGACCACGGCGCCGCCCGCAACAGAGCGCACGTTGAGCGGCGAGTCCTCGCCTAAAAAGAGTGTGGCGGCAAACAGCAAAATGACGATCGGCAGCACGTAGGCGCCCAGACCAAAGCCCAGGTGGTAGAAACCAGCAACCGCAGCCGTAACGGGTGCGGTCGCCGGCGAAATCACGGCAATGAAGGACGCAATCGCCAAAACGGCGATGACCACGCCGGCGATATCGCGGTTGGCCGAGGGCTCGACCAAGGGCTCAAAATCGTCGAAGTCGGCCTCGTGGCCCTTATTGGCACGCAGATGGGAACCGGCACCCTTAGCAGATGCCGGTTGGTTATTGGCCTTATTGCCTTTGGCGTTTTGTGCAGATCCGCGCGCCAAACTAAACCTCCATGACGACCGGGATGATCATCGGACGGGTGCGCGTACGGCTCCAAATAAAGTTGGAGAGCGAATCGCGCACGGCCTTGCGAATGGCATCGGACCCGCTGCTCGTAAAGCTAAACTTGCCCTTCTCGATCGTCTTCATAATGGATGCGGAGGCATCCTCGGAGAACTGGTCGTCGATGGCAAACGAGACACCGCGGCCCGAGAACTCGATGGCCTCGATCTTCTTGTGCTTGAGCGAGACGATGGCAACGGCCGTGACCATACCGTCGTTGGCGAGCTTTTGGCGATCGCGCAAGACAATGGGGTCGGTATCGCCGATACGCAGGCCGTCGACGTAGACGACGCCGGACTCGACGGGTGTACCGCGCTTGACGATACCACCGCGCATCTCGAGCGTGTCGCCGTTATCGAGGATAAAGATATGATCGTCCTTGATGCCCATCTTGCGGGCGAGCTGGGCATGAGCGCGCAGATGCACGGCCTCACCGTGAACCGGCATAAAGTACGTGGGTTTGGCCATGGCCATCAGGAGCTTGAGCTCCTCCTGGCTACCGTGACCGGAGACGTGGACGAGAGCGCGGTTCTTATCCCACACGTCGCAGCCGAGCTTGGCCAGGCTGTTGACGACCTGCTGGACGGCCTTCTCGTTGCCGGGAACGGGAGTTGCTGAGAGGATGACGGTATCGCCCTCGTGGATGGAGAGCGTCTTGTGCTCACCATTGGCCATGCGGGACAGGGCCGACAGCGGCTCGCCCTGCGAACCGGTGCACATGACGACGATCTTGTCGTCGGGCAGGTTATCGATATCGAAGGCATCGATGATATCGGCATCGTCGATGTTGAGGTAGCCCAGCTCGCGCGCGACGCGGGTGTTGGTGAGCATGGAGCGACCGGTCACAACGACCTTACGGCCGCACTTACGGGCGGCATCGCAGATCTGCTGCAGGCGATGAATGTGGCTCGAGAACGACGCGACGAACACGCGACCCGGGGCGTTCTTGATGGCGTGCAGCAGATTGGGACCAACCTCGGCCTCGGACTTGGTAAAGCCAGGAACCGTGGCGTTGGTGGAGTCGGAAAGCAGCAGGTCGATGCCCTGCTTGGCAAAGCGGCTGATAGCGGCATAGTCGGGCGTGACACCATCGATGGGCGTCTGGTCGAGCTTAAAGTCGCCGGTGTGCATAACGGTGCCCTGGTTGGTGCGGATGAACACGCCCAGAGCGCCGGGGATGGAGTGCGTCATCGAGAAGAAGTCGAGCGAGATGCCACCGAGGTTGACATGGCTGCCGCCCTTGACCTCGCGGAACTTGGGTGCGCGGATGCGGAACTCAGAAAGCTTGCCCTCGATAAAGCCAAGCGTCAGCTTGCTCGAGAAGATGGGCACCTTGTTGTTGAGGTCCTGCAGCAGGTACGGAAGCGAACCGGTGTGGTCCTCGTGGCCGTGGGTGACGACGATACCGCGGAGCTTCTCCTCGTTTTCAAGAACATAGGTGTAGTCGGGAAGCACCAGGTCGATACCAGGCTGGGAGTCATCCGGGAACATGAGACCGGCGTCGACGAGCACCATGTCGTCGCCGCACTCGAAGACCGTCATGTTCTTACCGATGCCGTCAAGGCCGCCGAGCGGGATGATCTTCAAGGGAGATGATTTTTTAGCTGCCATAGGTTAGTGTGGTTTCCTTTCTTCGAAACGGGTCTGGAACAACCGACGGGGCGCTTCTGGCAAACCGACCGCCGGGAACGTACAAACATGCATCACAGAGTCGATGCAATAACCACAGTATGATACCCATTTGCCCACCAACAGACCACCCATGCATCAAAGCCCCATCTGGACCTGTATATCCCGCAGGTTTCCCGTGGGGCGGGCACTGATGAAGTTTCCTGCTCTACAGTCCTGCTCACGACGGAGGCCACATTTAGTGGCCTCCTGTTCGTGCGGAACTCGCGATAAACTTCATCAGTGCCCGCCCCACGGGAAACCTGCCAATAAGGGATAGGTTTGTTTTGGTAGGTTTTATCTGCGGGAATGCCGAGGCTATGATCCAATTGCCTCGTTGTAGGCATTCAGCTGGCCTTGCCAGAGCTTGCGATCGCTGTCGGTAATCTCTCGAATGATATGAGCTGGATTGCCGCCGATGATGACGTGGCTTGGAACGTCTTTAACAACAACTGAACCTGAGGCTATGACCACATCGTCTCCGATTGATACGCCCGGATTGATAATCACCCCGCCGCCCATCCAGACGTTGTTGCCGATTACGACAGGCTTAGCATACTCGAGGTCTAGATTGCGCACATCGGCGTCAATTGGATGCCCAGCAGTAAATATACTCACATGGGGTCCTAGAAAGACGTTGTCGCCAAAGGTCACGTAATTTTCGTCCAGAATCGTCAAACCGGTATTCGCATAGAAATGGTTACCAAACGAAACCCTGTCGCCGTGATCAAAATAAACGGGAGCCGTTAAGACCATATCGTCCGGAGCAACGCGAAAACACTTCTTTAGTTCCTCAAAGGCGCTCGAATCAGCCCAATACTCCGACTCATTAAACAACTTCTGAGCCGCATGCACCCTACTAAACGAATGGTCGTTAACCCGATAGGGGCTATAGAGCTCCCCGGCAATCATGCGGTCCCATTCAACCTTATTTGTCATGCCAACCCCCTAGACTAAGCGTTAGATGCGAAAAAGTATATCAACTAAGAACAGAAGACCAGCAAGCTACCAACAGCGTTAACCAGCCCTTTTGCTTGCGCCCGGGAGGGACTCATATGAAGTTTATCGCGAGTTCCGCACGCAAAGGAAAGCACTTAATATGCTCTCCGTGCGAGCAGGACTGTAGAGCAGGAAACTTTACCTGCGGCCCCGCCGGGAATAGCAAAAGGGCGACCCCCTTAGGAGTCGCCCTTGTTGAGCTGCTTATGTACGGCTGTTACTCGGCGTCGTGGTGACGGCGGGGCTTGCGGCCTCCGTTGTCGCCGGGACGGCGCGGGCGGTCGC
>CAJJQF010000031.1:0-23079 GCA_905193815.1 uncultured Collinsella sp. | reverse complement strand
GTCGCGCCCTTGAAGTTGAACGTCAGATTGTCCAAATGCGGCCCGCGCAGCGTCGAGCCGTTACGCGGTTCGTAGAACCGCGTAACTAGTTAGTACATCTTTGCGCCGGCGGGGATGGAGGCGTCGAGCTGGATCAGGTTGAGGCGCTCCTCACCATCCTCCTCGTGGATGGCACTGATGAGCATGCCGCAGCTGGGGATGCCCATCATCTTGCGCGGAGGCAGGTTGGTGATGGCGAGCAAGGTCTTGCCGACCAGGTCCTCGGGCTCGTAATAAGCGTGAATACCGGAGAGGATGGTGCGGTCGGTACCGGTACCGTCGTCGAGCGTAAAGTTCAGCAGCTTCTTGGACTTCTTGACGGCCTCGCATGCCTTGACCTTCACAGCGCGGAAATCGCTCTTGGAGAAGGTATCAAAGTCGACGAACTCCTCAAACAGCGGCTCAACGGCGATCTTGGAGTAATCGAGCGTGGGCTTAAGCGACTTAACGAATGGGCTCGCGGCGTTGCCGGCCTCTGCAGCCTTGGCGGCAGCGGCACCGGACTGGAAACCCTTCTCGGGCTTCATGTGCGGGAACAGCAGGACGTCGCGGATAGAAGCCTGGTTGGTGAGCAGCATGACCACGCGGTCGATACCAATGCCAATGCCGCCCGCGGGAGGCATACCGTACTCGAGGGCGCGCACGTAGTCCTCGTCGTACTCCATGGCCTCGTCGTCACCGCCGGCCTTCTCGGCCATCTGGGCGGCAAAGCGCTCGGCCTGGTCGACCGGGTCGTTGAGCTCGGAGAACGCGTTGGCGTACTCGTGACCGGCAATAACCAGCTCAAAGCGGTGCGTCAGGCGCGGGTCGTCCTCAAAACGCTTGGCAAGCGGGCTGACCTCGATGGGGTAATCGCACACGAACGTCGGGTTGACGATGGTGTCCTCGCCCAGCTCATCGTAAATCTCGGCGATGATCTTGCCAGCAGTCCACTCGGGCTTGATCTCCAGGCCCTTCTCGCGCGCGGCGGCAGCAAGCTCCTCGACTGGCGTGTCAATGGTGACCTGCTTGCCGAGCACGTCGGAGACGATGTCGGTCATGGGACGGCTGGCCCACTCACCAGAAAGGTCGATGGTCTGGCCCTGGTACTCGATGACCTCGGGGTTGCCGATGGCCTTGTTGGCAGCCTTGATGACACCCTGGGCGAGTGCCTTCATGCCCTCGAGGTCGGAGAAGGCACGGTAGGCCTCCATCGTGGTGAACTCGGGGTTGTGGGTAAGGTCCATGCCCTCGTTACGGAAGATGCGGCCGATCTCGAACACGCGCTCAAAACCACCGACAATGCAGCGCTTGAGGTGCAGCTCGGTGGCAATACGCAGGTAGCACTCCTGATCGAGCGCGTTGAAGTGGGTAATGAACGGCTTGGCAGTAGCGCCGCCCTGGATGGTCTGCAGGATGGGGGTCTCGACCTCCATGTAGCCGTCGGACTCCATAAAGCGACGGAAGGTGGAGAGAATCTGCGAACGCTTACGGAAGGTCTCGCGAACGTCGTCGTTGGCGATCAGGTCGACATAGCGCTGGCGATAGCGGGTCTCCTTGTCGGAAAGACCGTGGAACTTCTCGGGCAGCGGACGAACGGCCTTGGCAAGCAGGGTCGCGCTCTTAGGAGCAACGGAAAGCTGGCCGCGCTGGGTGCGCACGACCACGCCGGTCACGCCCAGGATGTCGCCCAGGTCGAGGGCCTTGAGCGTATTCCAGGCAGCCTCGTCCATGTCGTTGATGCGGCAGAACAGTTGAATCTCGGCAGTCGCATCGCGCACGACGATGAACATGATCTTGCCCTGACCGCGCTTGGCGACCACACGGCCGGCGATCTTCACGACATCCTCGGTGTCCTCACCATCGGCAAGATCGGCGTACTTAGTCTCGATATCGGCGACGTAGTCCTCAAGCTCAGAGTGCTCGGGATAGGGGTTCTGGCCCGCCTCGAACAGGGCGGCGCGCTTGGCCAGGCGGGTGGCGCGCTCGTCGTTGAGCGTCGATGCCTGATCGGCGGCGTTCTGGTTCTCTGCCATAAGTTAGCTCCTCAAACTAAAACGCTCCCCAGGATTCGGTCCCAGGGAGCGAAAACATACCTTTACGCGGGACCGTGGTCTAGCGTGCGATCTTGGCGATGGTGTAGACGCGAGTCTTGCCGGAAGGCGTAACGACCTCGACGGAATCACCCTCGCCGTGACCGATGATGGCGTGACCGACCGGAGACTCGTTGGAAATCTTGTGCTCGAGCGAGTTGGTCTCGGTGGTACCGACGAGCGTGACTTCCATGACCTCGCCGTTGGGATCAATCAGCGAAACGGTGGAACCGATGGAGACGGTCAGGTCGCCCGTGGTGGCAGCAACCTGAGCGTTGGCGAGGATGGCCTGGATCTCGGCAATACGAGCGGCGTTCTGGGCCTGCTTGTCCTTAGCGGCGTCGTACTCGGAGTTCTCCGAAAGGTCGCCGAACGCGCGGGCTTCCTTGATGTCCTCGACGATCTCCTTGGCGTAATCGCCTTCACGCCAAGCGAGCTCCTCGACGAGCTTCTGGCGGCCCTCAGCGGTCAGTACGATCTGGCTTGCGTCCATACGGATATCTCCCCAACTCTGATCAACAATCAACTGTCAACAAAACGAAAAAGACCGGCTAGCCTGCGGGCAAGCCGGTCAGGTGCTCACCCCAAAGGGATGGGACTACTCTGCGTCCGCGTCGCTGTCCTCTGCCTGCTTCTTCTTGGCAGCAGCGAGCTTGGCCTCGAGCTCAGCGATCTCTTTGTCCTCCTCGGACTGCTCGACCACGACCTCCTCGGCCTGCTTGGTCTCGGCCTTATCGTCGCCCTCCATACCCTCGCGGATATTCTTGACGGTAGAGCCGAGGGACTTGCCGAGCTTCGGCAGGTTCTTGGGCCCGAAGATAATCAGGACAACGACGAGAATAATGATGAGCTCAGGAGCCCTCAGTCCAAACATGTAGACCTCCACAATACAGCGAGACAAGCTCGAATGAGTATACCGCGGGTATCGCGGTATCACAACACTAGCTAAAAAAAGGGACCGCAAGAAGCGGTCCCTCCTCATGCTCTGGTCGGGTTGACTGGATTTGAACCAGCGACCCCTGCGTCCCGAACGCAGTGCTCTACCAAACTGAGCCACAACCCGTTAGCTCGACTATAGTAACAAAGATTTTCGCCGCGTGCTAGAGAAATTTTTATTTCTTTGGCGCGTCGATTTGAACCGTGTTGGGAATAAGCTCAGTCGCGCAGGCCCACCAGCCATTTTGCTGAGCAGCATCGGCAAGCCTTTCGGCCGTGGCAGCGGTGTCGCAAATGGCAAACGAGCAGGCACCCGATCCGCACACATCTACAGCAACGGTTCCGTCCTGTTTACGCAGCCAGTCGAGGACCGTTTGAATCTGCGACTCCATCTGTGCGGAAATGACACCAAGGTTGTTATGGATGAGTGCATATGCCGTCTCGGCATCACCAGCACGCAAGGCAGAAGCTATCGCGCCGGGCTTGTCCGCAGGCACCGGGGCCTCGTCAAAACGTCGATAGGCTTCAATTGTCGAAACGCTTGCCTCGCGCGGCTTGACCAGCACGACGGGCGTCGCGGGCAGCGCGGGGTACTCAGTTGCCAGCACGTCTCCCCCACCTACGTAGAACGCAGGACTCGCGTGCAAAAAGAACGGGACGTCGGCACCAATGCCCCGCGCAATATCGTCGAGCGCTGGGTCGGTGCGATCAATGCCCCAGAGCTCCGCCAAGGCGACAATGACCGCGGCCGAATCCGTCGAGGGGCCGCCCAAGCCAGCGCACAATGGAATGCGCTTCTCAATCGTCACGCAGATGTTTGCCTCGCGACCATAATGCTCGGCCATAGCAACCGCAGCCCGATACGCCGTATTCTTTTGCATGGGAAAATCTGATGCTGGAACCGTCTGGACGGTCAGCGCCTGCGCCGGCGTGACCGTCACGGTATCGGAAAGACCGACGGCTGCCATCAGGGAATCGACCCTGTGGTAGCCGCGGTCATCGCGCTCGGTATGAACCCCTAGGTAGAGGTTAATCTTTGCCGGCGCGGAAAGAGTCAGGGACCGATCGGTCACCGTTAATGCTCCTCGAGCTGATTGCCGAGCGGGGTAAAGATATGCTCGCCGCTCTCGGGGTCGAACAGCTCGACCTGGCCGGTGAGGACATCGATGTACTGGTAGGACTGACGCGACTTGCGGCCGCGACGCTCGTCAACCTCGACGATAAAGACGGCGGGGTGGACGCTCTTGATGGTGCCCATGCGCTCGACGACGCGGGTACGGCCCATGTTGGCCTTCACCTTGACGCGATCGCCCACCATATCGGTCAGCTTCTCGTGGATGTCGTCGACGTGATTGACTTCCATCTCTTCCATGAACAGGGCCTCCAGA
Organism: uncultured Collinsella sp.; assembly: GCA_905193815.1. Lineage (GTDB taxonomy): Bacteria > Actinomycetota > Coriobacteriia > Coriobacteriales > Coriobacteriaceae > Collinsella. The sequence goes on along the minus strand of CAJJQF010000031.1, from coordinate 18,644 downwards.
AGGTGCAATTCAAAAAGGGGATAATACCCCTAAGATAGACAAAACTATAATACTATAGCACCCTGTTGTGGCCATACGCAAGTAGCTAAATAAGCCCCGTCCCAAATACGTACCAGACGACAACCTCGCATGACCAGTTGTTACGCGGTTTGGTAAAACCGCGTAACCTAAAGGTTGTCGGTGTCCAAGACGATGGTGAATGGGCCGTTGTTGACCAGGTCGACCTTCATGTCGGCGCCAAAGATACCGTGCGCCACATGCTCAACGTCCTCGTGCACAAGCGTCAGGAAGTACTCGTAGAGCTCGTTGGCAACATCGGGTGCGCCGGCATCCGTAAACGACGGACGGCGACCGTGGCGGCAGTCGGCAAACAGCGTGAACTGCGACACCACGAGCACCTCGCCGTCGACATCAGCAAGTGCCAGATTGGTCTTGCCGTTCTCGTCCTCGTTGATACGCAGCCCGCGGAGCTTGCCCCACAGCTTGTCGGCCTCGGCACGCGTATCGCCATGGCCCACACCCAGCAGCACCAGGTAGCCGCGTCCAATGCGGCCCACGCACTCGCCGTCGACCGTCACGCCGGCGTTGAGCACGCGCTGCACCACCGCACGCACGGCCTACTCCTCGCCCGTCAGCTTGGCGGACAGATGCTCGAGCGCGTGAAAACGATGGCTGATGGCGTTCTTCTCGTCCGCCGTCAGCTCGGCCATGGTCTTGCCCGGCGTGTCGACCGGCAGGAACAGCGGGTCGTAGCCAAAGCCGTGATCGCCGCGACCCTCGTGCGCGATAACGCCCTCGCAGGCGCCCTCGCCATAGGTAACCAGACCGTCCGTGTCGATGAGCGCGACGACGCTCATAAAGCGCGCAGTGCGGTCCTCGTCGGCCACGCCCTCCAGATTCACGAGAAGCTTGGCGTTGTTGGCGGCATCGTCGCCGTGCACGCCCGCATAGCGCGCGCTATACACACCGGGCTCACCGTCCAGCGCGTCGACGACCAAGCCCGAATCGTCGGCAATGGCCATAAGGCCCGTCTCCTCAACCGCGGCTTGGGCCTTGATGATGGCGTTCTCCAAAAACGTCGTGCCGTTTTCCTCGGGATCCTCAAAATCACCCAGCTGGCCGAGCGCCACAAAGCGCACCTCGGGCATGACCTTGCCCAAAATGGCCTCGATCTCGGTGAGCTTATGGGCGTTGCCCGTTGCCACGACGATGGTCGCCGCCGGGTCGAGGGTGTCGATGTCAATCTTCTCAAGTGCCATGACTGGCCTCCTTGTCTCTATAGCAAGCCGCGTGAGGGGCGTTTGGGCACTTGACCCCTCCCCTCTCAGGCGATCGGACCTTTCAACGCAGCATTTCAGCAGATAAAACCTACCAAAATAAACCTGTCCCTTTTTGGCAGGTTAGGCGATGGCTTGGCGCTGAAGCTCGATGAGCTCGGCGACACCCTTGTCGCCCAGGTCAAGCAGGGCGTTGAGGCGTTTGCGGTCGAAGGGCGCCTGCTCGCCGGTGCCCTGGAGCTCGATCATCTCACCGGTATCGGTGGCGACGAGGTTCATGTCGACCTCGGCATGACTGTCCTCGGAATAATCGAGGTCAAGCAGCGTATTGCCGTCGACAACGCCCATAGAGATGGCAGCCACCTGGCCGGTAAGCGGGATGCGCTCGATCTTGCCCGCCTCGACCCACATGGCGAGGGCGTCGTGCAGCGCCACCCAGGCGCCGGTGATGCTCGCTGTACGCGTGCCGCCATCGGCCTGAATCACATCGCAGTCGACGGTGACGGTGTACTCGCCGAGCGCCTTCATGTTGACGACGGTACGCAGGCTGCGGCCAATGAGGCGCTCGATCTCCATGGAGCGACCCTTGCGGTTGGCGTGCTCGCGCTTGCAGCGCTTGCCGGTCGACGCCGGCAGCATGGCGTATTCCGCGGTCACCCAGCCGGCCTTAGCTCCCTTTCGCCAGCCCGGCACGCCCTCCTCGATAGTGGCGGCGCACAGCACGCGCGTGTCACCGAACTCGGCCAAACACGAGCCGTGGGCGTGCTTCATGACGCCACGGGTGAGCTTAACGGGGCGCAACTCGTTGGCGGCGCGACCGTTGGCGCGGTTGACCTGCATGTACTCCATAGAAATATCCTTTCGGCAAAAGATGTGGCGAAGGCTTTGGCGGCTGCCTTACATCTATTTCAGCTCATCGATATCGATATGTTCGATGCTCTTGAGCGGCTGACCAAAGATAAAGCTGCCCGCCACCGCAAACTCGGCAATGTTATCGGCCGTCGTGGCAAAACGATGCTGCGGCTCGGCGGCGTCGCCCGCCAGCTGCTCGCGGCGCGTGAGGATATCGGTCAGCTCGCGTGTGGTCTCCTCGGCGGAACTCACGACGCGCACCCCAGGCCCCAGCGCATGCCGGATAGGTCCCACCAACAGCGGGAAATGCGTACAGCCGAGCACCACGGTATCGATACCGTGGTCGCGCAGCGGCTCAACCGTGGCACCCACCAGCGCACGCACGGCAGGCGTATCGAAGATGTCCTCGTTCTCAAGCCACTGTTCCTGCAGATGTGCACCCGAGGCGAGCTCGTGTTCGACAACCTCGACAAAGCTCGAGGCAGGACAGCCGTATACATCGACGCCGGCATCTAGATCCTGAATGGCGCGCGTGTAGGCGCCCGAGCGAATGGTGAGGTTGGTAGCGAGCACGCCCACGCGACGCGTACGCGTGCTGTTGATGGCGGCGCGCGCGCCCGGGGCGATCACGCCGATCACGGGAACGTCGAGCACTTGCTGAGCCAAACGCAAGGCCGCGGCGGTCGCCGTGTTGCAGGCGATGACCATGATCTTAACGTCGTGCCTCGATAGCCAGCGGCCCGCCTGCAGCGCAAACGAGCGAACCTCGTCCTCGGTGCGGGTGCCATAAGGGCAGCGCTTAGTGTCACCGAAATAGTAGACGGACTCGTGCGGAAGTGCCGTTGCGATCGCGCGCGCGACCGTCAAGCCGCCCAGGCCCGAGTCGAACACGCCGATCGGACGCGTGTCCCCGGCCATATTATCGATATCGGACATTACCTCACCAGATTCTCTCTCGAAAAATGCGACCAATCGTGATGCGTCGCGCTACGAACGGGCTGCGACCAGCAGCTCGGCCGTTGCCACCCAACCGTCGACAATCTTGCCGCGCGTAATATAGGCATTGTCGCAGGCGTCCAAGAACTCCGGGGCACCGGCGCTCGTCAGACCGTTCTCGACCAGGCAGAACATGCCAACATGGTCGGCCATGTAGAAGTCGGACTCGGAGTCGCCGAGCGCAAGCGTCTCCTCGCGCTCGATCCCCAGGTGCTCGCAGAAGCGCGCAATGGCAACGCCTTTGTTAAGACCCGCCGGATTGATGTTGAAGGCACGACCGTCCTCGACGCGATTAAGCTCGAGCGTCGTCGGCTTGGACAGGTGAGTCAGATGGCCGTTGCAAGCCCAGATCAGACCGCAGCCGGCCTCGTCCAGGATGGCCTGAACCTCATCGTCGGGCACATCGCCGCGCATGCCGACGGTGACCTCACGGTATTTGTAGCCGGTCGACATGTCGTTGTGGTACTCGATCTTGTGCGGCCAGCGGGCGAGGATCTTCTCGCACACGCCGGTCTGCTCGATCACCTGGTGCGGCGTGAGGCCGCAAGAGGGGTCGTAGGGCATGTCGCCGGTCAGATACTCCCAATCGTTGGCTTTGAGGTCATACATGACCAGGCCGCCCATCTCACCAATGTAGGAGTTGAGGCCGAGCACGCGCGCGTCCTCGTGGATCATGGTACGGTTGCGGCCCGAGGTGGGGACCACCTGAATACCAGCGCAAGCGAGCGCCACGACGGCCTCGACGAGTTTGGTCGAGGGGTTGCCGTCGTTGTCGCGCAGCACGCACGAGCCGGGTGCGAGCATCGTGGCATCCAGGTCGGTAAAGACATATTTGACCTTGGCCAAGCGCTCGCGCATCTCGCCCGAAAGGTCGGCGACGGTCGGCAGGGTATTGTGGGACATGGTTACTCCGTTTACGTAGAAGGGTTTGGACTTGGACGGCATGTTTTGATTGAGGGAACACGCTTATGGCGACAGCGCACTCAGGGCGCCGCCGCCATCATGGTTCATTAGTCAAACTGGGTAACATCGATCAGGCGATTGGCCAGCGAAAGGTCGCTCTCGATCGGCACGAACTCGTCACCCACGTGCATGAGCTCCTCGTCACCCTTTGCCAGCAGCAAGACAATGGTGGGAGCATCGGGGTTGACGTACTCCCCGCGCGCCGCCTTGAACGCCGCATGCACAGCGGCTTCGCGGTCGAGGATGATCTTGTTCGGCGTATCGTCGGGAACATGCTCGGCGAGCTCGCGACAGACCTTCATCGGATCCTCGCGAGCTGGATCCTCGTTCGTAAAGATCATCAGGTCGGAATACGGTGCGGCCTCGCGCGGAAGCTGCTCGCGGCGCTCCTGAGCCTTGCCGCCGGCGGCGCCAAACAGCGCAATGACGGGGCTAGCGGGAAACGCGCGCTTGACCGACGAGAAAAGCGAACGGAACGAAAGCTGGTTGTGCGCATAGTCAACGACGCAAATCACGCGGCCGTCCTTCGACTCCACGACCTCCATGCGGCCCGGCACACGCAGTTTGGAGAGGCCCTTCTTGATAGCCTCGATACCGATGCCGATCTCGCGCGCAGCGGCGATAGCGACCAGCGCGTTTTCCACGTTAAAGTCGCCCGCGATACCCAGCAGGACCTTCTCCCCCGCCTCGGACTCGTCGGCACTCATGCCGTGCAAGTTGAACTCGATGTTAAAGCCGAGCATGCGGACATCGCTCGCCCACAGGCTTGCCTCGGGATGCTCGACGCCAACGGTCACCAAGCGCTCAGCCGTCGACGCTGCCTCTAGCACACGGTCAACCTCATCGGTGCCCAGATTCACCACGGCGGTCTTTGCCTGGTCAAAGATTCTGAGTTTGCTCTCAAAATAATCCTCAAACGTGGGGTGTTCGATCGGCGAGATGTGGTCGCGGCCGATGTTGAGGAAGCACGCCACGTCAAACGGCAGATTCTCGACGCGTTGGTACTTGAGCGCCTGGCTCGAGACCTCCATGACCATGGACTGGCGACCGGACGTGCGACAGTTGGCGATATGGCGCCAGACCTCGGGGGCCTCGGGCGTAGTATTGGTGCTCTCGTAGCACTCGATACCATCGTCGGTACTCACCGAGCCGATCATGCCGCAGGACTCGCCCGCCGCCTTAATGATGGACTGGAGCATAAAAGCGGCCGTGGTCTTTCCCTTGGTGCCGGTGATGCCCACGATCTTGACGTCGTGGTCGGGACGGTCGTAGACCTCCGGCGGCAACAGGGCCATGGCCGTGCGAACGCTATCAACAACCAGCATCGCAGCACCGCTCTCCTGCGCCAGCGGCTCCAGAGACTCGACCAGCGACTCCTCGCACACAAATGCGACGGCGCCCGCATCGAGCGCCATGCTCAAAAACGCGGGCTTAAAGGCAGCACCTTTGCAAAAGAATACGTCGCCTGCCGAAACCGCGCGCGAATCAAACGAGCAGCCGGTCACAACACGCTCGTCAACCTGCTCTGATGCGCGCAGCTCGCCGCACACATCGAGCAGCTTGGCAAGCGTATCGACCGTGGTCACGGTCGCGGAATCCGAATGGTGCATCTTTCACCTTTCTCAGCCATTTGGCAGGGACGGTTTTTATAGTAACTGAAACGCACCCACGCAAAAAACGGCTCCCGGAGGAGCCGTTACGCGCAGGCGTTCGTAAGCCGAGGCTAGGCAGCCTGAACAGCGGGCTGGTCCTCGTCGATAAAGAAGCGCTTGTACCACACCAGGAACACGAGCGGCGTATAAATCTTGCGCTGGAAATCGCCCTTGCCCGCAAAGTGCAGATCGAGCAGGTGCATGAGCTCATCGGTATCGAAGAACTCGCTTGCCCACGGCGCGGTGAAGTACTCCTTGACATAGTCGTACCACTTTTGCTCGCGCAGCCAGTAGACAATCGGCACCGGGAAGCCCACCTTGGGACGGGTGGCCCACTCATCGGGCAGCGACTTGTTGGCAGCGTGGCGGAGTACCTGTTTGTTGCCGTTCTCGTTGATGCGGTAGCGGTCGGGAATATGCTCGGCGAACTCCATGACTTTGCGGTCCAGGAAGGGCACGCGCAGCTCCAGCGAGTGCGCCATGCACATCTTGTCGGCCTTGAGCAGAATGTCGCCCGGGAGCCACATGTTCATGTCCAGGTACTGCTTCTTGACCAGTTCGGGCTGGCCCTTCACGCGCGCATAGATGGGAGCGGCAAGCTCGAAGGCGCCATCGCCGGTGTTGTACTCGGGCTTGAGCACGCCATCGACCTCGCGCTCCGGCCATACCAGAGCCTGTCCCAGGAACGACTTCTCGGGGATCTCGGCACCCTTGACCAGGAAGTTATGTCCCTTGAAGTACGGCATATGCAGCGCCAGGTTACCGAGCGCGCGACGGATGGGCAGCGGCACCATCTTTTTGTACTTGCGCACCGGGACCGTATCCTCGTAGTAGGCGTAGCCGCCAAAGAGCTCGTCGGCACCTTCGCCCGAAAGCACGACGGTGACGTCCTTGCGGGCCATCTCGGCCAAGAACCACAGCGGCACGGAAGACAAGTTGGACTGCGGCTCGTCCATGTGATACTGGATGTCCTCGAGCGCACCGAAGAACTCGTCGGCGGTAATCATCTTGCGAACGTTCTCGACGCCGAGCTTATCGGAAAGCTCCTTGGCGTAGTTGGTCTCGTTGAAGTTCTTGTAGTCAAAGCCCACCGAGAAGGTCTTGTCGGGCATGAGGCAAGCGGCGATGTAGCTGGAGTCGACGCCACCGGAGAGGAACGACGCGACCTTGACGTCGGCGATGCGATGGGCCTCGACGCTCTCGTGCACGACCTCGTCCAGCTCATCGACATACTCTTCGAACGGCTTCTCGACGGCAGAGTAATCGCAATCCCAGTAGCGCTCGATGTTCATCTTGCCGGTCGGGATATCGACGGTAAAGTAGTGCGCCGGCGGCAGCTTGTAGACACCCTCGAAGAAGGTCTCCTCGGTTGCCGAATACTGCAGCGTCATGTACGGACGCAGGGCCTTTTTGTTGACCGCCTTGTGGAAGTGCGGGTAGTCCAGGAAGCTCTTGATCTCGGAACCAAAGAGCACGCCCGGAGCGCCGTCGCCCGCATCGGCCATGGGATAGTAGTAAAGCGGCTTGATGCCAAAGATGTCGCGGGCGCCAAAAAGCTTGTTCTTCTTTTTGTCCCAGATGACGAAGGCGTACATACCGCGCAAGCGATCGAGTACGGCCTCGCCCCACTCCTCGTAGCCGTGCAGGAGGCTCTCGGTGTCGGCGCCGCAGTGGAACTTGTAGCCCTTGGCCTCGAGCTCGGAACGGAGTTCTTGGAAGTTGTAGATCTCGCCGTTGAAGACAATGACGACGCTACCGTCCTCGTTGGCCATGGGTTGGGCGCCAGCCTCGGTCAGGTCGAGGATCGACAGGCGGCGGAAGCCGAGGGCAACGCGGCCGTCGATAAACTGACCGCCCATGTCGGGACCGCGATGGACGATGCGGTCCATCATCTTGGTGAGCACCTCGGATTGGTTATCCGTCCCACCGACAAAACCGACAAAACCGCACATATACTATCCCCTCTGCTGTTGCTGGGCATCAAATCGAATCAGTAGCTTTTGAGTATACCCGAAGGCGTAAAGAGGGGCGGAATGTTCAGGCAATCTCAACTGAATCAGCTCCGCTGTGACACGCGCGAGTTACCTTTAATGGATATGAGGTGAATGGGGCGATTGTTTTGCTATACTCTCTCCGCACGGGCGATTGGCGCAACGGTTAGCGCAGGTGCTTTACACGCACAAGGCTGGGGGTTCGAATCCCTCATCGCCCACCACTGAATTGTTAGGCTTCCAGCGATGGAGGCCTTTCTTTTTTGTGCCCAGTGCATGGGATTCGAACCCGCCAGCACGTCTGTCACAAAGGCTGTGGCCAAAAAATGGCAAAAATGAGTACTGTTACTATTTTTGTAGCAGCTATTTTTGGGTTTCGCTGGGTAAATCTAGCCCTGAATCAGCGATCTGAAGCCTTTGCTAGCTGTTTTCCCATTAACATAACTGAACATGTGTGGTCTAACTAATCCTAGATAGTCGGTTTCATATGAGATTCAACTGGTAACAGTACTCATATTTGATGTTTTTTGACCAGCAGGTCTCCCTGCCTTAGCAAATCTAAGGCAAAACGGGCTCCAGACCGCTGAATCATGCCACATAGGGCACGTCCGCAGTCCGGAACCCGGTCCAAATTGAGTTATTGCGCCGCGTTAGCCCAAGACACCCGACAGAATCTCGATCAGGCTGTCCACGTCGGCTTCCTCGCAGACGAGCGGCGGCAGGAAACGCAGCGTATGCGCACCCGTAGCGTTGATCACGGCACCGGCGGTCAGCGCGCGGGCAACAACATCATGCGCGTCGCCCGCGGCATCATCCAAATCACAGCCGAGCATCAAGCCGCGGCCACGTACCTCGGTCACGTGCGGCAGCTTGGCGAGCTTTGCCTCCATATAGGCGCCCACCTTGGCAGCATGCTCGGCATAATCGCCACGCACAAGCGCGGAGAGCGTCGCGGCACACGCCGCGATGGCCAAGCAGCTACCGCCAAAGGTCGAGCCGTGGTCGCCCGGCTTAAACACGTCGGCAATCTCCTTCTTCGCCACGACGGCACCCATGGGCACGCCGTCGGCAATGCCCTTGGCAAGGCTCATGATGTCGGGCTCCACGCCATAGGTCTGGAACGCAAACGGCTTACCCGTGCGGAAGATACCGCACTGGACCTCGTCGGCGATAAGCACGGCGCCCACTTCGTGTGCCAGGTCGCGCGCTGCCGCCATAAACTCCTCGGTCATGGGGTGCACGCCACTCTCACCTTGGATCGGCTCGAGCATCACGGCGCAAATTTCGCTCCCCAGCTGCTTAAAGATCGCACGCAGCTCATCGACATCGTTGGGCGTGCAGGCCACAAAGCCACCCGGCAGCGGGCGGAAGCTGTCCTGCAGCCAATCCTGCATGGTGGCGGCAATGGTCTCGAGCGTACGGCCATGGAAGCCGCCGCGCATGCACACGATGGTGTTGCCGCCGTTACCGACACGCTTGGCGTACAGGCGCGCGAGCTTCATCGAGCCCTCGTTGGCCTCGGCGCCGGAGTTGGCAAAGAAGGTCTCCCAAACCTGCTCATCCGCAGCCGGGGCACCAAGAGCAGCTGCCATGGTCTCATCGCCGGCGGCAATGGCATCGGCAAGCACGCGCGCACCATCTACGTCGTCGTTAGCAAACTTGGACAGCAGCGCCGCGACCTGTCCGCGCTGCTCGATGTAGAAATAGTTGGAGACATGCATGAGCTTTTTGGTCTGTGCCTCGAGCGCCGAGAGCACAGCCGGGTCGCCATGACCTAGGCTGCATACGCCGATGCCGGCAAGAAAGTCGAGGTACTCACGGCCATCGTCGCCGGTGAGCTTCATGCCGTGACCCTCGACAAACTCGACCGGAGAGCGGCCAAAGGTATGCATAACGTAATGGGATTCAAGCGATTGCTGAGCTGCAAGTGACATGGGATGCCTTTCGTTGGGCGCCGGACGGCGCAGACCTATGGGTGCAGGAATGGGGCGGCTGCGGGTCGCTAGACCGTCTGAAGCTTCTCGACCTCGTCGAGGTTCTCGGTCAGACGCGCAGCAAACGTCGAAAGCGGATGCGGATGTGTATCGAACTCGTAAGCCGTCTCGGTGGAATGGATCACGGTGCCGACGCCGGCATCGGTCAGCAGCTCCAGGAGCAGCGAATGCGGCGTAGTACCGTTGATGATGTGGGCACGAAATACGCCGCCGGTAAGCGCATCGACGGCCGCGCGCAGCTTGGGAATCATGCCCTTATCGACCTCGCCGCCGTAGAGCATTTCGTTAACCTCGTCGAGCGTTAGGTTGGAGATAAGCGAGTCCTTGTCGCTAAAGTCCTTGTACAGGCCATCGACATCGGTTAAAAAGATCGCCTTATGCGCGTGAAGCGCCGCGGCAACGGCACCGGCGGCGGTGTCGGCGTTGATGTTGAAGAAACCGCCGTCCTCCCCCGCCGCGACGGTAGCGATGACGGGGATGTACTCGCTATCGAGTAAGCGCTCGATATAGTCGGTGTTGACGTGCGTGACCTTGCCTACGCGGCCGAGCTCTGGGTCGAGTGGCTCGGCGATAAGGGTACCGGCATCGCTGCCCGACACGCCCACGGCCAGGTTGCCATGGTGGTTGAGCGCTGCGACCAGCTCCTGGTTGACCTTACCGCCCAGCACCTCGCGCACGATATCCATGGTGGCAGGCGTGGTCACACGCTGGCCGTTCTTAAACTCGACGGGGATGTCATAGTGGCTGAGCGCCTCGTTGATAGCCTTGCCGCCGCCGTGCACGATAACGGGGCGCATACCGATGATCTTGAGCAAAACGATGTCGCTCATCACGTCGCGGCGCAGCTGCTCATCAACCATGGCGGCTCCGCCATATTTGATAACAACCGTCTTGCCGGTCAGGTTCTTAATCCACGGCAGCGCTTCGAACAGCAGCTGCGCGGTTGCTTCGTTGGATTCGCTCGAACGACAATCGCGTGCGAATTTCATAATCTGCCTCGTCTTTCGTGTTGCTATCACGCCGTGCCTCGTTGCCCGCAATCGCGGAGGAACGCGCGGCGCATCCAAAATCTAGGAACGGTAGTCGCCGTTGATGGAGATGTACTCATGCGTGAGGTCGCAGGTCCACACGGTCGTTGCCGCGTCGCCTGCGCCCAGGTCGGCCGAGATCACGATCTCGGGCGCCTCGAAGCGCCGTAGAGCCTCGTCCTCGTCAAAGGGAACAGTCAGACCGTCGCGACAGACGGGCATGCCCATCATGTCGATGGAAACGTCTTCCTGATTAAACTTCACGCCGCACTTGCCAAGCGCCATAGCAACGCGACCCCAGTTGCAGTCGTGGCCGGCGATGCAGGTCTTAACGAGCGGCGAGTTAGCAACGGCACGGGCGGCGATATCGGCTTCCTCGTCGTTGGCGGCTCCGGTAACGTTGACCGTAACAAGCTTGGATGCGCCCTCACCGTCGGCGGCGATATTGCGCGCCAGGCTCTCGCACACCTCGTGCACAGCAAATGCCAACTCGTCAAAGGCATCGGAGCCCTCGACGATAGGCTCGACATCTGCGGCAGCGGCGCCGGAGGCAAGCATGATGCAGGTGTCGTTGGTCGAGGTGTCGGAATCGACCGTTACCTTGTTAAAGGTCTGCTTGACGGTCGAGAGCAGCAGGGTATGAAGTGCCGCAGGCTCGACGGGGGCATCGGTGGTGATAACTGCGATCATGGTGGCCATGTTGGGCATGATCATGCCCGAGCCCTTGCACATTCCGCCTACCGTATAGACATTGCCCGCATGGCCCGCAGCCTCGCTGACATAGGACACGGCGTACTCCTTGGAGTGCGTGTCAGTCGTCATGATGGCGCGAGCGGCATCGGCGCCACCGTGGGCGGAGAGTGCCTCGTAGGCAGCAGGAATGGCGGTCTCAAACGTGTCGATCGGCAGAATCTGGCCAATCACACCCGTGGAGGCAACCAGAATCTGCTGGGGCTCGCAGCCGATGACCTGCGATGCGATGCTGCACGTCTCGCGCGCGCATGCAAGGCCGGTCTCACCCGTGGCGGCGTTGGCATTGCCAGAGTTGACCGAAACGCCGGCGATGATTCCGTAGCCCTTGTCGGCACCGCCCAGGTTGGCACGGCTCACCTGCACGGGCGCCGCGCAAAAGCGATTGGTGGTAAACACGCCGGCACCGGGACAGGGCTTATCGGGCACGACGAGCGCGTAATCCAGACGCTCGGGGTTCTTGCGGAACCCAGCGTGGATACCTGCAGCCTTAAAACCAGCCGCAGCCGTAACGCCGCCCTCGACGGCGCGAATCTTGATATCAAACAGCTCGGTATTCATCGTCTTTATGACTCCTTATGTCAAACAAAAAACGGACATCGGTTGGTGCGCCATGCCAGTCGTGATCATGAGACCAGCTTAAGAGTGGCGCCCCACTCGATGCCCGACTACCAAATCGTTAACAATCGAATGTGCTACACCGGGCACGCCACTGTGGGCAAGCCTCGTCGCTCGTCAAAGCCAAAGACGATATTGGCGCACTGGACCGCCTGGCCCGCAGCGCCCTTGCACAGATTGTCGATGGCGCCCGTCGCCACCAGCACGCCCGCGCGCTTGTTGAGCGCAAGGCCGATCTGGGCGGCATTGGTACCGACGACCGAAGCCGTCTTGGGCTGCTGGCCGGCGTCGAGCACACGCACAAAGGTGCGTCCAGCGTAGAACTGCTTGTAATAGTCGACAACGTCCTCAAGAGCCAGGGAGTCGATAGCCTGCGGCGTAAGCGGCATCGTCACCGTAGAGAGCAGACCACGCTTGAGCGGTGCCAGGTGCGGGGTAAAGACGACACGATCGGTCAGGCCAAGGATTTGCTCAATCTCGGGCGTATGACGATGCTTGCCCACGCCATAGGCCTCCAAGTTCTCGTCCGCGCTGCAAAAATGCGTACGGGCGTTGCAGGACTTACCGGCACCCGTTACACCGCTAATGGCATCGACGATTACGGGGCCGTTCTCGGCAACCCAGCCGGCGCGCACGGCGGGAGCGGCGGCAAGGCTCGTTGCGGTGGGATAGCAGCCGGCGCAGGCAACCAGCACGGGTTTGCCGTCGGCATGGTCAGATGCGGCAATCTCCAAGTCCTGGCAGAACAGCTCGGGCAGACCGAAGGCACGTGTCTTGAGCAACTCGGGGCTCGTATGCTCGGCGGCATACCATGTCTCAAAGACAGACGCGTCGCTTAGACGGTAATCGGCCGAAAGATCAAAGCAGGAAACGCCCGCGGCAAGCAGGGCGGGCACCTGCGCCATGGCAGCCGTATGCGGCACGGCAAGAAAAACCGCATCGCAGCTCTTGAGCTCGGGGGCGTCATGCGTAGTGAAAACCAGATCGCTCACGCCAGCAAAGCTCGGATACACCGCGGACAGCGGCTGGCCGGCATCGGCGTTGGACGTAATGGCAACAAGTTCAAACTCGGGATGGCCGAGCACGAGGCGAATGAGCTCGGCTCCGGCATATCCAGCCGCGCCGACGATTCCAACCTTCAAAGACATATCAGACTCCTTGTCTGCGATTTATGCACCGATGCGCATTTCGCAGCGGTCGTTATGAAGTGGGTTGAAACTTTAGCACCAAAAGATGCACGAACACGTAAATGGCTTGCATATTCATGCATTGAAACATTCCCGACACATTCGCTTGAAGGAATTGACAAATGGAGCGGGCCCCGTATTGACCGGCGCTCCTAACGGCGCCGGGCAATACGGGGCCCGCCCATGCGAAAACCAAGTTGTTAGGATGAGCCAGCTGGCTAGAGCTCGACCGGCACCCATTCGTCGTGATTGCAGATAAAAGCCTCGGGATCCTCGACGCTAAAGAAGACGAGCGTGGGGTCGTTAGGCCCCTCATAGTGCTCGCCCAGGCGCTCTAGATGCTTCCACCCAGCTTCGCGCATTTCGTCTAAAGCCCGGTCATCCAAGCCGGCACGCCCGCGCAAGATGAGCCAGCCATGGCCCGGCCACCAACTCGTGGCCTCAAAGCGCTGATTCTGCAGCAGCTCCTGCCACACATCTTTGGTGCGCGCCGTTACAAACCACAGTTTGCCGTCCTGAATCTGTGCAAACGAGAACGGACGCACATGCGGCTGCCCGTCCACGCTCGTCGCCAGATACCACGCCGGCACCGACGTCAGATACTCCAGCACCGTATTCAATCCGTCCACGTTTCCTCCTGCCATTAACTACCACGGAAGACTGGTTGGCGAGCATTAGAGCTCGAGGCGCTCTTCGCTGCCGTCAATATCGCAGAACCGCGCGGCGATGTTGCGGACCGAGAAGAACGCAAGGCGGCCGTCGTTGGCACTATCGTGTTGCTCGCCAATGCCCACCATGTGCCTAAAGCCCGCCTGGCGCACCTTGTCGCTCACGAATGCATCGTCCTCGAGCGCGGCCTCACCGGTTAACACGATCCAGCACTCCCCCGGCTTCCAGCCCGATACCTCAAACTTGGGATTCGCGCTCAACTCCGCCCACACGTCCTTGTCGCGCGACGTGCAAAACCACAGTTTGCCGTCATCGACCATGGCAAACGAAAACGGCCTCACGCGGGGCTGATGCCCGTCGCTCGCATCGGTCGTGGCAAGATACCACGCCGGAATGCGCCTGAGATACGAGCAGACGCGCTCGAGCTGAGCCGTGCGATCGATGTCGGTCATAGAGACCCCTTTCTTGCGCTCGAATCGAGCTTAGACGAGTTGAAGATTGATAACGACAACGCATGTCACCAGCAGCGCCATCGCCAGCGCCGCCAGCACGTCCCCGCAGCCAAACGTAAGCGCATGCAGACGCGTGCGCCCCTGCTCGCCGTGATAGCAGCGCGCATCCATGGCGGCCGAAAGCGTCTCGGCATGACGAAACACGCCGGTGAACAGCGGAATCGCCACGCTGCCGAGCATGCGCACACCTCCGAGCGGACCGCCCGTCACGCGCGCGCCGCGGCTTGCCTGCGCATCGGCCGTCTGTTTCATCTCGGTTGCAAATTGCGGCATAAACCGCAGCGCGATACCCATAATCATGCCGAGCTCGTGCGCCGGAAGCCCCACGCGTGCAAATGGTGCGAGCAGGCGCTCAAAACCCGCGGTGAGGTCGAGCGTCGGTGTGGTGAGTGTAATGACGCTCATGCCGGCCATCATCAGGGTCAAACGGCACGCCATAAACGCCGCAGCACACAGCGAGCCCTCGCTCACCTGCAAAAAGCCAAGCTGCCACAGGGTGCGGCCACTCTGGTCGGAAAACAGGTTGAGCACCGCGACCACCACGACAATCGCTAGCAGTGGTGCCATCGACGATAGGACCCGACGCAACGGAACCCGGGACACGGTATAGATCAGGACAACGAAGATTGCGACCGGGGCCAGTCCGCAGAAGCTGCTGACTGTGAGCGTCGTGATCAGAAACACAAAGCCCAAGAGCAACTTAGTTCGCGGGTCCAGGCGGTGGATCGCACTATCGCCGGGATAGTAGCTGCCAAACGAAAACGCCTCCATTAGCAGCCCTCCTCTCGCGCGACCGTCTTGGATTTAGCAATGTCCGCGACGTTAGAAGGACCGCCCGAGCGACCGATTAGCAGGTCCACCAACTCGTCTGCCAGCGACTCAACCGTATAGAGGCCGTCAAAGCGCAGCGGCACGCCTGCCTTCGCAAGCGCCAGCGCCATGCGCTGGGCAGCGGGAACACCCAAGCCGATCGACTTGAGCTCATCGGCATGCGCAAACACCTGCGCGGGGGTTCCCTCGGCAAACACCGCGCCTTCGTTCATTACGACAATGCGGTCGCAGCAATTGGCCAGGTCATCCATACTATGCGAAACCATGACAACGGTCAGGCCATCGCGGTGAAGTCGATCGATAAGCTCAAGGAAATCCCTGCGCGCAGCCGGATCGAGGCCTGCCATGGGTTCATCGAGCACCAGGACTTCGGGCTCCATGGCGAGCACGCCGGCGAATGCCACACGCCGTTGCTGACCGCCCGAAAGCTCAAAGGGACTCTTGTCGCCGACCGCGGAAAGGTCGAGACCCACACGTGAGAGCGATGACTCGACACGACGGTCGACTTCATCTTGCGGCAAGCCAAGGTTACGCGGACCAAACGCCACGTCCTGCGCCACGGTTTCGGCAAACAGCTGACGCTCAGGATACTGAAACACCACGCCGACCTTGGCCTTAACCGCAGCGGCGTCTTTCTTGTTTGATAGGTCGAGCCCCAGCGCGCAAATGCTTCCCTCCTGCGGACGGATCAGCCCGTTGAGATGCTGGACCAGCGTCGACTTACCCGAACCAGTATGACCTGCCAAGCCCAGGAACTCGCCGCGACGCACCGCCAGCGATACATCACGCAGTGCCCACGGGCTGCTGGGGTCGTTTCCCCAGAGAGCCTGTTTGCTCGATTTGCCCGCAGTGGCCGAGCGCTTATGCCAGCGGCGGCGCTCGCGCGAACTGAGCGAATAACTGTACGAAACATGGGATAGCTCGATGACGGGCTCTGGTACGTTATCTTCGTTGTCTGCCGAAACCGTACCGCCAACGATTTCCGATTGGGGTGTGGAAGACTGCCCCACGGTGCCTGCCCCACTTCGCTCGGCATAAGCCTGCGCAATCTCGGCGACCATATCCGCCTCACGTACCTGCGCGCAAACGGGCACGCCCTTCGCACGAAGTGCCATGCCCAAACGGCACGACTCCGGCATATCTAGGTTGAGCTCCGCGAGCTCATCTGCCCGCGTCAGAATCTCCTCGGGCGTGCCCAGCATGGCAACTCGTCCCGTCTGAAACACGGCGACACGATCGGCCTCGGCAGCCTCTTCCATAAAGTGCGTAATCATCACGATGGTCATGCCGCGATCGTGGAGTGCGCGGCACGCTTTCATAAGGCCCTTGCGTCCGCGCGGATCGAGCATCGAGGAAGCCTCGTCCAATATGAGCACGCGCGGTTCCATGGCGAGCACGCCGGCAAGCGCCACGCGCTGCTTTTGGCCGCCCGAAAGCGCGTGGGTCTCATGGCGCTCAAAGCCCACCAGGCCCACGCCCTTCAGCGCCTCGCGCACGCGCTGCGCAATTTGCGCCGATGGCACGCCTAGGTTTTCGGGACCGAACGCAACGTCATCTTCGACAAGCGTTGCCACCAGCTGATCATCGGGATTCTGGAATACCATGCCCGCGGTCGAACGAATGTCGTAGACCAGCTCGGGGTCGGACGCATCCATGCCATCGATTCGCACCGTGCCGGCATCGGGCTGCAACAGCGCATTCAGATGCTTGGCAAACGTCGACTTGCCCGACCCGTTACCACCGAGGATGCAGAAAAACTCCCCGTCCTCGATGTTCAGATCGACACCGTCGAGTGCCGACACGACACCGTCATAGCTAAAGGTAACGTCCTGACACTCAATCATGCGCGGCCTTTGACCTGGTCCTTTTTAGGCGTGATGAGGTTGGAGACTGCTTTATACACCGCCAGCGTCAACACCGAGTTAAGCACGGTCTTGATAAGGTTGAACGGCAGCACGGCAGGAATCATGAGCGGGGCGATCACATCGACCGAGCCATACCAGAACCATACGCCAATGGTAAGGTTTGCGACCATAGAAAGCGCCGTAGCGGCAATAACGCCGAGCACCAGGCCAATCACGGCACCCTTATAGGTATGCATCTTCTGGTAGACGATAGCCGCGGGCAGAATGTAGCCCAGCGTGGCAACCAAGTTCATAAGCGCGCCGACCCAGTCACCCGTGGTGAGTGCATGGATAACGATCGCCATGGCGGCAACAGCTGTGCCGGCACCGGGGCCATACGCAAACCCGCACACCATCGCCGGCACCAGCGACGGGTCATACGTCAAAAACGGCGCCGAAGGAAGGATGGGCAGCTGCACGTACATAAACAGAGCGCCCAAGGCACACATCAGCGCCATGGTAACGAGCTGTTTGGTGCTCCACCTATTCGTGTTCTCAAAATGGATATGTTGCGACTGTTCAGACATTAAGATCACCTGCCTCTTTCATCCGGACTCTAACCGTTGGTACTGGGATCTCACCAGTTCAGCCGGCATACGAACCAACGCACACACGGGTCGCGGACTCATCGGCTCGGTCGCAGACACCTCGCCTGCGCCACGGCGTCCCTTTGACACCGCCCGATTTACCGCCAGTGGGGAATTCCACCCCGCCCTGAAACAGCAATTGCAAGTGTAGCACGAGCGGATATTCGTGCAAGTATGCCAAGGGTAATTTATGGTGGGGATCAGTTGCCGCAACAACCACGCTCCCCACCCATCCCAAAGTGACGCGCCTTTCGCGGCAAAGCCGCGAAACAGCGACCGGGACACGTATCCCCATCAGCCACGATCTCCGCCCTCGCCGACCTCAAGGCCGTAAACGCAGGGAATCCGGGGGCGGGACGGGGTTTCTCTCCGGAACATTCCGCACTGATATCTTCTGTATTGAAGACGTCGATGGTGCACCCGTATACCATTGACGTCGACACCATCAGATGCGGACCGCGCGGTGACCCCACATTCCGCTGGCGCCCATGGGGCTGCCCTCGTTTCCTGACGTGTCCCGCGCGGGCCGCGGCGAGCCGAGACCGCCGCATGACCTAATAGGAGCATGGAGCGATACCGCGGACCCGAACAACCGCATTCTATCGCGCCCCGTCAGTGTGCCGTCTGCCCGGTCCAGGCGAGCACGGAAAGAACGGAGCGAGACATGCAAAACGAATCGACACCCGGCGCCCGCGGGCCGGTCTTCTGCGGGGTCGACACCCACGCCGACTCGCACTGGCTGTGCGTCCTGGACTGGAGGGGCCGCAAGGTCCTGTCCCGCCAGTTCCCCGCCGACGCGGCGGGCTACGAGGCGCTCGCCGGGGCGATCGCGG
>CAJJQF010000030.1:0-24407 GCA_905193815.1 uncultured Collinsella sp. | reverse complement strand
GCGAGCAGCGCCTCCCGCCTCTCGACCAGCCTCCGCACGCCCTTGGCGGCATGCCTCCGGGCGACCCGGTCCGGGGCCTGGCCCTTGGCGAGGCCCTTCGGCCGCCCCGAGCACGTCAGGTAGTGCCACGCGGCCTCGACCAGCGTCTTCCTCAGGTGCTTGTTGCCGGCCTTGGTGATCGCGCCCCTGCGGTCGCTCTCCCCGCTGGAGTGCTCGGAGGGCGTCAGGCCGACCCACGCCGCGAACGAGCGGGCATTCCTGAACCTCGAGAACTCGCCGGCCTCGAACACGAGGTCGGCGGCGGACGCGGTGTCTACGCCCTTGAGGCAGCGGAGGGAGTCGACCCTCTTCCTCCACCTGGGCTTGCGGGCCTCGGCCTCGACGAGCCCCTCGAGCCTCGCCTTCTCCTCCGCCGCCCGCCTGACCGCGTCGACGTAGTAGGCGAGCACGTCGTTGTCGGCCCTCTCCGCGAACCTTATCGACTCGATCCAGGACCAGTGCGCCCGGGTCCAGTTGCCCTTCCTGCGGCCGGTGGGCGTCCTCTCGTCGAAGACGAGCCCGTGCCTGAGCAGGAACTTGGAGAGCCGCTGCTTCGAGCGCGAGAGGTCGTCCCTCGCGTCCTCGAGCGCCCTGGTCAGGTCGCGGGCGGCCTCGCACTCGTCGTCGGGGACCCACACCTCGACCACGTTGCCGACCGACAGCATGCGGGCGAGGAACTCGGCGTCGTTGCGGTCGTTCTTCCTGCGCCTGTCCGCGCTGGGCTTGATCATCTTCGAGACGGCGCCGACCACGCAGTCGACCCCCAGGCCGGAAAGCCTCTTCTGCAGGTCGAAGCCCGTGACCCCGGACTCGTACACGCACCTGGCCCTGGGGTCCACGGAACGGACCCACTCCGCGACGGCGCCGGCGTCGTAGCCGAAGGTCGCGGCACGTACCTCCCCGGTCATGACGTCGAGGGAGACGGCCTTTATCGAGCGGGCGTGGACGTCGAGGCCGATGAAGGTGGTAGTATCGAGCCTGGGAGCCCCTTCCATGAATGCGGCGTGGCCGCCACGGTTGGATTAGACACTCACCATTGTCGGCCTAATCCGCGGTCTTTCATGCAGCAGGGGCTCTCAATGTTTTTATGTCCTGCTCATATCGTCTCTGCCGGCAGTGGGGGGACAGTCCTTGCAGCTTTTTTGCGAAGACTGTCCCCAACGACTAGTCGTTTAAGAACGTCCCCAATGACTACCCAACGACTAAGCGAGGGCGGCCATGATGGTGCGGGCGACGCCGTCGTGGTCGTTGTCGTATTCGGTGATGGCGTCGGCGGCCTCGCGGTCTTCGGACTCGGCGTTGATCATGGCCATGCCGTGACCCGCTGCCTGTAGCATGGGGATGTCGTTGATGTTGTCGCCGAACGCCCAGGCGTCGGCGAGACGCTCGCCCAGGTGCTCGCATAACCACGTGAGGGCCGTCCCCTTGGTGGCGCCCTCGCCCATGACCTCGATATTCATGGCGTACGAACGCGTGACCTCAATGCCTTCGAGCGTGTCGAGCGCCGCCGCGATGGCGTCGCGATCGGCCGGGTCGTGCCAGTACATGGCGATGCGTTCGAGCGTCTCGACCTCGTCGATCTTGCTGTCGATATCCATGTCGATCGGTGTTCGTGTGCGCTTGAGCGAAGCCGCGATGTGGGGGTCGCCGCCACAGAACTCATCCAGACGCCCGTATAGCGAGCGGGGGAGGAAGCACTGCCCATCCGCGAAGATATCGAAGGTCACATCGTGGCCGGCGGCAATGCGATGGATGCGGTGGGCAATGCCACGGTCGAGCGGACGGCTCAAGATGCACGTGGCGCGCGAGACGTCGGTGGGCGTACCGGCGTCGAGCTGCCAGACGCTGGCACCGTTGGCGCAGACCGCGTAGTGTACGGCGGGGTGAGCGAGGATGGGCTCAAAGATGCCTGACAGCGGGCGCCCCGTGCAGGGCACAAACTCAACACCGCGGCGCGCAAGCTCGTCGAGCATCGCCCAGGTGGCGTCGCTCATCTGCTTGTCACTCGTCAGCAGCGTTCCATCCATATCGGAAAACACAATCATTCGATGCAGCCCTTTCTACTGGCATAAAAAGCGTGGCCGAGGGCGGTGATGCCCTGGCCACGCTCGGGTTCTATAACGGTCCGCGTCCTAGCGATCGGCGAGCGGCTTGTACTCCAGCGGATCGATCACCGGACGGTATGCCGGGCGGATGATGCGATGCGCGCAGAAGAGCTCTTCCATGCGGTGCGCCGACCAGCCGGCCATGCGGGCGACGGCGAACAGCGGCGTAAAGAGCGTCTCGGGCACGCCGAGCATCTTGTAGATAAAGCCCGTGTACAGGTCGATGTTGGCGCAGATGGGCTTGGTCATGCCGTGATCGCGCATCACCTGCGGGGCCAGACGCTCGATGCGCTCGATGAGCGCGAACTCCTCGCCCAGGTCCTTCTTGGCGGCAAGCGTGCGCGCGTAACGGCGGCACACCTCGGCGCGCGGGTCGCTCAGCGTGTAGACGGCGTGGCCCATACCGTAGATGAGGCCCGTGCCGTCGAAGGCCTGCTTATCGAGGATCTTGCCCAGGTAGGCTGCGACCTCGTCCTCGTCCTCCCAGTTGGAGACATGCGCACGGATGTCCTCGTGCATGGACACGACCTTGGCGTTGGCGCCGCCGTGGCGCGGACCCTTGAGCGAGCCGATAGCCGCGGCGTAGGCGGAATACGGGTCGGTGGCCGAGGAGGACAGCACGCGGCAGGCAAACGTGGAGTTGTTGCCGCCGCCGTGCTCGGCATGCAGCATGAGCATCACGTCGAGCAGCATGGCCTCGTCGCGGGTGAATGCCATGCCGCCGCGCAACACCTGCAGGATGGTCTCGGCGGTGGAGAGACCGGGTGTGGGGTGCGGTACATGAACCTCGGAGCCGCGGCGCTTGGCGACCGAGGCCATATGCGCGAAGGCGGCGATGCGGGGGAGACAGGCGAGCATGGAGATGGCGACGTCGATTTCGTGCTCGGGCGTGATCACGTCTGGTTCGGCATCGAAGGCGTAGAGCAGCAGCACGGCGCGCTGGAGCACGTTCATGATGCTCGACGACACCGTGGTCATAGGGAACTCTTTGACGTACTCGTCGCTCAGATGTCTAAAGGCGCCCAGGCGCTCGCAGAAGCCGTCGAGCTCTTCCTTGTTGGGCAGCGAACCCGTGATAAGCAGATAGGCGACTTCCTCGTAGCCGTAGCGATTCTCGGCCTGGGCATTGTTGACCAGATCCTCGATGCTGTAGCCGCGAAGCGTGAGCTTGCCCTGATCGGGCACGACCTTTCCGTCGACCTTGTTGTAGCCGTGCACATCCGAGATGCGAGTGAGGCCCGCGACCACGCCCGAGCCGTCGGCATTGCGCAGGCCGCGCTTGACATTGTGCTCGACAAACAAGCCCTCGTCATAAGGGTCGGTCGGCAGGCCGTGGTAGAGGCTTTCGCTCTCGGGCGAAATCTGGCGGCTTGCTTCGTAATCCAGAACCAGGCGGCTCAAGTGGTCATCGAAGCGGTAATAGATTTTCTTGGCGTCGTAGGCCATGCGCGCTCCTCTCCGGGCCGCATCGGGGTGACTTGCATGGGCATGCGCGCGTCAGGCTATCCCCAGCGGCTTGCTCGCTACAGGCGGTACATAAAGTTGAAGACGTCCTCGCGCTGGATGGACACGTTGACGCCCGAAAGCTCGCCGGCCTCGGCCAGCGCCTTCTGCAGCTCGGCGAAGTCGAGCTTGGACTCGGCGGTATCGGCCAGCATGGTCATGGTGAAGATGTCCTCGATAATGGACTGCGTGATGTCGCGGATGTCGACGTTGGCCTCGCCTAGGACACGGGTGACGCCGGCGACGATGCCGGGGCGGTTCTTGCCAAGGACGGTGATGACGATACGGGAGGACGAGATCTCGGCCATGGGAAACCCTTTCGCGTGGTTGCGGTGCGCGCGGGGCGCTCCGCTACGGTACAGTGTTCATCATTGTACCTGTCTGGCGCCAAAAGGGGTGTGCTTACTGCGGCGTTACACGTCTGCAACATGGGAGAAGGGGCAACAGGGTGCGTGTCCGCTGCGGTTGGTCGCGCCGCGTTGCACAAAGACCGTGAACCTTTTGTGGGACGCGCGGCGCCGTGGTACCATAGCCGAGTTTGTTGTCTTGGTCGGAAACCAAGACGCCTTATGCGCTGATCGGTAACCAGCGCCTGACCAATAAGGAGTCCTACCATGAAGCAGGGTATCCATCCCCAGTATGTCGAGTGCACGGTGACGTGCTCCTGCGGCAACACCTTCAAGACGCACGCTACCGTGTCCGAGATGAAGGTCGAGCTTTGCAACGAGTGCCACCCGTTCTACACCGGCCAGCAGAAGTTCGTCGACACCGGTGGACGCGTCCAGCGCTTCGCCGACAAGTTCGGTGGCGCCGCTGCCGCCCAGCTCAAGAAGGCTGAGGAGGCCAAGGCTGCCAAGGCCGCCAAGGCTGCTGAGGCCGAGGCCGCTCGCAAGGCCGCCGCTGAGGCTAAGGCTGCCGAGAAGGCCAAGCGTGCTGCTAAGTTTGCCGAGGAGGCTGCCAAGCAGGCCGCCGAGGCTCCCGCAGAGGCTCCCGTCGAGGAGGCCGCTGCCGAGGCCGAGACCACCGAGGCTGCTGAGTAAATAGCTCGCCGAGGAATCGCTCGCATTCATGGCAAAAGGGCCGTGCATCCGTTTGGGTGCGCGGCCCTTTTCTTTTTATTGGTGCAGGCTAACCCGTTCCCATTGCACCAGATTGGTGCGAAGGGGACGGGTTGGTTTGCACCAAATGGCAGAGTGACGGCGTTTTCCCAGATAAAACCTGCCAAAATAAACCAGTCCCTTTTTGGCAGGTCGGTCGGGTCGTAGTTATTACGTGGCGGTCGAGGTCGACCGTATAGGCCGCGCCTTGTTTGGCTAAAGTACAATCATCTGTGTTTAACTCGCCCGCAGCTGCACGGCGTGGGCGATGGCCAAAAAGGAAAACCACATGGGATTCATGTCAAAGCTGCTGTCCTTTGGATCCGATAAGGACCTTAAGCGCTACTACAAGATCGTCGACCAGATCAACGGTCTTGAGCCCCAGTTTGAGAAGATGACCGAGGAGGAACTCCGCGCCCAGACCGATAAGTTCCGCGAGCGTTACGCCAACGGCGAGTCGCTCGACGACATGCTTCCCGAGGCCTTTGCCACCGTGCGCGAGGCTTCCAAGCGCATCACGGGCATGCGCCACTTTGACGTACAGCTCATCGGCGCCATGGCGCTTCATGAGGGTCATATTGCCGAGATGAAGACCGGCGAGGGCAAGACGCTCGTCTCCACCTTGGCCGGCTACCTCAACGCTATCGCCGGCAAGGGCGTGCATGTCGTTACCGTCAACGATTACCTGGCAAAGCGCGACTCCGAGTGGATGGGCCGCATCTACAAGTACCTGGGCATGACCGTCGGTCTGCTCCAGAACAACATGCCGCTCGAGCTCAAGCGCCCGGCCTACCAGGCAGACGTCACTTACGGCACCAACTCCGAGTTCGGTTTCGACTACCTGCGCGACAACATGGTCACCCGTCCCGAGCAGCGCGTGCAGCGCGGCCACAACTACGCCATCGTCGACGAGGTTGACTCCATCCTGATCGATGAGGCCAGGACGCCGCTCATTATCTCGGGCGCCGGCACCAAGTCCGCCAGCACCTACAAGGACTTCGCGCGTGCCGTGCGCGGCCTGGAGCGCGGTGAGGACGTGTCGCACGACATGCTCACCGCCACCGAGGACGTGGAGCCCACGGGCGACTATGTCATGGACGAGGCCAAGCACACCATTGCCGCCACCGAGCGCGGTCTTAAGAAGATCGAGCGCCGCCTGGGCATCGAGGACATCTACGCCGACCTTTCGGGCCAGCTGGTCAACCACCTGCAGCAGGCGCTGAAGGCCCAGTACATGTTCCACCGCGACAAGCAGTACGTGGTTACCAACGGCGAGGTTAAGATCGTCGATGAGTTCACCGGTCGTATCATGGAAGGCCGCCGCTACTCCGAGGGCTTGCACCAGGCCATCGAGGCCAAAGAGGGCGTGCTCGTACGCGAGGAGAACCAGACACTCGCCACCATCACCCTGCAGAACTACTTCCGTCTGTATGACAAGCTCTCTGGCATGACCGGCACGGCACTTACCGAGGATGCCGAGTTCCGCGAGATCTACAAGCTGCCCGTCGAGGTCATTCCCTCCAACAAGCCCGTGCAGCGTGTTGACCACGAGGACCTGGTCTACCGCACCATTCAGGCCAAGTACAACGCCGTTGCCGACGACGTTGAGCGTCGTCACGCCAAGGGCCAACCGGTCCTGGTGGGCACCGTCTCCATCGAGAGCTCCGAGAAGCTGTCCGCCGCCCTTACCAAGCGCGGCATCGCACACGAGGTCCTCAACGCCAAGCACCATGAACGCGAGGCCCACATCGTTGCCCAGGCCGGACGCTACGGCGCCGTGACCATCGCCACCAACATGGCCGGTCGTGGTACCGACATCCTGCTGGGCGGCAACCCCGACGAGCTGGTGCGCGAGCGCCTTGAGTACGAGGGCCTGACCATGGAGGACGTGACGCCCGAGCAGCTCGAGCAGTTTAACGCCGAGGCCAAGGAGACCTGCAAGGCCGAGCGCGAGCGCGTGCTTGCCGCCGGTGGCCTGACCGTTATCGGCACCGAGCGCCACGAGTCCCGCCGTATCGACAACCAGCTGCGCGGCCGCTCCGGACGTCAGGGCGATCCGGGCGAGACCCAGTTCTACCTGTCGCTCGAGGACGACCTCATGCGCCTGTTCGGCGGCGACAAGATGGACCGCGTCTCCAAGATGATGGTCACGGCCGACATGGGTGACGACATGCCCATCCAGCACAAGATCATCTCCAAGGCCGTCGAGAGCGCCCAGCACAAGGTCGAGAGCATCAACTTCTCCATGCGTAAGAGCGTCCTTGAGTACGACGACGTCATGAACAAGCAGCGCCAGGTCATCTACGCCGAGCGCAATAAGATTCTGGACGGCAAGGACCTGACCGATCACATCACCGAGGTCATGCACGATACCGTGTACCGCTGCGTGCAGGAGTTCTGCACCAAGGACAGCCACGAGGGCGAGCGCGACCTGGAGGGCCTGCGCAAGTGGGTTGTGGAGCTCACCGGCCACATCGATACGCCGAAGTTCCCCGACGAGGATTATGAGGCCCTGGCTGCCGATGTCTTGGCCTATGTTGAGAAGTGCTACAACATGAAGGCCGAGCGTCTGGGCGAGGACCTGATGCGCGAGCTCAATACCCAGGTCATGCTGCGCGTCATCGATACCCGCTGGATGAACTACCTGCAGGAGATGGACTACCTTAAGACCGGCATTGGCCTGCGCGGCTTTGGCCAGCGCGACCCGCTGGTTGAGTACAAGACCGAGGCCTACGGCGCGTTCCAGATACTCGTCGATACCATGTACGAGGATTACCTGCGCACGGTTTTGCGCATCGAGATCAAGGCTGCCCCGCGTGCCGTGGAGCACAAGGAGGAGCCCTCGCTCGAGGGTGCGCGCTTCTCCGGTCCTGCCGAGGTCGATGGTGACAACGGCGACTCGGTGCTGCGCAAGCAGGCGCAGGTGCAGGCCCGCACAGCTGTCCAGGGTGGTCCGGCTGCCGTCAACAACGGTGGCAAGGTGACCACCTATCGCAAGTCCGAGAGCGACGATCCGTACGTCAACGTGGGCCGCAACGACCCGTGCCCCTGCGGTAGCGGCAAGAAGTTTAAGTACTGCCACGGCAGGAATCGTTAATGGCTGAGGCTTTAGAGGTAACGCCCGCCGAACTGGACGCGTTTGCGGACCGGCTCGGCGAGGTCGAGTCGTATCTCCATTTGGACGAAAAGCGCACGCGCGTGACCGAGCTCGAGGCCAAAAGTGTTGCCCCTGGCTTTTGGGATGACGCCGACGCCGCCCGTGCCACCATGGAGGAGATCGCGCGTACCAAGGAAGATATCGCTGCCGTGGACACCGCGCGCGGCGAGCTTTCCGATGCCCGCGCCGCGCTGGAGCTTGCCGAGGAGATGGGGGATGACCCCGACGCCGTCGCCCTTCGCGAGGAGGCTACGGCCACGGCTGAGCGCCTGGCCCGTGCCATCGATGAGCTTGAGCTTTCGAGCTGGTTTACCGGTGAGTTCGATCACGGCGATGCCATTGTGACCATCAAGCCCGGACAGGGTGGTCTGGAGGCCCAGGACTGGACCTTCATGCTCTTTAAGATGTACATGAAGTACTGCCAGCGTCGCGGCTGGAAGGTCACCATCAACGACTGTCCCGCGGCCGAGGTCATCGGCATTGACCGTGCGACCTTTACCGTCGAGGGCAAGGACGCATTTGGCATGCTGCGCGCCGAGGCCGGCGTCCACCGCTTGGTTCGCATTAGCCCCACCGACGACAAGAAGCGCCGCCAGACCACGTTTGCCGGCGTCGAGGTCATCCCCGTGCTACCCGATGATATCGACATCGAGATCAGTCCCGATGACATCCGCGTGGACGTGTACCACGCGAGCGGCCCGGGCGGTCAGGGCGTCAACACCACCGACTCCGCCGTGCGCGTGACGCATTTCCCCAGCGGCATTGTGGTTACCTGCCAAAACGAGCGCAGCCAGATTCAGAACAAGGCCGCGTGCATGCAGATCCTCAAGGCTCGCCTGTACGAGATTGAGCTCGAGAAGCGCGCCGAGGCCCTGGATGAGATCCGCGGACCCAAGACCACGATTGGTTTTGGCAACCAGATTCGCAGCTACGTGCTCTACCCGTACCAGATGGTCAAGGACCTACGCACGGGCGTGGAGACCAGCAATGTCGAGGCCGTTCTTGACGATGGCGACCTGGACCCGTTTGTTATTGGCTACCATCGCTGGGCCACCGGCAACGCCGATGCAGAAGGCTCGGAGGTCTAAAACATCGGGCAGTTTCAAGCCGATGCTAAGCCCAACGGTTGGACGGGTTTGTATCCAGAATAAACCCTGCGCAGGGGTGGTTTTTGTCCGGCGAATCGGTAGAATCGAATACAAGAAGAAGTTCAAAGCGCATCCGTTTGGGTGCGCTTTTTTGAGGGAGGCAGCATGGCATATCGTCTGGACATCAAGCGCATTCTTTCGATGAACTTCTTTCACGATCTGCCCCAGATCATGTTGGGGTGCGCTCTGGCCGCTATTGCGACCGACCTGTTTTTGATTCCCAACGGCCTTGCTGCCGGTGGCGTTACGGGCCTTGCCACCATTATCCAGGCGGTCGGCGCGACGCGAGGCGTGTCGCTTCCCGTCGGTATCCAGACCATCGTGATGAATGCCTTGCTGCTGCTGGTCGTTATGCGCGAGGGCGGCATGTTCTACGTGGTGCAGACCGCGACGGGCTTTGTGCTGCTGGGCTTCTTTACCGATCTGTTCGCCCCGTTTGTAGCACCTCTGGCGGATGCGGACCTGATGCTTCCCGCTATGTGGGGCGGCATTATTACGGGCATCGGTTACGGCATGGTGTTGCGCGCCGGCGCCAACACCGGCGGCTCGGACACGATTGGCCAAATCATCTCGCGTAACACCTCACTGCCGGTGGGCTCGACCGTCATGGCGATCGATGTTGCCGTATGCGCGCTGTCGGCTCCGGTCTTTTCAATCGAAAACGCACTATATGCAGGCCTTTCGATGGTCATTAGCGGCTACGTGATCGATGCCGTGGTCGATGGTGGCAACAAACGCCGTATGGTACTCATCATCTCGGACAAGTTCCCTGATATCGCTGCCGATATCATGTATGGCCTGGGTCGTGGTTGTACCAAGTTTAAGGCGACTGGCATGTATTCGGGTGCCGAGAAGCCAGTGATTATGGTCATCGTGAGCCGTCGAGAGCTCAATACCCTCAAGACGATCGTGCGCGAGCGCGATCCTCATGCCATCGTGACGGTTGCCGACGTTACGGAAGCCTTCGGCGAGGGATTCAAGGACATTAGCGCGTAGGGTCGATCGCGTTCCATCCAAAAGACGTTCACATTGATAAACCGTTTCATCAGCGGTTCTGCCTGCTAAATTGTTCAAATAATGATAAAAACTCTGGTAAAGCCATCAGTTTCCAGCATAATGAATGACGTACGTGCATTGCGGCTGTGTTGGGATTACCTTCGGTGCCGTGCGCATTTTGTCTAATGAGGATGAAAGGAAGGCACAATGAGCGACGAAGAGCTCAAAAAGGTTGCCAACGAGGTAAGGAAGGGCATCGTCACCGGCGTGCACGCTGCCAAGTCCGGCCATCCGGGCGGTTCGCTCGGCGCTGCCGACATCATGACCTATCTGTACTTTGAGGAAATGAACGTCGACCCGGCCGATCCCCGCAAGGCCGATCGCGACCGTTTTGTGCTCTCCAAGGGCCATTGCGCTCCGGGCCTGTACGCCGTGCTCGCCGAGCGTGGGTTCTTCCCCAAGGAGGATCTCGAGACGCTGCGCCATATCGGCAGCCACCTGCAAGGTCATCCCAACATGAACGACACCCCGGGCGTCGATATGTCCACCGGCTCGCTCGGCCAGGGCATCTCCGCCGCCGTGGGCATGGCGGTTGCCGCCAAGCACTGGGGCGATACTTACCGCACGTACGCCCTGCTGGGTGATGGCGAGAGCGAGGAGGGCCAGGTCTGGGAGGCAGCCATGTTTGCCGGCAACCAGCAGCTCGATAACCTCTGCGTGATCGTCGACCACAACGGCCTGCAGATCGACGGCCCCGTCGAGGAGGTCAACGACCCCATGCCGCTCGCCGACAAGTTCCGCGCCTTTAAGTTCCACGTGGTGGAGCTTGCCGACGGCAACGATTTCGATCAGATCCGCGCCGCCTTTGCCGAGGCCCGCGCCACCAAGGGTCAGCCGACCGCCATCATCGCCGAGACCATGAAGGGCAAGGGCGTTTCCTTTATGGAGAACCAGGTTGGTTGGCACGGCAAGGCCCCCAACGATGAACAGTTTGAGCAGGCCATGGCAGAGCTCACGGCCGCCGGAGAGGAGCTCTAGGATGGCAGACGTCAAAAAAATCGCCACGCGCGTAAGCTACGGCGAGGCCCTCGTCGAGCTCGCCAACGAGCACGATGACTTTGTGGTCCTCGACGCCGACCTGGCCGCCGCCACGCAGACCGGCAAGTTCAAGGCCGCCTGCCCCGATCGTTTCTTCGATGTGGGCATTGCCGAGAGCAACCTGATGGGCGTCGCCGCCGGTATCGCGACCACCGGCCGCGTTGCCTTCGCGAGCACCTTTGCCATGTTTGCCGCCGGCCGCGCCTTTGAGCAGGTCCGTAACTCCATCGGCTACCCGCATCTCAACGTTAAGATTGGCGCCACGCACGCCGGTATCTCGGTGGGCGAGGACGGCGCCACACACCAGTGCTGCGAGGATATCGCCCTGATGCGCGTCATCCCTGGCATGACTGTGATCGTTCCTGCCGACGACGTCGAGGCCCGCGCCGTGACGCGCGCCGCCTACGAGTGCGACGGTCCGGTGTACATGCGCTTCGCTCGTTTGGCCTCGCCGGTTATCAACGACCCCGAGACCTACAAGTTCGAGTTGGGTAAGGGCATTGTCATGCGCGAGGGCGCCGATGTGACCATCATTGCCTGCGGCCTGATGGTCGGCGAGGCTCTCGAGGCCGCCGAGCAGCTCGCTGCCGAGGGCATCGACGCCGAGGTCATCAACATGCACACCATCAAGCCCATCGATGCCGACCTGATCGTCAAGAGCGCCACCAAGACCGGTCACGTCGTGACCGTCGAGGAGCACTCTGTGATCGGTGGCCTGGGCAGCGCCGTTGCCGACGTCCTGTGCGAGCAGTGCCCGACGTCGCTCAAGAAGATCGGCGTCAACGACACCTTCGGTGAGTCTGGCCCGGGTGCCGAGCTCTTGCACAAGTATGGCCTGGACGCCGCCAACATCGTGGCGACCACCAAGGAGTTCTTGGCATAAGGCAAGACGGATTTCATGGACTGCTTCGTCAGAACTATAAAACTGTTTCGCCAGTACTATGGAAACCCGGCAGGGGCGCTCTCTTGGAGAGCGCCCCTGTTTCAGTTGCGGTGAAATAAGGACTGTTTTGCCAGCTTAAAGGCTCAACAGTCCCTATTTCACCGCAACTCATGAAGACGCCCCTCAAGCACGGTCCCATCAGGGAAAAGGGCATATATCGACAAAGCGCAATTCAGACCCTTCCAGCGTTGTATATGCAGCACCCCAAGATAAACGCGGCGACCCCTTAGTTACCGCAGGCCGGACACAGGGCTACTCTCCAAATCTTTCCGCAGGACGGAGGAGCCCCCGCAGCGCGAAGCGCGCAGCGGGGGCTCCGACATGTCCGAGGACGATTTGGAGAGTAACCCTGTGCCCGGCCGACGGGATCCCTAAGCACGCCATGCTTCTTATGTGCAGCAAAGCTAATACTGCTAAAATACAAAGCGCTCATGTAGTTTAAACGCACGACGATAAGGAGCACCAGTGGGTAACCACTTCCGTACCTCCGGTGCGGGCGATGATGCCCCCAAGACGCAGGCAGGCGTCCAGGGCAGTCGTTTCGCCACTCCGGATTCAGAGGGCCAGCCTGTTGCTCAGGCCCCCGCTCAGCCGGCAGATCAGGCACAGCCGGCATCCGATCCCTTTGCCTACAATCCAACCAGCGATGTCGCGCTTTCCGGCACGGCGGGTTTTGAGCCCGTTCAGGCCGTGACCGCTCGCGTGGAGCAGCCTCAGGCTGGTGCCGCCACGCCGCAGCCTACCATGGCCGGCATTCCCGACCCCTTGGCCCCTGCGACGCCGGCTCCTCAGCCTGCGCAGTCCGGTCTCTTTGCCGCTATTCCCGACCCCACGCAGCCTGCTGCCCCGGTGGTCGAGAGCGATCAGGCAGCCGAGGTCGCAAGCCTCGATAACGCGCTCAACAACCCCGATTTTACGTCGGTGTTTGCGCCCATCGATCCGCAGGCCAGCCGCAAGAAGATGGCCAAGCAGGCCGGTGTCGAGCCCGTCATCCTTATGGAGCATGTCACCAAGATCTATCCGGCACAGCCCAACAAGCCTGCACTCGACGACATCAACATCGAGATCTATCCGGGCGAGTTCGTCTTCCTGGTCGGTCACTCCGGCTCGGGTAAGACCACGCTGCTGTCGACGCTCAACCGTGACGTCAAGCCGACGAGCGGCCGCATCCTGGTTGCCGGTCAGGACCTCATGAAGATCAAGAACCGCAAGGTTCCGTTCCTGCGCCGCCAGATTGGCGCCGTGTTCCAGGACTTTAAGCTTCTGCCGCAAAAGACCGCCTACGAAAACGTGGCGTTTGCCCTGCAGTGCATCGGCAAGCCCAAGGGCGTCATTCGCAGCCAGGTGCCCGAGGTGCTGCGTCTGGTCGGCCTGGCCGATCAGATGGACTCGCTGCCCGACCAGCTTTCCGGTGGCGAGCAGCAGCGCGTTGCCGTCGCCCGCGCTATGGTCAACCGTCCGCCGCTGCTGATCTGCGACGAGCCGACGGGCAACCTCGACCCGGCGATCTCGCTGGGCATCATGAAGCTGCTCGAGCGTATTAACCGCACCGGCACCACCGTGATCGTCGCCACGCACGACCGCGAGATGGTCGATAGCATGCACCGTCGCGTGATCGCCCTCGAGGGCGGCCACGTTATTCGCGACCAGGAGAGGGGAGGTTACGGCAACTATGGCACCAACTAACGTGGGCTACTCCTTCAAAGAGGCAATCAGCCACTTCTTCCGTAACTGGACTACCTCGCTCGGCGCCGTCATCACGATCTTCCTTTCGCTGTTTATCATCGGCCTGTTCATTATGGGTTCCGCGATGCTGAACTCCGTGATCGGTACCGTCGAGGATCAGGTTGTCATTAATGCCTTTATTAGCGATGACGCCGATCAGGCAGACGTCCAGGCCTTTGAGGCCGAGCTCAAGACGTGGAGCAACGTCAAGTCCGTGACCTATAAGGATAAGGACGACGCGCTGGCCGAGTACACGAGCAAGATGTCGGGTAACGCCGACGCCACCATGAGCGCGCTCGACGGCCAGAACCCGCTGCCCGCCTCGTTTGCGATTGAGATGGACGATCCGTCTCAGGTCGAGAGCACGGCCAAGAAGCTCAAGAAGGATGCCGATTTCCAGAAGATCGCGGATGACGGCGACGTCAACGCGAGCGTGCTGTACGGCCAGGAGGAAGTGAGCCGCCTGTTCCAGGTGACCAACTACATCCGCATCGCCGCCGTGGTGCTCGTTGGCCTTCTGACCTTTATCGCATTCATCTTCATCAACAACACGATTCGCCTGTCCATCACGGCGCGTCGTCGTGAGATTGCGATTATGCGTCTGGTCGGCGCCAGCAACGGCTTCATTCGTGGCCCGTTTATCACCGAGGGCGTGCTGCAGGCCATTTTGGGCTCGCTGCTTTCCATCGGCGTTCTGGAGCTGCTGCGCAATCTGATGATTCCGCGTCTGCAGGAGAGCATCGGCTGGATGTCGTTTGCCCTGCCGATGCAGTACTACCTGGTGACCTATGCTGCGCTGATTCTGGTCGGCGTGATTATCGGTCTCTTTGGTTCTGCCATCGCCATGCGCCGCTACCTGCGCGTGTAGGCATGCCTGGAATTCATCCCTTCCAACGGGTCGTCTCTTATGGGGCGGCCCGTTTTTTGATCCCTAGGGGACGGCAGGATGGCGAATCATTTGGGTAGACTCTTTGGAGTCGGCAATCGATAGTTAGGAGGCGCCATGGGGCGCAATAACAAGCATAAGCGTGGAGCTCGCAATAAGCGCGGGCCGGTGCGCAGCGAACGCCGTCCGAGCCTGACCGGGCGCGTGCAGCTCCATGAGCACAGTGCCTATGTCATAACCGAGAATGGCGACTACAAGGTCATGGGCCGTGGCAAGCGCGAGATTATGGATGGCGATACCGTTGCCGTGAGCATTAAGAACAGCCCGCACGGTGAGCGGCGCGCCGTGATCGAAGGCGTGGTTGAGCGCGCAGCCATAAGCGTGGTGGGCACGTACCAGACCGCCGGTCCGCTCGGTGTGATTGAGCCGCTCGATTCGCGTCTGAAGGCCGACTTCTTCATTTTGCCCGAGGATACCTCGGCGGATCGTCTGGGTGTCCACCCGGGTGATGCCGTTGTCGCGCGCATTTTGACCTACCCGACGCGACTGGAATCGGGCACCGTGACGATCGAACGCCGCATTGGCGGAGATGACGCGCCCGATTTGGGCGTTCAATATGTGATGGCGCGTTACGGCTATACCGATAGCTATCCCGAGGCCGCGCTGGACGAGGCCGAGGGGCTTTCGCTCGATGTGTCCGCGGCGCTTAAGGACCCGCTCCGCCGCGATCTGCGCGACCGCTTTGTCATCACGATCGACCCGGTCGACGCGCGCGACTTTGACGATGCCATTTCGTTGGAGCGCACGCCCGAGGGTGGCTACAAGCTGGGTGTGCATATCGCCGACGTTTCACACTATGTGGCTTGGGACGGGCATATCGATCTTGAGGCTCGCCATCGTACGACATCGGTGTATCTGGCCGATCGCGTGCTTCCCATGCTGCCCGAACGCCTGTCCAATGACCTGTGCTCGCTTCGCCCTGACGAGGACCGTCTTGCGTTTACCGTCGATATCGAGCTCGATGCGCAGGGTCGCGTGCGGCATTACGATCCGTACCCCAGCGTGATTCGCTCGCGTGTGCGTATGGACTATGACGGCGTCGAGGCGCTGCTGGTGCGTGCCGGCGCGGTTGAGTATTCGGTGCTGGAGGGCGCGGCCGAGGATGTTGCGGCTGCCGAGACCTCGCGCGAGGAAGCGCTTGAGCGCGGTCTTGCGTGCGAGGAGGCCGCCCGCGGCTACAACGTCGACCTCGGCGATTTCCTTGTCGCCGCCAACGAACTCGCCGAACTCCGCCGTCGTATTCGTCGCGCCCGCGGCTCAGTCGATTTTGACACGGCCGAGATTCGTGCTCTGTTGGATGAGGACGGAGTACCCGTGCAGATTGTGGCGCGTGAGCGTTCGTGTGCCACGTCGCTTATCGAGGAGGCCATGCTGCTCGCCAACGAGTGCGTTGCAGAGTGGCTGGCAGACCGTGATGTCGAGGCCTGCTATCGCGTGCATGAGGATCCGAGCCCCGATAGCCTGCACGGTGCCGCCGTTGCGCTGGCGCAGCTAGGCATCATCGACGATTGCCGTGCTGCCGGTATTGCCCTGGGGAGCCCCGATGAACTGCAGGCTGCAGTTGATGCTGCCGCCGGTACGGCCAGCGCACCGCTCGTTAACACGTTGCTTCTGCGCAGCATGCAGCGCGCGCTGTACAAGCCGCGCAACGAGGGTCACTTTGCGCTCGCCGCGCCGTGCTACTGTCACTTTACGAGTCCCATCCGTCGCTACCCCGATCTGGTGGTGCACCGCGTGCTCAAACTGCAGTTGGCCTATGAGCGGCTTGGCGGCAAGGACGCCTTGGTGCGCACGCCGCGGCTGATCGGCAAGGGGCGCGAGTCGCTGCCGCGCATTCTGCCGCAGATCTGCCGCGCATGCAGCGATGCCGAGCGCGCGGCAGATGCCGCCAGCCATGCGACGCAAAAGATCAAGATTGCCCAGTACTATGAGGACCGTCTGGGCGAGCGCTATGCCGGAACCGTCTCGTGGGTTAGCAGCATGGGCCTTTTTGTGCGCTTGGACCTAACACAGGTCGAGGGCCTGGTTTCAATTAAGAGCCTGGGCAACGAGTGGTTCGAGTTCGACGAGGACGCGCTTACGCTGACGGGCGCCGACACGGGGACTCGCTATGAACTGGGCCAGCGCGTGATTATCGAGGTCTCGCGCGTCAATACCACGCGTGGGCACTTGGACTTTAAGCTTATCCATTAGCCAAATCCCGACTGATGGTGGGGGAGCGGAGGGCGGCCTTTCGGGACCGCCCTTCGCATTTGAATCATGGCTACCTTGCCGTCTGCTCGGCCGCCCGCTTACCTGCTATTTGAGAGGTAAAACCTACCAAAATAAACCTGTCCCTTTTGGCAGGTTTACAAGAAAGCGGGGATGAGATGGCGACGGTGTACGGTTATGCGCGGGTGAGTTCGCGCGATCAGAACCTTAATCGGCAGCTGGATGCGCTGGGCGCCTATGGCGTGGGCTCGGCGAATATTTATGCCGACCATGCGAGCGGCAAGGACTTCGATCGACCGCGTTATCGCGAGCTGCTGCACGTCCTGGGAGACGGGGACGTACTGGTGGTGCTTTCTATCGACCGACTTGGCCGTAATTACTCCGAGATTCTTGAGGAATGGCGACGCATTACCAAGGAGCTCGGGGTTGCCATTGTGGTGTTGGACATGCCATTGCTTGACACGCGCGTCAGGGCCAGCGGCGCGCCGGATGTGACCAACACCCTGATTGCCGATATTGTGCTGCAACTGCTGAGCTACGTGGCGCAGGTGGAGCGCGAGAATATCCATCGGCGCCAGGCGGAGGGGATTGCAGCGGCGCGAGCGCGAGGGGTCCGTTTCGGTCGACCTCGCAAGCCGTGCCCTCCTCAGTTTGAGCTGGTGCGCGATAGCTATGAGGCAGGCGATATTACCCGCAGCCAGGCAGCAAAATGCCTGGGCGTGTGCGTGGGGACGTTCGATCGCTGGATGCGCGAGGCGGGGTAGGGGTTTGCGTCGCTTTGTCGCTTCCTGTTGCGATTCAAATTTTGATACGGCGACGATGCCATTTTGGGCTACACTCGCTGATATTCAAATAAAGGAGGTTGACCCTTGGCGCGCGTAAAACAAATAATCGGATGGACCGCGATCGTTCTGTTCGTTGCAACGCTGGCGGTCATCTGGGTGCTGACGGAGCAAAATGCGGTGGAGACGTCGTTGCTGAGCGAGTCCACCGCGCGTGTGGTGGAGGGTCAGGCTACGGGCGTTCAGGCTGCCGATGCCACGGGTGAAGTCCAGACGGAGAACGGAATGACCGGGGGCGCCGATTCGGCTGCCTCGAATGTCCGGTCTGGCCGACTTGCTTCCATTCGCATGTGGGTGGGCACAAACGTCCGTCGCGTTGCCCATACCGTAGAATTTTTCTTCGTCGGGTTGTTCGCCTCGGTGGTCGTGGTTTGCCTTTCCAGGCGTCCGTGGAGCGTATGCTCCCGTTGCGTGCCCGTATTGCTCTTTTGCGTCGCCTGCTCCGTTGGCGATCAGGTACATAAGATCTTTGTTCCCGGCAGGCATTTCGACGTTATCGATTTAGGATTCGATGCCGCGGGCTATGTCACCGCCATGCTGTTGGTATTGCTGGCAGCGGCGTTGGTGCGCCATGCGACTCGGCCGATCGGCGCCCATGCGAGGCGCTAGCCGGTAACAAACCCGTTTCTGATAATGCGACCTTGCTGAATTATTTTGTGTCGCGCGTATTTCCGAGCGGTCGGATTTGAGGGGCGAGCGGTAGAACGCTCGCCCTTTGTGCGCCACGATGCGGCACAATGTACCGCAAAAGCTGTTTGTATCCGGTACGAATCGTTCGTTGGTCTTTAATTCTTCTCAACGGAGGTGTTTGAGATGGCAAACGGATTGCTTTTGCGGCTTCGCGAGCGTGAGCTCAGCGCGAGCCCGGCGGAACGCAATGTCATCGCATATGTAAGCGCTCATCCGCACGAGGTGGTCGGGCTGTCCGTCCGCGGTCTTGCCGATGTCACGTTCTCCTCGCCCTCGAGCATTTTGCGCTTTTGCAAGCGTTTGGGTTTTGCGGGCTACAAGGAGTTCCAGCGCGAACTGATTGCCGAGCTGGCGCTCTTAGGTGACAAGAAAGACATAGCCCTCGAGGACATCTCCATGGATGACAGCGTCGAACGTATCGTGGGGAAGGTGATGAAAAGCAACGTGCGCACGATCGAGGCGACGGCGCGAACGCTCGATTACACCGTCTTGGAGCGATGCGCGACCCGTCTTAAGCGGGCACGCGCGGTCAATCTGTTCGGTATTGGTGCTTCTCGTTTGGTCGCGCACGACCTGGCGCAAAAGCTCATGCGTGTCGACAAAGAGTGCCGTCTGTACGACGACTGGCATGATCAGCTCTTATGTGCCAAGAACATGCATGAGGGCGATATGGCAATCGCCTTTAGCTACTCGGGCTTGACGCAAGAGGTGCTGGACTGCACCGCCGAGGCTCAACGTCACAACTGTCCCGTTGTGGCCGTTACCAAAGTAGATGGATCATCCAAGCTTGCCACCATGGCCGATGCCGTGCTCGGCGTCGCCGCGAGTGAACCCTTGGTCCGCAGCGGTGCCATGGCTTCGCGTATGGCCCAGCTTATGGTTGTCGATGCCCTGTACGCTGCTTACGTTGCCAGCGACTACGAACGGGCGACGCATGTCATTAAGCAAAACTACATCGAGAAACAGGAAAGATGAGGTGAATGAAATGCTCGATTTAACAAAATTCACGACCGAACAGCGTAATCAAAGGTCAATGGACCTCGATACGATGACATCGCTGCAAATCGTCACGACGATGAACGATGAGGATCTTCGTGCCGTCCAGTCGGTCACGAAAGTGTTGCCCCAGGTTGCCACAGCAATCGACTGGGCTGCTGAGACACTCGAGCGCGGCGGGCGCGTCTTTTACATGGGCGCAGGCACCAGCGGCCGTCTGGGCGTACTCGACGCTTCGGAGTGTCCGCCCACGTTTGGCGTATCGCCCGATCTGGTCGTCGGGCTCATTGCCGGGGGCGAGACGGCGTTTATCAAGGCTGTCGAAGGTGCCGAAGACAGCGAGGAGCTTGGCGCGAGCGACCTGCGGGAGCGTGGACTCTCGGACAAGGATCTTGTCGTTGGCCTGGCGGCAAGTGGTCGTACTCCCTATGTGGTGGGCGGCCTTGTGTACGCCAAGGCAACTGGGTGCAAGACCATTGCAATTGCCTGTAACCAAGGGTCGAAGATCGGGGAGAGCGCAGATCTTGCCATTGAGCCCGTGCCCGGTCCCGAGGTGCTGACCGGCTCAACGAGGCTCAAGGCGGGAACGGTCCAGAAGCTCATTCTCAACATGATTTCGACCGGTGCCATGGTCAAGATCGGCAAGGTATACCAAAACCTGATGGTCGATGTGCAGCAGACGAACGAGAAGTTGGTGGTGCGCGGCCAGAACATCGTGATGGAGGCGACCGGCTGCACGCGCGAGCGCGCTGTTCAGGCGCTTGCAGATGCCGGCGGCCACGTAAAAACCGCTATTGTCTCGGTGCTGCTGGACTGCGATGCCGAGCAGGCCGCGGTAGCTCTTGAGCGGGCGCGAGGCCATGTCCGTGCTGCGGTGAGTGGCCATGAGAAGAGCAATGCCGACGCCCGATAGGTGCGCGGTGTGAGCTGATATGACATCCAGACGAGATATCCAATACAAGGAGGAGTTATGACGAACAAAGAGCTGGCTCAAAAGCTGCTGGATCTTTTGGGCGGTAAAGACAACGTGCTAGCAAACGCGGCGTGCATGACGCGCCTGCGCGTGACCGTCAAAGACGCGGGCAACGTCGACACGGAGGGCATTAAGGCGCTCGACGGCGTGATGGGCCTGGTCGAGGACGACACGATGCAGATCGTGCTGGGTCCGGGCAAGGTGAATAAGGTGCTCGAGGAGTTCTCCAAGCTCACCGGCCTTGCGAAAGGCGTTGCCGACGAGAGCGTGGTTGACGCTGCGGCCACGAACAAGGCCGCGCAGAAGGCCAAGTACGAGTCCAAGCCGGTTCAGGCCTTCCTCAAGAAGATTTCCAATGTCTTCGTCGCCCTGCTTCCCGGCATCATTGCGGCTGGCCTCATCAACGGTATCTGCAACGTCATTAACGTCTCGACGGCAGGCGCGCTTGCAGGCGAGTGGTGGTACCAGGGCATTCGTTCCATGGGCTGGGCCCTGTTCGCCTATCTGCCCATCTTGGTGGGTTATAACGCGGCACGTGAGTTTGGTGGCTCCGCTGCGCTGGGCGGCATCGCCGGCATGATGTGCATCGCCAACAGTGCCATGCCCCTGCTTGCGCCTGGCGCGGCTGATCCTGCCACTGCCATTCTGCTGCCGCTCACCAATGCGCAGTACAACCCCGCAGCGGGCGGCATGATCGCGGCTCTCATCGCTGGCGCATTTTTTGCCTGGATGGAGCGTCAGATTCGCAAGGTTATGCCCAACGCACTCGACACGTTCTTGTCCCCGCTGCTGGTGCTCATCATCGGCGCCTTTGCTCTGATGCTCGTCATCCAGCCGGTTGGTGCATGGCTGACGACTGCCATCTTTAGCGTTTTGACCTTTATCTTCGAGAAGCTGGGCGTCCTGGGCGGCTATATCCTGTCGGCAGGCTTCTTGCCGCTGGTTTCCGTCGGCCTGCATCAGGCGCTCACGCCGATCCACGCTATGCTCAACGATCCCGACGGCGCTACCAAGGGTATCAATTACCTGCTTCCCATCCTTATGATGGCTGGCGGCGGCCAGGTCGGTGCCGGTTTGGCGCTGTACTTTAAGACCAAGAACGCCAAGCTCAAGAAGTACGTCGCAGAGTCCATTCCCGTTGGAATCCTGGGTGTGGGCGAGCCTCTGATGTATGCTGTTACGCTGCCGCTCGTTCGTCCGTTTGTGACGGCCTGCCTGGGTGCCGGATTTGGCGGCGCGCTCGCGGCGCTGCTTCACATCGGCACGGTTTCTCAGGGCGTTTCCGGTCTGTTTGGCCTGCTGATCGTCGTTCCTGGCCAGCAACTCGGCTACGTTGCCGCTATGCTGCTTGCCTATGCCGCCGGCTTTGTCCTGACGTGGTTCTTCGGTGTCGACGAGCAGAAGATCAACGAGTTCTTTGGTGAGTAGTTTGATATCGCGAGCCGTGTTGCTCGGGGTTCGCGGCGCGCGGCAGATTTCTTGATGTTATGGTTGTGCCGGCGGGGCTAGCTGCTCCGCCGGCCTTTTTTAAAGGAGCGTTGAAGCGTGAAAACGGGTATTTCGATTTATCTTTCCAGCCCTCTGCAGGATATTGAGCGGACGATTGAACATGGTGCCGCGGCGGGTGCGCGCTATGCGTTCACCTCGCTGCATATTCCCGAGGATGGGGGAGCGGCGTATGCCGATAAGGTCCGTCATGTGCTGTCGCTGCTTTCCGCCCGCGGCATTGCGCTCATTGCCGATGTGGGGCCTCGCACGTGCGATTTGCTCGGGCTTGAGCGCATCGAGGACCTGCGCGATCTGGGGTTGGAATACCTTCGTTTGGACTATGGCTTTAGCGCCCAGCGGGTCGCGGAGCTGTCCGGTGTATTTCACATTGTGGTCAATGCATCGACGGTGAGTTCTGATGAAATCGCATCGTGGCGTGAGGCCGGTGCCGATGTGACTCGTTTTGCCGCCTGCCACAATTTTTACCCCAAGCCTTATACCGGTTTAGCTCTGGAGGACATTGCTCGGGTGAATCTTCGTCTTGCGGCGCTTGGATTCGAAATCATGGCTTTTGTGCCGGGTGATGCTAACGTTCGCGGGCCGGTATTCGAGGGACTGCCGACGGTCGAGGCGCAGCGCGGTCGCGCGTCAAAGGTTGCTCTCAATATGCTTGAGCTTGCACATGGCGCCGATTGCGACATTGTGTTGGTCGGCGACCCCGATCTATCCGATGCGGGCTGGGCGCAGTTTGCTCAAGTTTCCGCCGGATACGTGGACCTGCAATGCGAGCTTGAGCCCGGTTATGCCTATGTGCGCGGGCAGATTCATCACGACCGGCCCGACTCGAGCGTCCTCATCTTTAGGTCTCAGGAGTCACGTACGACGCTTAAGCCGGATTCCGTGCCGACGGATGCCGGAGCCGGCCTGCCGCGAAAGGCGGGGTCGATCGCTGTGAGCAATAGCGGATATGGGCGCTACGAAGGCGAGCTTGAGATTGCGCGGGTCGATCTTCCCGGTGACGAGCGCATGAACGTTGCGGGCCATATCACGCCCGAAGCAATGGAACTGCTACCGTTTATCAAGCGCGGATTCGGGGTACGGTTCGTTTAACGTGTGACCCGCGGGCTACAATTGGCCCATCATACGAAGGCGCCTCGTGTGGCGTGTGCCTGCGTTGGCCGATCTATATTCGGAGGATTCCCATGACCGTACTGTTTGTTGAATATCCCAAGTGCTCGACCTGTAAGAAGGCCAAGGCATGGCTGGACGAACATGGGGTAGAGTATATCGACCGCGATATCGTTTTGGACAATCCCACGGCTGATGAGCTTGCGACCTGGATTGCTCGTTCGGGGCTGCCGGTGCGGCGTTTCTTTAATTCGTCGGGCATGAAATATCGAGAGCTGGGCCTGAAGGCGCGTCTGGACGCGGGCATGACGGATCGGGAGTGCTACGAGCTGCTGGCGACCGACGGCATGCTGGTCAAGCGTCCGCTGCTGGTGGGCGACGACTTTGCGATTCCCGGCTTTAGGGAATCGGCTTGGGCCGAGGCGTTGCTGTAGCGGCTGCGGAAAGTGCGACCCGTTTTGAGTGCTCAGGGTGGGACGCACTTTCCGCCGGCGGGCCTGCCTCAGTCAGTCCGCCAGCTGTGCCCATTCGTGCGGATCGTAGACCTTTACGTGCTTGTTGGGCTTGCCGCTCCAGTACTCCTCGTCCATAAAGGGCAGATATGCCTGAACGCCAGGGCAGATAAAGGGAATCTGCTGCTGTTGCAGTCGCTCGCGCTGGCGCTGCTCCAGGTGTGCCTCGGATATGACGGTCGGCATACCGGACAACTCGACGAGGCTTGCCTGGATTCGCTTAAGGTCGGGGAGTCCCGCGTGCCAAGACATCCGCATGATCAAAAAGGATGCACGGCGGTATTTTGCCTGCACCACAGTAATGGCGGGGCGCAGTGTGGGATGGATTTTGTCCCGTTCGGGCCAAAGGTCGGCAGTGATCTCAAGGCCCAGGGTCTCCCATAGGTAATCAAGCTCTTCGTCCATGGCGCCTCGATATCTACGCGATCATTGATACTTCGATTGTGTTGCCTGGTGCTATCGTTTTCGCGGTAGAATCTGCCAACGGTTGACGGCTACCGCTCGCGGCGTTTTGCCCTTCGTGTACAGCGGTCGGCTTCACAGGTCCTTCACGGGTTGGACTAAATTAGGCCAATTTGACTGAATTTCAAAAAAGTCAAAATTGGGGCTTGCGTCACGGCGAGACTTCCCGTATATTTCTTTCTTGCGCAAAGGCACAGCCGAGCGCAGCAATGCAGTCATTGGGATGTCGTCTAATGGCAGGACAGCGGATTCTGGTTCCGTCAATGGGGGTTCGACTCCCTCCATCCCAGCCATTGCATTTGCTACATATGGCCCGTTCGTCTAGCGGTTTAGGACGCCGCCCTCTCA
>CAJJQF010000029.1:0-24649 GCA_905193815.1 uncultured Collinsella sp. | reverse complement strand
AACGGTTCGGGCAAGCACAACAACTGGTCGCTTGGCACCGAGTCCG
Source organism: uncultured Collinsella sp. (assembly GCA_905193815.1). Lineage (GTDB taxonomy): Bacteria > Actinomycetota > Coriobacteriia > Coriobacteriales > Coriobacteriaceae > Collinsella. Next base: position 24,603 of record CAJJQF010000029.1, on the reverse strand, counting down.
AGAATCTGCTCGATCCGGGCGACACCCCGCTCGACAACCTGCAGTTCATCGTCTTCCTCACCGCGGTGATCGAGGCCGTCGATAACTATCAGGAGCTCCTGCGTGCCTCCGTTGCCTCGGCCGGCAACGACCATCGTCTGGGCGCCAACGAGGCTCCTCCGGCGATTATGTCCATCTTCCTGGGCGACCAGCTTACCGAGGTCGTCGAGAAGATTATCGATGGCAAGGCTTCCGTCCATGCCACGCGCGGCGTGCTCGACCTGGGCGCCGATACCCTGCCCAAGCTGATGCAGGACAACACCGACCGCAACCGCACCTCCCCGTTTGCCTTTACCGGCAATAAGTTTGAGTTCCGTGCCTGCGGCTCCGAGCAGAACGTCTCCGACTCCAATCTGGTGCTCGATGCCGCCGTGGCCAAGTCGCTCAAGTCCTTCGCCGACGCGCTTGAGGGTACGCCCGAGGATGAGTTCCAGGACGCTGCGCTCGAGTACTGCAAGAAAGTCCTGACCGACCACCAGCGCATCCTCTTTTCCGGCGATGGCTACTCCGACGAGTGGCCCGTTGAGGCCGAGAAGCGCGGCCTTGCCAACAACAAGACCACGGCCGACGCCCTGCCCGCCTTTGTTTCCGATAAGGCCATTGCGCTCTTTGAGGAGACGGGTGTCCTGACCAAGGCCGAGGCCCAGTGCCGCTACGACTGCAAGCTCGAGAAGTACAACAAGCTCATGAACATCGAGGCCACCACGATGGTTCGCGAGGCGCGTCGTACCTATCGCCCGGTCATTACCGCCTATGCCACCAAGGTCGCTAAGGGCCTTGAGACTATTCGCGCCGCTGGTGCGGAGGCCGCCATGCAGTGCGAGCAGAACACGCTCAACAAGCTCTGCAACGGCATCACCACCATCAACGACTCCATCAAGGCGCTCGACGCCGTGCATCAGAAGGCCGAAGCCCTCGATGGGCAGGAGCAGGCCAATGTGTATGCACACGAGGTCGTTCCCGCTATGGATACGCTGCGCGCCGCCGTGGATGCCATGGAAGAGATCGTGGCAGCCGACTACTGGCCGGTCCCGACCTACGACGACATCCTGTTCTACGTGTAGAGCGTAACTGACATATCGTCACGGTATTGAGCCGGGGTCCGCATCGCGCGGGCCCCGGCTTTTTGATTGCGAAGGACGCTTAGGAGTCCGTTTTGCAACTGATTCGCCCACGTAATAAGGGGTCGTGGGCAAAAAACGTCAAATATGAGTACTGTCACAAGTCCTGTAGCATTATCTATTTACAAAATATGGGTTGTTACGCAACATATGTCCAAGTACATAGCTGATAAACGCCTGCAATTCTTCCGCCGTAGGACCCCTGGCGTCTAAATCGCCTTCTGATGGCATGAAATCGCTGTTACTAAATTGGTAACAGTACTCATATTTGCTATTTTTTGCCCACAGGCCCTTGGACGACAGTGTGATTTAATGCCCTCGGGGTTCGAATCCCGGCGCATGGGTAGCAAAAAGCCCGCTACCGAATTGGTAACGGGCTTCTCAGATTCTGTGGTGCCCCCAGCGGGATTCGAACCCGCGATATCCACCTTGAAAGGGTGGCGTCCTTGGCCGCTAGACGATGGGGACAGCGGGAAAGAGTATAGCAGACTTTTTTAGCCGTTCACATATCGTTGGCAAACTGAAAAACCACCACAAAGGTGCCTGTCCCCTTTGTGGTGGTGAGGTGCTAGGGGAGGAGCTTCATGGCGGCGTCGTGGGCGGCGTGCTCGTAGGTGTCGTCGAGGGGCGTGAGCGGCAGCAGGGCTGTGGCCTGCGCATCGCCGCGGCGCTCGAGGGCGTGCGCGATCAGCCAGTCGGCGAGCTCGGGGTTCTTGGGCAGTGCCGGTCCGTGTAGGTACGTGCCGATGACGCCCTTGTAGATCAGGCCCTCAAAGCCATCGTCGCCGTTGTTGCCGGTGCCCGTGATGACGGACGTTCCGAGCGGCGTGGCCTCGGCGTCCAAAAGCGTGCGACCTCCATGGTTCTCGAATCCCACAAAGGGCTCAGGTGCCAGATCGGTTTTGACGGCTACGTTGCCGATCAGGCGATCGGAGCCGCGTACGGTTTCGGCGGCAATGACGCCCAGACCCTCAATGCGATCCTCACCCATATAGTACGAACGGCCGAGCAGCTGATAGCTGCCACAGATGGCAAGCAGCGAACCGCCGTCCTCAACATAGGATGCGACCTTGTCTTTTTGAGCGAGCAGTTCATGTGCAACCGCCAGCTGGTCGCGGTCGGAGCCACCGCCCATCATGACGATGTCGGCGTCGGTGAGATCGAGCGTCTCACCCATACGGACCTCGTCCACGCGAACGGGGATGCCGCGCCAGGCGCAGCGACGCTCGAGGGCGATAACGTTGCCGCCGTCGCCGTAGAGGTTGAGGGCATCGGGGTACAGGTAGACGATGCGCAGCGGGCGCGAAAGCTCGACCGGCGCGATGCCGACAGGAAGAGCGCTGCCGTCGGCACGGGCTACGGCGCGCCCGGCAACAGCGTCGGCGGCAGCGCCTTTCAGCCCGTCGAGCTCCTTGACCAGCGGCGGGAAGGCCGTGTAGTTGGCGACGGCGTAGAAGGTGTCATTGGCGGCCTCGTCTGCCACGGCGCCAATTGCCTGCGCGACGTCCGAGATAATCGCGGCATCGATGCCGGCGTACTTGAGACGCACCTGCATGTCGTGCGCGCGCGTGCCTCCGGCAAAGGCGACAAGACCCGGCGTGTCGGCGATGCGCTCGAAGTCGACGTCGTAGATCCACGATACATCGTGTCCGTCGGCGTCGTTGTCGTTGAGGAAGAAAGCGCAGAGTCTGCCGCCCGCCGTCTTAATGGACTGGATCTGTCGATCGAAGCCTACGGGATTCTTAGCCAGGTTGGCCTCGACGGTGCGGCCGGCGATATCCCAGTGCCCCATACGACCACCGGCGGGCACATAGGCATCGAGCGTGGGCTGCAGAAACGCCGTATCCACGCCCAACTCGTGCGCGGCAAAGAAGGCGGCGGCAACGTTGTAGACCATGTACAGGCCGTTGTAGCGTGTGGCGATGTGTGCGGCAGCCGCGTCGGGCGCAGATCCAAAGACCAGGTCAAAGCCGTAGCCGTCGCAGCCGAGCTCCACGCCCGTCACACGGCGGACCAGTGCGGGGCGTGCCCAACCGCACGAGGGGCAATGGTAGGCGCCGAGTTGACCATACTGCACATAGTCGTACTCCAACGGGGCGTTGCACTGCGAGCAAAAGCGCGAGTCGCTAATACGGTCGGACTCGGTGTCGGTGGCGCCGTCGATGCCAAAGGCAATACTCGCATTGGGAACGCGCGCGGCAATCGAGGCGCACAGCGGGTCGTCGGCGTTGTAGATGAGCGTCGTTGCCGGCGAAAGCTCCAACGCGTGGGCGATGACCTCCTGGGTGTGATCGATCTCGCCATAGCGATCTAGCTGGTCGCGGAACAGGTTGAGCAGCACGAAGTACGTCGGCTTGAGCTTGGGCAGGACGCGCACGGTGTAGAGCTCATCGCATTCAAAAACGCCCACGCGCTTGCCGCCGCCGGCTCGCTTGAGGCCACTGCGGGCCTCGAGCAGAGCACCCACCACACCGGGCTCCATATTGTTGCCGGCACGGTTGCACACCACGGTAGCGCCGCTGGCGGCAACGGCGTCGGCGATGAGGTTGGAGGTGGTGGTCTTGCCATTAGTACCGGTGATCACTACGCTGCGGTCGACAAGGCCAGCGAGGTCGTTCAGCAGCTCGGGGTCGATCTTCATGGCGATGCGGCCGGGGAGTACGCCGCCCTGGCGCTTAAGGACGGAGCGCAGCCCCCAACGGGCGATATCGCTCGAGGTGCAGGCAAGAGATGAGCGGAGGTTCATGAAACCGTTCCTAACGTAAACGACATGGTCGGGTCGAGTGCGTCACTAAAAACCGTAGCGGCGCGCAAATTCCTGGGCAAGCTGCGACACGTCTTCGCAGGCATTGGCCCAAGGGGCAAAGTCGGGAGTGTCCGAGATAATACCGTCCGCTTCCCAAACGGCCTGGTGCGAAAGATCCCAGGGATCGTGTGGCTCGGGCCGGCAGGGAAGGTACGGTGTCTGGTACATGGGGTTCAGTAAGAAGAACGCACCGCCCTCGCAACGATTGGCAAACTCACGCAGCGCGCGTGTCGCCGGGCGCATCTTGTTTGTTTTGAACAGCAGAATCGTGCGGGCGAGCAGATACCAAGGAGAGTTCTCAAGTGCGTCAGCCCCGATCTCTTCCTCGAGCTGGTGGGCCAGGGCAAAAAAGCCGTCCTGGTCTTCCAGACGAGCGAGGGCGAGCAACACGGTGCCTGCGGCTCGGGTGGGGTAGCCTTCCGCCTTAAGGACGCGGCGGGCGTAGTTGGCGGCAGCACGGTAGCGGGCGCTCGCCATGCACAGCTGCGAGATGGCCTCGAGCGTGTGGAGCCACCCGATAAGTGCCGGCTCGCTCACGGTGAGATCTGCCGCCGTCACACCGTCCGTCAAAACCTTGTTGGCCCAGTAGTGTGGGGCCTCCATATCGAACCCGGGCACACTTTGCTGCAGGTAATCGGCCGTGGTCGCCTCGAGCTTCATCAGGTCGCCCAGACAGGCGTCAACGGGCGTGTCGGCCAGGATGATGGCGAGCAGCTGCGCGTCGACGGCCAGTGCATCGACGCGGACAATTTTGAGCAGCTCATCGCGCATGTCGTCGAACAGGCGATTACGCGTCTGTTCGAACTCCTCGTCACTGCCCATGTCCTCGATGCGATGGAGCTCGTCGAGCAGGTGGCGATGAACACCGGCATAGGACAGCAGCGCCTGGGCATGCTCGGTCTGCGCATACTTGTGAGGGTTGACGCTTACGTCGTTATGGACAAGCTCGCGTGCTGCATCGGTGAGCTCGGGGTGCGATGCCAGATAGGTGCGCTCCAGGTAGGCGGGGATGTAGACGCTCGGATCCATTAGAGGTCTCCTCCCTTAAACGGCAAACCCTGCTCGGCCGCCCGCAGGATGCGCTCATCGATTTGGGAACGCACGATATCGTTGGTGGCGACCCAGGCGGCAAAGCTGGCGTTGTCGGGGGCGCCCAGGCCCTCCTGCAGTACCGGCGTCGCCTCGGACAGCGCAAGGACAAGCTCGTCGGTGGAGCCCACACCCACGTTGACGCGGGCATAGACGCCATCGGGAAACTCGGTTTGGAAGTAGAGCGCCTCGGCCGCGTGCGGGCACGAGCGTGCAAGGATGCGCAAATAGTGCTCGGCGCCCTCGTAGTCCAGCTCGCGCCAGGCTGCGCTCATCAGTGCGATGAGCGTCCATGGGTCCAAGTCGCGCTCCGCATCCTTGGGACGACGGCGCAGCGGCGTGTTGGCGAGATAGGGGACGGAGTGGATAGAGCGAAAGCGCTTGAGCTCCTCGGCGGGGTATTCGAGCTTTGCCATGGCGAGCATCGCGGTGTGGCGGACACCAGCGGGGTCGTTGGGTGCAAAGTCCAGGCTGCGGTTTGCGGCTTCGAGCGACATGCGGTAGCGTCCGCTAATGAGGGCGCGCGATGCCAAGGCGGCAAGCCAGCGCAGATAGGGGCGGCGCGTAAGGTCGCCTGCGGCCTCGCGCTCGTAGGGGTCCTGCGCCGAAGCGATCTTGAGCGCCAGATCGTGCTCCACCTCGTCGCACTTGGACACCAGGTACTGCACGTATTCCTCGTTGGATTCGGCGGTGAGTGCCGTCAGCATGCGCTGGGCATCCCAGTTGGCCGGATCGAGTGCGGCCGCCTCGCGGAGCATGTTCTCGGCAGCTGCCTCTTCCTGCTCTGCCTGGGCATCGTCGGGGATAAAGGGAATGCGGTAGTCGACGGCCTCGACCACCTTGGCAATGAGGTGTCCGGCGCGGTCGCGGTCGTGCACGATGAGCGGTGCGGGGTCGCGGGTGAATTGTTCCATCAGACGCTCTACGGCGGCAGCGTCGGTGAGCGGGATATTGTCGCGGCGCAAGGCCTCAAGAACGAGGCGATGGCAATCCTCTTGAATGGGATCGAATGCCATGGGGCCTCCTTTGCTGCGGTTAGGGTTCAGATGTTTCTATATAAGGTTCTAGTTTACCCGCATGTGGCACACCGGGGGTGCCGCACTTGGACTTGCACCTTTGCACCACGAAGTCGGATGTCGCACAAATGTCGGCACCATGGACGGCCGAGTGGTATCACGGTGCCGCAAACGGTCGATTTTTGGCGGCGAACGGTGCATATTTTGGAGGGGCACTGTCCTGCCCGGGATATGTAGTCAACCTTGATAAAACGTTTGCCCAGCTTGGGAGTATGAATGCCCCACAAAGGTCTTCAGGGATAGAAAAAACGTTTCATCATTGTCGGCTTTAGGTGAATAACTGACCAACCAGAACGGTAAAATAGTGTTTGTCTGAGCGTTGAGACGTTTAGACATCGCGCATTGCCATCGCCGGCAACGCGCAAAACGGTCCTAACGGAGCCAATCGGGTGCTCCGTTATATACGCAAGTCTAAGAGGGGCTTGTTTAGGAGGCACAGTATGGGACGTTTTACCAATCCTCGCGATCTGTACTTTGGTGAGGGCGCTCGCCACGAGGTAAAGAACCTCAAGGGCAAGAAGGCCATCATCGTTTCTGGCGGCAGCTCTATGCGCCGCGGCGGGTTCCTGCAGGACGTTGAGGCCGACCTCAAAGAGGGCGGCTTCGAGGTCAAGCTGTTCGAGGGCGTCGAGTCCGATCCCTCCATCGAGACCGTCATGAAGGGCGCCGAGGCCATGCGCGAGTTCGAGCCCGACTGGATTATCGCCATCGGCGGCGGCTCGCCCATCGATGCCGCTAAGGCCATGTGGGTCTTCTACGAGTATCCCGAGGAGTCCTTCGATAACATCATCCAGCCGTTCAGCTTCCCTGAGCTGCGTCAGAAGGCTCACTTCTGCGCCATCTCCTCTACCTCCGGTACCGCTACCGAGGTCACTGCCTTCTCCGTCATCACCGACTACGCCAAGGGCATCAAGTACCCGCTGGCCGACTTCAACATCACCCCTGATGTCGCCATCGTCGACCCCGAGCTCACCTACACCATGCCCGCCAAGCTGTGCGCTCACACCGGCATGGATGCTCTGACCCACTGCATGGAGGCCTACGTTTCCACCTGCGCCTCTATGTTCACCGACGCCAACGCTCTGCACGGCATCCGCGAGATCGTCGAGTGGCTGCCCAAGTCCTATGCTGGCGACCATGAGGCCCGTCAGCACATGCACGAGGCTCAGTGCATCGCCGGTATCGCCTTCTCCTCGGGTCTGCTCGGCATCGTTCACTCCATGGCTCACAAGACCGGTGCTGCCTTCGAGAACGGCCACATCATCCACGGTGCTGCTAACGCCATGTACCTGGGCAAGGTCATCCAGTGGAACTCCAAGGACCCGCGTGCTGCCGAGCGTTACGCTTACGTGGCCAAGGAGATCCTGCACCTTCCCGGCGAGACCAACGAGGAGCTCATCGCTGCGCTCGTCCAGAAGATTCGCGACCTCAACGACCAGCTCAACATTCCGCAGTCCATCAAGGATTACGCGAATGGTGGCGTGAAGGTCGACGCCGAGAACCCGCAGATGGTTTCCGAGGAGGAGTTCCTCGCCAAGCTGCCCGAGATCGCCGCGAACGCCGAGCAGGACGCCTGCACGCCCGAGAACCCGCGTGAGACCAAGGCTGCTGACTTCGAGAAGATCCTCAAGGCCTGCTACTACGACACCGACATCGATTTCTAATCGACTCTTGTTATCGTAACGAGGGGCTCCGCACGTATCCGTACGGAGCCCCTTTCTTTTTAATTATTAGAGAATGGGATAAAAATGGCTGCAATCTTCAATAGCCCCAGTAAGTATATCCAGGGTCCGGATGAGCTGGCCAAGCTCGGCTCCTATGTCGAGCCGCTCGGCGCTAAGGCCCTCGTCATCGTGACGCCTTCGGGCAAGAAGCGCGTCGGTGCCAAGATCGAGGGCGGCTTTGCCGAGGCTAAGGCTGAGCTGTTGTTTGAGGACTTTAACGGCGAGTGCTCCAAGGGCGAGGTCGATCGTCTGGTTGCGCTCGCTCGCGACAACGGCTGCGACATCATCGTCGGCGTCGGTGGCGGCAAGATCCTCGACACCGCGAAGGCCGTTGCCTATTACCTGGAATCCCCGGTTATCATTTGCCCCACCATCGCCTCGACCGATGCACCGTGCTCGGCACTTTCGGTGCTCTACACCGACGACGGCCAGTTCGATAAATATCTCTTCCTTAAGGCAAACCCCAACATTGTCCTGATGGATACGACGGTTATCGCGGCGAGCCCGGTGCGCCTGACGGTTTCCGGTATGGGCGATGCGCTCGCAACCTACTTTGAGGCCCAGGCGACGCACGATGCCGACGGTAGCACCTGCGCCGGCGGCAAGGGCGGCATGGCTGGCTTGGCACTCGCCAAGCTCTGCTATGAGACGCTCATGGCCGATGGCGTGAAGGCCAAGGTCGCGTTGGAGAAGGGCGCGCTGACGCCTGCCGTGGAGCACATCATCGAGGCAAATACGCTGCTCTCCGGCATTGGCTTTGAGAGCTCGGGCCTCGCTGCGGCCCATGCCATCCATAACGGCTTGACGATGCTGCCCGAGTGCCATGGCATGTATCACGGCGAGAAGGTCGCCTTTGGCACTATCGTCCAGCTGGTACTCGAGGATGCCCCGACCGAGAAGCTCGAGGAAGTCTTGGGCTTCTGCATTGAGCTGGGTCTGCCCGTTACGCTCAAGGAGCTGGGCGTTGCCGAGGTTACGCGCGAGCAGGCCATGATTGTTGCCGAGGCCGCGTGCGCGCCTGAGGACACCATGTGCAACATGCCGTTTGAGGTGACGCCTGAGATGGTCGCCAACGCCATCCTGGGTGCCGACGCACTGGGTCACTACTACCTTATGGATGAGTAAACTAAGGTAAGGAAGGGGCAAAGCCGACAGATGGCTTTGCCCCTTTTTGCTATGGTGCAAAGGGGTCAGGTTACTTTGCACCAATTGTTGTTGATGAAAGGGCGGATTCTCGTATGGCGCTTCCCATGGTTTATGGTGGTCCCGGCCGGTATGTTCAGGGGCCGGGCGAACTTTCGCGTCAGGGCAGGTATTTGTCATGGTTGGGCTGCGCTGCCTATGTCTTGTTTGACCAGGGCACCGAGGATCGGCTGTGCAAGCAGATCGTCGATGGATTTCTGGACGAAGATCTAAGTGAGCCGTTCTTTAAGATTTATGACGGTCCGTGTACGGAAGACGCCGTTGTCGAAATGGCTAAGGAAGCCCAGGCCGAGTATTGCGACATGGTGGTGGGTATTGGCGGCGGCAAGATGCTCGATATCGCCAAGGCCGTTGCGTTTTATGCCGAGTTGCCGTTGTGCGTATGCCTCACGGCGGCTTCGATGGACGGTCCGTGCAGCGAGATTTCCGATGCCGATTTGCAGGGTGTTGCAAATGCGGTCTTTAGAAACGAGCGCAATATGGCCAACGAGCAGGCCAAGGTGACCAAACAAAAACTCGTGCAGCTCATGTGCGAGGCATAGCTTGGCACTTGATTGACCTTGTGCAATCGAGGCGGCGATAGGCCATGGGCTATTTGCCGCAAAGATGCTCCGCGTGTAATTTGCCCGAGGCGTGGGCCGATAGCGTATCATTATCTCTTGCTTATTTGCACTGCTCAGGGAGGGGCCGCGCATGGCGCAGGAACACGATCTGTTTGATGACATTATCGAGATCAGCAAGGGTTTCGACTTTCTTAAAAATCCGCTTGGCGGCGTGACCGATGCACTCGATCCGTCGGCGCCGCAGTGGAATCCTGCCGACTACAAGGAGCGCCCGCGCGGCAATACCATTCCGTGCCTGACCTGCAAAAACGAAAAGAGCGGCTGCACCGCGTGCATGGACGTGTGCCCGGTCAACGCTATCGAGGTCGAGGAAGACGCCATCGAGATCCTCGACTCCTGCCGCAAGTGCGGTCTGTGCGCCGCTGCCTGCCCGACCGAGGCGATCATCTCGCCGCGCCTGGCGCCTAAAAACCTGTATGACGATATCGTCTCTGCTGCTACGAGCCACGAGACCGCCTACGTCACCTGCACGCGTGCCCTCAAACGCATGCCGCGCGAAAACGAGGTCGTCGTTGCCTGCGTGGGCGATATTACGGCCGAGACTTGGTTCTCGGTACTGGCGGACTATCCCAACGTGAGCGTGTACCTGCCGTTGGGCGTGTGCGATAAATGCCGCAACATCGGCGGTGAGGACATTCTGGGCGAGTCGATTGCGAAGGCCGAGGAGTGGTCTGGCACGGGTATGGGCCTGGAAGTCGACCCCAAGAGCCTCAAGTGCCATAAGCTTCGCGAGTACGAGCGCAAGGAGTACATGGAAAAGATCGCCCGCACCACGGGCCTGACGGTGACCAAGCTCAACCCGGCGACGGCCGCACTTGCCTCGGTAACGCAGAAGCTGAAGGCTCATCGTCATCAGATTACCCAGCTGGAGCGCACACTCAACACCATGTGCGGCACCACGACGACCAAGCGTCGCCGTTCGCTCACGCACGGGCGGCAGCTGGTGCTCTCGACGCTGCAAAACCACCCCGAGCTTGCCCAGAACATGCAGGTGGCGACACCGGAGTGCGATTTTGACAAGTGCACGTCGTGCGGCGAGTGCGTCAATGTATGCCCCACGTTCGCCTGCGATTTGGTGGGAAGCGGCCGCTTTGCGTTGGAGTCGACGTATTGCTTGGGCTGCGGTGCCTGCGTCAAGGTGTGTCCCGAGCATGCGCTTAAGTTGGTTGAGCATGATGCATCCAACCTGGTCGTCGTCGATCCCGAGGCCGAGGAAAAGGCCGCTCAGAAGGCCAAGGCCCACGAAGAAGCTGAGAAGGTCAAGGCTGAGGCAAAGGCCAAGCTTGACAAGATGCTCGATCAGGTAGAAAAGCTCGCGGACTAGCTAAAAGAGCGTAAATGATGGCCGGTGGGACAGGTGCTGCCCCGCCGGCCAAAAAAGTTGCGGTGGAATAGTTCCTGTTTTGCCCTTAAGCTGGCCATTCAAGGAACTATTCCACCGCAACTAATAGACAGTTAGCTCATACTGCTCTGATGGGTCTCGCTGCCGTTATTGCGGCGGGTGACCGTTTCGTGGAGTAAAAAGAAGCTGGGAACCTGTTTGGTCTCGGTGTATTCCATAAGGATGCCGTCGGCGTTGTAGGTCTGCCCGCGTATAACGGCGAGTGCGTTAAAGTCGTCGAGATCGAGCACGCGCGTATCCTCGGGCGTGGGATGCTCGATCGTCACATCGCGTTTGCCCGTGGCAATCTTAATGCCAAGATCTTCTTCGAGGTAACGATAGATCGAGTCGTTGACAATCTCGGGTGTCAGCCCCGGTACCTGTGAGCTTAGGTAATAGGAGTCGTCGGAGCACACGGCTTGTCCGTCTGCATAACGGATGCGTTTGGCGCGTGTGAGCTCACAGCCTTCGGGAAACCCGGTAATCTTGGAGAGCGCCTTGCTGCAGACGAGGAGCTCAAAGACGGTGGTGACAGTCTTGAGCTCAAAGCCTCGGTTGACCGCGATTTCCTTAAAGGTCTCGAGTCCGCCGCCACCACGACTCTTCTCGTCACTGATGTTGCGAATGACGCGCATACCTTTGCCTTGCTGGGGGAGCACGTAACCATCTGCCGCAAGCATCGAGATGGCGCGACGGACCGTCATGCGCGAACAGTCAAACAGCTGCGTGAGCTCAGTCTCCGAAGGCAGATAACTCTGATAGGCGTATGTGCCGTCGTCAATCGACTGCTTCACGTTGTCATAAATAGTTTGGAAGATGGCTCGCGCCATGACGGTCTCCTAGAGCTGGGTGCGCGAACGACGGATGAGGGCCGTCCGCGCAGGTGTCAATCGATTTACTTGCTGGGGTCGATTATATATTTACCCATGGCACGCAGGGCTGGGTCTGACAGGATGGCGCCGAGTTCGTCGAGGGAAGCCACCTTGGCGACCATCGAGGATACGTCGAGCCTGCCAGAGTCGATGAGCTCGAGCGCGCGACGCTGCGTATAAGGGTTGATGTAGGACGAGGTGAGCACAAGCTCCTTCTGGAAGACCTCGAAGGGCTTGACGGTGATTGTCTCATCGGGCTTGGTGAGGCCGAACATCATGACCGTAGCCTTGTGGCCGGCGATCTGGATGGCCTGCTCGATGGTGACGGGCTTGCCAACACACTCGATAACGACATCGACGTTGCCGACGCCCTCCTGCTTCAGGCGGGCCGGGACGTCCTCGTGGATGGAATCAATTGCCAGATCGGCGCCGAGTTTGAGCGCAACCTCGCGCTTGCCCTCGACGGGCTCGAGCAAGACGACCTTGGTGGCGCCGGCGTTTTTGGCAAGCTGCATCATGAGCAGACCGATCATGCCACCGCCGATAACGACAACTGTGCTGCCGGGCTTGATGTTGCACATATCGATGCCGTGCAGGCAGCAGGCGACGGGCTCGGTCATGGCGCCCTGCTCGAAGCTGGTGTGATCGCCCAACTTGTAGACTTGCTGCATATCGACGGAGCAGTACTCGGCAAAGCCGCCGTTAACGGTGGTGCCGTAACCGGTCATATGCTCGCAGTAGTGGTTGATTCCGTCGCGGCAGGGTTCGCAGCAGCCGCAGGGATGGTTTGGGTCGATGCACACGCGATCGCCCGGTTTAAAGCCAGCGACGTCGCTGCCCACGGCCTCGACAACGCCCGCAAACTCATGACCAAGGATCGTGGGCGGGGTAACGTCGGCTGCACCCTTGTCGCCTTCATAGATATGAACGTCGGTACCGCAGACACCGCAAGCCTTGACGTTGATCAGAACGTCGCGCCTGCCCACGGCTGGCTTTGCCGATTCCTCGACTCTGAGGTCGTGCTTTCCATAGAAGACCGCGCTTTTCATGGTGACTCCTTAACGTGGCGGTGAATGTTGTATCGAAGTATAGGTATGTAAACATCCTTATACAAGCATATCTAGACAAGTTGATAAATTTTTTGGTTTTAAAGAATTACGACAAACAGGCAATAACAGGTAAATTATTTGAAATAAACCGTTCACCGTCAATTATCGACCGCTGACCGAACATAGAAACCGTATTAACTTGTCTAGATAAGTGATATGATAAAAAAGAAGCGCAAGAAGTCGGGGACACGGGCCCACCCGTCCTATTGCACGAGGTACACGCAAACGGCGCGTCTGCGGTCTCGAGTGAAGCCAAAACCGCAGCCGCTCCGAATGAAGAGAGGGGGATTCCCCGTCATGATGCAAAAGATACAACGTTTCGGCGGTGCAATGTACACGCCTGCAATTCTTTTCGCATTTTCCGGAATCGTCGTCGGCCTGGGTACGTTGTTTACCACCGAGGCGATCTTTGGCGAGATGGCCACTGCGGGCCATCTTTGGTTTGATTGCTGGAATGTGCTGCTCCAGGGTGGTTGGACGCTCTTTAACCAGATGCCGTTGCTGTTTTGCGTAGCGTTGCCAATCTCGCTCGCGAACAAGCAGAACGCTCGCTGCTGCATGGAGGCTTTGGCCATCTACCTTACCTTCAACTACTTTGTAAGCACAATTTTGGGGCAGTGGGGCCCTGTCTTTGGGGTCGACTACTCTGTCGAGGCGGGCAGCGGTACTGGTCTTGCCACTATCGCAAGCATCAAAACGCTTGATATGGGCATCATGGGCGCGCTTATCATTTCAGGTATCGCCACGATGCTTCACAACAAGTACTTCGACACCGAACTTCCTGAGTGGTTGGGCGTGTTCTCGGGCTCCGTGTTCATCTATATGATCGGTTTCTTCGTTATGGTTCCGGTCGCTCTTATCGCCTGCCTGGTGTGGCCGCATGTCCAGGCTGCTATCTCCGCCTTCCAGGGATTCATCCTTTCCGCCGGTACGTTCGGCGTGGGTGTCTTTGCTTTCTTCGAGCGCGTGCTGATCCCTACAGGCCTGCACCACTTTATCTATACGCCGTTCTATTACGACAACGCGGCGGTCAACGGCGGCATCTTTGCTGCTTGGGCCAACATCCTGCCCCAACTGGCTGCCGATCCGAGCATTGCTCTTAAGGATGCCGCACCCTGGGCTGCCTATACCTGCCCTGGTTGGACTAAGGTCTTCGGCTCGCTTGGCGTCGCCATTGCGTTTTATATGACCGCCAAACCCGAGCGCAAGCAGCGCGTCAAGGCTCTGCTGATCCCGGTCACCCTTACCGCTATGCTTTGCGGTATCACCGAGCCGCTTGACTTCACCTTCCTGTTCATCGCGCCCGGCCTGTTCGTCGTCCACTGCGTGCTCGGAGCGCTCGGCTGCATGGCTCAAAACCTCCTTGGTGTCGTGGGCATCTTCGACGGCGGCATCATCTCGATGCTCTCGTGGGACTGGCTGCCCCTTTGGGCCGCACACGGTCTGCAGTACGCCATCTCCATCCTTGTCGGTCTGTGCTTTACCGCCCTTTGGGTCGTGGTCTTCCGTTTCCTGATCGTCAAGTTCGACTTTAAGACCCCCGGTCGCGAGGATGACGATGTTGAGGTCGAGCTCAAGTCCAAGGCCGACTACAAGCAAAAGCAGGGCGGTGCTGCTGCTGGCAAATCGGTCGCCCAGAGTAAAGATGATGAGCGCTTGGTGCTTGCCGAGAAAATCCTCGATCTGCTCGGTGGCGCGGATAACATCATCGATGTAACTAACTGCGCTACCCGTCTGCGCGTTAACGTCAAGGACAAGAGCGTCGTTGCACCCGAGGCTTCCTTCAAGGCGATCGGTACGCATGGCTTGGTGGTCCAAGGTCAGTCAATCCAGGTCATCATCGGCCTTACCGTCCCGCAGGTTCGCGAGAAGTTCGAGAGTCTTCTGAAGTTCGAGAGTCTTCTGTAAACCATCGTCCATCGAAACAATCGGCCTTGCAGAGCCGGTATGCACCGCAAGGCCGATTCTAGAGATAAAAAACTCCACTTCTAGGTAACAATTCCAAACCGTGCAAGGCCGCGTGCGGGGACGGATTGAGCAAGCGGCCAGAATGAGGAGGACATCATGTCCAAGAAAAACTATGCCGTGACCATTGCCGGCGGTGGCTCTACCTTCACTCCGGGCATTGCCCTGATGCTGCTCGAGGAGCGCGACCGCTTCCCGGTCAACAAGGTGACCTTCTATGACAACAACGCCGAGCGCCAGGAGATCGTTGCCAAGGCGTGCGAGATCTACTTCCACGAGAACGCTCCCGAGGTTGAGTTCAACTACACCACCGACCCCGAAACCGCTTTTACCGGTACTGACTTCGTCCTTGCTCACATCCGCGTGGGTCTCTACGCTATGCGCGAGCTCGACGAGAAGATCCCCCTCAAGTACGGCTGCGTTGGTCAGGAGACCTGCGGCGCCGGCGGCATCGCCTACGGCATGCGCTCCATCGGCGGTGTCATCGAGATCCTGGACTACATGGAGAAGTACAGCCCCAACGCCTGGATGCTCAACTACTCCAACCCCGCGGCCATCGTCGCCGAGGCTTGCCGCGTGCTGCGTCCCAACAGCCGCATCATCAACATCTGCGACATGCCGATCGACCTTATGGATAAGATGAGCCGTATGTGCGGCATCAAGGATCGTCGCGAGCTGCAGTACAGCTACTACGGCCTCAATCACTTTGGTTGGTGGAGCAAGATCTACGACAAGGAGGGTAACGACCTCATGCCGCAGATCAAGGAGCACATGGCAAAGAACGGCTACTTGGACGGCATTGAGCACGAGGCCGGTAAGGAGCAGCACGTCGAGGAGAGCTGGATTCACACCTTCGGCAAGGCCAAGGATGTCTATGCTGTCGATCCCGAGACGATTCCCAACACCTACCTCAAGTATTACCTGTACCCGGACTATGTCGTCGAGACGTCTGACCCCAACTACACTCGCGCCAATGAGGTTATGGATGGCCGCGAGAAGAAGGTCTTTGGCGCTTGCCGCGACATCATCGCCAAGGGTACGGCCAAAGACGGCGGCTTTGAGCCGGATGTGCATGCCAACTACATCGTCGACCTTGCCTGCGCACTGGCCGAGAATACGCTCGAGCGCTTCCTGCTGATTGTCCCCAACGATGGCGCTGTGCCCAACTTCGACCCGACGGCCATGGTCGAGGTGCCTTGCATCGTCGGTTCCAACGGCTTTGAGAAGATCTGCCAGGGCCCGATCCCGCAGTTCCAGAAGGGCCTCATGGAGCAGCAGGTTTCCGTCGAGAAGCTCGTTGTCCAGGCTTGGGTCGAGGGCAGCTACCAGAAGCTCTGGCAGGCACTCACGCTCTCCAAGACCATTCCTTCGGCAAGCGTTGCCAAGCAGATCCTGGACGAGCTCATCGAGGCCAACAAGGATTTCTGGCCCGAGCTTAAGTAAGGACTACTGTCTCGAACCCTCACGCATCTCTGCTTCATTTGCGCCGCCGCGGTGTCCGGATTCGCCCGGATGCTGCGGCGGCGCTATACTTATGAAGTTTGAAGTACCTGTACCAAAAGGAGCTGTCGTGTCCCTTTCCATCGGTATCGTGGGCCTGCCCAACGTGGGCAAGTCGACGCTGTTCACCGCGCTTACCAAAAAGACCGGCCTTGCCGCCAACTACCCGTTTGCCACGATCGACCCCAACGTGGGTATCGTCGATGTGCCCGATAGCCGCCTGCAAAAGCTCGCCGACATCGTCAACCCCGGCCGCATTGTGCCGGCTACGGTCGAGTTTGTCGACATCGCAGGTCTGGTGAAGGGCGCTAACGAGGGCGAGGGTCTGGGCAACCAGTTCTTGGCAAACATCCGCGAGACCGACGCTATCTGCGAGGTCGTGCGCTACTTTAAGGACCCCAACGTCATGCGTGAGGTGGGCCGCACGGGCGAGTTCGTCGATCCCGCCGGCGATGCCGACACCATCATGACCGAGCTCATCCTGGCCGACATGGGCACGCTCGAGAAGCAGCTGCCCAAGCTCGAGAAGGAGGCCAAGCGCGACAAGGAGCTCATGCCCAAGTTTGAGGTCGCCAAGCGCCTGCTTGCCTGGCTCAACGAGGGCAAGCGCGCCGCGTCCATGGAGATGACCGACGAGGAGCGTGCCGCCGCCAAGGGCCTGTTCCTGCTCACCATGAAGCCCATCCTATATGTGGCCAACGTAGACGAGGACATGCTCAACGAGGACCTGGCGCCCATTGATGGCGTCAAGCCGCTGCCGATCTGCGCCAAGATCGAGGCCGAGCTTTCCGAGCTCGATCCCGAGGATGCCGCCGACTACCTGGAGAGCCTGGGCCTGGAGCAGCCCGGTCTGGACGTGCTCGCTCAGGCTGCCTACAAGCTGCTCGGCCTGCAGTCGTTCTTTACGGCTGGCGAGATGGAGGTCAAGGCCTGGACGGTGCGTCAGGGCGCGACCGCCCCGCAGGCCGCCGGTGTCATCCACACCGACTTTGAGCGCGGCTTTATTAAGGCCGAGGTCATTGGCTACGACGACTACATCGAGCTCGGTGGCGAGCAGGGCGCCAAGGCTGCCGGCAAGCTGCGTATTGAGGGCAAGGACTATGTCATGGTCGATGGCGACGTCGTGCACTTCCGCTTTAACGTGTAAGGACGACGCATATGTTTAAATATGGCAAAAAAGCTGGCTACATGGGTATTGCGCTGCTCGTACTTGCGGTGATTCCGCTGGTGGTCGCAGCGTGTGTTATCCCCAACATTGGTCCCGAGGTGGCAACGAAGTTTAATGCCGCCGGCGAGGCGACGCGCTGGGGCAAGAGCTACGAGCTGCTGGCGTTGCCGGTGCTCAATCTGCTGCTGAGCGTGGCGACGTACTTTACGGCGGGACGCCAGGCTAAAAACAATGATGACTCCGCCGCCATGGCGCGCATCGTGTGCGAGCGCTACCTGCGAAACGGCTGCATCACGGGTGTGTTTCTCAACGTAATCAACGTCTACTTTATGTATTCGGCGATTACCGGTATGGGCTTTGGCCTGGGCTTTTAGCTTGCGCCTTTAGGCAACGAGCCTGCAAGCATATTCGATGGCTGCTGCGAGGCCGCCGCTCGATCGTGGTTGAAAGACCATGTCGGCGGCGGCCTCGTTTTCGTATCCGGCGCCGCGGAGGGCGAGCGCGATGCCGGCTTCCAAAAGGAGCGACAGGCCGCGTTGGCTGGTTACGATTACGGCAGCCTGATTGAGCGAGCAGCTGTGCGCTTGGCATTGGATGGCAAGTTCACCTTGCGCCGGGCAAGGGACCAGAACGGCGGCGACGCGACTTGATAGCAATGCAAATGCTGTGCGCTCATCGGGCGAAAGACATTCTGCTTCAACGACGACGAGCTTGGGCGGTGCGCTGTTTGTGCGAAGCGTGGCTCGGTACGTGCGGACCGAAGAACCCGACATAGAAAACTCCTGTGTATTCGGCAAAACGTAAACTATAGTTTACGTTTATGTTCGGCTCCATTTCAAACTCGGCTGCATGGACGAACGTGCGAAACAGATTCTTGGCAGGCGGGTCGAAGAGACACGCAGAGACCTTGGTATCTCCAAGGTTGATTTTTGTGTGGCGACAGGAATCAGCCGACCCTACCTCGACCGAATCGAAGATGGGACGGCAAATTTCACGCTCAAGGTTCTATTTAAGATCGCGCCTGCACTCGGCATGACGGTGTCAGAGCTTCTCGAGGGTATCGAGTAGCCTTTTTTGCTAGATTTGCCGCTTGTTGAACGGGTCCCCCCGACGGCGGCGTGCAAAAACGTGAGTATTCAGCATCCCTCAATAATTTGACGGCAGCCGGGGCCACAAATACGACGCGTAATGTTTTGGATTATCCACAAAATTCAATAATATGATGAATAACAAGCGCGTGGAACGAGTCTTTCGAGTCGAAAGGCAATTTACAGCCAGCGTTTTTAACGTTCCCGGAAGGGGCGGATGCTGAAAACTCCGCTTTTTGCACGTTCCGAGGGGTACCACGTGCCCTACAAGGCCCAAAGAGGCGGATTTTGTTTTAGCTACGCCATCGGGATACGGTCGTGGTTGACTTGGCTGTAAAACAGGCGCTGAATCTCTGCCGCATCACGTGACTGGCCGAGCGCCCACATGGTTTTGGCCACGAGCGTCTCGGTGGTCATGTCGTCGCCGCGCAAAATACCCGGATGATCGGCGTAAGCTCGGCCGACCTCATAAACACCCAGGTCGAGACCCTCTTCGGGGACCTGCGTAGTCATAACGACGGTACGGCCCGAATCGACCCAGCGGAAAATTGCCTCTTGAAACGACTCGCCCGACTCACCAAACTCGGGGATACCGCCAATGCCAAAGGTCTCCAGAATCACGGCATCGTAGCTATCGGCAAGGGCGTCGAGGATGCCCGGGTTTACGCCGGGCGTAAGCTTGAGTACAAATACACGCGGGTCGATGCTGTCGTAGAAACGCACCGGGTTTTCGCCCTGATGGGCGCCGTGAAGCCCGTTGCGCACGATGCGGTCGTTGCGGATATAGGCGATGGGCGGATAGTTGACGCTAATGAACGCGTTAAAGCTCATGGTGCGCTGTTTGCGGGCGCGCGTGCCGGCAATGGATACGCCGCCAAACACGATCGAGACGTCGTGCGAGTGCTCGTCGAGCGCATAGAGCAGGCTCTGGTACAGGTTGAGCTTGGCGTCGGTAAAGGGATTGCCCATGGGCTTTTGCGAGCCGGTGAGCACGATGGGCTTGGGGCTGTCCTGGATCAGGTAGGAAAGCGCTGCGGCGGTGTAGCTCATGGTGTCGGTGCCGTGCAGAATCACGAAGCCGTCGTGGTCGGCATAGCCCTCGACGATGACGTCGCGGATACGCATCCAGTCACTGGGGCGCATATTGGTGCTGTCGATGTTCATGGGCTGCACGACGTCGAGCTCGCAGAGGCCCGAGATTTCGGGGACGCTCTGGGCGAGCTCCTCACCGGTCAGGGCGGGGGAGAGGCCGTTACCGTCCTCGGTCGATGCGATGGTGCCGCCCGTGGCGATGAGAAGGATGCGCTTCATGCTGGTATTCCTATCGTATTTGCCGCCACAGAGGCGGAGTCGTTCGGCAGTATTGTGGCACAGGGCGTCCAATGTTCAAACGTATTACATCATCTGTAACGTTTGGTAACACTTCAATTGCCGTCAAATAGGGGCCCTGGTCGTGCGTTTGCCGTGCACTGATGGCTGCGAGGGACGAGAAACCCCATATAACGTGTACACTATGAAAGCAATTTTCGTTTATTCGCGCGGGTGGGCACCGGCTCCCCGCCAACAAGAGGGGGAAACCATGGATCAAAAGGCTTCCGCAAAGGTCCTCGTACTCGACTTTGGTGCGCAGTACGGTCAGCTCATTGCCCGTCGCGTCCGCGACCTCAACGTGTATTCCGAGATCGTCCCCTGCGACATCTCGGCCGACGAGATTCGCGAGATGAACGCCTCTGCGCTCATCCTTTCCGGCGGCCCGGCTTCCGTGTATGCCGAGGACGCTCCGTCTATCGATCCCGCCATCTTTGACCTGGGCCTTCCCGTCCTGGGCTTTTGCTACGGCCATCAGATCACGGCCGTGACGCTCGGCGGCAAGGTCGGCCACTCCGAGGTGGGCGAGTACGGCCGCGCCACCATCACGCGCACGGCCGGCGCCAAGCTCTTTAACTCCACGCCCATGGAGCAGACCGTGTGGATGAGCCACCGCGACGCCGTTTCCGAGGTGCCCGAGGGCTTTACCGTTACCGCCAGCACCGACGTGTGCCCAGTTGCCGCCATGGAGTGCCCCGAGCGCAAGATCTTTACCACGCAGTTCCACCCCGAGGTCAAGCATTCCGAGTACGGTCAGCAGCTGCTGAGCAACTTCCTGTTTGAGATCTGTGGCCTGGAGCCCAACTGGAGCATGGACAACCTGGTCGAGACCATGACGGCCGAGTTCCGCGAGGAGGTCGGCGACGACCGCGTGATTCTGGCCCTGTCCGGTGGCGTCGACTCCTCCGTCGTGGCCGCGCTGGGCGCCCGCGCCGTGGGCAAGCAGATGACCTGCGTGTTCATCAACCACGGCCTGCTGCGCAAGGGCGAGCCCGAGCAGGTGGAGGAGGTCTTCACCAAGCAGTTCGATGTCGACTTTATTCACGTTCACGCCGAGGACCGCTATGCCGAGCTTCTGGCCGGCGTGACTGAGCCCGAGGAGAAGCGCCGCATCATCGGTACGCAGTTCTGGAAAGAGTTCTTCGCCGTGGCGCAGCAGCTCGAGACCGATGGCAAGCCGGTCAAGTACCTGGCCCAGGGCACCATCTACCCCGACATCATCGAGTCCGGCGCTCGCAAGACGGGCGGCAAGACGGCCACCATCAAGAGCCATCACAACCTGATCCCGTTCCCCGAGGGCGTGCACTTCGACCTCATTGAGCCGCTCGACCACTTCTTTAAGGACGAGGTCCGCGCGCTTGGTCTGGCGCTGGGCCTGCCGGGTCACATCGTGTTCCGTCAGCCCTTCCCGGGCCCGGGTCTTGCCATCCGCATCATCGGCGCGGTCGACAAGGAGAAGCTCGAGATCCTCAAGAACGCCGACGCCATCGTGCGCGAGGAGCTCGACGCCTACAACCAGCGTCTGTTTGAGCAGACCGGCGAGCGCAACTCCGAGCACAGCTGCTGGCAGTATTTCGCGGTCCTGCCCGACATTAAGTCCGTCGGCGTTATGGGCGACGAGCGCACCTATCAGCGCCCGATCATCCTGCGTGCCGTCGAGTCCAGCGATGCCATGACCGCCGACTGGGCTAAGCTGCCCTATGACGTTCTGGCCCGCATCTCCGGCCGCATCGTTGCCGAGGTTCCCGGCGCCAACCGCGTGTGCTACGACATCACGTCCAAGCCGCCCGCGACGATCGAGTGGGAATAACGGGAACTGGCTTCTGAACTCGCGTTTTGGTGCTGCTGAGTACCGCCTGATACTGTTTCGGCGTCGCCATAGAGCAAAGCCGCCGTCGAAATAACGGGAATAACGGCCTCCGGACCCTCTGGTTCGGAGGCCTTCTTTTTGCATCCCTACCTGGGAAAACAGCTCAATTATTCCCGTATGCCCCTACTGGGCGGTACGGCGGAGTATTCGGCGGTACGGGAATAATGGGGCCCTGCGGGAATAATTCACAATTCGGGTTCTTCGAGAGGTGATTTCGAGAGGATGAAACTAAGTTGAAACTGCGAGGCGGATTCAAGCCCTCGTCAATTGCATTTGCCCAGTTCAACAAACGGGAATAATAAAACGCGAAAATCGGTTTCCGTAGTTTCGGCAACCCCGAATACCGCCGAATAACGCCGCGTACTCTACCGTACTCGGGCATGCAATTATTCCCCGAACAGGGCTTCTGGGGAGCAGATTTCATACGGGAATAATGAGGCAGCCCCCGGAGAATCGGAGGCTGTTTGCAAGAAAACATCGACTTACCTGGGGAAATATCAGAAAGAGTCCTTCCAGTCGACGTTAGCGGCCTCGTCGACTTCGTCGCGCTCTAGCTCTGCTCGCTTATTAGCACATGATGGCATCATCGGCCGTGAAGGCACCAAGGGACCCCTGCTTGACCTGGATGCAAACGTAGGTAATGCCCGAGTCGGCCGCGGCACGGAGCTGACGGTGAGCGGCGGGGGAAACGCGCAGCCAGTCGCCAGTTGTAAGCTCGATGTCCTCGCCGTCGATCGTGGCCAAGCCAGCGCCCTCGAGCACGCCGTAGATCTCCTCGTTTTCCTTGTGCGCATGGACGAACGGAACGCCGGCGCCGGCAGGAAGCTTGTTGACGCTCACCTCTGCTCCAGTGAGCCCAAGCGCCTCATGCAGCTCGACGCGGCCCTCGTTGCCGATATTGGTCTTTGCGTAATTGGTCATAATGGTTCCTCTTCTTGGAGTTCGGTTTACCTTGCAGGCATCTCTTGCCTGAGATATATTCAACGTGAGAGCACATGCAAATACGAGTACGCACTTATTTGTAACTGCGTATCCTTTTCGGAGCCGATATGATCAAGAGGGGTGGGTCTGCCGTGATGACCAAGGAGGAACTGCCAGAGTGTCCGGTCGCGACAGCGGTGTCGCTTATCGGCGGCAAGTGGAAGCTGCTTATCATCCGTAATTTGCGTGAGCGGCCCTGGCGCTTCAACGAGCTGCGCCGCGACCTTGAGGGTATCTCCCAGAAGGTGCTTACCGACAGCCTGCGCCAGATGGAGGACGATGGGCTGGTCTTTCGCCACGACTATGGCGAGAATCCTCCCCGCGTCGAGTATGGCCTCACCGAACTCGGCCGGCAGATGATGCCCGTCATGGACTCGCTCGCAGACTTCGGCGCTTATTACAAGGCGATCGCTTCGTAGCGGACGCGTCGCTTCGGGGGGCGAAGTACGGCGACGAGCACGAGTTGCCGCTCTGCTTGACCATGGTGAAATACCCCACGATCGCAACTGGGGCTTGCGTGTGAAAGGTCATTTGAGCTTGATAACGAGCATCTTTGGCGCCGTCGAGTGGGAACAAGAGCCCTCGAACCCTCTGGTTCGAGGGCTTTCTTTTGTTGACTTTAGTCTGGCGCGTGCGTAGCCGCGCCGAGAAAACCGCCCGCTACGCGGGCGGACGACAACCTGCTTTACAAAACCACCCTCCCGTCGGATATTGACGATTGTTCAGGCCGTCAAGAATCCGAGAAGGAAGGGTGGTGTTGGGCTATGGCGCAGAAAGCCTACAGCCTCTCGCACACGAAGTGGCTGTGCAAGTACCACATCGTGTTCACTCCGAAGTATAGGCGCAAAGTGATCTACAACCAAATCAGGTCGGACGTGGGGGAGATTCTCAGGAGGCTGTGCGAGTACAAGGGCGTCGAGATCATCGAGGGGCACCTGATGCCCGACCACGTGCACATGCTGGTGGCGATACCGCCCAAGTACAGCGTGTCGAGCGTGATGGGCTACCTGAAGGGCAAGAGCTCGCTCATGATCTTCGACAAGCACGCCAACCTGAAGTACAAGTTCGGCAACAGGAGGTTCTGGGCGGAGGGCTACTACGTCTCCACCGTCGGGCTCAACGAGGCCACCATCGCGAAGTACATCAGGGAGCAGGAAGCCTCCGACATAGCGCTGGACAAGCTGAGCGTGAAGGAGTATTCCGACCCGTTCAAGAAGTAGCCCGGGCCTGCCGGTTCCACCGGCTCGCCACGGGTCAAGGGCAATAGGGCCTGAACAACGTGAAGGCCGGCGTCTTTAGGCGCGCGCCGGCCTTCCTTGGGTTATACCCAAAGAGCAAACCACCCGCTAGGCGGGTGGTCTTGATTTTGCATCTCTACCTGGGAAAACGACCCAATTATTCCCGCCTGTCCCTACTGGGCGGTAGAGCAGGGTTCTCGGCGGTACGGGAATAATAGTGCACTGCGGGAATAATTCACAATTCGGGTCCCCGAGGGCCGATTTCGAACGGGCGAAACTGAGTTGAAACTGCGAGGCGGATTTAAACCCTTTTCAATTGTATTTGCCCAGGTCAACAAACGGGAATAAAGAAACGCGGAAATCGGTTTCCGCAGTTTCGACA
>CAJJQF010000028.1:0-26494 GCA_905193815.1 uncultured Collinsella sp. | reverse complement strand
GCCACGCTCTCAACAGCCTCGTCCACGCGAGCCTGAACGCCCTCGCGCACGCGGGTCTTCCCGCCGCGCTTGGGACGGCTCGGACGCTCGCCGTCGCCGCGACGCTCGTCGCGACCGCGGTTGGAACGACCGGCCACGTCGCCGTAATCGTCGCCGTTGCGCTTGCCGTCGCGACGTGCCTGTTCAAGCTTCTTCTTGCTCTTGGACTTGCCACGCTTGGTCTTCTTCTTCACCTTAAAGGCCGCAGGGTCGCGCTCGGGATCAACCGCAGGCGGGTTGGGACCCACATGCAGGTCGCCGGCCTCGTAGATGTCGGCGGTCTTGTCCATGAGCTTCTCGATCTCGTAGAACTCGTCCACGTCCTGCTCGGTCACAAACGTGATGGCCCAGCCCAGCTCGCCGGCGCGGCCCGTGCGGCCAATGCGGTGGATGTAGTCGGTCGGCTCGGCCGGCACGTCAAAGTTCACGACGTAGCGCACGTCGCTAATGTCGATGCCGCGGGCGAGCACGTCGGTTGCCACCAACACGTCAACGGTACCGTCGCGGAAGGCCGAAAGGGCACGCTCGCGCTGGGCCTGGCTGCGGTTGCCGTGAATCGCGGCAGCCTTGATGCCCTTGCGCTCCAGACGACGGCAGCAGCTGTCGGCGCGGTGCTTGGTACGCATAAAGACGATGGTGCGCTCCGGGCCCTCCTTTTTGAGGAACTCGGGCAACAGGTTATTCTTGGCCTCAATGGACACCGGGAACACAAACTGGTCGACGGTGTCGGCGGTCGACGTGGCGGGCGCGATCTCCACGCGGGCCGGGTCGCTCACCAGGTCGGTGATCTCGCCCACGGCCTCCTCGTCGAGCGTCGCCGAGAACAGCAGCGTCTGGCGCTCGGCCGGCGTCTCGCGCACAATGCGGCGGACGGCGGGCAAAAAGCCCATGTCGAGCATGCGGTCGGCCTCGTCGAGCACCAGGACCTTAACCTCGTCCAGGTGGCAGGCACCCTGCTCGATCAGATCGACCAGACGGCCCGGCGTGGCGACCAGAATGTCGCAGCCGTACTTGAGGGCAGCAGTCTGCGGCTTGTAGCTCACGCCGCCCACAACGGTCACGGCGACATGGCCGGTGACGTCGGCGATCTTGCTCGCAACCTCGTCGATTTGCTGGGCAAGCTCGCGCGTGGGGGTGATGACGAGCATCACGGGGCCACGGCCGTTGCCCTCGGGCTTCTTGGCGCCGCGACGACGGTTGCGGCCGCCGCGCTCACGCACGGGCTTAGGCGGAGCGATGTGCTCCAGGTTGTTCATAGTCGGCAGCAAGAAGGCGGCCGTCTTGCCGGTGCCGGTCTGGGCGGCGGCAAGCAGGTCGCGGCCCTCGAGCACCACGGGGATCGAGCCGGCCTGCACGGGCGTCGGCGCCGTGTAGCCCAGGTTCTCGATAGCACGAAGCATCTCGTCGGAAAGGCCCAGCTCGTCAAAGGCGGGCAGGCTCTCGGTAGCGGACTCGACGGCCTGGGCAGCATTGGCCTCGTCGGCGGCATCGAAGGCAGCCTGGGTCATGGCCTCGCGGGCCTCGTCCAGGATCTCGGCGTCGGTGACGTCGGATACAGAATTACGCATATGTTGTTGTTCCTTATCTGCACGCGCAATGGGCACGGCATGCGGCCGCGCGGGCGTGCTTGGTAGTGCGCTAGTACATACAAAAACGGGTGCGCACAGAGAGGACGTTGCTCAGCACGCTGGCGATCGCTTTGGCAGCCCTATCACGCGCCGTCCAGACGCAGCAGCTCTAAGCGATGGAGCAGATTCGCCGCCGGTTAGTATACCCGTACTCCGCATGCCCCCACGTAAACCACAGATGACGGGGCAGGCCCGAGGTGGGCCTGGCCGATTGTCTCAATCTGTAACAGATGCAGGGCAAAACCGGATCCAAATGTTACAGAACAAGACAGAGGGGGATTTCCGTTCAGTCCGACCAAAATCTCTCGGTCTTCCTGCAATTTCGAACATGTGGCCTATAATGTTGCTTTGGTTACGCTATATATTGCGCAGCCATTTAATACGTCGCCCACCGGGGGCCATTAGTTCCTATCGCCATATTGGCTAGGAAGCAATCAAAGGAGGTATCCGTGGCAGCAGAGACGCCTTGCTCGGTCCTCTATAACGATATTCGCTTGTTCGGCGGCCTCAAGCATCTCGAAATCGCTCGAATGCTCATCAACGGCAACTCCTACCTCGGCAGTACTCTGCTGGAGAAGTGCTCTTCCAGCCGTTCTTATCTGACTCGCTATATCGTCCATCGCGAACCTGACCAATGCGCCCCCGGCATCTACAATGATTTCACCGTCTCAACGCTCAACCTTTCCGCAGCAATCTGCAGCAAGCTTGGCGGAGGCGATTCTGCTTACCAGGCAATTGCCGATCACTACCGCGGTCCGGCAGCCAATGAAATGATGTCGGTTCTCGTCAGCTACCGGCTTGACAGCCGTCTATACGCGAACGCCCTAAATCGTATCGATAGTTCCGACGGCCAAGGCGTGCGTGAGAAGAGCACGCTCTACCTGATGCTCTTTGTGGCAACGGGGGCGCTCGCCGACCCCATCCAAGGCATGGCGACCGTCGAGCGCTACTGCAACAGCAAAACGGGCGGGTTCTTTGGCACTACTGAGACAACTGTCGGCCGCAGTTTTACAAACCGTCTACGAAAGCAAAATGTCACCGCCCCCAACCTCGGCTTGCTTAGGACGCACGCCGGAAACAGCGTTGACATGCAAATCCACCCCCTTACGCGCGACCCGCGCGGCACGGTAATTGGGTCCTTGCCCAAAACCTCGCCCAGCATCACCGATGTAGGCGCCGATGCATCGCGCGAGCATCTCCGCATTTGGCTCGAAGGCGGACGCTGGTACGCCCAGGGCCTTGGATCGACTAACGGCACGGTGCTCGAATCGGGTGCAGGCGACGGCGATATTGTGATTGAGCCGCCGCGCGACCAACGCGAGCCCGGCAAGATCTATCCCCCGGTGGAAATCGAAAACAGCGACAGGCTCCATCTGGGTCTCTACACGACATTCCTTGTCATTGTGGACTAGCGCGGTCGGCGATCGAAAGACGGTCGCCGTCCGTCTTTCGTCTTCTACCTTCTGCGTCGTAAACGACAATACTCAGCGGTATACGTGGGCAGTGTGGCTATCATGGTACTTTACCGATATCCGCACTGCTCACGTATACGCGCGGCAACCCATGCCAGACAAAGGAACGCCATGGATACTACCGATAGCGCCTATGGCGACAAACTCATCCGTCTCGATACGTTCGACACCGCCGTGGCGGTCGACCCCAGCGCCGAGGACGAGGCCAAGCGTCGGTTTATGACGCTTATTCTCCAGACGGCCCACCGCAACAACGGCAACATCGGGCACGTGCTGCGCGCGACCAACACGAGCGGCGAGGTCTTTGCCGTCAAGCTACTCAAGGACAACGCCATCCTTTCCGGCCAAGCCCCCGATCGCTCCGCCGAGCAGGCGGCCGCGCACCTGGCCAATACCGCTGCGCTGTTCGAGGAGTACCGTCATCTGTGTACCGTCTCGCACCTGCGTGGATTTCCGCGTGTCTATGGCTATGGATCGTGCGAGGACGACCCGCTCATCCTCATGGAGTGGGTCGAGGGCACCTCGCTCAAGCAGGCGCTGCCCTTGCTTCCGCACCATGCCTCGGGTGGGCTAACCACCCAGATGGTGGCCGCCGTTGGAAACGCCGTGCTTCGCGCACTCCTGATGACCCAGGGGCTCGTGAATCCGGTCGTCCATCGCGACCTGTCGCCCGCCAATATCATGTTCCGTACCACCAGCCGAACGCTCGAGCAGCAGATCGCCGATTGCTCCTTTGACCCCTGTCTCATCGACATGGGCTCCGCGACCATAGCCCTCGGGGACGACACGATCACCCGGCGCGCCGACATCTGGCGCTTTGCCACGCCCGCATACGCCGCGCCCGAGATGCTCACGCAGGATATCGAAGGCATCGCGGCCCTTCGCCGCTCGCCCGCCATCGACGTCTACGCGCTATCGAGCATTCTGTACCAGCTCTACAGCGGTCGTAAACCGTTCGATGTCGAGTCGACGGGTGCCGCGGCAACCGGCTCGTTCTACCTCATAAAGACCAAGACCAAGCCGGCACCGCTCGAGCCGCGATGCAATGACGACGAGGCGCTCGTTCAAATCATCATGAAAGGCATCTCAGTCGAGCAGTGCGATCGTCCCACCGAGCAGCAGATGCTCGAGGTGCTCTCGGCATACCTCACCGATGCCGAATCCGAGGGCTGCGAGGGCGCGGGCAGTGACGCCGCAATTGACATCGACTCCGGTACGCACCTTAAGGTCGATGTCGCCGGCGAGCGAGCGCGAGAGATCCTGGAGCAGGCCCGGCACGATGCCATGACCCGTCGCCGCTTTATTATCGGTGGCGTTGTCGCAGCCGTTGCGGGGCTTGGCGTTATCGGGGCGGCAACCCATGGCTTTGGCATCCCCGACTACCTGGACGGCATCCGCGGTTCACTTGACGACTACACCTGGGATCAGCTGCAGGAGATTTCGCTCAAGATTAAGGCCGCCGAGACCCGTAGCGAGGCACGCGAGATTGCCAAGCGCTATCATCTGCTCGATGCCGATGGGCATATCCCCTATCCGTGTACCAAGCGTGTCACGCTCACCAACGGGCTGCAGGTTGGCGCGCAGCTTGTGGGCATCCGCCACGATGAGCTTCTGGACGGGACGGGCAAGGCCGGACTGACGTTTATGTTCGATGCGGGTATTGCCGAGCGCAACGCTGCGGCTGAACCGCCGAGCGCCGGCTGGGCAGATTGCGAGCTGCGGGAATGGCTCAACGGCGACGGCCTTAAGCTGCTGCCCAACGAGTTGCGCGCACTCATCAAATCTGTCAAAAAGATCTCGAATAACGTTGGCGCCGCCAACAGTGCATCGTGCCTGAGCGAGTTGCCCGCAACCCTTTGGCTGCCCGCCATGGTCGAGCTGTGCGGTACGCAACCGCCCGATTCGTTTGCCGAGGGCTATCACTACCTGGCAGACATCTACAACGGCGAGGGCAAGGAGTATCAGCTCTTCCGCGAGCTCAAGGTGAGCCCGTATTCCACGAACGAGACGATGGTCCGCCAGTGGAAGGGCAAGGACACCTGTTGGTGGGAGCGCACGGTGAGCCCCGACACATCGGAGAGCGAAGGCACGCTCTACATAAACCGTGTGGGCCACGACGGCGACGTCTTTATGTATGCCACCCCCGCGGACAAGCCAAGCAAGCGAACCTGCGTGATCCCCGGATTCTGTATCTAGGGAGCGGACGTCTTGCCGTGACGGGACCCCTCCCCGGCAATTGTCTCGATCTGTAACACTAACTCGGCAGATACGGGTCTAGATGTTACAGAACGAGACAAACCCCAACCCCGCGAAACAACATCTCAATCTGTAACAGTAAGGGGTCAAAAACCTCTCTAGATGTTACAGATCAAGACATTTGAGTTGACCGCGGACGCTCTGTCTCGATCTGTAACAGTTAGAGGTCATATTTGCTGCTAGATGTTACAGAACGAGACATTAGCTTGCCGAGAACTTCGCCTCATAAATGTGACACAAGTGTGTCGATATTTCCTTGCCAATGTTGCGCAACAGAAGCCCTTTCAGCGGTCGTAACGTACGAATTGTCATAGGTACCCCTTCAACGATTGGGAGAAGAAATGGCAAAGTACGCACCTAAACACTTGGAAGTCTCAGGCGGCGCCGAGCCTCGCCCCACATTCTCGGGCCACAAGGCAACACGACTCGCCGTCACCGCGGCAACCACCATTGCTATGACCGGCTCGTCGCTGCTCGCGCCGTTCTCGGCATTTGCCAACGATGCGAGTGATACCACGGCACAGGACGCGATCATGTCCCCGCTTGCCGTCCACGCCGGCGAGGCAGCAGGCTCCGCAGTAAAGGCAAACGCCCAGAAGATTGCCGACTTGCAGGCCGCGATCGACACCGCAAAGGCTGCCGAGGCAGATGCCAAATCCGACTACGACACGGCGGCTGCCCCCTATACCGAAAAGCAGGCGGCCCGCGACAACGCACAAAGCACCTATGACGCCTCCGTCTCCGATAATTCGCAGGCAGAGGCCGCCGCGCGCGCCGAATATGCTCGCCAGCTCGATGAAAGTGTCAAGGCGGCCGACAGCGCCAGCGCCACGCTGAAGGATGCCCAGGGAAAGCTCGATGCAGCCAAGACCGATGCCGAGAGCAAGGCAAAGGCGCTCGACTCCGCAAAGCAGGCGGCGGCCGATGCACAGGCCAAGCTCGAGGTAGCCCAGAAGGCAGCCGCCAACGCAACGCCGGAGGAAATCAAGGTCGCCGAGCAGGCTGCCGCAGATGCGCAGGCCGCCCTGGACCAAGCAAAGGCTGCGAAGGCCACTGCCGATTCCGCACTCGCCGATGCCCAGCAGGCTCAGAGCGCCGCGCAGAGCGCTTACGACGAGGCGGCAGGCACGCTGGCTTCCGCCCAGCAGGCAAAGACCGCTGCGGATGGCAAGGCGACTGAGGCACAGGCGGCATACGACAGCGCACAAGCCGATTTGGCGGCCGCAAAGGCAGGCGCCGCTGGCCCGGAGTATGATGCCGCTCAGGCAAAGGTCGATGCTGCCCAAAGCGCACTCGTCCAGGCGAAGCAGCAGCAGGCGACTGCCGAAGCAGGCCTTTCTCAGGCAAATAGCGACGTTGCATCCAAGCAGGACGCCCTCACTTGTGCCGAAAGCGAGCTCAAAGCCAAGAAGCAAACAGTCGCAGCAGCCGAAAATGATGTAACGGCAGCCCAAGCGAAAGCCGATGCGGCGCAATCGGAGTTGACCTCGGCAAAGCAGGCACATGCTGCCGAACTGGAGAAGGCAAAGACCGCTCAGAAACAAGTCGACCAAGCAAAAGCCGAGAAGGAGCAGGCAGACAAGGCACTCGAAACTGCCAAGGCAAACCAGGCGGCCGCCGATCAAGCCGTTATCGATGCGCAGAAAGCATACGATACGTGCAAGACGGCAACCGATAAGGCAACGACGGCGGAGGCGCAGAGCGTCATCGGCTTCTACCAGTCCATCGGTGCCAACGACGCTGCAAACATCATCTATAAGCAGAGCGACTTAAACCCGACGACCATCGGCGATAAAAAGGACGGCACGTCACTCGACAACGCCAAGCTTTCGTTTGGCAAGCTACGCGAGATTAATGAATATCGCAAAAGCGTCGACCTTAGCGAGCTTAAGGTGACGGCCGAGCAAATGGCAATCGCTCAATCCGACTCCAATTACTCTGACAAAACGCTAGGCCACTCAGATTACGCCGGTTTTGAAAATGCCGCTTGGAACTTCAGTACCAAAGAAAACATCGCGCACCAATGGGTCGATGATGAAAAGAAAATATTTGACGAAGCTGCAGCGAAAGCCGGCCTTGGCGAAATTGCCCCCAAAGATGCTTGGGATACTTTCTGGAGCCACGGCACCGAATTCGGAAAGCAAGAGGTGGGCTTTGGCACCGTCGGCCACTATTTGAATATCGTACAGCCTGACGCCAAAACCATGGGATACGGCATCAACTCGCGCGGAACCCTTTTTCCGTATGTATTCGTGTTGGAGATCGACAACAATTACGGTTCGCACGAGAAAGAATACTCAATCGATGAACTCGAGAGTCTCTTCGATCAGTATCAGCTGAGTCTTTCCAAAGCCAGCGAAAAACTCGCCGCCGCAAAGACGGACCTTGAGCAAAAGCGCAGCGCAGCGGCATCGAAAGCCGATGCCGTAAAGGTAGCAGAGACCCTCGTCGCTCAAAAGCAAGAAGGCGTTGATACCGCGAACAGCAACCTTGCCACCGAAAATGGCAACGTGGCCGATGCCGCTGCCACGGTCGCTCAGGCAGAGCAGAAGCTCGCCAAGGCAAACGGAAAAGTTGCCGAAGCCGAAGACCAGGTCAAAGCCGCCCAAAGCAACGTGGCGACCGCAGAGCAGGTCGTCAACCAGAAGCGCGCCGAGCTTAAGGCATCGAAAGAGCAAGCCGCTCAGAGTCAGAAGAAGGTTGATGACGCCAAGGCAGAGACTCTCGTAAAGCAGCAGACTCTGCAAGATGCAAAGAAGGAACTTGCCAAGTATTCAGCCGATGTTGCTGCGGCTCAGGAGAAAGCCGACGAGGCCCATCAGGCGCTTGATGAAGCCACGGCAGCCCAGGCGTCTGCCCAGAGCGTTCTCGAAAAGGCGAAGCTCGACGAGGCTGCCAAAAAGCAGGCCCTCGACACCGCGAAGGACAACGCCGAGGCCAAGGCGGCGACCGCGGAGCACGCTGCGAGCGATCTGACCACGGCGAAAAACGACTTTGCTTCAAAGAAGGCCCGTGCCGACGCCCTGAGCAATGCAGCCGATAATCTTGCCACCGCCGAGGCGGCCAAGAAGGAGGCCGACGCAGCAGTTACCGATGCCGGAGTCGCCCTTGGTGCGGCAAATGATGCCATCGCGAACGCCGAGCAGGCGGTCGAGAATTCTCAGGCCGCATCGGATGCCGCTGTCGCTACCCTCGGAAAGCTCAAGTCCATCAACGTCGAAAACGGCATTGCTACTGGCTCTGACGCAAACGCGAATGATACGCTCAATGCCCTCTTTGCCAAGTGCGTCGCCGCCAAGCAGGCAGAACATAACGCAAAGGCCGCACTTGATGCCGCTCAGGCAGACCTTGATGCTGCGACGCCCGCCTACACCGCAGCGCTCAATGCCTACAACGAGGCGAAGGCAAAACGCGTAGCCGCCGAGCAAGCCCTGAAGGACGAGATCGCCCGCCAGGAGCAAGAGGCGGCGAAGGCCGAGCAGGCCAAGATCACCCAGGCTGCCGCTAAGCCGGTTGCTGGAAAGCCGTCTGCCGGCAACGCCAAGGCGGCCGCCAACTCGGCACTTCCCGCCACAGGCGACAATGCCGCGCTCGCCGGTGAGACGTTTGTCATCGGAGGTGTCGTGCTCGTAGCCGCCGGCGTCTTCCTGACCGACAAGAAGCGTCGTCAGGAGTAAGGATTTCAGGAGGACAGCTTCTCCTCCCTCTCACCGCTTCGCAAACCTTGCCCAGCATGCGCCGGGGCGCCCATCACGCGGGCGCCCCGGCGTTTTACGTTGTATGCCCGGGGCATCTGCTCCGAGATTGTCTCGATCTGTAACAAATACTCGGTAAAACGGGGTCTAGTTGTTACAGATCGAGACGTTAGTTTTCGGCTGAAATGTTTGTCTAAATCTGTAACAGCTATGGTTCAAAAACCGGTCCAGACGTTACAGATTGAGATGTTTGGCAAAGACGACCGCCGATTGAGCAGCCACCCTCATCTGTAATGAAAAGTCATACATTCCAACTACTACTAGACACCCCCAGGGGGTATGGGTGTATAGTATCGGCA
This sequence comes from uncultured Collinsella sp., assembly GCA_905193815.1. GTDB lineage: Bacteria > Actinomycetota > Coriobacteriia > Coriobacteriales > Coriobacteriaceae > Collinsella. The sequence goes on along the minus strand of CAJJQF010000028.1, from coordinate 17,045 downwards.
GGCAAACATTCACACCACCGAACTACAGAAAGGAGAAGCCATGGCTCAAGATAAGTTTGACGTGGGCGGCATGACGTGCGCCGCGTGCCAAGCGCATGTGGATCGTGCCGTGAGCAAGCTCGACGGCGTCCAAAGCGTCGCGGTCAATCTGCTCGCCGGCTCTATGCTGGTGGACTACGACCCTGCGCAGGTCACCCCCGACGATATCTGCACCGCCGTCGACCGCGCGGGCTACTCGGCCTCACCTGTCGATGCGGGCACCGGTGCCGCCGGCTCAAGCGGCAGCACGCAAGCCAGGTCCGGCGCCGCCCATATGGAGTCGCCCACCAAAAAGCTGGAGGCCGCCGCCTCCGCCATGCGCACCCGCCTCATCATCTCGATCATCTTCCTCATCCCGCTGTTCTACATAGGCATGGGGCACATGCTCGGCTGGCCGCTGCCCGGCATCTTCACCGACCACACCCACAGCATGACGCTCGCGCTCACCGAGCTCGTCCTGCTCATTCCCATCGTCTACGTCAACGACGCGTACTTTATCAACGGGTTTAAATCACTCGCGCACGGCGCGCCTACCATGGACGCCCTTATTGCCGTGGGCGCCACCGCCTCCATCGCCTGGTCGCTCTACGCCATGTTCATCATGGCCGACCAGCTAGCCGCAGGTCAGGTGCACGAGGCCATGATGACGAGCATGGACAACCTGTATTTTGAGAGCGCTGGCACCATCCTGTCGCTCGTCACCGTGGGCAAATACCTCGAGACGCGCAGCAAGTCCAAGACCGGCGGCGCTATCGAGGCGCTCATCGACCTGGCACCCAAGACCGCGACTGTCGTGGCAGAGGACGGCAGCGAGGCTACCGTCGACGTCGACAGCATCCTTCCCGGCCAGGTCCTGCGTGTGCGCCCCGGAGAGTCCATCCCTGTCGATGGCGTGGTGCTCGAGGGCAGCTCGGCCGTGGACGAGAGCGCGCTCACCGGCGAGTCCATCCCCGTGGAAAAGACCACCGGCGACACCGTCAACGCCGCCACTGTCAACCGCACCGGCTCGTTTACCTTCCGTGCCACACGCGTGGGTGCCGACACGTCGCTCGCCAAGATTATCCAGCTCGTCGAGGACGCCAACGCCACCAAGGCGCCCATCGCCCGCATGGCCGACAAAGTCGCCGGCGTGTTCGTGCCCGTGGTGTTCGTGATCTCGGCTGTGACCTTTGCGGCGTGGATGGCACTGACCGGCAGCATAAACGAGGCGCTCACCTCCGCCGTGGCCGTGCTGGTGATCAGCTGTCCGTGCGCATTGGGTCTGGCCACGCCCGTCGCCATTATGGTCGGCACCGGCAAGGGCGCCGAGATGGGCATTCTGTTCAAGAGCGCCGAGGCGCTGGAGAATCTGCGCAGCGTGGGCACCGTGGTGCTCGATAAGACGGGAACGGTCACCCGCGGCAAGCCTGCCGTGACCGATATCGTGGTAGCCACGCGCGCCGACGGATTGCCCGTCATGAGCGAAAAGGCGCTGCTCAAGCTGGCCGCCGCGCTGGAGCGCTCGAGCGAGCACCCGCTGGCCGAGGCGATTATGGGCGAGTGCGAGGCGCGCGGAATCGTGGCGCGCATGGTCGAGGACTTTGCCGCCGTGCCCGGTCGCGGCGTCACGGCGCGCGAGGGGCAGAATGTCATCGCAGCCGGCAACGTGCGCCTGATGAACGAGCTGGGCGCGAAGGTTCCCGCCGGCCTTGCCGAGCAATTTGCCACCGAGGGCAAAACGCCGCTGTTCTTTGCCAAGAACGGCGAGCTTGTCGGCACCATCGCCGTGGCCGACGAGGTCAAAGAGACGAGCGCCGAGGCCATCGCCGCAATGCGTTCACTCGGCGTCGATGTGCGTATGCTCACCGGCGACAACCGCGTGACGGCCGAGGCCATCGCCCGACGCGTGGGGCTCACCAGCGAGCAGGTTATCGCCGACGTTCTTCCCGCCGACAAGGAACGCCACGTGCGCGAACTGCAGGATGCGGGCGGCAAGGTCGCCATGGTGGGCGACGGCATCAATGACTCCCCCGCCCTGGCGCGCGCCGACGTGGGCCTTGCCATCGGCACCGGCGCCGATATCGCCAAGGAGGGTGCCGACGTGGTGCTCATGCGCAGCGACCTCATGGACGTCGCCCGCGCCATCGAGCTTTCGCGCGCCACGATCCGCAACATCAAGCAGGACCTGTTCTGGGCGCTGTTCTACAACGGCATCGGCATTCCGCTGGCGGCGGGCGTGTTCTTCCCGCTCACCGGATGGCAGCTTGCGCCGATGTTCGGCGCCGCGGCCATGAGCCTGTCGAGCGTATGTGTCGTAAGCAACGCTCTGCGCCTAAAATCCTTTAAGCCCAAAGTGGCAAAATAGGATCACCATTAAGTCCATTTAGAACGGGTTTTCCAGGTGCCCGAGATTGACCTGAAAGAGGAGCGACGCGTACTTTGGTACGCGAGCGACGGCTTGAAGGTCAAGGTCGGGTGCCTGGGAAAGCCGACACAACAGAGAGGAATACCCATGCGTTACACAATCAAGACTTCCGGCCTTATGTGCGGCCACTGCGACGCCACCGTCGAGACGGCACTGCTCAACGTTGCCGGCGTGACCGATGCCGACGCCGATCACGAGACCCAGACTGTCCAGGTGGAGTGCGCCGACACCGTGACCGCCGAGCAGCTCGCCGCCGCCGTCGAGGGCGCCGGTGAGAAGTTCCACGCCCTGTCCGTGACCGCCGCGTAGCAGCTACCAGAGACATTCGACCCCATCGACCAGAAACGAGGACCCGCCATGATGGCAGACCACAAATCGGTGACCCGCATGCTCAAGACGGCACGCGGTCAGATCGACGGCATCTTGCGGATGGTCGAGGAGGACCGCTATTGCGTCGATATTTCCACGCAGCTCATGGCCACACAGGCGCTCCTCGCGCGCATTAACGCCGACGTGCTCAAGGCGCATATCGAGGGCTGCGTGACTTCGGCAATCGAATCGGGCGACGAAGACCTCAAAGCCGCCAAGCTCGCCGAGATCGAACGCGTCGTCGACAAGCTCTCCAAGTAATTGGGGCATTGGGGACAGACTTCTTTGCACCGTCTTGGTGTTCCGGGGACAGGTATGTTTGCACCACCTTGGTGCAGATTAACCTGTCCCCCTTGCTCTAAATCGGGTATAAAGGCGTGCAGCATATCGAACGAAAGGCAATTTGCATGAATGACTTTATGAAAGGCCGCAATGGCGCCGACGAACTCACCATCGTGATGGGTTTTGCCGGCATCGTCATCGCGATGATCGGATCGATAGCCCGCATCCAGTGGCTCAGCTGGATCGCCATCGCCGTTATCGTGATTGGCGTGCTGCGCGGCCTGTCCAAAAATATCGACGCACGTCACAAGGAGAACGAGGCCTTTGTCGCCGCGACTGCAAACGTACCCGGCTTGGGCAAGTTTGTAGCTAGCTTGGGCGGCGGAGCTGCAGCGGCCAACGCCTCGCGCGCAGCCGGTACTAGCAAGGAAGACTTTGAACGTGCCAAGCGCACAGCCAAGAAGATGTGGAAGGGCCGCAAGACCACGGCCTATCTTAAGTGCCCCAACTGCGGCCAGATGCTCTCCGTCCCCAAGGGCAAAGGCAAGATCCGCGTCACTTGCCCCAAGTGCCACGCCAAGATGGAAACCCGCTCCTAGCCGCTACACCATAGGACAAAATAAAAGCCGAGGCCTCGCACTGAGACCTCGGCTTTTTCTGATTATGACAATGGGACCGTCTCTTTGCCACACCTATACTACGCCATCGCGGGCAAGCTCCTCGGCCAACGCCTCGGCAGGCATTGCCATAATCGCGTCGAGCTCGGCATCCACCTCGGGGATGCGCTTCACCTTGAGTTTGCGCACCAGATCGCCACGGCACATCACGTACGTCGGCTCACGCAGTGCGCACAGGTCATCGAGCGGGTTCTTGCGCGTCACCAGGATATCGGCGGCCTTGCCGCACTCGATTTTGCCGGTCTCGCCGCCCAGCCCCAACAGCTCGGCGTTGACTTGCGTAGCCGTATGCAGCGCGAAGGCGTTGCTCACGCCGACATACTTGGCAAAATAGGCCACCTCACGCCACATGTCGTACTGCGTCACGAACGGGCAGCTCGAATCTGTGCCAAGGCCCACCTTAACGCCAGCTTCCAGTGCGGCACGGGCGCTCTCGATGATGCCCGAGCACACGATGTCGCCGTTCTTCTTTTGCGTATCGGTCGAATGGGTCTTTTCCGGGTCGAGCAATACAAACGGCAGCGCCGGGCTGATAGTGCAGGTCACACTCGGCGCACGCCCCTCGAGCTGCGTACCCGCGGCGCCGCGGTACAGTTCCAGGATCTCGGGCGTCAGCGGAGCGCCGTGCTCGATCGTATCGACGCCGGCCTCAAGAGCGGCCTTTACGCCCTCGGTGCTCTCGACATGGGCCATAACCGGCAGCCCCGTGTCGTGGGCAGCCTTGCACGCCGCCGCGGCAACCTCGACTGGCATGCGCAGCACGCCCGGCTCGCCCACCTCGGTCGCATCGAACACGCCGCCCGTCACGAACAGCTTGATGACGTCGGCACCGCGCGCATACAAATCGCACACCTGCTCGGCTGCCTCGACGGGGCTGTTTGCCACCTGGGCGAACAATCCCGCGCCATGGCCGCCCGGCACCGTGACGCCCGTTCCTAGCGCTACCAGGCGCGGACCCTGAAACTTGCCGGCGTCGATAGCGTCGCGCACGGCAAGATCGGCAAACAACGGGTCGCCCGCGCCGCGCACCGTGGTCACGCCACTTGCCAGCTGTTGTTGGGCGCTGCCCTTAAGAATATGGCGCACGATGGCACGGCCCACGGGATTATCGAGTTTCTTCATCAGCGCGCCCGCATCGCCGGCCGAGACAGGCTTGCCCGAACCGCACAGATGCACATGCATATTGATGAGGCCTGGCATGAGATACGCACCCGCCAGGTCGATAACCTCGGCACCCGCAGGCGCCTGCGCCACAGCACTCGGCCCCATCCACGTGATGACACCGCGCTCAACGGCCACGGCCATATCGGGTTGCGGCTCCATATGCTCCGAACCATCCAGAATGGTCGCATTGATAAACAACGTGGAACGATCGGCAGACGCCATATCGAGCTCCTCCCCCTCAGAAAACTTCAACATTTGTCCATTATTACCTAGTCCCGCTGGATTGCTGCAGACGCATCGGTTAACGGAGGGAAGAGGGGATGTGGGGGACGGAATACGTTGCAGCCTCACCCCAGCAACATCAGGGGAATGTCTCGATCTGTAACAATTACGGGCCCAAACAGCCGCCAAACGTTACAGATTGAGACAAAGTCAGGGCAGCAGGGCGACACCAGCCACATCTCCTACTCCCACTCCTGCTCGTAGATGTTAAGCGACTTCACGTACCGCCCCTGGGCACCCATGATGTCGCGGACCAGGCGCAAAAAGAAGCTGATGCATGAGGTGTCGAAGCCATCTTCCAGGTCTTCTGGATGAACGGCGCCAGGCCCGTCGACCGCCGTGTCGTTCAGACGCGCGATGTCATACAGGTAGAGCTGTCCCGCCGTCAGCCAGACATCGTCGACGCAGGCGAGGCGCACCGCAATCGCGCCGTCGCTCCAATGCTCCTTTTGCACGATATGCGGATCGTAGACATCAAAACCATGATCGGTGCGTGTGTCCTTCAGCACGACCATGCCGGACGCAGGATCCTTGTCCAAAATGCCAAAGCGTGAGAAATACTGCGTGTCGCGTACCTGCTCGAGCCGCTTGAGCGAGGCAGGCGAAAGCGATGCCGGCGGCTCGTCAACATACAGCTCGAGCAGCGTCTTGCCATGGCGATAGGGGCGCTCGAAGAGCAGCCAATCGGTAAACGCCATGTTGTAGGCCATGATTTCGTTTTGCGAAGGCTCGGTGCAATAGCTGAGCCATGGGTCGACAATGATCTCGAACTGTTCGCGCGCCGGCTCCAAAAACTGGAACTTCCGCAGCATCCAAAAATGGGCCATGTCGGCAATATCGTTGCCGACGGCTTCGGCCAGATGCGCTCGGTCTAAAACGTGGTCAGTCATGGCATCCTCCTCAAACTGATAGACCTCAATTTGAGCTTACGAGGAGGGTGGTCGGCCACGACCAGCGCGGGCAAAATAGGCCTCCGGCTGCAAACCAGATGCTGACCAAGCACTTGACGAAAAGCTTGACCGAAAATGCGCACCGCAACAAAACTGCAGGTAAACATAGACGGCCAACCCGCCCTTTTGAGCCAGATACCCACAGCCACCACAGAAACAACAGGTGACCACAGCCCAAGAAGTCGACAAATGAACACCCGTACGTCGACAAACGAGCAAATCGCTCGCAAAGAGTGTCCCCAACGACTAGACAAAAAATGACTAGTCATTGGGGACGTTCTTAAATGACTACTTTACAGCTCCAGCGCGTCGGCGACTTCGGCAGCGCAGGCCAGGGCGTCGGCCATAGCGTTCACCACGAGCGAGCTGCCGTTGCGAGCGTCACCCGCCACATACACCGGCGCGGCATCCGCGGCGACGCCGTCGACACGGGCCGCAAGGTGCGAGCCCTCGGCAGCCATCACCGGCAGCGGACGACCAGCGGTGGCAACAGGCACGCCAACGGCGTCGAACACGCCATGCTCGGGACCCGTAAAGCCGCAGGCGATGAGCACCAGCTGGGCCGGCACCTCGTGCTCGGAGCCCGCGATGCGCTCGGGCTTGCCAGCCGACCAATCCAGATCGACCACGCGCAGGCCCGCGGCCGCGCCCTTCTTGTCCAACAGCACCTCGAGCGTATCCACACCCCAAGCGCGCATCTCGCCGCCCATGGCAGCGATGGCCTCCTGCTGGCCGTAATCGGTCTTCTTCACGTTAGGCCACTGCGGCCAGGGGTTGCTCGCCGCGCGCGCATCAGGCGCCGCCGGCAAGAACTCAAACTGGCGCACGCTGCGCGCACCCTGACGTACCGCGGTGCCCACGCAATCGTTACCGGTATCGCCGCCGCCAATGACCACAACGTCCAGGCCGCGCGCGTTCACCGCGGGCTCGCCGCCATCGAGCACCGAGACGGTCGAAGCCGTCAGGTAGTCCACGGCATACACCACGCCCGGGGCATCAATGTTCGCAGCCGAAAGCCCACGCGGAGCACGGGCGCCGGCAGCCACCACGACGGCGTCAAAGCCATCGAGCTTGGCGGTAACCTTGGGATCGCTCACGTCGGCACTCAGCTCGAACACAATGCCCAGCTCGCGCATGAGCGCCACGCGACGCTCGACCACGGACTTCTCGAGCTTCATGTTGGGAATGCCGTACATGAGCAGACCGCCCGGGCGGTCGTCGCGCTCAAACACCGTCACGCGGGCGCCACGACGCGCAAGCTCCCATGCTGCCACCAGACCAGCGGGACCGGAGCCCACCACGGCAACCGTGGGTGCACCCTCCCCTGCCGGCTCAAAGCGGTGCGGACCGCCGTTGGCCCACTCATGGTCGCTAATCGCGCGCTCGTTGTCATGGATCGTCGTGGGCTGGCCATCGACCGAGCCCAGGTTGCATGCGGCCTCGCACAGCGCCGGGCACACGCGACTCGTGAACTCGGGCATGGGCGAGGTGAGTGACAGGCGCTCGGCGGCCTCGTCCCAACGGCCGCGGTACACCAGCTCGTTCCACTCGGGAATCAGGTTGTGCAGCGGACAACCGCTCGGACGTGCCTTGCCAAAGCTCGCGCCCATCTGACAAAACGCCACACCGCACATCATGCAGCGGCTCGCCTGGGCACGGCGCGCGTCGTCGTCGAGCTCCACGTACAGCGGATCGAAATCGCGGCTGCGCTCCTCCACGGGGCGCAGCTCATGGGTCACGCGATCGATATCAAGAAAAGCACCGGGCTTACCCATGGCACTTACGCCTCCTTCTTGGTCGAAGCAACAGAGCTGGCAGCCACGGACGCAGCACCCGCAGCACCGCCCGCAACATCGAAGCGAGCAACATCCGCGTCACTCGCGCGACCGGTCACAATGTCAAACGCCAGCTCCTCGGCCTGCGCATGCGTCTTGCCGACGGCCTCGGCGGCGGCGACAATCGCCAGCACGCGCTCGTACTCGGTCGGAATGACCTTCACAAAGTGCTTGCTCATCGTCTCAAAGCTGTAGAGCAGCTTAATGCCGCGCGGGCTCTGCGTCGCCTCCACGTGCTCCTGGATGAGCTCGCGAATCTGCGCCAGCTCGCCGGCCGTCGGGGCTTTAAGCTCAACGCTCTCGTGGTTCACACGGGCATCGAGCGTGCCGTACTGGTCAAAGACATAGGCCACGCCACCCGTCATGCCGGCGGCGAAGTTCTGCCCGACCTCGCCCAGGATGAGCGCCAGACCACCCGTCATGTACTCGCAACCATGGTTGCCGCAGCCCTCGACCACCACGGTGGCACCGGAGTTGCGCACGGCAAAGCGCTGGCCGGCAAGACCGTTAATGAAGCCGCAGCCGCTCGTGGCGCCAAAGAACGCAACGTTGCCCACGATGATGTTCTCATCGAACTTGTAGGTCGCATGCGGGTTGGGGCGCACCGACACCTCGCCGCCCGAAAGGCCCTTGCCAAAGTAGTCGTTGGCGTCGCCGCACACGTTGAGCGTAATGCCGCGCGGCAGGAAGGCGCCAAAGCTCTGACCGGCCGAACCATCGCAATCGATGGTGATGGAGCCGGCGGGCAGGCCCTCGGGATGCGCCTTGGTCACCGCGTTGCCCAAGATGGTGCCCACGCAGCGGTTGACGTTGGCGATATCGGCGCGGAAGCGAATCGGGCGCAGGTGCGCACGGGCATCGGCCGTATAGGGCACAAACAACGTGGAGTCGAGCGTCTTGTCGAGCTCGCTGTCCGCAGCCATCTGGGGCAGGAAGTGACGGCCGTCGGCACCCGGGATGTGGGCACCAAACTCACAGGTCGCGCTCGCCAGCACAGGCGACAGATCCAGCAGGTTAGCCTTGCGGTTGCCCGGGACCTCGATCTGGCGCAGGCACTCGGGATGGCCGACCATCTCGTCGACGGTGCGGAAGCCCAGGCTCGCCATGACCTCGCGCAGCTGCTCGGCAACAAAGAGCATAAAGTGCTCGATGTGCTCGGGCTTGCCGCGGAAGCCGCGACGCAGGCGGCAGTTTTGCGTGGCGATGCCGGCCGGGCAGGTATCCTGCTGGCAGTCGCGCTGCATGAGGCAGCCCATCGAGATGAGCGGCATGGTCGCAAAGCCAAACTCCTCGGCGCCCAGCAGGCAGGCGACGGCAACATCGGTGCCGTCCATGAGCTTGCCGTCGGCCTCGAGCACCACGCGCGAGCGCAGGCCGTTTTGCAGTAGCGTCTGCTGGGCCTCGGCAAGACCGAGCTCCAGCGGCAGACCCGCGTGCCAGATAGAGTCGCGCGCAGCGGCACCCGAGCCGCCATTGTGGCCGCTGATCAAGATCTTGTCGGCAGCGCCCTTGGCCACGCCGGTGGCGATGGTGCCGACGCCGGCCTCGCTGACCAGCTTGACCGACACGCGTGCGCCGGGGTTGGCGTTCTTAAGATCAAAGATAAGCTCTGCCAGGTCCTCGATGGAGTAGATGTCGTGGTGCGGCGGAGGCGAAATCAGGCCAATGCCGGGCGTGGACTGACGGACCTCGGCAATCCAGGGGTAGACCTTCTTGCCGGGCAGGTGACCGCCCTCGCCGGGCTTGGCGCCCTGGGCCATCTTGATTTGAATCTCGAAGGCGCTGCACAGGTAGCGGCTCGTCACGCCAAAGCGCGCACTTGCCACCTGCTTGATCGCGGAGTTCTTGGAGTCACCGTTAGCCAGCGGGGTCTCGCGGCGCGGATCCTCGCCGCCCTCGCCGGAGTTGGAACGGCCATGCAGGCGGTTCATGGCGATGACCATGCACTCGTGTGCTTCCTTGCTGATGGAGCCGTACGACATGGCGCCGGTGTTAAAGCGGCGGACGATGTTGAGCGCGGGCTCGACCTCGTCGAGTGCCACCGGAGTGCGGCCGCTGGCATCAAAGTCCAGCAGGTCGCGCAGGCGCACGGCACGGCCGGTGCGGTGCAGGCGGGCGCTGTACTCCTTAAAGGTGTCGTAGCTGTCCTCACGGCAGGCGGTCTGCAGCAAGTAGACAGTCTGCGGATCGATGAGGTGATCCTCGCCGCCGAGCGGGCGCCACTTGGTCAGGCCCAACGTGGGCAGCTGATCGGGAGCCGGGCTCTTAAGGATAGCGAGAGCGGCGTCATAGCGCTCATTTTGCTCGCGTTCGACGTCCTCGACACCCATACCGCCCACACGGCTCACCGTGCCGGCGAAGTACGCGTTGACGAACTCCGGCGTAAAGCCAACGGCCTCGAAGATCTGCGCGGAGTGGTAGCTCTGCACCGTGGAGATGCCCATCTTGGACATGATGGAGACGATGCCCGCCGTCGCGGCCTTGTTGTAATTGGCGATGCCCTGCTCGGCCGTCACGTCCAGGTCACCGCGTGCCGCCAGATTGCGGATGCACGCATGCGCGTTGTACGGATAGATGCCGCTCGCGGAGTAGCCCACTAGCGCCGCAAAGTCATGCGGAGACACGGCGTCGCCACACTCCACCACGATGTCGGCAAAGGTACGCACGCCGGCGCGGATCAGGTGGTTGTGCACGCAGCCCACGGCGAGCAGCGACGGCACGGGCACCTCGCCCGCAGCGGCACGGTCGCTCAGCACCACGATGTTCACGCCATCGCGAACCGCAGCCTCGACGTCTTCGGCAAGCTGCTTGAGCGCAGCCTGCAGCGCGCCCTCACCCGCGTCGCGGCGGTACACGGCACGGAACCGGCGGGTCTTAAAGCCCACGCGGTCGATGGCGCAGATGCGGTCGAACTCCTCCTCGCTCAGCAACGGGCGCTCCAAGCGCACCAGCTGGCAGGCCGTGCGGGAATCCTCGAGCAGGTTGCCGTGGTTGCCCAGGTAGAGTGTGGTCGAGGTGACCATATGCTCGCGTAGGGCGTCGATGGGCGGGTTTGTGACCTGAGCGAACAACTGATAGAAGTAGTCAAAGAACGAACGCGTCTTCTTGGACAGGCAGGCCAGCGGCGCATCGATGCCCATCGAGGCGAGCGGCGCCTTGCCCTGCTGGGCCATGGGACGCACGACCTCGTCAATGTCATCCCAGTGGTAACCGAGTTTGGCCATACGCACGGTGGCAGGTACCTCGGCGTCCTCGGCGGGCGTTGCCGCAACGGGCTCATCAAGCGCGTCGACGGTCAGCGTCTCCTCGGCAATCCAGTCGCGGTAGGGCTTTTCCTTGGCATAGCGGGCGCGCAGCTCGTCATTGTAGATCACGCGGCCGCGGGCAAAATCGACCTCGAGCATCTGGCCCGGCCCCAGACAGCCGCTCGTCAGGATGTTCTCGGGGCTCACCTCGATGGTGCCCACCTCGCTTGCCAGCATAAAGCGACCGTCGCGCGTCACATAGTAGCGGGCGGGACGCAGGCCGTTACGGTCGAGGGCGGCACCCAGCGTGCGACCGTCGGTAAAGGCGATGGCGGCAGGGCCGTCCCAGGGCTCCATGAGCATGGACTGGTAGGCGTCGTAGGCGCGGCGTTCCTCGCTCAGATTGTCGTTGTGGTCCCACGGCTCGGGCAGCAGCATGGACGCGGCACGCGTGAGCGGGCGACCGTTCATGACCAAGAACTCGAGCACGTTGTCCAGAATCGCGGAGTCGGAGCCCTCGCGGTTGATGATGGGCATCACACGCTCAAGATCGTGCTGCAGCACGGGGCTGTACAGGTTGGGCTCGCGGGCGCGAATCCAGTTGACGTTGCCCTTGAGGGTGTTGATCTCGCCGTTGTGGATGATAAAGCGGTTGGGGTGCGCACGCTCCCAACTGGGCGTGGTGTTGGTGGAGTAGCGCGAGTGGACGAGCGCCACGGCCGTTTTGACGGCGGCGTCGTTGAGATCGATGAAGAAGCGGCGCATCTGTGTGGCGACCAGCATGCCCTTGTACACGATAGTGCGCGAGCTCATGGAGCACACATAGAAGATCTTATCGCGCAGGGCAAACTCGGCGTCGGCCTTCTTCTCGATGGTGCGGCGGCACACATACAGACGGCGCTCGAAGGCGTCGCCCGCCGGCGTGTCGTCCGGGCGGCCCAGAAAGGCCTGCAGGATGGTAGGCATGCAGGCGCGGGCTGTCTCGCCCAGGTCGTGCGGATCGACCGGCACCTCGCGCCAAAAGAGCAGCGGCACGCCGGCCTCGGCGCAGCCCTCCTCAAACACGCGGCGGGCATCCTCTACGCCCTTGTCGTCCTGCGGGAAGAACAGCATGGCCACGCCATAGTCGCCCTCTGCCGGCAGAATCTGGCCGCACTTTTGAGCCTCTTTACGGAAAAAGTGATGCGGAACCTGGAACAGGATGCCGGCGCCGTCGCCGGTGTTCTTCTCGAGTCCCGTGCCACCGCGGTGCTCCAAGTTGACCAGAATGGACAGCGCATCGTCCAGAATCTGGTGATGGCGCTCACCGTTGATATCGGCAAGCGCGCCGATGCCGCATGCATCGTGGTCGAATTCGGGGCGATAAAGGCCCTGCTGCTGAGCGGAATCTGCCTGCATCGCGATCCTCCCCTAGATATTTAGACAGTCAATTGAATAGGCATACTAGGGGCATCGCCGGCCCGTTGTGTTTCCCACCCGTTTCGAAACAATCGCGTAACGCACGCCCTACGAGTGGACACCGCCGACCTCAAGGGCGACAACAAGGGCCCCAGGTTCGGCCCGTAAGCTCACCGCTTCAAACATCTCAATCTGTAACAGGAAGACCCAATTATGGCGCCTAGATGTTACAGATTGAGATTTTCCGCAGGACGGTTTTGGTCTGTCTCGATCTGTAACACGAAGGGCCGGTTTTGGCGGTCAGCTGTTACAGATAGAGATTTTCCATAGGACCATTTCTTCCTGTCTTGATCTGTAACACCTAGGTCCAATTTCCATCCCCAGTTGTTACAGATCAAGACATTTCGGCAACCCCCTTTCACCATCCTATTCAAATACAACAATTTTGTTAGTCTTGGTTAACTTTTGAGCCTAAAACGGGTATCCTTTGCAGCGTCAAACAAACGGCACGCAGGAGCGCACCATGCTCAATCATCTCAAACAACATTTTGGCTCCCGACGCACCGGTGGTCACGGAGGCCTAGACATTGCGCGGCATATCGGCCCCGGGCTGCTCGTGACCGTCGGCTTTATCGATCCGGGCAACTGGGCCTCCAATATGGCCGCGGGCTCGCAGTTTGGCTACGCACTGCTGTGGGTGGTCACGCTGTCCACGATTATGCTGATCGTCTTGCAGCACAACGCGGCGCACCTGGGTATCGCCACGGGCGCCTGTCTCGCCGAGGCCACGACACGTTACCTCCCCCGCCTCGTCGGGCGTGCGATACTCGGTAGCGCATATCTAGCCACGATCGCCACCGCCATGGCCGAGGTCCTGGGTGGTGCGATTGCCCTTCAAATGCTCTTTGGGCTGCCCGTGCGCGCGGGCTGCGTCATCGTGGCGGCAGTATCGATGGCGATGCTCATGACAAACTCCTACAAGCGTGCCGAGCGATGGATCATCGCCTTCGTAGGCGTGGTAGGACTCTCGTTTTTGGCTGAGCTTACGCTGGTCAAGGTCGACTGGCCGCAGGCCGCCGCAAGCTGGATCACGCCCAGTATGCCCACTGGCTCTGCCGCGATTATCGTGAGTGTCCTAGGTGCGGTCGTTATGCCACACAACCTTTTTCTGCACTCCGAGGTCATCCAATCTATGCACTTCGAAGGCCAAGGCGAGCAGGTTATCGAAGAACGTCTGCGCTACGAGCTCTTCGACACGCTCTTTTCGATGGGCGTGGGCTGGGCGATCAACTCGGCCATGGTCATCCTGGCCGCAACGACCTTCTTTGCGCACGGCATTGTCGTAGACGACCTCGCCGTCGCAGCGGCCACGCTCTCCCCCATTCTGGGCCCGGCAAGCTCGGCCATCTTTGCGGTGGCACTGCTGTTTGCGGGTATATCGAGTAGTGTGACGGCGGGCATAGCGGCGGGCACCATCACCGCAGGCATGTTCGACGAGGAATACGACATCCACGACCGACATTCCTCGATCGGGGTGGCGGCTTGTTTCGTCGGCGCAGTGGCGGCGTGCTTGGTCGTCCCAAATCCTTTTGAGGGTCTCATCTGGAGTCAGGCGCTGCTGTCGCTTCAGTTGCCGATTACGGTCTTTGTGCTCATACGGCTCACCAGCTCACGCCGTGTCATGGGCAAATACGTCAACTCGCGCCCGCTCAACGCGCTGCTCGTAGGGATCGGTGCCATCGTGACGATTCTCGACATCGTGCTGCTAACGGGAATGTAATTGGGATGGCGTGGCTGTCCAGATATAACGTCTTAATCTGTAACACGTGAGACCGTTTTAAACCGTCAGATAAATCAAAAGGGTCCCGGCCGAGAATTCGACCGGGACCCTTGGACAGAGCTATGTTCGGCTTTCGCCGTGTGCCTGCGAGTTACTCCTCGACGAGCTCAAACTGATCGGGACCGACGCCGCACACCGGGCACACGTAATCCTCGGGCAGCTCGGGCGTGTCGACCTCAACCTCGTAACCGCAAACGGTGCACACAAACTTATACGTCTTCTTTTCCTCAGCCATGATGTTCTCCTCTCGAACGTGACTGCTGGTGTACTTACTTATTAGTATATATTCTCAATAGTATAATGCAAGTATTTTTAGAACATTTCTAGCCTTGATACGACGAGGCTTTGGGCGGCGTCTTGCCCTTTAGCACCTTGTGATAGTAGTCGTACGTCAGCGGCGTCTCGTCGCTCAGGCGCTCGGCATCCTCGACCTCGCCAATAAACAGCAGATGCGTGCCCACATCCACAGTGTCGATCAAACGGCAGCTAAACAGGGCCGCCGCGTGCTCGGGCACATAGGGCATGCCCAGAGCCGTCTCGCGGGTCTCGTATTTGGCAAACTTGTCATAATCGCTGCTGGTGCGGAACCCAAAGTTACCGATGTAGAGCATGTCGGCCGTCTGATCGATCACGGTCAGCGCGAACGCTTTGGCCGATGCGATGACGCCCGAGGTGACATTGTCCTTGTTCACGGCAACCGAAATACGCGGCGGCATGGACGTCACCTGCACCGCAGTGTTGATGACGCAGCCGGCACGCAGCCCGTCTGCCGCAGCGCTCACCACGTACAGACCGCTCGGCATGGTAAAGAACGCAGTTTTGTCCATAACGATCACTCCCCTAGCTCGGGTTGGAACCTCATGAATGTATGTACCCACAAAAAAAGGCGGCACCCATAACGGACGCCGCCTTTGAGACATATGTGTCAGAACAGTAAGAAAGATGAGACGCCCGCAGTTGCGGTGAAATAGGGACTGAATAGCCCCTCAAACAGGAAAACAGTCCGTATTCCACCGCAACTTATACAGATTGCCTAGCGGTTGCGTTCCTTGAGGGCGCGGTCGATCTCGCGTTGGACATCACGCTTGGCCATGTCCTCGCGCTTGTCGTAGAGCTTCTTGCCGCGACCCAGACCCAGCAGCAGCTTTACGCGGCCGTCGGTATTAAAGTAGAGTTCCAACGGAACCAGCGCATAACCACGGTTGCGAAGTTTGCCGTCAAGAAAGTCGATCTCCTTGCGGTGCAGCAGCAGACGACGCCGACGGTCGGGATCGCGATTCCACACGCCACCATGGCTATAAGGGTGGATATGCAGGCCGACGAGCCAGCACTCCCCGCCGCGGATCAGCGCGAAGGTATCGGTGATCTGGCAGGCGCGCTCGCGAATCGACTTGACCTCGGTGCCGCTCAGCTCAATACCGCACTCAAACGTCTCATCGATAAAGTACTCGTGATGTGCCGAGCGATTCTTGGAAATGAGTTTGCGCTCGCGCTTACTGGGCATCGCCGGCCTCCTTGGCTCCATCGGCGTTTGAGCCCGCAGTCTCGCGCTTTGCCTTGCGCTCGGCATTGAGCTCGGCATCGCTCTCGCGCACCAGTTTGATAATCGCCGCGCAGGCCTCCTCGCCCACCAAGTCGCGAGCACGTACCGTCAGGCGCGTCGCCTCCTGCTTGTCGCCGTCGCTTGCAGCATCGGTCGCGCACATAATCAGGCAGACGGCAATCTCGGCCGAAGGCGAGGTCGGCACGCCTTGCAGGGCCAATTCACCCATCACGTGGTCGTCGCTCTCATCAGCGGCATCCGGATAGGTGGTATGGATCTTGTTGAGCAGGCGCGTCGTATGCGCATCGTTGGGCGCCAGGCGCAGCGCCAGACGCGCGCAGCCCACGGCAGCCGAAACGTTCTCGGTCTCGGGCTCCAAGAAGTACTGACCTAGATTGGCGTAAGCGCGGGCGGCGCACTTGCCATCGCTTGCACGCTCCAGCACCGAGAACGAGAGCGATGCCCATTCCTGCTTGTCCTCGAGTGCACGGAACAGCTCGGCCAGATCAAGGCGGTAGTTGCAGTTCATGGGGTCCCAGCGCACGGCCTGCATCAAGGCGTTGCGAGCACTCACATAATCCTGCTGGCGAATGTAGGCAAACGCCATGTCGGAGTACAGGCGGTCAAACGGCACCTCGACCTGCACGAGCTCGCGCGGATCCTTCTCCACGCGGCGATAGGCCAAGCGCTCAAACTTGCTATCGAAGCTAAAGTATTGGCGCTTCTCCTCCGTCTTGCACTCAGCGTCGATATACTCCTCGGCGAGCTCCACCAGACGCTCCAGCAGCGGCGTCGCCGTAGCCAGGTCGCCCTGCGCCAGATAGTTCTCGGCATACGTGATGTCTTGCAAGCTGATGGGCAGATCCATGGCTACTCCTCGATCTGAGCGAAACACGGCAGGCGCCGTATATACAGTCAATACACAAAACCCGGGTCTCTTACGAGGCCCGGGCGTTCAATTTTGGTAGCCCGTACCAGATTCGAACTGGTGATCTCCGCCTTGAGAGGGCGGCGTCC
>CAJJQF010000027.1:0-31592 GCA_905193815.1 uncultured Collinsella sp. | reverse complement strand
TCCGCTGCCGCCGTCGCCGCGGGCGAGGTCGCGCTCTCGCTGGGCTCGGACACCGGCGGCTCCATTCGCCAGCCGGCGTCGCTGTGCGGCGTGGTGGGCTTTAAGCCCACGTATGGCGCCGTGAGCCGTTACGGCGTGGTTGCCTTTGGCTCGTCGCTCGACCAGGTGGGCCCCTTTGGCCGCACGGTCGAGGATGTCGCGCTGGCCATGAACGCGCTTACCGGTGCGGGCCACGATCCGTACGACTGCACCAGCCAGGATTGCGCCGTCGACTTTACCGAGCATCTCAACGACAGCATCGAGGGTAAGCGCGTGGGCATCATTCCCGCGTTTATGGAGGCCGAGGGCCTGACGCCCGAGGTCAAGGCCGCTGTTCAGCGCGCCGCTCAGGAGCTGCAGAACCAGGGTGCCGAGCTGGTCGAGGTCGACCTGCCGCACCTGGACGCCGCCATCGCCGCCTACTACGTCATCGGCCCGGCCGAGGCTTTCTCCAACCTGGCCCGCTTCGACGGCATTCGCTATGGCTATCAGGAGGAGGGCTGCGCCAACCTGTCCGACCAGAGCTCGCTTTCGCGTGCCCACGGCTTTGGTGCCGAGGCCAAGCGTCGTCAGATGCTCGGCGCCTACCTGCTGAGCTCGGGTGTGTACGACAAGTACTACTACGCTGCGCAAAAGGCCCGCACGCTCATCACGCAGGACTACGACGCCGCGTATGCCAAGGTGGACACCATTCTCATGCCTGCCTCGCCGCGCACGGCCTTTAAGTTTGGCGAGATCAGCGACCCCACGCAGATGTACCTCTCCGACCTGTACACCATCTCGCTCAACATTTGCGGCAACGGTGGTATCTCGGTGCCGCTGGG
This sequence comes from uncultured Collinsella sp., assembly GCA_905193815.1. GTDB lineage: Bacteria > Actinomycetota > Coriobacteriia > Coriobacteriales > Coriobacteriaceae > Collinsella. The sequence goes on along the minus strand of CAJJQF010000027.1, from coordinate 30,729 downwards.
CCTGGGCGAGGATACTCAGTTGCCCGTTTCTGCCCAGCTGGTGGGTCCGGCCTTTAAGGACCGTCAGCTGCTCACGTTTGCCCGCGCCCTGGAGCGCGGCTTTGCCGATGCCGCTACGGGTGCGCCCGCGCTTTCCGTCGCGCCCGATTTTGTCGGGAAGGGAGGCGAGCTGTAATGAAGGAGCTTTCCGAGGTCCTGCAGGATTGGGAGGCCGTGATCGGCCTGGAGATCCATACCGAGCTCACCGCACTCGATACCAAGATGTTCTGCAACTGCAGGCTCAGCCACGATGACGAGCCCAACGCCAACGTGTGCCCGGTGTGCCTGGGCCTGCCCGGCGCCCTGCCGGTGCCCAACAAGCGCGCCATCGAGAGCATCGTCAAGGCCGGCCTCGCCACCAACTGCGAGATCCAGCGCCACTCGATGTTCTACCGCAAGCACTACTTCTATCCCGATATGGCCAAGAACTTCCAGACCACGCAGGGTCCGGTCGCCTTTGCCATGTACGGTCACTTGGACCTGGACGTGACCGGTCGCGGTGCCGCCGAGCGCCCCGACTGCGCGTTTGGCGAGGCCGAGGCCCAGAGCCTGGCGAGCGCTTCGGCCAACGCCGAGGGTCTGTCCACGTCCATGACGTCGACCATGCGCGAGGGCAACCAGCGCGCCGGCCACCTGGCCAGCTACGACGCGTCCAACCTGCAGATGCCCGAGCGTCGCGAGGACGGTTCCTACACGGTGCCCATCCGCATCCTGCGCATCCACATGGAGGAGGACGCCGCCAAGATGGTCCACGTGGGCGGTGCCGAGGGCCGCATCACCGCCGCGGCCGAGTCGCTCGTCGACTACAACCGCTGCGGCACGCCGCTGATTGAGCTCGTCACCGAGCCCGACCTGCGCACGCCTGAGGAGGCTCGCCTGTTTATGGAGAAGCTCCGTCGCATTTTTGTGACGCTGGGCATTTCGGACTGCTCCATGGAGAAGGGCTCCATGCGCTGCGACGGCAACGTGTCGCTGCGCCGCCGCGGCGAGACCAAGCTGGGCACCAAGACCGAGCTCAAGAACCTCAACTCGTTTAAGAGCCTGCATGACGGCCTTGCCTACGAGATCTGCCGCCAGGCCGAGGTGCTCGAGGAGGGCGGCATCATCTATCAGGAGACCCGCCACTGGGAGCCCAGCCGCAAGCGCACCGTAGTCATGCGTGTGAAGGAGACGGCCGATGACTATCGCCTGTTCCCCGATCCCGATCTGGCGCCGTTTGATCTGGATGACGAGTTCATCGACCGCTGTCGTGGCGAGATTCCCGAGCTGCCCGATGCCAAGCGTGCCCGTTTTGAGACCGACTTTGGCATTAAGGCGGCCGATGCCGAGCAGATTGCCGGCGACCCCGAGTTTGCTGAGTTCTTTGAGGCTGCCGCTACCGGCATGGCTGGCAAGGAGGCCCAGACGGTTGCAAACTTGCTGGTCAACGAGATGATCGCCTATCTTAAGGGCGCGGGCGTCTCGCTGACCGAGTCCGGTATTGCACCTGCCCAGGTGGCAGCCCTTGCCAAGTTGCTGGCGACCGATGCCATCAGCTCCAACCAAGCGCACGAGGTCTTTGAGGCCATGGCTCAGACCGGCGACGACCCCAACAAGATCGTCGACGAGCGCGGTATGCGTCAGGTGAGCGATGCCGGCGCGCTGCAGCCGATCGTGGACGAGGTGCTGGCGAACTGTGCCGATCAGGCGCAGCAGTATCGCGACGGCAACCAGAAGGTCATCGGCTTTTTGGTGGGCCAGTGCATGAAAGCAAGCCGCGGCAAGGGCAACCCGAAGCTCTTCAACGAGTTGCTGAGAACGTCGCTCTCGTAAGCGGGAACCGAGGGGCCGGGCGCAGGGCCTTGCCTCTCAATTTCGGACAGTCCTGCGCAAGACGAAGGCCACATTAAGTGGCCTTCTTTGCGTGCGGAACTCATTTTGAGCAAGCACCCGCCCTGCCGGGGCTCCCGGGTTCTGCAACGACTCGGCCGTTCGGGCCAGGTGGGGCTGATATAAATAGAGTGAATGGGCGCGCCGTTGGCGCGTCCATTTTTGTGCGGGTGACAAAGGGACTGTCCCTTTGTCACATTGCAATAAATGTGATGGAAGTGTGGAGAAATGAGCTTAAAACTTCCGTAAATGTGATAAATGTCACGTTTTAACTAGGGTAAAATGTGGGAAATATCACGTTTACGGAAGTTTCTTTGCGGGAGGTTCGGTCATGCAGCGAGATATCATTGCCAAGCTTAACGCTTGGAAAGCGTCAGAATATCGTAAGCCGCTTATCCTTAAGGGGGCGCGCCAGGTTGGAAAGACGTGGGCGCTTAAGGAGTTCGGCCGAACCTCGTACCTCAATTTTGTGTATCTGACGCTCGAGGAGCCGTCACCTGGGGTACAGAGCGAGTACGCTCAGTTTTTCGAAGGTACGCGCGATCCTCGACGGATCATCTCAAATCTTTCCCTGGCACTTGGACAGCCTATCGATCCCGGCGAAACGCTGCTTATTATTGATGAGATCCAGGATTGTCCTTCTGCAGTCGGCGCCCTTAAATACTTCTGTGACGAGGCCCCCGAGTATCACGTCGCATGCGCAGGGTCTTTGTTGGGCGTTCGCTTGTCCCGTGAGACCAGCGCTTTTCCGGTGGGAAAGGTCGAGTTCATGGAGATGCGCCCCATGAGCTTTTCCGAGTTTCTGAAAGCCGAGGGCGCTGCAAACTACGACGAATACCTTGGCGGCCTGGATCAGATCGAGACAGTGCCCGATTTCTTCCATGTCCGTCTCGTCGAGCATCTTCGTCGTTATTTTGCATGCGGCGGCATGCCAGAGGCTCTTGGCCGGTGGGTGGAGACGGGCGATATCGTTCAGGTCGATAAGGTGTTGTCTGATCTCTTGGATTCCTACGAGCGCGATTTTGCCAAGCATGGTGGCCGTGCGCAGTTCGCCAAGCTTTCACAAATATGGAACTCGATTCCAGCTCAGTTGGCGCGCGAGAACAAAAAGTTCGTTTGGGGTGCGGTGCGCGAGGGGGCTCGTGCTCGAGAATACGAGGATGCTCTGGAATGGCTTGCCGATGCTGGGCTCATCACGGCGGTTCGCCTTAATGCTGCCGGTGGTGTGCCGCTCTCTGCGTACGATGACCTCAAGGCATTTAAGGTCTACTGTCTTGATGTCGGCTTGCTGCGCCGCATGGCAAGGCTGGATGCGTCCGCTTTTGCCATCTCGGATGCGCTATTTTCGGAGTTCAAAGGTTCGTTCGCCGAGAACTATGTGCTTCAGGCATTACTTTCACAGTTAGATGCTGCTCCGCGTTATTGGACAAACGAGAAGCCGAAGCACGAAGTCGATTTTTTGATTCAAGTCGGAAACGAAATCGTTCCCGTCGAGGTCAAATCGGGAGAGGTCGTTCATTCCAAGAGCCTTAAGTACTATGCCGACAAGCATGCGGAGACGACTCCATTGAGGGTCCGCTACTCACTTAAGAACCTAAAGCTCGACGACGGGGTGCTCAACATTCCGTTGTATTTGGCTGATCGATCTGTCCCTCTTATCAAAAAGGCGCTTGATCGTGCACATCTTGACGTTTAGATCCTGGGTGAGCTGACGGGCGGCGGCTAATTAATCGCTCCGTTACGGCCAGGGAGCCTGGGCCTTAGCGATGCTTGCTTCGCCAAGCCGTGGGTGTCATGCCGGTGTATTGTTTGAAGGCTTGGGTGAAGGCGGCCTGCTGAGGGTAGCCTAGGCGCTCTGCTACCTGCGCTATCGTGAGCGCGCTATCGGCCAAAAGGTCCTGTGCTCGCTCCATACGGCGTCTGCGAATGTAGGCGCCCAGGGACTCGCCAGTTTGGGCCTTAAAGGTGGCGCATAGTTTGGAGCGGCTTGTGTAGAGCCTCTCGGCCACCTCGTTGATACCCACATGTCTGCCTTTGTCGAGCGCGCGCTCAATCATTGCCGTTGCTTCTTCGGCAATGGTTATGCTGACGCGTGTGTCTGCCGCCTGCCGCGCCTGCTTGTGGGCCGCGCACGAACAGGCGAGCTCCGCGACCATGGTCTCCACGATGCCCTGCATATAGACGTGTCCGCCTACGGTGCGGGCGCGGTCCTCGTTAATCCGGCGCAGCGTGTGGCAGATGGCAGACGTCGCTTCCTCGTGCCATGGCTCGGCAAACGCCTCAAAGATTCCCGCGAACTCGGTGGGATAGCGGTGCTCCAGTTCGTCAAAATATCCAGGCAAAAAGAGCACCGAGCGCGAGTGATAAAGCTCCCCCGCAAACAGCGGGCTTAATTCTTCGCCACAGCTATCTTGGATAAAGCTGCAAACGGCATTGTTTGGCCACGGTCCATGCAATGGTTTGAGGTTCGCGGGCGTTATGCCAGCCTCGGGCATGCATGTAAGTGTGGGCGCGCTGACTTCGCTCACGCAGGCGTATGGCTCGGGTGTGTATTCGGCCAGGTACATATCGTGCGTCGGGGTGATGAAATGCTCCATGACGATGCAGGCAGGGGAGAGAGGCATAATCCATGCGCGGCCGTGCGCCCGGTCGTTTGCCACCTCGCCGGTAAAGACGGCGCCCTTGCCGGTAAGCTCCAGGCCAAACTGCTCAAATTGCGGTGCGTAGAGCTCGGTTATGTCGGTCGCTGCCCGCCGTATTTGCAAAAGCGTTCCTTTCCTTTGCAGAAACGTCCACGCCTGGCTTGATTGTGAGCCATGGCTAACACAGCAATGATAAGTTCATTACGGTTAACTCTCAAGCCGTTAGAAAGGAATCTCATGGCAAAGGAATCAAAAAGGGAAGGTGGAGGCATCGGCGAGCTGCTCGCGTATGCCGGCGACCGCAAATTCCTAACGTATTTGGGCATGGCGCTCTCGGCGCTCTCGCAGCTGCTGAGCTTTGGCCCGTACGTGTGCATTTGGCTTGTCGCGCGCGACCTGATCGCCGTGGCGCCCAACTGGAGCGAAGCCACTAACATCGCGATGTACGGTTGGTGGGCCGTGGGGTTTGCGCTGGCAAGCATCGTAGCTTATTTCGTGGGGCTCATGTGCACGCATCTGTCCGCGTTTCGCTGCGCGTCCAATATCCGCAAGACTACGAGCGAGCACCTGCTTAAGCTGCCGCTCGGCTACTTTGACACGCACGCCACCGGTGAGCTGCGTCGTGTTGTAGACGGATGCGCCGCCTCCACCGAGACCTTGCTCGCACACATGCTGCCCGATATCGCAGGTGCCGCTGCCATGGTCGTGGGCCTGCTCGTATTGCTTTTCGCCCTCGATTGGCGCTTGGGCGCGGCATGCCTTATCTCGGTCGTCGTTTCGTTTGGCGCCATGGCCACCATGATGAGTGGCAAAGGCGCCGAGTTCATGAAGGCCTACATGGGAGCGCTGGTCAAGATGAACAAGACCGGCACCGAATACGTACGTGGCATCCCCGTTGTCAAGGTGTTTCAGCAGACGGTCGACTCCTTTAAGGCCTTCCACGATGCGATCGCCGAATACGCCGACATGGCACAAAACTATGCGGGCACGTTCTGCCGAGGTCCGCAGGTACTCAACCTTACCGCGCTCAATGGTCTTGTGGCATTCCTGTTACCCGTGGCGCTGCTGTTGGCGCCGGGCGAGACAGACTTCGCGCATTTTATGGCCAACTTCACGTTTTACGCGATATTTTCGGCCGTGGTGCCGACGGCCATGACCAAGCTCATGTTTGTGGGCGAGGCCTCTCAGATGAGTGCTGATTCGCTGGCTCGTATTCGAAGCGTCATGGATTCCAAGCAGCTCTCCGTGCCCGCCCAACCCAAGCACCCTGCCGGCGGCGACGTGCGATTTGAGGACGTGAGTTTTACCTACGAGGGTGCCGAAGCACCTGCTGTCAGCCATGTGAGTTTTAGCGTTTCCGCTGGTAGCACCCTCGCCCTGGTGGGTCCCTCGGGTGGCGGTAAGTCAACCTGTGCAAGCCTGATCCCGCGTTTTTGGGATGTTTCCTCGGGTCGAGTGCTCGTAGGCGGTGTGGACGTTCGCGATATGGATCCGCACGAGCTTATGGACCAGGTCGCCTTCGTGTTCCAGACCAACCAGCTGTTCCGGCAAACACTTGCCGATAACGTGCGCGCCTCCAAGCCTACGGCTACTGACGACGAAGTGCGTGCGGCCCTCTCCGCAGCTCAGTGCGACGACATTGTGGCCAAGCTCCCACAGGGCATCAATACCATGCTCGGTGCCGGCGGAGCATATCTTTCGGGCGGCGAGGTCCAGCGCGTGGCACTCGCCCGCGCAATCCTTAAAGACGCGCCTATCGTGGTGCTCGATGAGGCCACGGCGTTTGCCGATCCCGAGAACGAGGCGCTCATCCAGCGCGCCTTTAGCAAGCTGGCGGCGGGTCGCACGGTCATTATGATTGCGCACCGACTCTCGACTGTAGTGGGCGCAGACCAAATCGTGGTGCTCAACCAGGGCAGCGTGCAGGAGTCGGGTAACCATGCCGAGTTGCTGTCCCAAGAGGGTTTGTATGCCAAGATGTGGGCCGAATACGAACAGGCCGCGAGCTGGAAAATCACTGCAGCGACCGTGGATGCCGCCGTCACGAAGGGAGGCGAGGCCTAAATGTTCGCCTCATTCCAAAAGAAGTATTTCCTATCCGATAAAGGCGTCGCCGGCGTAAAACGCGGCATTTTCTGGACCACGCTCACCAATCTCATTACCATGGCCGGCATGGGCTTTTTATTCCTGGTTATGGCCGGCTTTGTCGAGCATCTCACCAGCGGGGCTGACCTGCCGGATGCCCTGCCGATCGTGGGCGGCCTCCTGGTCTTTTTCGTGTTGCTCTTTGCCTCTAACTGGCAGCAGTATTACTACACCTACTGCATCTTTTACGAGGAGTGCGGCAAGCAGCGTATGGAGATTGCCGAGCGCTTGCGCAAACTGCCGCTGTCGTTTTTTGGTCGTCGTGATCTGGCCGATTTAACCGAGACCATTATGGGTGACGTCCAGGCCATGGAGCACGCCTACAGCCACGTGCTGGGAGAGCTTTGGGGTGCCATCATCGCAAGCGCCATTGTATTTGTGGCGTCGCTGTTCTTTTGCTGGCAGCTGGCGATTGCGGCGTTTTGGAGCGTTCCCGTGGCCTTTGCCGTGCTGTATCTAACACGCGGCCCCATGGCTCCGGTGTTCGATCGCGTGCGCGCCGAGAAGGTCAAAGTCACTGAGGCGATCCAGGAGACGCTCGATTGTGTGTGCGAGATCCGCGCCACCAACCAGGAGGCCTATTATCTTGAGGGACTCGGCGCCGTGATTGATGCCGAGGAGCGCGAGACCACTAAGGGAGAACTCGTTAACGGGCTTTTGGTCAACTCCGCCTTTGTCATTTTGCGTCTGGGGATCGCTTCCACGCTGGTAACGGGCGCCGCGATGGTTACCTCGGGGCGGGTCGACTTTTTGGTGATGTTTGCCTTCTTGCTTATGGTGAGCCGCATCTATGCGCCTTTTGACCAGGCGTTGATGCTGGTGTCCGAGCTGTTTGCCGCCGAGTCGTCTGCCAAGCGTATGCGTTCCATCATGGAAGAGCCTGTGGCGCGGGGCAGCGAGAAATTTGAGCCCGCGAGCCACGATGTGGTGTTCGATCACGTGGCATTTGGCTATGGTGCGGGCGAGGACGGACGCGCCGGCGAGAAAGTTCTTACCGATGTGAGCTTTACCGCCAAGGAAGGCGAAGTTACGGCGCTTGTCGGTCCTTCGGGCTCCGGCAAGTCCACGGTGAGCCGCCTGGCCGCGCGCTTTTGGGATGCCACTGCGGGCAAGGTTACCGTGGGCGGTGTGGATGTTGCGGGCGTCGATCCCGAGGTGCTGCTGCGTGATTACGCTATTGTGTTCCAAGATGTGCTGCTCTTTGACGACACAGTGATGGGAAACATCCGCCTCGGGCGTCGTGATGCCACCGATGAGGAAGTGCTTGCGGCTGCGCGTGCCGCCAGCTGCGACGAGTTCGTGAACCGCATGCCGCAGGGCTATGACACTATGATCGGCGAAAACGGCTCCAAGCTGTCCGGCGGCGAGCGCCAGCGCATCTCTATCGCCCGTGCGCTGCTCAAAGACGCGCCTATCGTGCTGTTGGACGAGGCGACGGCGAGCTTGGATGTGGAGAACGAGACCGTGGTACAGCAGGCGCTCTCCCGTCTGCTTGCAGGCAAGACGGTTATCGTGATTGCGCATCGCATGCGTACGGTGGAAAATGCCGACAAAATCGTTGTACTCAAGGATGGCGTGGTTGCCGAGCAGGGCACTCCGGCGCAGCTTAAGGCGGCAGGCGGAGAATTTGCCCGTATGGTCGCACTGCAAAAGGAAGCGGCTGCCTGGCAGCTGTAGGAAAGGGGACCAAGATTTCCAAAGGTTAACTTTGGTTGACCATAATAGTTCGACTAAACTAGTCTCAAAGCGTGCTCGAGCAAACTAATGAACTCGGGTGCTAAGGCATCATGCCGCGCTTGTGCGGCAAAAGGGAGAAGCAACATGAAGAAGTCGACGTTCAATACCCTGCTTGTCGGTGGCGGTTTCCTGCTTGGTACGGCCGGCATCAAGCTGCTCACCAGCGCTCCGGTAAAGAATGCCTGCGTGCAGGGCATCGCGTGCGGTATGCGCATCAAGAACTGCTACCAGGACATGGTCGAGCAGGCCAAGGCCAATGTCGATGACATGGTTGCCGAGGCTGCCTACATCACCCAGAGCGAGGCCGCTGCTGACGAGGCAGCCGAGTAACGCTCCCAGGCACAAACTATGAGATTCTCGATTATTAGCGAGATCCCCGGCAGGACCCGTCTTCAATTGGCGGGTCCTGTGCCAGAGAGCGATCTCGACGCACTTCTTAAGCTTGGCGGCGACATCGACGGCGTGCACAAGGTGCGCGTTTATGGCCGTATTGGCCAGATGGCGCTGGAGTACGACGAGCCGCGCCGCGCGAGCGTGCTCGACGCCTTGGGCGCACTCGATGCTCAAGCTATCGCCGATGCCAAGTCGGGCTACGTGATGCAACTCGAGCCGCGCAAGCACAAACTCGTTATGGACCTGGCGACACTCGTCGGTGCCCATTACGCACGTCGCTGGTTCTTGCCGACGCCTCTGCGTGCGGTGTTTGTCGTGGCCGGTTACATGGCATTTTTGCGCGCTGCCCTTCATGAGCTGGCGCAGCCGCGCCTGACCGTTCCTGTGCTCGACGCTTCGGCCATCGGCATTTCGTTCGTCAAACGTGATGTCGACACCGCGGGCCAGACGATGTTCCTGCTCAACGTGGGCGAGCTGCTCGAGGACTACACCCGCGCCATGAGCGAAAACGAGCTCATCAACTCGCTGCTCGATGTGCCCGACAAGGCGCAAAAGGTCGTCGGCGACACCGAGGTGAGCGTTGCCGCGACCGAGCTCGAGCCCGGCGATCTGGTCGCCGTGCGCACCGGCATGTCCATTTGCATCGACGGTGTTGTCGAGCAGGGGAGCGCTATGGTCAACCAGGCGACCCTGACCGGCGAGCCGATGGCCGTCGAGCGCAGCGTGGGCGACGACGTGTTCGCAGGCACCGTCGTGGAAGACGGCAGCATCCTGGTGCGTGTGCGCGCCAACACGGCACAGACCAAGCTGCGCTCGATCGTCTCGCTCGTGCAGACGGCCGACTCGCTCAAGTCCGAGGGCCAGTCGCACATGGAAGACCTCGCCAACAAGATTGTTCCGTGGAACTTCCTGCTTGCGGGCCTTGTCGCTCTCACCACGCGTAGCCTCATCAAGACCTCGGCGGCACTGATGGTCGACTACTCGTGCGCACTCAAGCTCACGGGTTCCGTCGCCGTTATGACTGCCATGAGCGATGCCGCCAAGATGGGCGTGATGGTCAAGGGTGCTAAGTACTTTGAGTCGTTTGCCAAGGCCGACACCATTGTGTTTGATAAGACCGGCACGCTCACCGAGGCGCAGCCGCGTCTTGCCTGCGTACTCACCACCGACGGCTGGAGCGAGGACGAGATCCTGCGCCTTTCCGCTTGCTTGGAGGAGCATTTTCTGCATCCGGTGGCACGCGCCGTGGTCAATGCGGCGCGCGAGCGCGGGCTCGAGCACCGCGAGCGCCATGCCGCCGTCGAGTACATCGTGGCGCACGGCATCGCTTCGTCCATTGAAGGGCGTCGCGCCATCATCGGTTCCGCGCACTTTGTATTTGAGGATGAGAGCGCGCAGCTCGAGTCCGACATTAAGGAGCAAATCGAGTCCCAGATGCAGGGCCTGTCGCCTCTGTACCTGGCGGTCGACGGCACCGTTGTGGGCGTGCTCGGTATCGAGGACCCGCTCAAGTCCGGGGTCCGCGAGGCCATCGCCGACCTGCACGCGTTGGGCGTTAAGCACGTGGTCATGCTCACGGGCGACTCGGAGCGCACAGCCGAGCGCATTGCTCGCGAGGCAGGTGTCGACGAGTTTAAGGCCGAGCTGCTGCCCGAGGACAAGTACGCGTATGTTGAGCGCATTAAGGGCGAGGGGCGCCACGTTGCCATGGTGGGCGACGGCGTCAACGACTCACCGGCGCTGGGCCTGGCCGATGTGGGTCTGGCCATGGGCGGTGGAAGCGACATCGCCAAGGAGGTCGCCGATATCATCCTGACCGATACGGATCTCGCCGCGATCGTGCGCCTGCGCCGCATGAGCCAGGGCCTCGTTGATCGTCTGACGAGCTCCTATTCTAAGGTGATGCTCACCAACTCAGCGCTCCTGGCGCTGGGCATTACCGGTGCGATTACTCCGCAGGCGTCGTCGCTGCTGCACAACGGCTCGACGATTGCCTACAGCCTGAGCAATGCGAAGGCCTACCTGCGTTAGCAAACGTGTTCGCCTACGTTATCTGGCCTGCGCCCAGACGGCATCGGTGTCGTCTGGGCGCAGGCCTTTTGCATTTGACCATTTGCTAGCTTCTCTATATAGTGTTGCTAGCTGTGCTAGCATTTGAAGGGAGTGGGATCAACGTGGGTGCTGTTAGCGGCATGGCGCAGGTGAACGTTCGCGTGGATCGCCAGGTCAAGAACCGTGCCGAGGAGGCACTGCGGCTTTCGGGCGCCTCGCTGCCCGAGCTCATCAAAAAGGTGGTGGCCAAGGTCGCGCAGGGTGGCGGGCAGTGCGAGGAAGTGCTTGCGGCCGTCGACGACCGGCAGCAGACCGTCGCGCCCGATACTCCGTTCGCTGCATCATGGGCGGCGGCAGACCGGCTTTATGCAGATCTGGGCATCACTACGTCGCCCGTATCCGACGATCGCGATTGGGACGCAATCTATTCCGACGCCATGGATGAGCATTATCGCCAAAAGGGGATGATCCAGTGAGTGGGGCGCCTCTCAAGATCATGGTAGACGCCAACGTATGGGTCGATTCGTTTTGCGTCGACCATGCCGAGTCGCTTGCTGCGCGTGCGTTTATTGGGCAGGCGACGGAGGCGGGGGCATTGCTGTTCTTTCCGGTGCATATTGCCAAGGACGTGCTGTACGTTGTCCAACACGAGCTGAGGCGTAGCGTTCTTGCCGGCGGGGGAGCGCTCGACGAGGCATCTGCCCGCGCGATTGGCGATGCGGCGCTGGCGTTTGTTCGGAACATGACCGAAAACGCCACAGCCGTGGGCGCAGATGCGTCGGACCTTTGGCTGGCCGACAAATACTTAGCGCTCCATCGCGATTACGAGGACAACTTGGTGCTCGCCGCGTGTAAGCGCGCACAGGTCGATTACTTGGTGACCAACGATCGCAAGCTGCTCGAACATGCCGATCTTGCAGCAAAGAAACCTCGTCAAATGATGCCGATTCTTGCTTTGGCCGAACGTGGCGGCGCGGCTATCGGTTAACGCGAACTGTTTGCGGGCCTCTTGGACGACGATGCGCCAAGGGGCCCGCGTCTGCTATTTACAAAAGCTCGGCCTTAATGGCGGGACTTTCCGCGAGCTGCTCGGCTGCCTTTTCGTCGGAATCGTTTAGTGCTGCCAGGCTGCGGTAGACCCACTCGTTGACCTGGGTGTTCTTGACGCCTGCGGTCTGCATAAGGGCGCCTACCTCGCGGATTGCTGCGAGCAGATCGGCTTTGGGACCCGCGAGCTCGACCTCGATGCCGTGGTAGGCGGCCACGCCGCGGTTTTCACTCACGTGGTCGATAAAGCCCTCGACGGTCTCAAGCTGCTGGGCGAGAGCTGCATCATCGTCAGCGTCCAGCGCAACAAGGGCGTTTGATACCGTGAGGGCGGGATGTCCGCAGGGGACAAAGCCTTCGATGACATCCATAGCTTCGGTAATGGTTGAGCCCAGGCCTGCGAGGGCATTGACGAGTTGCTGTTTGGTATCCATAACGGTCCTTTCGACGGGTCAATTTTGCTTGGCGAAAATATACGTGACGCGATCGGTAACAAAAGTGCGAAGTGCGGCGCACATTGGGGTCTTCACAGCTCGTGCATAGAACAGCTGTCCGCTTTCAGAACGTGGTAAGATAACACTCCACAAGCGGGGCTCGCCCCGCATGTTCCTTGAAAAGTCGACGGGTGTTGGGCGCTCGTGCCCAATGCCATCCAGGCTTTCCCGACATTCGGGGGCGACTGGTTTCGACACGATAGCTCTGAGAGAGGAAGCAAGCCGAGGTCTCCTCGCCTCGTTAAACAGGGGTACCGTCAAATTGAATTGACAACAACTCTTCTTTTGAGCCTATGGCTCTCGCTGCTTAATTTATAGCGGCGCGTCAACCCGGTGATTTCCCCGCCACCGGTGCGACGTCATTTTAGGGGAATGCTCCTGCGCACGTAATCGGTATGGCGCAGGCTAAGACCGAACCGGTTAGGACGCCGCGAGCGTGTCGCTGCGCGCAAAGCGTCCGAGACTAAACCAGCGACTGAGCTTGGAGATGCCAATCAGGGGGCTTTCGTGGACCGGAGTTCGATTCTCCGCGCCTCCACCATAAGCAACAGACAGGTAGATATTCGTATCTACCTGTCTTTTTATTTCTAGTCCGTACCGCGGAGAATCGAACTCTATGCAGGGCGCGGGCGTAAAGAAAACGCGTAAGCGTTTTTAGCCCGCGGGCGAGGACGCCGGCAGGCGGCCGAAGCCGGTGCGTATTTGCGAAGCAGATACGCGGATTCTCCGCGCAAAGCCCCAACCCAAAACAGATGCGATGTTTATCGAATCTCAGCCGGCCATGCGCCGCATCAACGGATCCCCTCCCGCACCGCGGAGAATCGAACTCAGTGCAGGGCGCGGGCGTTAAGAAAACGCCTTGGCAACGCAGACCGGGACGCGCTTTCCCAATGGCAGCCCAGGCGGAAAGCCCATCCCGGAATCCCGCCTCAGACTGGGACGTAGTTTCCGGATGACACGTCAAGTGGAAAGCGCATCCCGGAATCTCGCCTCAAACTGGGACACACTTTCCGCTTCACCTACCGCCTCGAAAAACCCGCGCTCACGCCATCCCAAAACTGGGTAGAAGAAAGCCAAAACGCAATCGCAGGAGGTCAACATGACTGCAGAAGATAAGGCAAAGAACGCCGGCAAGGTCGCGCTCGTCCTGGAGGGTGGCAGCTTCCGCGGGCAATTTACCGCAGGCGTGCTCGACGTTCTCATGGAGGCCGGCGTCGAGATTCCGGCGGTATATGGCGTGTCGGCCGGCGCCCTCAACGGCGTGAACTACAAGTCGCACCAGATCGGCCGCGCCAACCGCATCAACCTGGCTTTCTGCAACGACAGCCGATTCATGGGCGCTGCATCGTTTGCGTCCACGGGTTCCATTGTGGGTTACGACTTCATCTTCAACGACGTCCAAGACCGCCTGGATCCCTTTGACAACGAGACGTTCGACGCGAGCCCCATCGAGATGTACGCCGTCGCGACGGACATGCTCTTTGGAACCGCCACGTACCTCCCGGTCAAAAGCGCCGTGCTCGACCTCGACGCCGTGCGTGCCTCGACCTCGTTGCCGCTGGTGACGCCTCCGGTCGAGATTGACGGGCACAAATACGTCGACGGCGGCGTGGCCGATTCGGTTCCTATCGAGCATGTGCTCGAGGAGGCGGGCTTCGACCGCGCGGTTGTCATTGTCACGCAGGACCGCTCGTATGAGAAAAAGCCCTACGAGTTTTTGCCGGCCGCGCGTGCGCGTTATGCCGACTACCCCTATCTGCTCGAGGCTATCGAGACGCGCCACGATCGTTACAACATCCAGCGCATGCACCTGTGGAAGTATGAGCGCGAGGGCCGTGCGTTGGTCGTTGCTCCGCAAAAGCCGGTCGAGGTCGGCCATGTCGAGCACGATCCGGCAAAGCTCCTCGACCTGTATATTCAGGGCCGCCAGGAGGCAAAGCGCCTACTGAGTGATATCGAGGCATTTGTCGAGCGCTAGCGTCGCGACGTCATGACCCATGGACGACATGTGCAGAAAGTCTGGTCAGAGCCAAAATACCTGTTGACTCGGGCGACGAGCGGGGTAATATGGACAGGTTACTTGCAGAGCCCCGTGAATCTCTGTAACAACACGTACTGTACATGGAGGAGTCTAAGTGATTTCGAAATCGACTCACTACGCCAAGCAGGGCGAGGTCCAGCGCAACTGGGTTCTCGTCGACGCCGATGGTGCTGTCCTGGGCCGTCTTGCCACCCAGATCGCAATGATCCTGCGCGGTAAGAACAAGCCTCAGTTCACGCCCAACAGCGACTGCGGCGACTTCGTTGTCGTCATCAACGCCGATAAGGTCCAGCTTACCGGTAACAAGGCCGACACGAAGACCTATTATCGCCACAGCGGCTACAACGGCGGCCTCAAGGCTGAGAGCTTCCGCCAGGCTATGGAGAAGCACCCGGAGAAGGTCATCGAGCGCGCCGTTCGCGGTATGCTGCCCAAGACCACCCTCGGCCGTGCCCAGATGACCAAGCTTAAGGTCTACGCTGGTGCCGAGCATCCGCATGCTGCCCAGAACCCCACGAAGATTGAGCTGGAGGCTTAAAGATGGCTGAGAACACCGTTGTCTACCAGGGTACCGGCCGTCGTAAGAACGCCGTCGCCCGCGTCCGTCTCGTCCCCGGCACCGGCAAGGTGACCATCAACAAGCGTGACGCCGAGCAGTATTTCGGCCGTCATCAGCTCGTTGAGAACGCCCTTGCTCCCTTCAAGGTGACCGACACCGCCGGTCAGTTCGACGTTATCGCTCTGTGCGATGGCGGCGGCATCTCCGGTCAGTCCGGCGCTCTGCGCCTGGGTATCGCTCGCGCTCTTCTGAACGCTGGCGACTACCGTGCTGACCTCAAGAAGGCCGGTTTCCTTACGCGCGATGCTCGCGTGGTCGAGCGCAAGAAGTACGGCCTCAAGAAGGCCCGCCGCGCTCCCCAGTTCTCCAAGCGCTAAGGTTTTATCTCCTTTCGAGATACAATGTACAAGCGGGGCCTGCCGATTCCTCGGCGGGTCCCGCTTTTTCTTTTTCGACTAGGGTGGGCGGTTGCATATCGCCTGCTAGGGAAGGAGCAATCCTATGCCCCAGAACATCTTCGGTACCGACGGCGTCCGTGGCGTCGCCAATGCCGATCTTTCGTGCGACCTCGCGTTTCGCCTGGGCCGCGCGGCGACCAAGTTTCTTGGTCCGGACATCTGCATCGGCCGTGACACGCGCCTTTCGGGCACCATGCTCGAGAGCGCTCTGACCGCCGGCATTATGGCCGAGGGCGGCCGCCCGCATTGCTGCGGCGTTATCCCCACGCCCGCTGTGGCGCTGCTCACTGTTCAGAACGAGCTCGACGGCGGCATCGTCATCTCTGCTTCGCACAATCCGCCGGAGTTCAACGGCATCAAGTTCTTTAGCCGCAAGGGCATGAAGCTTCCCGATGCTGTCGAGGAAGAGATCAGCGCCTGGGTCATGTCCGAGGAAGCCATGGCTGCCGATACGCTGCCGACCGGCGCCGGCGTGGGCCACATCATCAAGATGAAGGACGCCCGCAAGGCATACGTCGACCACGCCATCGATACGCTTGATGGCCTGAGGCTCGACGGCCTGGTCGTTGCCGTCGACTGCGGTCACGGTGCTTCCTGCCAGACTACGCCCGCCGCGCTGCAGCGCCTGGGTGCCACGGTGCACGCTATCAACACCGATTATTGCGGCACCGACATCAACGTCGAGTGCGGCTCTACGCACCTCGAGCCCCTGCGCGAGCTCGTGCTGCGCACCCATGCCGATATCGGTCTGGCCCACGACGGCGACGCCGACCGCGTGCTGTTCGTGGACAGCGAGGGCAATGAGATCGACGGTGACTACATCCTGGCTATCTGCGGTTCTGACCTTGCCGCTCGCGGCAAGCTCGCCAACTCCGAGATCGTCTCGACCGTCATGTGCAACCTGGGCTTCTCCATCGCTATGAAGGAGCAGGGCTTCGAGATGGTCCAGACCGCCGTGGGCGACCGCTACGTTTTGGAGCGCATGCTCGCGGACGGCGCCGTCATCGGCGGCGAACAGTCCGGCCACATCATCTTCCTGGAGCACAACACCACCGGCGACGGCTTGGTGACGGCCTTGCAGCTTCTGGCCGTGCTCAAGCGCACCGGTCGTACCCTCACCGATCTTGCCGGCATCATGAAGAAGTACCCGCAGGTACTCGTCAACGTGCATTCCGACAACAAGGCCGGTCTGGACGATTGCCAGCCCATCTGGGATGCCGTCGCTGCTGCCGAGAAGGAGCTTGACGGCCGCGGCCGCATTCTGGTGCGCCCGAGCGGTACCGAGCCGCTGGTCCGCGTGATGGCCGAGGCCGAGACGCACGAGCTGACCCAGCGCGTTGTTGACGACATCGTCGAGGTTGTCAAGCGCGAACTTCCCTAATGGTCAAAAACCGTTGCCAAGTGGTAAACTGTTAAGGTTATTTTGATTGATTGGTATGTCCGAGGGGGAGCATGTTCACTAAAGTCCTAAGGTCTTTTGGTATGCGTGGTCGAGTCCTTACGCTGGATGCTCCCATCTCGGGCGACGTCATTCCGCTTTCCGAGGTAAACGACCAGACGTTTGCCACCGGCCTTTTGGGCCAGGGCGTGGCGATTCGGCCCACCGGAACGCGTGTGATTGCACCGGCTGATGCCAAGGTCGAGGCCATTTTTCCCACGGGACATGCCGTTGCGCTTAACACGGTCGATGGCTTGGACGTGCTCATCCACGTTGGCCTGGACACTGTTCAGCTCGAGGGCAAGCACTTTACCGTACATGCGCAAGTGGGTGACATCGTCCATAAGGGCGATGTACTCATTGAGTTCGATCGCGAGGCAATTGCTGCCGAGGGCTACGATGTGACGGTTCCCATCTTGGTGTGTAACTCCGTTGAGTTCTCGAGCATCAAGGGCTCCGTTGGCGTGCATGTCGAAGAGATGGACCAACTCATCGTTGCTCGCGAGCGCTAGCAAGTGCACGTGGCCATTAGCCTACAATTCAAACACGTTTACGGAGGGCGCCCTTGAAAGAGGACGCCCTCCGTGGCAAGATGGGAAACGTCCGAGGCTAAACAGCTTCGGGTCACCGTGGACGGGCAGGGGCCTCGACGCGGCTAGACACGAGACACATACATTACGCGACCTCGCCCTGGTGGCCGCACACGTTGGTTGCGGCCGACGCGGGCCGCGGGCAAGTGCTTGTAAGGGAGCCTTGCCTCTCTTGTACGAGAAAGGACGCGTAATGAAGATCATTAAAGCTAAAGACTACGAGGATATGAGCCGCAAGGCCGCTAATATCATCTCGGCCCAGGTTATCCTCAAGCCCGACTGTGTGCTGGGCCTTGCCACCGGCTCCACCCCGATCGGTGCCTACAAACAGCTCGCTGCTTGGTACAAGAAGGGCGACGTCGACTTTGCCGAGGTCAGCACCTATAACCTGGACGAGTATCGCGGCCTTTCGCACGACGATCCCCAGAGCTATCACTACTTCATGCGTGAGAACTTCTTCGATCACATCAACATCGACCTGAACAACACGCATGTGCCCGACGGTTCCAACCCCGACGCCGCCGCTGCCTGCTCTGAGTACGACAAGATCGTCGCCGAGGCCGGTTACCCGGATCTGCAGCTGCTCGGTATTGGCAACAACGGCCACATCGGCTTTAACGAGCCCGATGACCACTTCTCCAAGGGTACGCACTGCGTCGACCTCACCGAGAGCACCATTCAGGCCAATAGCCGCCTGTTCGACAGCATCGACGATGTTCCCCGTCAGGCCTACACCATGGGTACCCAGACCATCATGTATGCCCGCATGATCCTGGTCGTCGCCAACGGCGAGGCCAAGGCTCAGGCCGTGCATGACATGTGCTATGGTCCGGTTACGCCCGAGTGCCCGGCTTCGATCCTGCAGCTGCACACCAACTGCGTTGTCGTTGCCGACGAGGCCGCCCTTTCGCTCTGCGAGTAGCGCGAATCCTGCAGCTCGACATAGCCTTGCCTAAGGCCTCCGCTTTGCGGGGGCCTTTTTGCTATCCCTTTCCGCCCACTTGACCAAAAACTTGCCGCAAGCTTGACGAATTCCGGATATCCAACAGCTTGATTCATTCCATACCAGATTCTATGCAAAAATGCCACTAGAAGGTCGTAGACGGTAGCGGGTGCTAGGCGAGTTGAATGACATGGCTGAACCTTGTTCATCTGCGTTACACTGCCGCTTAGATGGGACAAGCTGACAAGCTCATTTACCTGCTTAAAGACCGATTAGTCGGGGGATTAATAACAATCGGCCCTCGCTGTACAAAAACTTGCCGCTTGCGTACCAAAAGACAACCTAAAACACAAGGTCGCTCTATTCATAGCGCGGCTTGTATGGTCTTGCGGCTACAGTGTCCATACGGTCGAGTTGAGGAGCGGGCATGGTAAACGATTTGAGCGGTATAGACGACCTCGAGCTGATGCCGCTGGGCGGAGGCTATATGGTGCGACGCGAACGCTTGATGAATGAGCTTATCGCCAAGGGCCGAAAGGCCGGCATCGTGGTTCTTTATGCGCCTGACGGGTTTGGGAAGACTTCGGTGCTGCTGCAGTACACCCATGAGGTTAAATGCGACCCGACGCGAGGTCCCGTGCGGATTATCGAGGCCGATCGCGCCACTGGGCGCGAGGTGTTTATGCAGCTCGAGGTGGTTGCCGAAGAACTCAAAGACAAACCGCACTCCCTTATCGCGATTGATAATGTGCCAAACCTCGATCAGCACGATACCGAAGACCTCATCGACAGGATTCGCGGCCTGCGTGCTATGGGGGTAGGGGTCTTTATCTCCTGCCGTCCTTCAAATCGTCAGCTGATTCATGGGCTGGGCGATTCGGTTAAGATCAATGCGCAGATGCTCAAGGTGCATGCCTATGAGTATTCGGCGTGGGCATCGGCGTTTTCGATCAGCACATCGCTCGACTTTTATCAGCTCACGCAGGGCGTGCCCGAGCTGGTTTCGGCATTGCAGGCGGGTCTGTATGGCCAAGGCGACGTAGCCGGTCTGCTCGAAAACGAGATTGTCAACGTATATGGCGCGGCACTTGTCGATCTGGCTTCGCTCGACAATAATACGCTGTTTTGCGTGGCATGCCTCATGGTTTTGATGGGCGAGGGCAATATCGCAGAACTCGAGGCTTGCGGGGTGAGGCTGTCGATGGTCGACCAGTCCTACTTTGTACGCGACTACCCGATCTTTGGCTTGGATCCCGCCGAGCGGAGTTTTACGTGTCTGGGCACGGAGGATAACGGACGCCTGCGTTTGCGTAAGTTGGTGGCCGAGGTTCGCCCCGAACTTGTTCCGAGGGCGGCCCGGATTTTGCTTAAGGCGGGCCGATGCGATGCGGCGATGGGCCTGGCGGATGCCTTTTTGGACCGTGAAGCGGTCCTTGAACTTGCTGGGCAGTATGGGGTCGATCTGGCCCTGACGGGGCACGGGGCCGATATCTGCCGAGCAGCGCTGGGCACGATCGATGCCGACGATCCGGCTCCAGAGCCAACGCCTGCCGAGGCGCTTGGCGTATATCTGGCGGCGGTCAGCGTGTCCAACACAAAGCTCGCCCGCTATATGGCATCGGTCATCGAGCGCGGGGGCGAACGGGCGGCCTGCGAAATAGACCCTGTTTCATGGAGGGTGGCCCAGACACTGACGGCTGTTTGCTATGGGGACAACGGACTTGGGCTTCCTACGAACCTGGCCGTGCCAGAAATCGAGACATCCCATACCGCACTCGATATGTTGTCTGCGCATATCGAGGTCAAGCGCTGTCTGACCGAGCGGGGAGATGACGGCGGCGTTCTACAGCAGCTCAAAACGAGCAAGGCCTACGACTGTGAGCTCGATATCGCGGGGATTGTTATACGGGCCGATAGCATGCTGGTGGAGCTCTTTGACGGGTCGTTTGCGGGAACCGACGAGCGCGACGACGAGATGACGGTGGTGCGGGAGGCGCTCGACGTACGTGGGCTTAAGGCGATGGCTATCTGGGTGCGCATGGTGTTGGCGGCACGGCGGCTCCTTTCCGGCTTGCCGGTAACCGACGACGCGGCGTTCAACGAGCTCGATCGTTTTGCCGTGCGCATGCGCGACAATCAGATTCAGCTGTTTGGCCTGTTGCTAGAAGGCTGGCAGTCGCTGGCAGAGGGACGGCCGGTTAATGCAAAGTTCCGTGCGGTCCAAGTGCTCAAACTTGCCGAGGAGTCGATTGCGTACATGCGCGATAACGCATTGCTGCTGGAGCGCGCGGCATATCTGCGTAACACCTCGATGGTTTCGGTGCGCGAGGAAGCGGAGCTACTCGATATAAGCCAGACGCAGGTTGGTGGAGCGGAGGCCTGGATGGTGGCGCTGCATTTGGCCTGTGCGGGCCGAGACAGCGACCTTGCGGCCTGGATGTCCATGAATCGTGCGGGGATTCTAGAGCCATCGTATCGGCTCTTTGCGCGCCTTGCCATGCATTGTCTGGGCGAGCCGGCGGGCAGGATACGCAAGAAGCTTCCCGTGCGCGAGCTGTCGCGGTACTCGCTGCGCGACGATTTGGAAGGGGAGGGCGAGCGCCTGTTCCAGGCCGGCGAGGTTGAAGCCGTTGATGCCATCGACCATATCGAGATTCGCATGTTTGGGGCGTTTCGCGCCGAGCGCGACGGGTTTCCCATCACGGACAAAATGTGGCGCCGCAAGAAGGCGGCGACACTTGCCGAGCGGCTTGCGCTGGGCATGGATGCGCTCGTCGACCGCGAGACGCTGGCCATGGAGCTGTGGCCCCATGCCGAGTTCAATAGCGCCCGCAACAACCTGTACTCGACGATATCGCGCTTGCGGTCGGCTTTGGGGCCGACGCCGGATGGCAAGTCGTGTGTGCTCATCCAAAATGAATGCATTGGGCTCAACGGCGACTACGTCAAGACCGATGTACGGCTGTTTGACCAGATAAGCCGCGAGGTTTTGGGAAATCGCGCGGGTGCGCGCGGGCCCCATTTAGTTGAGCTGTGCCTTAAGATTGAGCAGCTTTATGCCGGACCGCTGTATGTTCCCAATGGCTGTAATCCCACCTACTTTTTGCGTATGCGACGCATTATGCAGTCAAAGTACATCGATTGCATGATTAAGGGAGCAAATGCCGCTCTAGAAGAAAACGATCTGCAGTCGGCGATTTGGCTGGCGGAGTCGGGGCTTCGGCAGGAAACGGCGCGTGAGGATATGGTGCGCTGCGCCATGCGCGTCTACAGTGCGGCGGGGCGGCGGCGCGATATCGTCGAGCTGTACAGCGGGCATATGCACCATCTGAGGGAGCAGGTCAATGGCGTGCCCGAGCCCGAGACGCGGCGTCTATACGAGCGCTTGGTGGAGGGGCGGCTCAATCGCGTGCTGGTCGAGCGATAAAAAACGGGCGCCCGAAGTACTTGGGCACCCGTAAACTTGCTATGTGTTGGCTCGCCGGATCATTGGCTCTTAGACGAGCTTGATCTTCTCGATGTCCTTGCGCGAGGACTCGCGATACAGCGAGAACTTGCGGCCGATGACCTGGACGACCTCGGCGTGGCAACGCTCAGCGAGCTCTTCGGCGGCCTCGCGGGCGGAAAGGCTGGAGCCATCGAGCACAGAGCACTTAACGAGCTCGTGCTTCTCCAGGTAGGCGACCGTCTGCTCGACGGTGCCCTCGTTGACGTCGGACTTGCCGATGATGATGGCGGGGTTGAGGTGATGGGCCATGCTGCGAAGCTGCTTGACCTGGGCTCCTGTCAGTGCCATGGGTTCTCGCTTTCTATGTATGGGGCGCCCCGCGACGGGGCCTTAATCTACGTGAGCTGTCCCACGATAGCGCAGGAACGGCACGGTGTGGAGCGCGTTTGCCCAGTTCAAAAAGAATGCGGATGCCGAGTGAGTGGGCGGTGCGGGCTGCGAACAGGCTATGAGCTGGGCGCAGAGACCGGCTCCCATGCAATAAACGCCCAACGAACCTTGCGGACATGATCGAGCATATAGCGCCCCTGCGGCACGCCTTTGGAGCCCGGCTCACCGGCATGGGGATTCTCAATCATGTGTTGAGCGATGTAGTCGCGCAGGCAGTCGATTTTATCCTCGTTGCCATGCTCGAGCATGCGGGAAAAGTCCGCTACGCCCGCCTCAAGGCTATCGAAGGTATCGCGACGAGGCGATTCAAAATACGTGACCTGCGGCAGCGCACCCATCTGAATAAGGATGTTAAAGGCATACACAAAGCCATTACTGCAGGTAACCGAGGCGCCGATAGCGTTCATCAAGTGCAGATCATA
Organism: uncultured Collinsella sp.; assembly: GCA_905193815.1. GTDB lineage: Bacteria > Actinomycetota > Coriobacteriia > Coriobacteriales > Coriobacteriaceae > Collinsella. Next base: position 7,962 of record CAJJQF010000027.1, on the reverse strand, counting down.
GCGCGGGCTGGAGTTGGCGACCATCGTGACAGCACAACGCCGACGAGCCGTTCGATCAAGCTTGGCAAGCGCGCCTTTTAGGTTGGTCGTGGTGACAGAGCGACTGGCAAAGGCAACATCTACAGCCTTGGCAACCGGCCCAACCAGATCCCAATCGTCATCCCAAGCAAGCTCAAGCGGCGTTATGCGCCCCTCGAGCCCGTAATACTCAATGCCGGCATCAAGCGTGCCCAGCATGGCGGGGGAGAAATCAGCCGCAATCACAGGATGCCCGTCTTGCGCAAGCGGAATAGCAATCGACCCAGCCCCACACCCCATATCGAGCACCGACTCGCCGGGCTCAAGCGCCAACAGCTTTATAAAATCCCGAGCATAAGGGGCAGTCTCCAACGGCCGAAAATGCCGAGCCCTTTTATCCCACTCAAAAGAATCATCAGCCCGCCGCCGATCAGCTTGCAGACGCATCCATTCGCCATTCCAATCCGCAGCAAGCAGCTCAGATTGAATTACACTATCAGCCACGGGCTATCCCCCTCACAACAAAAAAGCGACTCCCCCCAAAAGAAGAGCCGCAACCAGCATATATCAGAAAAAGAACCGTTCCAACGCCAAACCGCCGCACCAGCCAAGTGGTGCAGGAGCGAAGCAACTGCAACCGGGATAGAACCCAACTGAGGTCCCGTTGTGCGGGAGCCCCGGGGAGGGCAAATATATAAGGTCGATCGCGAGTTCCGCACGAGCCGGAGAGCACTTAAGGTGCTCTCCGTGCGAGTCAGGACTGTCCGAGCAGGCGACCTTATATATTTGCCCTCCCCGGGGCTCCTCGCCAGTCCCCCTCAGCTAGTTCTTCAGCGAATTCAGCGGTGCCGGGAAGCGTCCACCACGGTGGGCAAGCACGGTGCCGGCGTTGGGGTTCACCGGCATGATGGGCGCACGGCCGAACAGGCCGCCGTACTCGACGCAGTCGCCCACGCCCTTGCCAATGGCGGGAATCACGCGGACGGCCGTGGTCTTGTTGTTGATGACGCCGATGGCCATCTCGTCGGCGATGATGCCGGCGATGGTCTCGACCGGGGTGTCGCCGGGGATGGCAATCATGTCCAGGCCAACGGAGCACACGCAGGTCATGGCCTCGAGCTTCTCGAGCGAAAGCGCACCGGCCTCGACGGCGGCGATCATGCCGGCATCCTCGGACACGGGGATAAAGGCGCCGGAGAGACCGCCCACGCTGGAGCTGGCCATGACGCCGCCCTTCTTGACGGCATCGTTGAGCATGGCGAGCGCGCAGGTCGTGCCGGGGCCACCGCAGGTGCCCACGCCGATGATCTCGAGGATGCGGGCAACGGAGTCGCCGATGGCAGGCGTGGGAGCCAGCGACAGGTCGACAATGCCTTTCTCGACACCCAGGCGGCGGGCTGCCTCACGGCTCATGAGCTCGCCGGCGCGGGTGATCTTAAAGGCGGTCTGCTTGATTTTCTCGGCAACCTCCATCATCGAGGCGGAGTCGGGGAGCGTCTCCAAGGCAGCAGCCATAACGCCGGGGCCCGAGACGCCAACGTTGATGACGGCGTCGGCCTCGCCACCGCCGTGGACGGCGCCCGCCATAAACGGGGAGTCCTCGACCATGTTGGCAAAGCAGACAAACTTGGAGGCGCCAACGGAATCCTGGTCGGCCGTGAGCTTGGCGGCATCGATGATGGTCTGGGCGGCCATGAGCACGGCATCCATGTTGATACCGGCGCGCAGGCTGGCGACGTTGACGCTGGAGCAGACGCGGCTCGTGGTGGCGAGCGCCTGGGGGATGGACTGGATGACGCGGCGGTCGGCGTCGCCGATGCCCTTCTGGACGAGTGCGGAGAAGCCGCCCAGGTAATCGATGCCGAGCGTCTCGGCCGCGCGGTCGAGGGCATGTGCGATGGGGGTGAGGTCCTCATCCTTGCAACACGCGGCGATCTGCGCCACCGGGGTGACGGAAACGCGCTTGTTGACGATGGGGATACCGTACTCGCGCTCGAGGTTCTCGGCGGTCTCAACCAGATGCTCAGCCGTGTGCGTCACGTGGTCGTAGATCTTCGTGCACATGCGGTCGAGGTTCTCGTCACCGCAACCCATGAGCGAAACACCCATGGTGATGGTTCTGATGTCGAGGTTCTGTTCCTCAACCATGCCGCGGGTTTCCGCGATTTCTGCGGGCGTGATCGCCATCCTTGCGCTCCTATCTGCCAAAACGAGCATAGTCTTATCTATTCTAACGTGCCGCACGTGCCAAGTGGCGCGTGCGGCACGTTTTGGTGCTCGGTTGTTTCCGTTGTGTTACTGCCCAAAGACCTCTTCGGCGATGCGCGCGCTTTCGGCGGCGTCCTTGGCGTAGTAGTCCGCGCCGATCTGCTTGGCGTATTCGGGGGTGAGCACGGCGCCGCCTACGATAATCTTGACGCCCGGCACCTCGGCATGGAGCAGCTTGATGGTCTCCTCCATGGCGACGACGGTGGTGGTCATGAGCGCCGAGAGGCCGACGAGCTTGATGTCGCGCTCCTGTACGGTCTTGAGCACCTCTTGCGGGTCGACGTCGCGGCCTAGGTCAAAGACGGTGTAGCCGTAGTTATCGAGCAGCATTTTGACGATGTTCTTACCGATGTCGTGGATGTCGCCCTTGACGGTGGCCACGCAGATCTTGCCCTTGTCGGCAATCTCGCCGGCGGGCATCAGGCGCTTGATGGTGTCAAAGCCCACGCGTGCGGCCTCGGCCGAGGCCATGAGCTGCGGCAAGAAGAACTTTCCCTGGTCAAAGAGGACGCCAACCTCGTCGAGAGCGGGGATAAAGTGATTGTTGATGAGGTCCATGGCGTCGTGGTCTGCCAGCAGACGCTCGGTCTCGGCCGCGATCTCGCCTTTGCGACCCGAGACGACCATGCGGCGAATCGGGTCGTCGTTGCCGTCAGTGCCGGCGGTGCCAGCAGCAGGCGTGGCATCACTCGATGCGGCCTGAGCCGCTGCCGGGTTGGCGGCGATCTTGTACGGATCGGTCCAGCCGGCATAGCGATCGATGTATCCGGTCGAACCCTCGTCCTCAACGCTCAAGACGCGATAGCTGTAGACGGTATCCATAAAGCGCTTGGAGCCCGGGTTCATGATGGGGGCGTCCAGGCCCGCGCCAAAAGCGGCAGCCAAAAAGACCGAGCCCAGCAGCGGGCGGGCGGGCAGACCAAAGCTGATGTTCGACACGCCGAGCGCACATTTGACGCCCAGACGCTCCTTGCAAAGGGACATGGCGCGCAGGATCTGCTCGGCCTGGCGTTGATTGGTCGAGGCGGTCATGACCAGGCAGTCGATGAGGATACGGTCCGGGCCGATGCCATAACGGGCGGCTTCGGCCACAATGCGCTCGGCGATGGCGAAGCGAGCCTCGGCGGTATCGGGGATGCCGCCTTCGTCGAGCGTAAGGCCGACAACGTTGGTGCCGTAGTGGGCGACCAGCGGAAAGATCTCATCCATGATCTGCTGCTTGCCATTGACCGAGTTGATGATGGGCTTGCCGGCGTAGCGGCGCACGGCGGCCTCGACGGCTGCGGGGTCGGTGGAGTCGATCTGCAGCGGCAGCAGCGTGGAGCCCTGGAGCTGTTCGGTTGCCTGCTGGATGATCTTGACCTCGTCGATCTCGGGCAGGCCCACATTGACGTCCAGGATGTCGGCGCCCTGCTCCTGCTGGCTGATGCCCTGACTCACGACGTAGTCCAGGTCGCCGTCGCGCAGGGCCTGTTGCAGGCGCTTTTTGCCGGTGGGATTGATGCGCTCGCCGATGACGGCGATCTTGTGGCCGTCGCAGGGAAGGTTCACGACCGTTTGGGCGCTCGTGACCGACATGCTGGGCTTGCGGCGGCGCGGGCTGGGCGTGTGGTTGTCGATAAGCGTGCGCAGGGCCGCCATGTGCGCCGGCGTGGTGCCGCAGCAACCGCCCACGACGCTCACGCCGTCGGCGATCATGCCGGCGACGGCCTCGGCGTATTCGGGGGCCTGGATATCAAAGACGGTGTTGCCGTCGTCGTCCACGTGGGGCAGTCCTGCGTTGGCCTGCACCATGATGGGCTTGTCGGTAACGGTGAGCATACGTGCGGCGAGTCCTCGGAGCTCGGCCGGTCCTTGGCTGCAGTTGATGCCCAAAACGTCGGCGCCGATGGCATCGAGTGTGATGGCGGCAACCTCGGGGCTCGTGCCCAGGAAGGTGCGACCATCTTCCTCAAAGGTCATGGTGGCAAAGACGGGCAGGTCGGAGTTCTCGCGGCAGGCGAGGACCGCCGCCTTGATCTCGGCCAGGTCGGTCATAGTCTCGATAATAAAGAGGTCCACGCCCGCGGCGACGCCTGCGCGCACTTCCTCGGCAAAGAGGTCGTAGGCCTCGTCAAAGCCGAGGGTACCCAAGGGGCGAAGCAGCGCGCCGATGGGGCCGATATCGCCGGCGACGTAGCGGGCACCGGCCTCGCGGGCGCAGGCGACAGCGGCGGCAAAGACATCTGCCACGGTGGCGGCACCGTCGAGCTTGTGGGCGTTGGCGCCAAAGGTGTTGGCGGTGATCACGTCGCAGCCGGCCTCGACGTACTGACGCTGAATGTCGGTAATGACCTGGGGTTCCTCAAAGTTGAGCAGCTCGGGCAGGGCGCCCGCCTTCATGCCGGCGGCCTGCAACATGGTGCCCATGCCGCCGTCGAACAGCAGGTGTCCCGTGCCCTCGATGGCCGCACGCAGGCGATCGTCCTTAATGCGCAGATCGTCGATCGTGCGCGTCTTGTACGTGGCACCGTTGCGACGTGCAGCATCAACGGGTGCTGCCAATGCAGTGCCGTCAGAATCATGAGTGATAAGCGGAGTAAACATCGGGGGCTCCTAATGGCTGGAATAGCAGGTGGTGTGGGCGGCGCGGAAGCGGCAGTGCTCGCGCATACGGCAGATATTGCAGGTGGGGCGGCTCTGGGCGTCGTGGACCTCGCCGTCAAACAGACCGATCACCGCGGTCACGCTCTTGGTGGGCATGAGTAGGCTGGTGGGTGTGACGGTCAGGCCGATGAGCCGCGTGGCGTTGAGTGCATTGACGATCGCGCGCTGGGCCGAAAGCGGGCAGTCGCCGTAGCCGGGACTAAAGCGCCAGTTGCCGGCGAGCCCATGAACGGCGGCGTCCGTCTTGACCTGCTGGTCCATTTGCTCAACGGCGGCTTCCACGTAAGCGGAGCACGCGGCGTCGAGCACGGCGCCCTCCAGGGGATGTTGGGCTCCCGTGGTGCGCAGACGGCGCTCGGCGTCCATGCCGAGGGTGCATGCCATGAGCGCGGCAAAGCGGGCATCTTTGAGATGTCGATAGATATCGCGACCTCGCAGCTCAACGTTGGTGCCAACCAGACGGATGCTGGGCTCTCCCTGCTCGTCCACGCCCGTGGCATCGACGGCAAACACGCGGCGCACGCCACGAGGCTCAATGTCCAGTTCCAGACGCTCGACCACAAGCTCAATACGTCGTGACAGCTCGGGCTCAATCTGCTGGCCGCCGTAACCCAGATACCGCAGCATCTCGGCACGGTCGACACGGGGATGGTGCGCAGCATCGACACGGTAAAGCGCCGGCGACGCAAGGTCGACCGGCACTTCGACAGCGGTTGTATCGATGTGCGGTTTTTCCATTACCCCAGGCGCTCCATAATGGTCGCGGCGATCGCAGGACGGTTCATAGTGTACAGGTGCAGGCCGTCGGCACCGTGCTCCTTAAGGTCGCAAAGCTGGCGGGCGGCATAATCTACACCGGCTGCCTGCAGGCTCTCGGGGTCGTTCTCGTACTTGGCGAGAATCTTGATGACGGGGGAGGGTAGCGACGCGCCGCACATAAAGACCATGCGGCTGATCTGTGACTTGCCCATAAACGGCATGATGCCCGCGGTAATGGGCACGGTGATACCGGCCTTGTCGGCAAGCTCGCGAAAACGGTAGAAGCACTCGTTATCAAAAAAGAGCTGCGTCACAAAGAAGCTTGCGCCGGCGTCCTGTTTTTGCTTGAGGTGTTCGACCGAGAGGTTGAGGTCCTCACAGGCGATGTGACCTTCGGGGTAGGCTGCGGCGCCCACACAAAAGCCGGCGTCGACGAGCTCGGGGATGAGGTCGCGGGCGTAGGCGTAGTCGGAGGCGGGCTTGTCGTCCTCGGTCGCGCCAGCGGGAAGATCACCACGCAGGGCCAGGATGTTTTCAACGCCGGCGGTGCGGTACTCATCGATCTTGGCGGCGATATCGGCGTGCGAGCGGCCCACGCAGGTGAGGTGCGCCACCGAGGGCGTATCGAATTCGCTCGTAATCATATGCGCGATGGGGGCGGTGGTGGCACCGTTGCCCGAACCGCCGGCCGAGCAGGTGACCGAGACAAAGCTCGGCGAAAGCTTGCACAGATTGCCTGCCACCTCGCGAGCCGTGTCGAGGGTAAGCTCGCCCTTGGGCGGGAACATCTCAAACGAAACGGGTGCGGTGCCCTGGGGTGCTGCCTGCTTAAAAACCTCGTCGACGCGCATATCGTGCTCCTCTAGATACGTAATAGTGTGATGTGTTGTAAGGATTCTACAGCACCACTGTGTCACGGCGGAGTTTCACTCGCTATTTGGGGATACCAATCGAAAATGCTTTGCTATCGGCATTCCCTATAACAGGGCGGTCAATCTAGGATGGGGCTATAAAGACTGGTATTCGATGTGAAATACCAGTTAATAGAGCCCCATCTCAAATTGACTACCCTTAAACCATGGGGAAAGGTCTGCAATTTATACAGTTGATTGGCTGTTGAGGGTGGCAACGCCGCCGCGATGCGGTAACCTCATTGATTGGTTTCGCGACAGCAACATAACGGTAATGTTGCGGAAACACGGCGAGTCTAAGCTATGACTCGTTCGTTAGTAATCAACACCGCTTCTCACGCGGTGCCGATACGAAGGGAGTTCCGTATGGCCGAACTTACTGACCGCTTCGGGACCATGGTGTTCTCGGAGGAAGTCATGAAGGACTACCTCCCCAAGGACATTTGGAAGCGCCTTGCTGCAACCCTCGAGGACGGTGAGCCGCTCGACCTGGATGTGGCCAACGCTGTTGCCCACGCTATGAAGGTCTGGGCCATCTCCAAGGGCGCGACGCACTACGCGCACTGGTTCCAGCCGCTTTCGGGCATTACTTCCGAGAAGCACGATAGCTTCCTCGAGCCCAACCACGACGGCACCGCCATTACCAAGTTTACGGGCAAGAACCTCATCCAGGGCGAGCCCGATGCTTCCAGCTTCCCCAACGGCGGCCTGCGTGCCACCTTCGAGGCCCGTGGCTACACCGCTTGGGACCCCACTAGCCCCGCCTTTATCAAGGACGATGTCCTGTGCATCCCCACGGCTTTCTGCTCCTACACGGGCGAGGCCCTGGACAAGAAGACCCCGCTGCTGCGTTCCATGACCGCGCTCTCGCGTGAGTCTAAGCGCGTTTTGGCGCTGTTCGGTAAGACCCCCAAGAAGGTCGTTCCTTCCGTGGGTGACGAGCAGGAGTACTTCCTGATCAAGAAGGACGCTTACCGCAAGCGCAAGGACCTGGTCATCACCGGCCGCACCCTCTTTGGCGCCGCTCCCTGCAAGGGCCAGGAGCTCGAGGAGCACTACTTTGGCGCTATCCGCCCCACCGTCTCGGCCTACATGAAGGATCTGGACGATGAACTGTGGGCGCTTGGCATTCCCGCCAAGACCAAGCACAACGAGGTTGCTCCCTGCCAGCATGAGCTTGCACCGGTCTATGGCGAGGTCAACGAGGCCATCGACCAGAATCTGGTCATGATGGAGAAGATGAAGCTCATCGCCTCCCGCCACGACTTGGTCTGCCTGCTGCACGAGAAGCCCTTCGAGGGCATCAACGGTTCGGGCAAGCACAACAACTGGTCGCTTGGCACCGAGTCCGAGAATCTGC
>CAJJQF010000026.1:0-33146 GCA_905193815.1 uncultured Collinsella sp. | reverse complement strand
AGTTTTCGGATTTGAATCTATGCCCAATTAACAACCGTCAGGGAATTGTAATTGATGGTGAAGGTTCAAAGGTTATTTGCAAAGACTAATTTAAAATTCCAGTTTGCTGCACTCGTTCCTAGCAGGGTTTGGGGCAGGCACGCCCCCAACAAGAAGCCGTCCCAAAGGGGCAAGAATGGGGACTGCGGACGATTTCTTGGACCGTTACGCGGCCCTTCCCAGCGCGGAGCGGAACTCGGCCGGCGTACGGCCACCGAGCGCATCGCTGTGCCTCTCCGTATTGTATCGGCCGATCCAGCCCCCCCCGAGCTCCTCGATGAAGCGGGCGAGGGTCCATTCCGACCAGTCCCTGCCGTGCCAGAATTCCTTCTTGAGCAGGCCGAAGAAGCCCTCCATCGCCGCGTTGTCCGGGCTGCAGCCCTTGGCGGACTGGATTGGCTACACCGATGTGGACAGCTCCGGGAGGGGCGCAAGAGACGGGAGGGCCGTGTACGCGTTCCTGCGCGAGGGCCGCGGGAGGGACTGCCTAGGTACGGCGCCTGTCAACTCGGTCTACGTCTTTGATGACCGGGTCGTACTCAATATCAACTTCACGGATGATGCCAAAACGGTCACCCGTGAGGAAGTGTTCGGTTCGAGTGCTGTGGACAATGTTCCAACATGCTGGGATCGAACTCACTAGCCGGAATCACGCGGTACCCATGACGCAGCAGCAGGTCGACGAAAACACCGTTGCCCGCGGTGAGCGTACCGCTAAAGGTGCCGTCGTAGATGTGACCCGCACCGCACGAGGGGCTACGGTCCTGCAGGATGCACGCGGCGATCTCTTCCGGCCCGCCCGCCTGCTCGCACATATCGAGCGCTCGTTGGGCACCCAGGCGAAATTCGCGATCGACCGAGATGCCCTCGCAGGTACGAACCTCTCCGTTCACAATCTCGGACGGCTTGCGCGGCGTGGGCAGGCCCCCAAAGACCTCAGGGCAAACCAAGAGGACCTCGGTCCCTGTACGCTCGCAGGCCTCGACCAACTCGCGATGGTAGTTGTCGAGCCCGTTATACTTGCAGCTCTCGCCCATCAAGCAGGCGCTCACCACGATCTTCATTTCCATCCCTCTCAAGCAAAACGCCCCATTTGAGAAAGCTGCTCAAATGGGGCGTCGGCGTTTACTGGCTCGGCCGCGGCTTTACTGCTGCTTGGGCATCAGCGGATTCTCACGCGTGAGGAGGTTCATGAACTCCTCGCCCGTGATGGTCTCCTTCTTGTACAGATAACGAGCCAGCTCATGGAGCTTGAACTTGTTCTCCTTGAGGATCTGCAGAGCGCGATCGTGCGCGTCCTCGATCAGCTTAGCGACAATCGCATCCACACGCTCGGCCGTACCGGGGGCGCAAGTGAGCGACGTGTCCTGGTTGAGATACGCGTTCTGCACGGTACCGAGCGCCATCATGCCAAACTCGTCAGACATACCAAAGCGAGTCACCATATTGCGGGCGAGCTTGGTGGCCTGCTCGATATCGTTGGCGGCACCGGTCGTCATCTCGCCAAAGATGAGCTCCTCGGCCGCACGGCCGCCGCAGTAGACGGCGAGCTTGTCCAAGACCTCCTGGCGCGTCGTCAGGAAGCGCTCGTCCTCCTCGACCTGCATGGTATAGCCAAGAGCGCCGCTCGTGCGCGGCACGATGGTGATCTTGGTAACCGGCGCGGAACCCTTTTGGCGGGCAGCGACGATGGCATGGCCGATCTCGTGGTAGGAAACGACCTGCTTCTCGTGGTCGGAAAGCACCGTGGACTTACGCTGTTGGCCGGCAATGACGACCTCCACCGACTCCTCGAAATCGTCCTGGGTTGCACGCTTGCGACCCTCGCGAACGGCGCGCAGGGCGCCCTCGTTGATGATATTGGCCAGGTCGGCGCCCGAGGCACCGGGCGTGGCGCGGGCAATCGCGGTCAGATCAATCGGCGGCTGGGTCTTCACGCTCTTGGCGTGGAGCTCGAGGATGTTCTTACGGCCGGTCAGATCGGGCAACTCGACGGGGATGCGACGGTCAAAACGACCGGGGCGCAGCAGCGCCGGATCGAGACTGTCGGGGCGGTTGGTGGCAGCGAGGACGACAATACCCTTGTGGTTGTCGAAGCCGTCCATCTCGGTCAACAGCTGATTGAGCGTCTGCTCGCGCTCGTCGTTGCCGCTAAAGCCGCCGCCATCGCGCTTCTTACCGATGGTATCGATCTCATCGATAAAGACGATACACGGGGCCTTTTCCTTGGCCTGCTTAAACAGGTCACGAACCTTAGCAGCGCCGCGGCCGACGAACATCTCGACGAACTCAGAGCCCGAAATGCTAAAGAACGGAACACCAGCCTCGCCGGCAACAGCCTTGGCAAGCAGGGTCTTACCGGTACCCGGAGGACCAACAAGGAGAGCACCGCGCGGCAGCTTGGCGCCGATCTCCTCGTAGCGCTGCGGTTTCTCCAGAAAGTCGACGACCTCCTTGAGAGACTCCTTGGCCTCTTCCTGGCCGGCGACATCCTTAAAGGTAACGCCCACGTCCTTGGAGGCGATCACGCGCGCGCCGGACTTACCCAGTCCGCCGCCGCCAAAACCGCCGCCGCCAAAGTTCATCGACGGGCCGTCATCGCCCATAGCCTTCTTCATGCGGCGGTTGAGCCACCAACCGATGAGGAAGAAAATCGCCATAGGAAGAATGAGCGTGAGCAGGTAGTAGGTCATCAAACCCGAGTTTTTATCGGGAACAACCGACTCCAGCGAAGCGCCAGACTCAAGCACGCGATCGGTAAAGCCCGCATCATTCGGCACACCGGTCGTCTTGTAGGCGATGTTCTCGTCCTCGCCCTTCTTAGTGTAATAAATCGTGTAATCGTCCGTGTTGTACTCGACCTTGTCGACGCTCTTCTTATCGAGCGCTTTAACAAACGTCGAGTAATCGGTCTTCGTAATCTGCTGCGTGTGACCGATGTTGGGGAACAGAACGGTCGAGAGCACGAGGTAGACGACGAAGGCGATGAGCACGTAGAGGATCATATTCCGTCTACGTTTGTTGTCATCCATCTCCATCTGCTTGAACTCCATCTACTGGGGTTGATAATGTTTTCTAGAATACCCAACCCGGACGGCGATAAACCGACGCCGGGCACGAAAGGACAGAGATGGCATCACTGGAAGTCGGCAAGGTTCAAATCTATACGGGCGACGGCAAGGGCAAGACGACGGCTGCGTTGGGGCGCGAGAGGATGTCGAGGAACTGATTGCGATAAAGGCCGCCACCACGGAGCTCGTGCTCACCGGCCGCGGGCTGCTGCCGTTGGCCGACCTTGCGGACTTAGTCACCGAAATGCGCCCCGTCAAACACTACTTCGACGAAGGCTTCCTGGCCCGCCAAGGCATCGAATACTAATTGATCCGAAGGGGGCGGAGGAAAACGGATCATCGACATCACGACGGAGAGCAATGATCCGTTCTCCTCCGCCCCAAGGGATCATTAGGCAGTGGCGCGGCCTAGCCAGTTGCCACTGTGGTGGTAGATGGTGAACATCGTGGCCGTGATGAGCCAGGTTACGGGGTAAACCAACAGCAGGTGCTCAAGAGACGGATCGAACGGCATAATCGCAAACACCCAGATCACCCTCAAGACAACGGTGCCAAAGATGGTGAGCATCATAGGCTGCAAGCTCACGCCAGCGCCGCGAATGGAGCCCGACGCGTTCTCGATAATCGAGAAGATCGCGTAGAACGGCGCGATGAAATGAAGAATCGTCGTGGTGTACGCCGAAATCGAAGCATCGTCGACAAACAAACGCGACAGAGGACCCGAGAACACCAGGAGTACGGCAGACAGGCCACCAATGAGCATAAACGAAAGCACGAGCGACGTGTGATATCCCTTGCGCATGCGCTCGTAATTGCGCGCGCCAAAGTTCTGCGCCGAGAACGTAGTGATCGATACGCCGAGCGCCTCGGTCACCATCCAGATAATGCCATCCAGGCGCCCAGATAGACCCCAAGCAGTCGTGACATCGGCGCCAAACGAATTAACCGACACCTGGATCAGCACGTTCGAGATCGAATAGGCAGCCGATTGAAAACCGAGTGGCAGACCACACGAGATCATACTCTTGCAAATACCGCGATCGATGCCGAGCTTAGACAGCGAAAGACGCCATGCGCCCGGAGCGCGCATCATGCGCAACACGATCATCGTTGCATTGGAGCAAATGGTCAGCGCCACTGCGATGCCGCAGCCCAGCGCCTCCATATGCAACACAGCGACAAAGATGATATCCAGCACCACGTTAACCAGGCAGCCAGAGGCAATGATCACAGCGGGGCCGCGCGTGTCGCCCACGGCACGCAGCAGTGCGGTTCCCATATTAAGCAGCAGTGCCGCAACCATCGCGGCAAAATAACAGCGAGCATAGGCCACGCCCTCGGCCAATAGTTCATGCGGCGTGTTCATAAGCACCAGCATGGGCTCAACGAACACTATGCCAAGAATCGAGAAAACGATACCGCCCACCAGCGCGAGCGTCATGGCTGTATGGACCGAACGACTCAGTCGCTCATCATCGTGCTGACCAAAATACTGACCGGTAATGACCGCGCAGCCGGCGCCGACGCCAACGCAAAAGCCAATGCAGAGCTCGGTGAGCACCATCGTAGCTTGAATGCCACCTAGCGCGAGCTTGCCGCCAAACTGACCGACGATATAGGTACCGATAAGCGTGTAGGCCTGCTGAAAAAACGAACTAAAAAAGATGGGAACGCACAGCGAAAGCAGCTGCTGCCAAATAACACCCTGCGTTACATCGATAGCCGTAGATTTCTTAGCCACACGCCCTCCCCAAAAGCGTACGTCAACCGACAAAACAGTAATTAAAGACCTAAGCTAATAGCAGCTTAGCACCGACCGACGTCGACCGAAACACCCCGAGTCAGAGCCCGGTGCAAACTATCTGCCTAGTGATACAGCCCCGGCTGGTAGTGATACTCGTTGCTCACGTGCGGGCACAGCTGCCAAAAGGCGACGGCACTCGCCGCGGCCACGTTGAGCGAATCGACCCCGTGCGCCATCGGAATACGCACGGCTCGGTCGCAGCCCGCGATAGTCTTGGCGCCCAGGCCGGCACCCTCGGTGCCCATAAAGATCGCCAGGCGATCAACCTCCTGCAGCGCAGAATCGTCCAGCGAAACGGAGTCGTCCGTCAGTGCCATCGCAGCGCACGAAAAACCGGCTTCGTGCAGTGCCGCCAGGCCATCGTGCGGCCACACACGAGCCTCGCTGCCAATACGCGTCCACGGCACCTGAAACACCGTGCCCATGCTCACGCGGGCCGAGCGACGGTACAGCGGGTCGCAGCACGTCGGACTGACCAAAATACCGTCGACATTGAGCGCGGCGGCCGAGCGGAAAATCGCACCCACGTTCGTGTGGTCGACAATACCCTCGAGCACGCACACGCGCACCGGGCGCTCCCCCGCCGCCTCAACGACGCCACCCAAGAACTCATCAACCGGAATCTGCCGCGGGCGACGAAACGCCGCGAGCGCACCGCGCGTCACGTTAAAGCCCGTCAGCTGCTCCATGAGTTCCATGGAAGCCACGAACACAGGAACCGGACCTGCGCCCTCGCGCACAACCAGGCGCTCAAACAGCGGCATCATCTGGTCGAGCCAGCGTTCGCCCAAAAGAAAGCTCACCGGCTCATATCCGGCGCGAACCGCGCGCTCGATAACCTTGGCACTCTCGGCGATAAAGATGCCCTTTTGCGGCTCTAGCACGCAGCGCAGTTCACGCTCGGTCAGTCGCACGTAGGCATCGAGCCGCTCGTCCTCGAGCGAATCAATTCGCAGAACCTCAACGGCACCAGTCATAGCAGCCTGCCCGCACCCTTCTTTACAGCACATCTATACCAAACGAGGCGACGCTAAGCGCCGCCCCATACATTCAATCAACCCGATAATACCGTTCACGCCAGGCGATTTACGCCTCAACGCGACGATACGTCACGAACTCATAATCGACACCCTCGTCGCCCTCGCCCGAGGCAATCGTGGCAACACCGCCACGCCACGCAATCTCCCACGCGGGATCGGCGTCCAAATCGGGAAAGTACGTGTCCACGGCATGAGTGCAATGGTCGTGCGTGACCTCGGCCTCGGCGCAATACGGCAAAAACTGCCGATACACCTCGCCGCCACCGATCACCCAGGCAACGGGCTCATCGGCAACCGCGGCGAGCGCCTCGTCGATGCTATGCACCACGTCGACGCCCTCGACAGCAAAATCCTCGTCGCGGGTAAGCACGATATTGCGACGGTTCTTGAGTGGACGCCCACCGGGAAAACTCAGCAGCGTCTTGCGCCCCATGATGACCGGGCAGCCCTTGGTGCAGGCCACAAAATGGCGCATGTCGGCGCGATTGGACACCACCATGTCGCCCTCGCACCCAATGCCCCAATCGTCACACACAGCAACGATAGCAGATAGCTTACACGTCATGAGCACCACCTACACCGCAATGGGAATGTTCTTGACCTGCGGGCCGTGCTCATAGCCCTCGACGATCAGGTCATCGGTCGTAAACGCATAGAAGTCATGCACATCGGGGTTGAGCGTTACCTTGGGTGCCGCAAACTGCGGACGCTCGATAAGTTCGCGGACAATATCGACATGACGGTCGTAGATATGGGCGTCGGCGATCACATGCAGCAGCTCGCCGGGAATCATATCGATCGACTGCGCAACCATCATCAGCAAGATGGCGTACTGGCACACATTCCAGTTGTTCGCGGCCAAAATGTCCTGGCTGCGCTGGTTGAGAATCATGTTGAGCGTCGGCTTGTCGTCCTGCGGGCGCTGCGTGACGTTATAGGTCACGCTGTACGCGCACGGATACAGGTGCATCTCGGACAGGTCGCTAAACACATACGTGTTGGTCATGATGCGGCGACTGTACGGTGTGTGCTTAAGATCGTACAGCACTCGGTCCATCTGGTCGAAATCGCCCTCGGCATAATGGCTCTTCTGGCCAATCTGGTACCCGTAGGCCTTGCCGATGGAGCCGGTCTCGTCGGCCCACTCATCCCAAATATGGCTGTTGAGGTCATGGACGTTATTGGACTTCTTTTGATAGATCCACAAAATCTCGTCCATCGCAGACTTAAGCGCCGTGCGGCGCAGGGTGAGCGCAGGGAACTCCTCGCGCAGGTCGTAGCGCGCCGTAACGCCAAAGTTTTTAATGGTATAGGCAGGGGTGCCGTCCTCCCACACCGGACGGACCTTTTGGCCCTCGGTGGTGGTGCCATGGTCCAGAATGTCGCGGCACATGGATACAAACTGTTGATCAGCTTTGCTCATTGACCCTCCTGTCAGTCGCCTACAAGCGAGATTCATTGTAGCCCAGGCGCACGCGGCCCCACAGCCCAAACATAAGCCCTCATTTTCTGACATATGCCAGAAATTCCTTGCGCAAATCCGCACGTTCGCTATACTATTGTTGACATATGTCAGATTTGGAGAGTGTATGGCAGGAAGACGAGAAAAATTACGCCGCGTTGGGATCATCCCCGAATACCGCGGCTTTACCCCCGACGGCCTTGCCAGTGGAGACGCCATCGACATGACGATCGACGAACTCGAGGTGCTGCGCCTGTGCGACCTGGAAGGCCTTAACCAAGAGGCAGTCGCACAGCAGATGGGCATCGCGCGCGCCACGGTGGCGGCTATTTGCAGCCGAGCACATCGTAAGGTGGCAAACGCGCTGGTCAACGGGCGAGCGCTCAGTATCGAGGGCGGCAATATCGCATACTCCCCCATCACCACGACAACGGCCGCATGGACAGCAAAGGAGGTCAGCACCATGAGGGTGGCAACGACGTACGACAACGGCAACATCTTTATGCACTTTGGCCGCAGCGAACAGTTCAAGATCTACGACATCCAGGATGGCAAGGTGCTCAACGAGCAGGTCGTAGGCACCGGCGGCACCGGTCACGGCGCATTGGTGGGCCTGCTTACCAACGGTGGCGTTGACACGCTCATCTGCGGCGGTATCGGCGGAGGCGCCATCAACGCGCTCACCCAGGCCGGCATCACGGTCTATGCGGGCGCCCAGGGCAGCTGCGATGCCTGCGTCGAGGCCCTCATTGCCGGCACGCTCGCGCAGACCGGCGAGGCCACCTGCGGCTGCCATGTCCACGACCACGAGCACACCCATGAGCATGGCGAGTCCTGCGGCTGCCACGGCCATCACGACCACGACGGACATGAGGGCTGCAGCTGCCACTAGCGGCAAGCACCTCGACGTCAACACGCTTCCGCGCGTGCGACAACCTGCGAACAAACGGCGTAGGCCGCCTGGAGTACCATCCAGGCGGCCTACGCCATACACGACTCAACCAGTCGTTACTTCTTATTGCGCATCTGCGCTTCCATCTGACGCAGCAGGTCCATATCGGACTTAGGACCGCCCGTACCCAGGCCGCCCATGCCGCCCAGGCCCATGGCATCCAGACCGGGAATATTGGGCATGCGCATCTTTTTGCCCTTCTTACCCTTCTTGCCCTTCTTGCCACTGGCCTGTGCCTGATTGGCCATCGAGCGCATGCGGCCCATCATCTTGTTCATCTCGCCCCACTGCTTCATAAGGCTATTGACCTCGGTGGGAGTCACGCCGGCGCCCTTGGCGATACGGGCGCGGCGCTGGCCGTTGATGATGGAGGGACGCAGGCGCTCCTCCTTGGTCATCGACATGATGATGGCCTCGTTCTTGTCGAAGATGCCCTCGTCCAAATTGCCGCCCATCTGGTTGAGCGCGCGCTGGCCGCCGGGGAGCATACCCAGGATGCCCTTCATGCCGCCCATCTTCTTGACAGCCTTCATCTGGTCGAGCATGTCGTTCATGGTAAAGCCCTCGCGCAGCATACGCTCGGCAGCCTCGAGCTGCTCGGCGTCGGCCGCCTCCTGGGCCTTCTCGATGATGCCGACAACATCGCCCATGCCCAAGATTCGCTTGGCCATTCGGTCGGGATAGAACGGCTCCAGCGAATCGGGCTTCTCGCCCATGCTCACAAACTTGATGGGCTTGCCGGTCACCTGGCGCACGGAAAGCGCGCCGCCGCCACGGGCATCGCCGTCGAGCTTGGAGATGATCACGCCGTCAAAGTCGGTGCGCTCGGCGAAGGTCGAGACGACGTTGACGATATCCTGGCCGGTCATGGCATCGACGACCATCAGCACCTGATCGGGCTTGACGGCCTTCTTGATATCCACGGCCTCCTGCATCATCTGCTCGTCGATCTGCAGACGACCGGCGGTATCGACGATGACTACATCGCGCAGGTGGTCGACTGCCTCCTGGATGGCACCCTTGGCGATATCGACCGGGTGCTCGCCGTCGCCGCGGAAGACCGGCACGCCGATCTCTCCACCGAGTGTGGCCAGCTGGTCGGCAGCGGCGGGACGGTAGACGTCGCACGCGGCGAGCAGCGGCGAGCGGCCCTGCTTCTTGAGCTGGTAGGCCAGCTTTACGGCCGCCGTGGTCTTACCGGAGCCCTGCAGGCCCACGAGCATGATGACATTGGGAATGCGGTTGCTAAAGACGAGCTTGCTCTCGGTGGAGCCGAGCATCTCGGTGAGCTCGTCGAGCACGATCTTGACGACGTTTTGCGCCGGCGACAGTGACTCCATGACCTCGGCGGTCATGCAGCGCTCCTTGGTCTTGGCGACGAACTCCTTGACGACCTTGAAGTTGACGTCGGCCTCGAGCAGCGCCATGCGAATGTCGCGCATGGCCGAGGTAATGTCGGCCTCGGTCAGCTTACCCTTGCCACGCAGGCGGTCAAATGTGTCGTTGAGGCGATCGCTCAGGGAATCAAACACTGGTTACTCCTTAGTTGGACTCGCCCACCAGGGCGCGGCAGAAATCTTTGGCATTGAACTCCTGCAGGTCATCGACCTGCTCGCCCACGCCGATGCGCAGGATGGGAAGCTTGAGCTTCTCGGCCACGGCCATGGCGATACCGCCCTTTGCCGTGCCGTCGAGCTTTGTCATGATAATACCGTCCAGACCCAGCGCCTCGTTAAACTCGAGCGCCTGGTTGAGGCCGTTTTGGCCCGTTGCGGCATCGATCACGAGCACGACATAGACGGGCATGGGGCCGGCGGCCATATTGGCGGCGCGCTTACGGGTCACATTGACCACCTTGGCAAGCTCGCGCATGAGCTCGGGGCTCGTGTGCAGACGACCGGCGGTATCGATGAGCACCAGGTCACTGCCGCGCTTGTCGGCCTCGTCGAGCACGTCGTAGCAAACACTTGCCGGGTCGGAGCCGCGGTCGCGCTTGATGACGGGGACGCCAGCGCGCTGACCCCACACATCGAGCTGCTCGATAGCGGCAGCGCGGAAGGTATCGGCCGAACCGATCACGACGTTCTTGCCGCGGGAGGCCATGACGCTCGCGATCTTACCGACCGTCGTGGTCTTGCCGGCACCGTTAATGCCCACAAACAGCACGCAGCTCGGCGTATCGGAGAACGGATCGCGCTCGATGGGCACAAAGTGCTGCTCAAGCTGCTCGGCCAGGGCACGGCGAAGCTGTGGAGCGGTCTTGAGGTTCTTCTTGGCCGCGGCATCGCGCAGGTCATCGGAGACCTGAATGGCGATCTCGGCGCCCATGTCACCCATGACGAGGGTGTCCTC
Organism: uncultured Collinsella sp.; assembly: GCA_905193815.1. Lineage (GTDB taxonomy): Bacteria > Actinomycetota > Coriobacteriia > Coriobacteriales > Coriobacteriaceae > Collinsella. The sequence goes on along the minus strand of CAJJQF010000026.1, from coordinate 22,426 downwards.
CAGGTCCTCCCAAAAATCCTCGTCGACCTCACCGCCAAAGTAGAAGACCTCGTTGAGGGCCTCGCGGCTTCGCTCAAGTCCGCGCGAGAGAGCATCGAAGAATCCCATTATGCATTCACGACCTTTCCGGTTTCGCGATCGAGTTTTTGCGAGACGACGCGACTGACGCCGTCGGCTTGCATCGAGACGCCATAGAGGACGTCAGCGTCCTCCATAGTACGGCGCTGATGCGAGATAACCAAGAGCTGCGTATCGGAACGCAACACATCGAGCGCGCCGATGAGCTTGGACAAGTTGGCGTCATCGAGCGCCGCCTCGACCTCGTCCAGCACATAGAACGGCACCGTGCGCGTGCGATACACGGCAAAGAGCAAGGCGAGCGCCGTCAGACTCTTCTCGCCGCCCGACATGAGCATCATCTTGGTGATGCGCTTGCCGCGCGGCTGCGCCACGACCTCGATACCCGTCTCGGCAGGATGCTCGGGATCGGTCATCTCCAGATGAGCCTGGCCGCCCGGGAAGAGCATAGCGAAGATCTCGCGGAAGTTCGCGTCGACCTTCTCAAACGTCACCAGGAACGCCTTGCGCATCTTGCGATCAATGGCCACCGTGATCTTGGTGAGCGCCTTGCGCGCGCTCTCCAGATCGGCCAGCTGCTCCTCGATGTAGTCGGCGCGGCGCTTGAGCTGCTCGTACTCCTCCATGGCAACTTGGTTAACGGGACCAAGGTTGTTGATCTGGCGCACAAGCTGGTTGAGTTCGCGCTCGGCGGCATCGCGGTCGGTAGGAGCAGGAAGCATGAGCGCTTCCTCGAGCACCGTCGTGCCATCGGCGGTAATGGCCTTGATGGCAGCCTCGACCTGCACCTCGAGCTTGCCACGCGCGACCTTGAACTCGTTTTGCGTGGCGGAGGCGGTATCGACTCGCTCCTTAGCGCGGGCAACCTCTGCCTTGGCATCCTCGATGGTCTTCTTGAGCGAAGCGGAGTCCGCCTCCTCCAGAGAGGCCTGGTCACGCAGGCGCGCTGCCCAATCCGACGCGCGTTCCAACAGGGCAGAATAGCGTTCGTGCATGGGATCGACGCGCAGGCGCAGCAGCTCGAGCGAGCGCGAGGCCTGGCGTGTTCCGCGGATACGACGGTCGATGCCCTCAAGACGATGCTCAAGGTCGGGCACGCGGCCCTTCAGCGAACGCAGGCGTTCGCTCGTCTGGGCTAGGCGAACCTTGGCGTCGGCGAGCTTGCCGGCAGCCTCGGAATCGTCACGGCGAACGCGGTCGAGTTCGTCGTTGGCCTCGGAAATCTGCAAGCCCAGATCGCTTGCCTGCGCGCGGGCCTCGTCACGCGAACGGGTGAGCTCGTCAACGCGCGGACGCGCAGCGCGAACGGCTTCGGAGGCCTGCTCGCGGCGCTTGGAGATGCGCACGCGCTCGACCTCGGCATTGTTGGCGCTTTGCTCCAAGCGGCCGATCTCGGAGAGCAACGAGCGGCGCTCGCCCTCAAGACGGGCGATCTCGCCGGCGGCATCGCCCTCAGCGGCACGCGCTTCCTCAACGGCCGCATTGGCCTCGACGACCTGATCCGACACATGCTCAAACACGGCAGCCAAATCGGGCTCCAAGCCCTCCAGCTCGCGAATGCGACGCTTGCGCTCCAGGGCACCCGACGCCTCGCCGGCATCGAGGCCCACGCGCACAAGGCCGCCACAGCTTACGCGGGCGCCATCGGGGGTCACATAGGTCACACCGTCAACGACAGGCGCAGCCAGCGCGGCAGCCAAGTCATCGACCACGTAATAGCCACCGAGCAGCGCCTCGACAATCGGGCCATAACCGGCACGCACGGAAAGGCGATCGACCAGACGCGAACCGGCAGCGCCCTCGGCGGCAGCAGAGCCGCTCACGCCGCGCGCCACCAGCAGCGCCTCACCCGAGGCCTTCTTTTGGTCCAGAGCCGCACGACCGGCACGCTCAAGCGCGGCGGCGTCATCAAATAACAGGGCATCGATATCGCCGGCAAGTAGCTGCTCCACCAGGCCCTCAAGCTCGCGCGGGGCCTCGAGCACGTCGCCCAGACGACCCGAGACATCGTCGCCCAACGCACCCACCAGACGGCTCACGAGCGGCGAGCTGTCGGCCATGCGGGCATCAAACTTCTTTTGGCTGGCAAGCTCCGAGCGCACCTCGGACAGCTTGTTGCGCGCCTCGCTCTCGCGGGCACGCAGGTCCTTCAGGGCCGCGCGTGCCGTCTCGGTGGCCTCACGCGCATCGACCTGAGCCCGGCGCGCTTCCTCAAGAGCGCCCTCAAGCTCCTCGGCGCGGTCGCGACGGCTCTCGAGCGAGGCCGTGACCTCCTCGAGCTGTTCATCGATCTGCTCCAGGCGCGAGGCATACATGTTGTCCTCGACCTCGGCATTGGAAAGCGAATCCTTCACCTTGGCGAGCTCGAGCGCGGCGTTATCGGCCACGCGCTGCACATCGCGTTGCTCACGCGTAAGCTGCGAAATCTGATTGTCGAGCGCCACGCGCCGCTCGTGGAGCTCAGCGGCGGCAGGACCAGCGGCGTCAACGTCCTCCTGGGCCTGCATATGCGCGCCGGTCACTTCCTCAAGCTGCGCACGCGCGTCCTCGAGCTCCTCGACCACGCGACGACGCTGATGCTCGGAACTCGAAATCTGCCCGCGCATGTCAGACAGGCGCGACACCATGTTGTGGCCCTTTTCCTCGAGCAGGCGCATGTCGGAGTTAATGCGGCCGACCACGTCTTGCATATGGCGGCGCTGCTCGCCCAAGTCGCCCACAAACAGGCCTTTTTCCTCGAGCATAACCTGGAGCTTCTCGAGCTCACGCTCCTTTTCGCCCATGCGGTACTGCGCAAGCTCCAGCTCGGCCGCGCCCTCCTTGGAGCGGCTCTCCAGGTCGTTCCACTGCGACTGCAGCGAACGCAGCTCATCGACGGCTAGCATCTGCGTAAGCTCGTTCGCGCGCGAGGACAGCTCTTTGTACTTGCGCGCGCGATCGACCTGACGCTCCAACGGTCGCAGCTGACGGGCGATTTCCTTATTGATGTCGCGAGCACGCGTCAGGTGCTCGTCCATTGACTTAATCTTTTTGAGCGCACGCTCCTTGCGGCGCTTGTGCTTGGAGATGCCGGCGGCCTCCTCGATGAGGGCGCGGCGCTCCTCGGGGCGGCTCTGCAAAATGGCGTCGAGCTTGCCCTGGCTGATGATGGAATGCGTATCCTTGCCTAGGCCGGAATCGTGCAGGATGTCCTGAATGTCCATCAGGCGGCACGGGCTCGAATTGATGAGGTACTCGCTTTCGCCCGAGCGATACATGCGACGGGTGATGGCGACCTCGTCAAAATCGACGGGCAGCATATGATCCGAATTATCGAGCACCAGCGTGACCTCGGCGACACCCACCGGCTTGCGAGCCGACGAGCCCGAGAAGATGACATCCTCCATGGCCTGGCCGCGCAGCTGCTTGGCGCTCTGCTCGCCCAGGACCCACAGAATCGAGTCGGAGATGTTCGATTTTCCCGAGCCGTTGGGACCGACGATGACGGTCAGACCCGGCTCAAACGTCATATGGGCGCGGTCGGCAAACGACTTGAACCCTTTGAGCGTGAGGGACTTGAGATACACGGTTCCTCGCTTACACGTGCTTCTTGTTCAGAATCACGCCGTTGGTGGTGTAACCCATGCGGTCGAGCGCTTCGAGCGCGGCGGCTCCCTCGGCTTCCTTCTTTGAGGAGCCGGAGCCGCGACCTTGGCGAATACCATCGATCAAAACCACAGCGGTAAAGGTGGGCGCATGCGCCGGGCCCTCGGAGCCAACGAGCTTGTACGCCGGAGGTTCGTGACCGTCGGCTTGCACGCACTCCTGCAAAAACGACTTGGGGTTCGCAGGATGCTCGGCACGCTCGGAAGCCAAATGCGGCTTAAGCGTACGGTGAATGAACTCCGCCGCAACGTCCCAGCCGGCATCCAGGTACAGCGCGCCCACGAGCGACTCATAGACGTTCTCGAGGGCCGAATGCAGGCCGCGCGCACCGGTACCGGTCTCGGAGGCACCAAAGATGATGATGTCGTCGATGCCCAGCTCGTGAGAAACCTCGGACAGCGTAGCGCCCGAGACAAGCGACACCTTCAAGCGCGTGAGCTTGCCCTCGTCAAACTCCGGATAGGACTCAAACAGGGAGCGTGCGACCACAGCGCCCAAAATGGAATCGCCCAAGAACTCAAGGCGCTCATAGCTGGCAGAAACCGGCTGGCCCTCGACTGCCGAGGGATGCGTAAGCGCCGCGCGCAGCAGCACCTTATTGTTGAACTCGTGGCCCAGGATTTCCTGGGCGCGCGTAAGTCGGTCGGATAAAGCCAAGACTTAGGCCTCCTTGGCAGCTTCGATAGCGTCGACGGCGTCGGCGACAGAGTTGAGCGAGAGCAGGGTCTCGTCATCGATCTCGAGGTTGAACTCGTCCTCGATAGCCGTAACCAGCTGCAGGCGCTCGAGCGAGTTGGCATCGAGGTCGTCAAAGGTGGTCTCCTCGCTAATTTCGGCAACATCGACGCCCAGAACGTCAGCAGCGACCTCGGCGATCTTGTCGAAGATTTCGGAGCGGTCCATAGCGCTTCCTCTCATAGTGCATGAATACCAAAAGAATGGTACCGCCCGGGCGGTACCAAGACACGGTTCTGATTCTACCCCACGACGTGCACCGCGAAGCACATAACAGCGCTCTAACTCGCTCTTATAAAACGATACCGTCCATAGAGTTGGCGACATTCTCGACCAGCCCGGCGCGCACGGCTTCGGCCGCCGCGAGCGTACCGTTTTTGACAGCCTCAACCGAGGTGGCACCATGGCCGATCAGGACCACGCCGCGCAGGCCCAAAAGAATCGCGCCGCCCTTGGCGTCGCCCGAAAGTTTGGCTTTAATCTCGCGCATTTGCTTTTTGATGAGCAGCGCGGCAATCTTGGTGCCGAGCGAAGACATAAAGACACCCTTGAGCTCCTGCAGCAAAAACTTGGCAGCGCCCTCGGTGGCCTTGAGCGCAATATTGCCCGACATGCCATCGGCAACGACGACATCGAAGTTACCTGAGGTGATGTCCGTTCCCTCGCAGTTACCAACAAAGCCGGGAACGGCGGCTTTCATGGCCGGGAAGCAGGCCTTGGTAAAGTTGGAGCCCTTCTCGTCCTCGGTGCCGTTGGCAAGCAGGCCCACGCGGGGATGCTCGATTCCCAGGACGACGCGGGCATAGGCGCTACCCATCTGGGCAAAACGCACCATGTCATCGACCTCGACATCGGGGTTGGCGCCCATATCGCACAGCACCGTCAGACCGCCGGCGCGATTGGGCAGCGCATTGGTCAGACAGGGGCGCACCGGCTGCTTTTTGCCTTCGGCCTGATACCTAAACGGCGTCACGTAGGCGGTGGCAGCGGCGGTCATGGCACCGGTCGAACCGGCAGAGAAGAACGCGTCCGCATTTCCCTTCTTGATGGCGCGGCACGACAGCACGATCGAAGACTTGCGTTTGGTCATCACGGCGCGAATGGGATCGTCATCCATGGCGATAACGTCGGGTGCCTCCAGGGCCTCGACGCGCGCATGGGAGGCGGCAAAGGGATTGACGATTTCGGCGGGGCCAGCTGCCAAGACCTCGATATCGGGATCGGCGGCAAGCGCAGCCTCGATACCATCGAGAACAACCTGAGGTTTCTCGTCTCCGCCCACAACGTCTACACAAACGCGAACGTTACTCATATACATGCTCCTTATACAAAAATGGCCGACTCATTGAGCCGGCCATTGTGGTTCCATTTGGAACGGCATCGCATCCAGAGTATACCGTTACTCGGTAACGATAACCTCGCGGTCCTTGTAGAAACCGCAGCTGGGGCACACGTGGTGCGGAAGCTTGACAGCGCCGCAACGGGGGCACGTGGACTGAGCCGCAGCCGAGATCTTCATGTTGGCGGAACGACGGGTGTGAGTGCGGATACGACCCTGCTTTTGTTTAGGTACGGGCATAGTGACCTTCCTTATGAACTATCCAGTGTGGCGATTACGCGCAAGTAGCGATACTACCACAGTTTTACTCATCGAGCTTGAGATTCTTCAATGCTGCAAATGGATTTTCCGTGGCAGCGGCCCATTCTGCCTCTGCCTGGACGGCGCAATCGCATTGCTCGACGTTGAGATTGCAACCGCAAGTGGGGCACAGACCGCGGCAATCGGGCTTGCAGAGCACCACAAACGGCGTGTCCATAACGACCGCGTCATTGATGGGCTCACCCAGATCGATGATGCGGTCCTCACCCAGAAGCTCATAGCCGTCCTCGTAGGCCTCGGGATCCTCGGGCACCTCAAAGAGATAAAACTCCTCGATCTCGCCGGCGATATCAAACGAGGCGGGCTCCAGGCAACGGTCGCACTCGCCGGTGGCGTGCGCGCGAACCATGCCCGTGAGCAAGACACCGGTACCGGCATTGGTAAAGACAACGTCGTAGTCGATGCCGTCCTGTAGCTGGTACTCCTTCTCGCCCACCGTGTAGGTGGCGACATCGACCTTACCGGTCAGCGGATACGAATCTCCAGGAAACTCGAGCTGCTCGGAAAGATCGACGGTAACGCTCGGGAACTCAGCCATTACCACTGACCATTCTGCTGGGCGGCACCCTCGTTGAGCTGCTGACGGCAACGGGTAACGGTGCCGGTCAGGCTCTTGAGGTTCTCCTCCAAGTGCGTAAAGACCTGCTCTGCGTAGTCCTCGGCAGCATAACGCGTCTCGCGCTCGTACTGCTGGGCACGATCGCGGATGTCGTCGGCCTGCTGCTGCGCAAGGCGGACGATCTCCTGCTCACCGGCAATGGTGAGGGCCTGCTGCTGAGCGTCGGCGATGATGGAATCGGCCTGAGCGGCGGCGGAAGCCATAAGCTCCTCGCGCTCCTTAAGGATACGGCGGGACTTCTGCCACTCCTCGGGATAGCTCATGCGGATCTCGTCGAGGATGTTGAAGAACACGTCGGCGTCGATGACCTTGAACTGAGCGTTCTTGCCGAAAGGCGGCTTGGCTTCCTCGATCAGCCCTTCGAGCTCATCGACCAAGCTGACGATCCTATCGCCAGGAAAATTCTCGCCCGGCATCCGGTCTCCTTTCATAGGTAACATATCATCGTGCTAGTTTACCACATGCCACCAGGCAATAAGAAACGTCACGAAAAGCGATGTTTGAGCGCTTCGACCACGTTGGACGGGACAAACGTCGATACGTCACTGCCGAGCGAGGCGATCTGGCGAACGACCGAGCTCGAGATATAGCCGTACTGCGGCGCACTCATGACAAAGATGGACTCCAGCTCGCTATCCAGGCGATAGTTAAGGTCGGCCTGCTGCAGCTCATACTCAAAGTCGGTCATGGCGCGCAGACCCTTGACCACGGCCCCCGCCCCCTGCTCACGAGCGAAGTCGACCAAGAGGCCGGTAAAGGGCAGGACCTCGACGCCGTCGATATCACCGAGCGCCTCGCGGGCCAGCGCCACGCGCTCATCGAGCATAAACGTGGTGCCCACACCGTTTTTACCCTGCGACTCGGCAACAGCGACGATCACGCTGGGAAAGATGCGGCGGGCGCGGCGGATCACATCGATATGGCCAAACGTGATGGGATCGAAGGTGCCCGGGACGATCACGCGATTAATCGTGTCACTCATGGGCGTCCTCCGGGGATACTGCCTCGTCATTTTCGTTAGCATCAGTGCCGCCGTCCTTGCTATCGCCGACCCAACGGAGCAGGTCGACCGAGGTAATGCCGTAGCGCTTCTCACGTACAGTCTCAAAGTCTGCCGGATGCGCGCCCGCATCGGCGGCGGCATGCTCAAACAGGGCGTAAGCGCCAGACGCAAGCAGACCCTGCTGGGCCAGATTCTGCAGCAGTTCCTCGACCGGCTCGGCACCAAAAGCATAGGGCGGGTCGAGCAGGACCAGATCAAAGGGGCCGCCCGGTACACGACCGCGTGAGGCACTCGTCAGCATGTCGCCCGTGACCACGCGCCAACGCGCACGGTCACGGCAGAGCGACTCGATATTCTTGGTAATGAGCCGCGCGGCGTTGCGATCGATCTCAAACGTCGTGAGCGAGCGGGCCCCACGAGAGAGCATCTCTAACCCTAAGGCACCGGAGCCGCCAAAGGCGTCCAACACACGAACCTCGTCCAAATCGAAATCGAATGCCGACATGACCATAGATGCGCACGCCTCGCGCACGCGATCAGTCGTGGGGCGGGTGACATCGCGACCACGGGGCTCCTCGATCTTACGACCGCGCCATTCGCCGCCGATGATTCTCATCCTCCGCTGACCTCCTTAAAGATATGTCGATAACGCATGGCGACCGCGTCGCGCAAGGGACGCGTCGCCACAGAGTCAAGGTTGCAAGCATACCGCAAGAGCTCGACCGCGTCCAAATGGGCCCACTCGATCAGCTCCTCGTCGGCGTCCAGGTCGACAAAGCGCAGGGTCACACCACCATGCTGGCGATAACCCAGGATCTCGCCTTCATGGCGCAGGCGCAGGTCCATCTGGGCGAGCGTAAAGCCGTCCGAGGTCTTTTCGAGCGACTGGAGACGGTCTTGTGCCGCCGATGCGCCGCCGTTGCCCTTGGAGTGTGTCATGACCAGGCACGTGCCCGACACGCTGCCACGGCCCACGCGACCGCGCAGCTGGTGCAGGGCAGCCAAACCAAAGCGCTCGCCGTTCTCGATGACCATGACGGTGGCGTTGGGCACGTCGACGCCCACCTCGACCACCGTAGTCGAGACGAGCACGTCAATCTCGCCACGCTTAAAGGCATCGATAACCTGGTCCTTCTCCCCCGCTGGCATACGGCCGTGAAGGCGCTCGATGGCAAGACCCGGCAACGCCAAACGCAGGCGATCGAGCTCGGTCGCCGTATCGTGCAGCGGCACGGGGACGGTTACGCGGCCCTCATCGTCGCGGGCAATACCGGGCACGTCTTCCAGCTCATCGGCCGAGTCACTCGGCTCCACGAGCGGGCAAATCACGTAGGCCTGCTGACCCTTGTCATGTGCCTCGCGGATGACTCCATAGGCGAGGTCACGGCTCGACTCGGTGAGAACACACGTCGTCACACCGGCACCCGGAACAGGCCGGTGGCGGATGATGCTCGTATCCAGATCGCCGTAGACCGAAAGCGCCAGCGTACGCGGGATGGGCGTTGCCGTCATAACGAGCAGATCGGCACCGGGGCCCTTCGCGCGCAGGGCGTTGCGTTGGCCGACGCCAAACCGGTGCTGCTCATCGATGACCACGAGCGACAGATGCTTGAACGTAACGTCATCCGAAAGGACCGCGTGGGTGCCAAAGAGCACATCAAGCTCGCCCGATTCCAGCTGTGCATGGATGCGCTCGCGCTCTGCGGCCGGCGTGGCACCTGTCAGAAGCGCCCAGGACATGCCGGCCTGCGAGAGCAGAGGGCCGGTCTTATCGGCATATTGGCGCGCCAACACGCCCGTGGGCGCCATAACGCAGGCCTGCGTGCCGCTATCGGCAGCCACAGCCAGCGCGCAGGCGGCAACGGCGGTCTTGCCGGTACCGACATCGCCCAGCAGCAGACGGTTCATCACGCGCCCGCCATCGCACATGTCGTGCAGAATGTCTTGGAACGCGGCCTCCTGCTCGTCGCTCAGCGAAAACGGCAAGGCTTGCTTGAGCGCGGCCAGGTGCTCGCCCGCGGTGTGGGCATAGGGAACCACATCGACCAGGCCGCCGTCGTTGCGCAGACGCAGCGCGAGCTGCAGGTACAGGCACTCCTCGTAGGCCAAACGGCGGCGCGCAATGTCGCGCTCGGCCATACTCGAGGGAAAGTGAATCGAACGAAGCGCACGGGCACTGCTCATGAGTTTGCGCTTTGCGCGCAGTGGTGCCGGGATGGGATCGAAGGGATTGCCGACGAGCTCAAGAGCACCGCTCACGATGCGACGCATCCATGCCTGGCTCACGCCGTCACTTACGTAGTGGACCGGCAAAATGGTACCCGCGGCACGACCGTCCTCAAGCTTTTCAAAATGCGGCGAGGCCATCTGCTTAAAGCCGTAGGCAAACTCGACCTTGCCCATCACGGCCAGGCGGTCGCCCTGCTTAAGCTGCTGGGCAATCCAGGGCTGGCGGAAAAAGGCGACCTGAAGCACACCCGTCTCGTCAACGAGTGAGACTTCGGTAACCTGCATGCGCGGACGCGGCTGCTTTTGGACGATACGGTCGACCGTGGCGACAATCGTGCAAACGGTGCCGATGGGCGCCATCTCGATGGACCACGAGCGGGTAAAGTCGAGGTATCGATGAGGGATATGGAGAAGGAGATCCCCCACCGTCCGAATTCCCAGACGGCGAAGGGCCTCCTCACGTTTACCCGAAACATATTTGAGTCGCGCGATATCCTCGTCGAGCGCATTGCTCTGGGCAAAGCGCTCCGAGACGCGCGGCACGGAGCACAGCTCGGACATGGGCAGTTGCCTACTCGATCGAGAAGATCACGGGATAGAGCGGCTGCTCGCCACGATGGGCGTCGACCTCCAGATCGGGCTGAGCCTCCTCAATGGCGTTGACGATCTCCTGGAAGGCCTCATCGGACAGTTCCTCGCCGGCCAGAATCGTCAGCGCGTCGCCCTCCTCTTCCTCCTGCATACGGTTGATGCAATCGAGCGTGACCTGCTTCACGTCAGAGCCGACCACATCGATGGAGCCGGCAATGATGCCCATGACGTCACCGGAGTGAATCGGCGAGCCGTCGGAGGCACTGGAGTCGCGCACGGCGCGGGTGACCTCGCCATCGCGGACCTCGCTGATGGCGTCGACCATAGCGGCAACAGCATCCTCGAGCTCGGAATCGGGCAGGACCGCGAACAGCGCAGAGAAGGCCTGCGGGACGGTCTTGGTGGGAACGACTGCAACCTTTTTATCGGTGCAGGCAGAGGCTGCGGCCTCGGCAGCCATGCGGATGTTGCCGTTATTGGGCAGGATGATGACCGAGGTCGCGTTGACCTGGTCAACGGCGCCCAGCAGGTCTGCAGTCGAGGGGTTCATGGTCTGACCACCCGACACGATCACGTCGACGCCGAGGGACTTGAGGATGTCGGCCTCGCCGGAACCGGCGGCAACGGCGACAAAGCCCAGCGCCTTGGCGGGCTCGGAGGCCTTTTCCTGGTCCTCGTGAATCTTGGCGGTACGGTCGTGGGCCTCCATCTCCATGTTGTGGATAAAGACCTCATAGATCTGACCGAGCTGCAGCATGTGCTCGAGCACCAGGTTGGGGGTGTTGGAGTGCACATGGATCTTGTAGTCGGGATAGGCGCCCACGAGTAGCTCGCAGTCGCCCATGGAACCCAAGAACTTAAGGCACTCGTCCTCGTCAAACGGGGTGTCGGCCTTAAACAGGAACTCGTTGCAGTAGCGGAACTCCGAGCCCTCCCAATCGTCGTTGGCCTCGATCTCAACGCGACCAAGGGCCGCGTCGCGGGCAGAGCCAGCGGAATCAAACGTGGCGGAGAAATCCTCGACAACGGTGCTGCGGCCAAGCGCGGCGGCAACAAAGTTCTCAAGGAAAATAGCAAAGCCGAAGGCGCCGGAGTCAACCACGCCGTTCTCCTTGAGGACGGGCAGCAGGTCGGGCGTGCGAGCAACGGACTGATATGCCTCGACGACGATGGCGTCGAGCGCGTCCTCGGCCGAGAACTTCTTCTTCTCGCACTCGTCGGCCTTGGTCGAGACATCGCGCAGCACCGTGAGAATCGTGCCCTCGATGGGCTTGCGGACGGCCTGGAAGGCGACCTTGACGGCACGACGGAACGCAAAGGCGATGTTGGCGGACGTGATGGGCTCATCGGCAGAGACGAGACCCTCGGCCACGCCGCGCAGGATCTGCGAGGTGATGACACCGGAGTTGCCGCGGGCACCCATCAGGGAGCCGTGGGTGATGGCGGCGGCGATGGCTTCCATGTCGGCGTCGGCAGGAAGGGCGGAGAGCTCCTTGGTCACCGAGGCGAGCGTGAGCGACATGTTGGTACCGGTGTCGCCGTCGGGTACGGGGAAGACGTTGAGCTTGTTGATCTCCTCGGCCTTGTCGGAAACGGCAGCCGCAGCGATCGGAAAACAGGTGCGAATGGTCTTTGCAATCATGGGTATTTGAATCTCCGTTTTCGGATGCTAGTTCAGACGGCTCTTGAGCGCGTCGATATGGATGCCGATCTTAAGGCTGGTGGGATCGATCTGGGCGATCTCCTGCAGGGTGAAGGCAACGGAGCTCGAAAGATTGTGGCAGACGGACTTCATGTTGACGCCGTTCTCGAGCACGACGTGAAGATCGACCGTAAGGCCGTTCTCGTCGGCGGAGACAAGCACGCCCTTGCGGAGGCGCTGACCGGCAAGCAGGCGCACGCTCTCGGCGCCCTGGAGCTGCTCAGCCATACCGACAACGCCATAGCACGTCATCGCGGCATAACCGGCAATATCGGCAATAACGTCGTTCGAGACGCTCAGGCTGCCGTTAATGGTCTCAGACACAAGAATCTCCTTTTCTTGGTGCTCGCGGCACCATGTCGTGGGAGCAATCATTGCAATATTCTACAACGACCGCGGCATGTTGAGGTGGCGGGCCTCGGGATTACATCCTCGACACGAAATGTTGATATGGTAACGTTCGCGAACGGCGATCGCGGCATGAAAAAACCCGCCGCATAAGCGACGGGTTTTACAACCTGGCTCCCCGGGTAGGACTCGAACCTACAACAGCGCGGTTAACAGCCGCGTGCTCTACCATTGAGCTACCGAGGAATAGGTGCGTGCTCTCAAGCAACGAAGTTTATTATACGGACGAATCAGCTCAGGGCAAGAACTTTTTTAAGAAATTTTCCGACCTAATCATTGGGGACGTTCTTAAACGACTAGTCATTCAAGAACGTCCCCAACGACTACATGAAGGCGCCCCCAAGCGGATGTGCTTGAAGGCGCCTCTTGCTTGACTAGCTTTCGATATAGTCCTTGAGCTTGCTGCTGCGGCTCGGGTGGCGGAGCTTCGCCAAGGTCTTGGACTCGATCTGGCGGATGCGCTCGCGCGTGACGCCAAACTCGCGGCCGACTTCCTCGAGCGTGCGGGGATGACCGTCGACAAGGCCAAAGCGCAGCTCGATAACCTTGCGCTCACGATCAGCAAGCGAATCGAGCACCTGGGTGAGCTGCTCCTGCAGCATGGAGAAGCTGGCGGCATCGGGCGGAACGATGGCCTGGGAGTCCTCGATAAAGTCGCCCAGTTGGGAATCCTCTTCCTCGCCGATGGGGGTCTCGAGCGACACGGGCTCCTGCGAGATCTTCTGGATCTCGCGGACGCGATCGGCACTCATGTCCATCTCGGCACCGATCTCCTCGGGGGTCGGGTCGCGACCCAGGTCCTGGAGAAGCTGACGCTGCACGCGGACGAGCTTGTTGATGGTCTCGACCATGTGCACGGGAATACGGATGGTACGGGCCTGGTCGGCGATAGCGCGCGTGATGGCCTGACGGATCCACCACGTGGCGTACGTGGAGAACTTAAAGCCCTTCTGGTAGTCGAACTTCTCGACGGCGCGGATCAGACCGAGGTTGCCCTCCTGAATCAGGTCCAGGAACAGCATGCCGCGACCAACATAGCGCTTGGCGATGGAGACGACCAGACGCAGGTTTGCACTGATGAGCGCCTGTTTGGCTTCGAGGCCCACGTTCTCAATGCGCGTAAGACGACGCATCTCGGCACGCGTGAGTTCGAGCTCACCAGCATCGGCAGCCTCGAGCTTCTCGGTGGCCTCAAGACCGGCCTCAATCTTCATGGCCAGATCGACCTCTTCGGAGGCGGTCAACAGGTCGACCTTGCCGATCTCCTTGAGGTACATACGGACCGGGTCGCCGGTCAGCATCACCGTGGAGGCATCGATGCCGCGCACGCGCGAACGCGAACGAGACGTGCGCACGGTGCGCTTCTTCTTGCTCTTGGAAGAACCCATCTCGGCGTCGGCCTGGCGGGCCATCTTGAGCTCGTGATCGTCGAGCGAGCCGGAATCGTGCTCGTCGTCGTCATCGAAATCGTCGGTATCAGAATCGGTATTGTCATCGTCGACGTCCATGGGGGCGTCGTCGTTACCGCTCGCGGAGATAATCTGGATGCCGCTGTTGCGCAGCGCGGAATACACCGCAGTGAGCTGCTCGTCAGAAACATCGATATCCTTCAGGGCGACCTGAATCTCGTCCTCGGTTACCGAAGTCCTGTTTGAGCCGTTGCCCATGAGCTTTGCAACGTAGGATTCCAGCCCAGTACCCGTGCTCTCAGTCTTTTTTGGCACAGATTCTCCCTTCATAGTCCACAGGACTCATTACTTTAGCACACACATAGACGTCTATACCCAAAAAGAGGACTGGATATAGGCGAGAATACGCTGGTTGACCACAACATCTAGGCCTGTTCGGTGCCTGCGGCCTCCAGACCGATCAAACGGAACGGGTCCGCCACGCCGCCGATCGACTTTTGCAGTTCGCGTTGACGCTGCGAATCCTGCGCGGCCTGCACGGTCAGCGCGCGACGGGCCTCACCATCGAGCGAACGGTCCTGACGCAGCTTGGCCTGTGCGGCACGCATGCGGCGCTTGATGGTGTAGAGCTCGAGCGTATCGAGCATAAACACGATGTTCGTCTCGGTAGGGTGTTTGCTCGTCGCCGAGATGCGCCCGGCACTCACAAGCGTTGCCGCCTCGGGACACACCGAGCGCGCCGCATCCATGCAGGCTGCAGGATCGGTTCCCGGCGGCGTTGCCAGAACGGCCCATGCGATGGACTCGTGACGTGGGTCAACCCACTCGATGGAGCAGATGCGGTCGGCATACGTGCGGAACAGGTCGGGGTAGCTCGTAAGCATCGTCAACAGCTCGCGCTCCCCCGCCAAAGACTTGCGCTCAAGATCGGTAAGAACCATTGGCGTCGCCGCAGCCGGTGCGCCCGAACCATCAGCCACGGGAACAGCGCCCACACCATCAGGCACGTCGATCGGCGGCAGGTCATCGACGACATCCACGGGCGCGGCACCGTAGGCATCGAGCGGGACGTAGTCGTACGGCTCTTCTTCGACCGGCGCGGAAACCGGCGGCGTCGCGCCCGATGCCCAAGCACCGCGACCGGCATCGCGAGAACCCGACGCCCGACCGCCCGCGCTACCAAAGCGCTCGGCCTGCGCCCGCTGGCGCTCATAGTTCTGCTCACGACGTCGTTCCGCATCTTCTCGCTTAGCGACATCGCGAAACACGCGACCCGAACTCGCGCGCACCGTCTCCAGATCCAAACCCAGCAGATCGGCAATCTGGATAAAGTACGTATCGATCATATAGCTGTCACGAAGCGGATAGATGAGCGTCAGAGCATCTTCCAGCGCCTTGGCGCGACCGCCCGGCGTGGTGATGTCGCTCGACTCCTGCAGCGAACGGTAGACAAAGTCCATGAGGGGCTCGGCAGCGTCGATACGCGCCTGCAATGCCTCGCCACCATGCGCGGTGATGAACTCCATGGGGTCGTTGCCATCGGGGAGCACCACGCAGCGCAGGTCCATGGAATCCTGCTCGATAAACTGAATCGCGCGACGGGCGGCCTTTTGACCGGCGGCATCACCGTCAAACATATACACGATGCGCTTAGCAAAGCGAGTAAGCGTCTTGACGTGATGCTCCGTGAGGGCGGTGCCCAGTGTGGCGACAACGTTTTTAATCCCCGCCTCCCAACAGGCGATGCAATCGGTATAGCCCTCCACCACGATGGCGGTATCCTGCGCGACGATAAACTCCTTGGCCCAATTAAAGCCGTAGAGGTTTCGCTTTTTATGGAACACGCTCGTCTCGGCGGTGTTGAGGTACTTAGGCTGGCCGTCGCCCATAATGCGACCGCCAAAGGCAATGTTGTGACCCTGCTCGTCAAAGATGGGGAACATCACGCGGTCGTAAAAGCGGTCGGCAAGCTGCCCGCGCCCGCGGCTCACGGCAACGTTGGCGTCGATCATCTCCTGCGGGGTAAAACCCGCCTGGGACAGGTGCGACACCAGCGCGTTACGGCCCGGTGCAAAGCCCAGGCAGTAGCGGCGGCAGACGTCGCCGCCCATGCCGCGGCTGGCAAAGTACTCGCGCGGACGGCCGTCCTTACCGCGCATGAGCATGGTGTGGTAGAACTGGGCGGTCTCGGCGCACAGATCGTAGATGCGGGCACGCTTGGTGCCGCGCTCGCGGCGATCTCCGGTGTCATGCAGCTCAATACCCGCGCGATCGGCCAAGTAACGGATTGACTCGGGAAAGCTCAGGTTCTCGCGCTTCATGATATACGTGAAAACGTCGCCACCCTCGCCGCAGCCAAAGCAATGCCACACCTGCGTGGCGGGGATAATGTGGAAGGACGGCGTCTTCTCGCCATGGAAGGGGCAGCATCCCCAAAACTCATGGCCGCGAGGCTTGAGCTCGACCGTTTCCTGCACGATGGCAACCAGGTCAGACGCGGCGCGTACCTGGTCTTTTTCCTCATCGCTAATCACGGATGCTCACCCCCTGATCGCCCAAGTTGTGACGAATATCTTCGATATTACCCTCGACGGTCGCGATCAACTCATCCAGCGAATCGAACACACGCGAGGGACGCAGCCAGCGCGTAAACGCCAGCGAAACGGAAGCGCCGTACAGGTCGCCCGTATAACCAATTAAATTAGCCTCGAGATGCGCAGATGCCGCATCGTCAGCATACGTTGGCGGCAGGCCGACGTTCACGGCAGCGGGCCACGCGGTGTCATCGACCAGCACCAGACCCTCATACACGCCATCGGCTGGCACCTGAATGCCGTCGGGAACCTGCAAGTTTGCCGTGGGAAAGCCCATGCCAGAACCCTCGTGACGGCCGCGAATAACACCGCCACGCACCATATACGGACGGCCGAGTAACCCAGCAGCAAGCTCCACATGGCCCTGTCCCAGCTCATGACGAATGCGGGTGGCGCAAATGGCCTCACCGCCCTCACAAAGCAGGTCGTGACCATACACGTCAACGCCGTGCTCGGAACCCCAGGAGCGCATCTCGGCAACACCAGAAGCACCGCCACGACCCAGCCTAAAGTCACTGCCAACGCGAATCGAGCGAATGTCGACTACGCGTGACAGCAGTGCGAGAAAACCGACATGGTCGAGTGCCGCAACCTCAGGCGTAAAGGGAACGGCCACCACCGCATCGACCCCGGTTTGAGCCAAGGCATGCAGACGGTCGGCCGTCGTCATCAATTTTTGAGCGGGCGAAGGGCTCACCACAACGTCCGGGTCGGGATCGAAGGTAACCACGACCGCCTTACAGCCATGGGCACGGGCATCACGGACAAGCGCTTCGATGAGTTCCTGGTGTCCACGGTGAACGCCGTCGAACACGCCAATGGCGATTGAAGCGGCACCCAAGTGCTCACACTCATCAAACGTATCGGCAGCAACGATGCGAGCCTCGTCCGACTCGCCCGCGAAAAAGACACGCGCGAGCTCGCGAGCGGACAACATCATCGAACACCGCCGATTGCCTGCGGAAACACGTGCTCCATGACAAAGCGGCCGCCCTCAATGCGGGCGAGCGCCTTGAGTCCCCCATCGAGCACCAACGCAAACGGCGCCTTCGAGGAATCGAAATCGGCAAGCGCACGCTCAACGGGAATGCGTCGGCCGCAGAGCAGGTCGTCGGCAAGATTGCCCGGCAAGTCAACACGTGTGGCGCCCAGGGCCGCAATGGGATCCAGGGCAAAGCCAGCCGCGGACTCGGGAGAAAGCTCCTCGGCCGCATGACAAGCGCCAATGGAAACAACACCGGAAGCCATGCGGCGCAGCGCGGAAATATGCGCGGCGCTATCGCAAGCGCGGCCCAGGTCGCGAGCGAGCGCACGGATATAGGTGCCCTTGCTCACCGAGAACGCCACGGTCCACACACACGTATCACCTTCGCCGCCCACGGCGATCAGGTCGGCGGCATAGACCTCGACGGGGCGCGGAGGTAGGTCCACCGCATTGCCCTCGCGAGCAGACTTGTAGGCGCGAACGCCATTGACCGAGATAGCAGAAAACGCCGGCGGCACCTGCATCTGCGGGCCCAGCATGGCGGCCAAGCGCTCACGAGCATAGGCAGGATCGCGGAGCTCGTTGGCAACAGCCACCGTGCGGACCGCCTCGCCCTCCGCATCATCGGTATTGGTCTCGGCGCCAAACGAAATGTCGGCGACGTAGTTTTTCGTATCGAGCGTGAGCATACCCAGCAAACGGGTGGCCTGACCCACGCCCACAACCATGACACCCGATGCCATGGGGTCGAGCGTACCGGCATGGCCGACGCGCCGCTCATGGAGGGCGCGTCGGCATTGCGAGACCACGTCATGGGACGTGCAGCCCACCGGCTTATCGACGGCGAGCAGCATATTCAATTGAGAAGGCGTTCGACGAGCCATGTACCATCCAATAAGTTAGAGCTCGACGGTCACCGAAGCGGGATCCTCCCCCACCAGCTCGGCCAGCATGGGAAGTGCCACGGCGAGCGTCTCGCGAATCGTTCCGTTGTTGGAAAAGCCGGCGGCGGCATGATGCCCGCCACCGCCAAAGTTGGCAGCGATCTCGGACACATCGAGGTCACCCTTGGAGCGCAGGTTACCGCGTACCTTGGTATCGCCGTCGATGCCCTTTAGAAACAGACAGACCTCAACGCCCATCACCGAACGCACCACATCGACCAGGCCGTCGCACTCATCCGAAGTGACGCCGCAGGCCTCAAGGTCGCTCTGGTACGCATAACTATATGCCACGCGACCGTGCGCCACGGTCTTGATGCGGCCCATAACGATGGACTTGAGATGCAAGAACTCTACGCGCATGCTCTGGTAGACCTCGAGCGCAACGCGCGCCGGATCGGCACCGTGCGCGACCAGGCGCGAGGCGGCATGGAACGCAGCGGCATCGGCGTTTTGGTACTGAAAACGACCGGTATCGGTCACCAGGCCGCACAGCAGGCAGGTCGCGACACCATCGCGAGCCACAATGCCGCAATTGTCCAAAAAGCGGTCGATGATCATGGCGCAGGCCGCGGCGCCGACGCACCTCAGGCTCAGCTCGGCAAATTCCTCACGCGCCGGATGATGATCGAAGCACACCACATGCGACGAGCGGCGGAGCACCTCGGCGGAGTCATTCAGACGCTCGACGACCGGCACGTCCACAGAGATGAACAGGTCCGGATTGCCGGTATACGCAGATGCCGGCACCAGACGGTCAGCGCCCTCCATAAAGCGGTAGATGCGCGGAACCGGGTCATCGTCTGCCAGCAGCAGGGCAATGTCCTTGTTGGGGAAAAACTTCATAAGCGATAAGCCCAGACCCAGCACGGAGCCCAGGGCGTCACCATCGGGAGACGTATGTCCCGAAATCGCAATGGAGGACGCACCCTCGATGAGCTCGAGGATGCGTCGCTGAATATCTGCAGACTCGCACGATGCGAGGTCGGCGGAATTACTCATCTAAAGCTGCCTCCTGGGCGGCATCCGCTATTGGATAGCCGTCCTCGTCCTTTTCGATCGCAAGCGTGGCGGGAACGTTTTCCAGCGCACGCGTGATGCGCTCGGCCTCATCGGTCGAGCGATCGATGCGAAAATCGAGCTCGGGCGTGACGCGCCAATCGAGCGAGCGGGCCAACAGGCTACGAATGCGGCCCTTGGCGCTGGCGAGCGCCTCCATGACCTCCTCGTAGCGGCTCGCGTCGCACGACACGTACACGCGCGCGAACGAACGGTCCACCGCGACCTCGACCGCGGTCAGGGTGACCAGGTCGAGACGCGGATCGGAAACCTCAAAGAGCAGGATATAACCGAGCTTCTCGCGAAGCTGCTCGCCCAAACGGCGGGTTGCCTGCGTTTGCTTCATAGCGCTACCCCCTACTCGGTACGGGCAACCTGGTCGATGCGGTAGCCCTCAATGGTGTCGCCAGGCTTGATGTCCTGGAAGTTCTCCAGGCCAATACCGCCCTCGGAGCCGCTCTTGAGGCTCTTGGCCTCGTCCTTGTAGTGGCGCATCGAGGCGATTTTACCGTTGAAGACCACGATGCCGTCGCGCACCAGGCGCACAGAATCGGTCGCGGCGATCTCGCCCTCTTCGACGCGGACACCGGCGGCGATACCAACCTTGGGCACCTTGAAGGTATCCAGGACGGTCGCAGTACCCGTGGAGACCTCGACCTCGGTGGGCTTGAGCATACCGATGCGGGCAGCGTCGAGGTCCTCGAGGCACTTGTAGATGACGTCGTAGCAACGGATCTCGACGCCCTCGCGCTCGGCGGCGGAGCGGGCCTTGCCGTCGGGACGGACGCCAAAGCCGATGATGATGGCGTTGGAGGCGTCGGCCAGGACGACGTCGGTCTCGTTGATGGCGCCGACCGCGGAGTGAATCGTGTTGATGCGCACCTCGGACTGGTCCATCTTGTCGAGCGAATCCTGAAGAGCCTCGATGGAGCCCTGGACGTCGGCCTTGATGATCAGGTTGAGCTCCTTGACCTCGGCGTCGGCAATGGTCTCGAAGAGGTTCTCGAGCGTGACGTGCTTGACGCGGCTCTGCTCCTCGATACGGGCCTTGAGCGAGCGCTCATCGGCCAGGGCGCGCGCCTCGCGCTCGTCCTCGAACACGCGGAACTCGTCGCCGGCGTTGGGCACGGACTGCAGGCCCAAGATCTCGACGGCGTCGGAGGGACCGGCCTCGGTGACGGCGCGGCCCTTGGGGTCGAGCATGGCGCGAACGCGGCCGTAGGTAAGGCCGGCGACCAGCGTATCGCCCACGTGCAAGGTACCGCGGGTCACCAGCACGGTAGCGACCGAGCCGCGACCCTTGTCGAGCTTGGCCTCGAGGACGTTGCCGGAGGCAAAGGTGTCCGGGTTGGCCTTGAGCTCGAGCACGTCGGCCTGGAGCAGCACGGTCTCCAGAAGGTCGTCGATACCGATCTTCTGCTTGGCCGAGATGTTGACGAACATGTTCTGTCCGCCCCACTCCTCGGGGATGACTCCGTACTCGGTGAGCTCCTGACGCACACGGTCGGGGTTGGCGCCCGGCTTATCGATCTTGTTGACGGCGACGACGATGGGTACGCCGGCGGCCTTGGCGTGGTTGATTGACTCGACGGTCTGGGGCATGACGCCGTCGTCGGCGGCGACGATCAGAATGACGATGTCGGTCACCTTGGCACCACGGGCACGCATAGCCGTAAAGGTGGCGTGACCCGGGGTATCGATAAAGGTGATCTTGCGGTCGTTGATCATGACCTGCGAAGCGCCGATGGCCTGCGTAATGCCGCCCGCCTCGCCGGCAGCGACGCCGGTGTGACGGATGGCGTCGAGCAGCGACGTCTTGCCGTGGTCGACGTGGCCCATGACGGTAACGACCGGGGCGCGCGGCTTAAGGTCGGCGGGATCGTCGTAGAACGAGAAGGTGTTCTCCTCCTCGGGGGTGATGATCTTGATCTGACGGCCCAGGTCGTCGGCGACGAGCTCGACGAGGTCGTCGGACATGGACTGCGTCATGGTGAGCGGCGTACCCAGCAGGAACAGGCGCTTGATGATGTCGTTGGCCGGAACGTCGAGCGCCTCGGCAAGCTCCTGGACGGTAACGCCCTGGGAGACCTTGATGGCGTCGAGGTCCTCGGGGTTCACGCCCTGGGCCAGCGCCTCCTCTATCTTGCGCTCCTCCTGAGCCTTGGCAGCCTCGCGCTCGCGCTTCTCCTTGCGCTTCTTGCGGCGACCGGTGGACTCGCGAGAGGCCTCCTCGACGGCGGCACGAGCTTCCTCGAGCACCTTCTCGCGGCTGTACTCCTCGGCCTCGCGAGCCATACGGCTGTAGTGGTCCTCTTCGTTGTTGTGACCGCCCTTACGCTTCTTGCCCTTGCCCTGCTTATCGGGGTTGGGGAAGTCCATGCCGGCAGCGACGTTGTTGCTGGCGTTGGTGCGATGGCTGTGCGGACGGCTCTCGGAGGCGTTGCGCTCGGAGTTGTTGTCAGAGGCGTTGCGATCGTTACGACGGCCACCGCGGCGGTCGTTGTTGCCGCCACGACGGTTACCGCGCTCGGCGGCACGCTCGGCCTTGGCCTTGTCCTCGGCGTCCTTCTTCTCCTTGAGCACGGTCTCCTGTGCGGCGATCTGGTCGAGCAGCGAACGGAAGCGCGAACCGGAGTCGGAAGCGGGAACGGCGCGGCGCTGGGCCTCGCGGGCAGCCTCCTCCTTCTCGCGGGCAAGGCGCTCCTGCTCGGCCTTCTTCTTGGCCTCGGCCTCGGCGCGGGCAGCCTCCTCGGCAGCCTGGGCTGCGG
>CAJJQF010000025.1:0-33171 GCA_905193815.1 uncultured Collinsella sp. | reverse complement strand
CAGCCGATCTCCGCGGGCGGAAGAAGACGGATCATTTTGGTCCCGCGAGGCTTGCGGAGGTACTCGTGCAGGGCCGCCCGAACAAAACTATGCCGGTTTACTACGATGAATCCGAGATTCCTGACCACACCCGCATTTTTGCAAATATCGCAAGTGTTCTACCTGCGGTTTTGTAAGTGCGCAATTTGCCGTGGTCGGAGATATGCGGTTCATCGTAGTAAACCGGCATAGTTTTGAAATGGCATCAAATTGGCGGCAGCCAGCGGCTAGCCTCGCAGATAGGCGATGGCGATTTGTGTGCGGTTGCGCAGGCCCATTTTGGCCAGGATCGAGCTGATGTGGTTGCGCACGGTGCCTTCGCCCATGTAGGCGGTGGCGGCAATCTCCTTGTTGTCGAGGCCGCGGGCGATGAGCTCGGCGACTTCGAACTCGCGGTCAGTCAGGCTGACAAAGGCCGCGGGCCGGCGGGTCGCGCCGGCCTCGACGCCCGCCCCATCAAAGTTGATATCCTCGATCGCCTTGCCCTCGAGCACGCGTTTGCCGTCCATGACCTGCGCCAACGCTGGCGGAATGGCGGCGACATCGGTCTTGATCAGGTAGCCGCGGGCGCCCAGCTTGAGCGCCGACACAATGTACTCGTCATCCGAAAACGTGGTCAGGAACACCACGCGTGCTGCGGGGTCGCGCTCGAGGATTTCGCGCGCCGCCGAAAGGCCGTCACGCCCCGGCATCTGGATGTCGAGCAGCGCGATATCGGGTGCGTGTTCGGTGTAGAGCGCGACCGCGTCGTTGCCATCGGCGCCGGTGCCCACGACTTCGATCTGCGGCTGGGCACCCAGGATAATCTTGAGCGAATCGACCACCAAGCGGTCGTCGTCGACAACAATGAGCCTCATCGGCTCTCATCTCCTTGCTGTTTGGGAACGGTGGCAAACACACGCCAACCGGGGGCGCCGGCGCGCGGCCCGGCGGTAAAGGTCCCGCCAAGCGCCTCGACACGTTCGCGCATGGAGCCGAGCCCCATGCCCTCGGCAACGCCGCGGTTGCCTGTTTTGATTGCGCCGGCACCGTCGTCGGTAACGATGAGCTGGTAAAACGACGGATGCTCCATGCATCGCACGGTAACGTTCTGAGCACGGGCGTGGCGCATGGTGTTGGAGAGCGCCTCGCGTAGAATCGCCGCAAAGCAGTTGACTACGTTGGCGGGTGCATGCTCGGCCAAAACCTCAAGCTCAATCTGCGGCCCGCCATCTGAGCGCGCGCCTTTCACGATGCGCCCGAGCTGTACGGAGAGATTCGCCGCGTTGTCGTTGAGCGCGTGGACGCTCGAGCGCACGAGCTGAAGTGCTTCGTCCACGGTGCGCTTGACGTCAGCGAAGTCGGCTGCGGCGCCGGGCTCGTTGGCGTGGACCACGCGTAGGGCCTCGGTTTGCAGCGAGGCGCGCGTGAGCTGGTGCCCCACGTTATCGTGGATTTCGCGCGCGATGCGGGCGCGCTCGGCGAGCGTTGCGAGCTCGACCTCGTAGTCCTGGCGGTCGGCAAGGTCGCGGTTGCGCGCCTCGAGCGCGAGGGCTCGTTCCTGCAGCTCGTCACGGGTGCGACGCATGCGTTCCTGCTCGCGCTCCAGCTGGGCGGTGCGCAGAGACAGTAAGGTGGCAGCGATCGAAAGGATGGCGGTCAACAGCAGCGTGCGAGTGGGAAGCGCGCCGGCGTGGGCATATGCGACGAGCGCGCAGACAAAGATCGCGCCGGCGCCCAGTGCGCCCCAGACGTGCTCCCGGCGCACGTATCGCGCGATGTCATAGAAGGCGAGGGGCGCAAACGGCACAAACGACGGCACAAAGACGGCCACCATAATGTAAGCGTAGCTCGCGGCCTCACTGGCGCGACGGGCGCGTTCCCCTTGCGCAATTTCCGTAAGCGAGGCGACTACGACGCCAAGACAAAACGCCGCGACCAAGCGAGCGTCCACAGCAAGGCCCAGAGCGGCCGCGATGCAGCACGCCAGCACGATCGATTTGTCGAATAGCCTGTTCATACGGGTATTGTACGCGATGGTGCGCGCGACGATTGCTCGGGTGCCGCAACCGTGACATTCCTCCCACGCGGCAAAGCGGGGCACCGGCGGGCCGCGCGACCAAGACCCCCGCACTCGTGACAAAGCTCACTGGTGCGCGCCGCCCGCACCTGCGATGATGCAATCGTACCGGGCCGAAATCAACAGAAGGGCCGCCTCATGACAGACATCGTCCACGTCGAAAACCTCGTCAAGCGCTATGACGACCTTATTGCGCTCGACCACTTTAACCTGAGCATCGCCCCCGGCGAGATCTTTGGCCTGCTGGGCCCCAACGGCTCGGGCAAGACCACGTCCATCAACTGTATTCTGCAGCTGCTTGCCTACGACAAAGGCACCATCGAGCTGTTCGGCGAACCCATGACGCCCGCCCGCTACGACCTCAAGCGCCGCATCGGCGTGGTGCCGCAGCAGGTGGCGGTATTCGACGAGCTCACGGTGCGCGAGAACATCGACTATTTCTGCAGCCTCTACGTCAACGACCGCAAGCGCCGCCGCGCGCTGGTCGACGAGGCCATCGACTTTGTCGGCCTGGGCGACTTTACCAAGTTTCGCCCCGGCAAGCTCTCGGGCGGCCTGGCGCGCCGGCTCAACATCGCTTGCGGCATCGCGCACAAGCCCGAGCTCATCTTCTTTGACGAGCCCACGGTGGCGGTCGACCCGCAGAGCCGCAACGCCATCCTGGAGGGCATCTGCCGCCTGCGCGACGAGGGCGCCACGGTGGTGTACACCAGCCATTACATGGAGGAAGTCGAGCAGATTTGCAGCCGCATCATGATCATGGACGGCGGCCGCGTGCTGGCGCAGGGCACCAACGACGAGCTCAAGCGCATGATTCAGATGGGCGAGAAGATTGTGATCGAGGTCGGCGAGGTGCCGAGCGCGGCGCTTGGTGCCGTCGCGAGCCTGCCGCATGTCCTGGACTTGTCGGCGACGGCGGGCCAGCTCACGTTTTCGTGCGAGGCGAGCCCGCATAACCTGACGGACATTCTCGATGCGCTGCGCTCGCATGACGTGGCGCTCGGCCGCATTTATTCCGAGCCGCCGACCCTCAACGACGTGTTCCTCGAGATCACCGGCCGCGAGCTGCGCGACTAGGGGGCGGCCATGTTCAACACCATTATCATCACGGTCAAGACGCTGCTGCGCCGGCCGAGTACGTGGGTCTGGGGCGCTCTCTTTCCCATCGCGCTTTCCACGATGTTCATGTTTATGTTTGCGAACCTCAGCTCCGACGGTACGGTCGACCCGGTTCCGGTGGCCGTCGTGGCGGATGAGGCCTGGGACGCCTCGACCTTTAAGGACGTGGCGACGTCGCTTGCCAAGGAAGGCGACGACCAACTGCTCGAGATCCACGAGTGCGACGACGCAGCCGATGCGAACCGTGCGCTTAAGGCCGGCGAGGTCGTGGGCATCTATGCGGTCGACGACACGGGCACGCCCAAACTCACGTTGCTTTCGAGCTATGACAACTCGCGTGCGTCGTCGGTGCTCACCGACCGCAGCATTTTGGAGACGGTGGCAAGCTCGTATACACAAAATGCCGAGCTCATGTCCCAGATTGCCCAGGACAACCCGGCGGCGCTCGCCGACCCGGAGGCGGTTGCGCGCGCCCTGTCGCTCGAGGGCGGAACCCGACGCGTAAGCCTGACACGCACCACGCCCGATGGCACGGTCATCTACTATTACGCGCTTTTTGGCCTGGTCGCGATGATGTCTGCCGAGTTTGCCGCCTTGAGCGTCGTCGACCTGCAGCCCAATCTGTCGGGCCTTGGCGCGCGTCGCTGCGTGGGCGGCCTTTCCAAGACGGCGTCGCTGGCCGGTATCTTTGTGGGCTCGTGGCTGGTTTCCTTTGCCTCGATGACGATCGCGATCGGCTACGTGCGCCTGGTCGTGGGCGTCGACTTTGGCGGGCGCGAGGGGCTGTGTCTGGTGGGTGGCGCCGCTTCCGCGCTTGCCGCCACGGGCCTGGGACTCTTTGTGGGCACGCTTCCCGTTAAGGGCGGCAAGGCGTCCAAGTCCGGCATCCTCACGGGCTTTGCTACCACGTGCGCCCTGTTCGCCGGCCTCTACGGCGAGCCGGCGATGGCGCTTGCCGATGACGTCGCCCGCGCCTGCCCGGCCGAGTGCTGGCTCAACCCCGTCAAGCTCATCTGCGACATGTTCAACCGCCTGTATTTCTTTGAGGACCTGGGCCCCTTTGCCGTCCGCGCCGGCGCGCTCGTCCTCATGTCCCTGCTGTTCGTTGCCGCCGCCACGCTGATCTTTGGAAGGAGCCGCTATGAGCACCTTTAAGACCGCGCTTCGCATGGCGCTGGCGCACCCGTTCTACCTGCTCATCTATACGGTGTTCATCTCGCTCATGGGCGTATTCATCGCGGCATCGGTGAGCTGGAACTCGTCGCAGCTCACCGAGTACGAGCCCTACGATGCCAACGTGATCGTGGTCGACCGCGACGACAGCGACCTTTCGCATGCGCTCACCAAGCACCTGGGGTCGCGCTTTGAGTTGGTCACGGGCGTCGGCGACGATACCTACGATCTTGCGGACGCGCTCTCCAAGAGCAACAGCGCCAAGGGTAGCGCCGACTGCGTGTTCTTTATCCCGGAGGGGTTTGAGAACGACCTGGTCGCGGCCGCCCGCGCGGGGGAGGCCCTGCCCAAGCTCGATGTGACCTACGGTGCCGGCACCATGGCGGCGGCGCTTTCGTCTGCTGAGGCCTCGCGCTGGATTTCGCTCGCGGGCGCTGCAGCGGCCCTAGAGCCCGCCGCCTCTAATGGTAGCGTCGCCAAGGCCGCCGAGCATGCCGCCGCAAAGCGCGCGGAGGTCGAGATTGAGCAGGTCAAGGTCGACTCGACTGCCGCCGCCACACTCGAGTCGTACTTCAACTTTGGCGCGTACGCGATTATCTCGTCGGTCATCGTATCGGTGGGGCTGGTGTTCTCGGGCATGAACGAGCCCGAGCGCGTGCGTCGTATGGATGCCGGCCCAATCTCCGAGCGCCGGCGTTCGCTCGCCGTGTTTGCGGCCGCCACTGTGATCACCGTCTGCATCTGGTTTGTGTCGAGCATGATGGGCGTCGTGGGCTTTGCCGGCGCGGTTGCCGAGGTCGGCGTGGGTCGTGTGTGCCTGGCGCTGGCGGCGACGTTTGCCCTGGCGTGCACGCCTCTGGCCGTTGGCTTTGCCCTTTCGAGCCTGGGTGCGCGTGAGGAGCTGCTCAACGGTGTGGGCAACCTGCTCGGCATGCTCATGACGTTTTTGGGTGGCGCCTGGATGCCGCTGTCGCTGATGGGCCCAGCCGTGCAGACCGCGGCGCATTTTGTGCCGACGTATTGGGTGAACGACGCGATTGGCAAGGCGCTCGCCGCGGACCTGACGTCCACCGTGCTGGGCGACATCGCTTGCGATCTGGGCGTCACAGTGCTCTTTGCCGCGGCCATCGCTGCCGTAGGCCTAGCCCTCGCCCACAACAAATCCCACGCCTAGACACCTACTCATTGGGGACAGACTTAAACGACCAAAAGTATTCATTGGGGACAGACTTAAATGACTAGCCATCGGGGGCAGATAAGGAGCGTCCCCAACTGCCGGGTGGCGAAAGAGCGTCCCTTGTGACTGGTCATTTAAGAACGTCCCCAATGACTAGTCTGAAACAAATCCCCACTCTCGCCCCAAAATAGTTCGCCAAGGTTTACTATTACGTTCATAAAGTAGTACTAGGCTAACAATGGGGGATACCATGGCAACGCAGGAAGCCTACGTCCAGGTTAAGGATCTCAAAAAGCACTACGGCGACGGTGATGCGCGCCTGACGGTACTCGATGGCATCGACACGTCCATCAACCGAGGCGAGATCTGCGTCATACTGGGGCCCTCGGGCTCGGGCAAGTCGACGTTTCTTAACCTGATCGGCGGCCTGGAGGGTGCCGACGCTGGCTCTATTTTGGTGGACGGCTGCGACCTCACGGTGCTCAAACCTACCGACCTGGGCGAGTATCGCCGCCGTGAGCTGGGATTTGTCTTCCAGTTCTACAACCTGGTGCCCGATCTCACCATCAAGGAGAACATCGAGGTCACGGCGCACCTGTCCAAAAACCCGCTCAATGTCGACGACCTGCTGCGTTCGCTGGGCCTTTACGAGCACCGCAACAAGTTCCCGCGCCAGGTCTCGGGCGGCCAGCAGCAGCGCTGCGCCATCGGCCGTGCGCTCGTCAAAAACCCGGGCCTGCTGCTGTGCGACGAGCCCACCGGTGCGCTCGACTATAAGACGTCCAAGGAAA
Source organism: uncultured Collinsella sp. (assembly GCA_905193815.1). GTDB lineage: Bacteria > Actinomycetota > Coriobacteriia > Coriobacteriales > Coriobacteriaceae > Collinsella. The sequence goes on along the minus strand of CAJJQF010000025.1, from coordinate 26,813 downwards.
TCTTGCAGCTCATGGAGGATGTCAACCGCACCTACGGCTGCACCATCATCATTGTCACCCACAATGCCGCCATCGCGCGCATGGCCAATCGCGTGCTGCGCCTGCGCGACGGGCGCATCGTCGAGGATGAGCTCAACGAGTCGCCCGTCTCGGCCGCCGAGCTCGATTGGTAGGCGGCGCCATGACACCTCTCGCAAAACGTCTCCCACGCGAGCTGCGCCGCAATACCGGCAAGTACCTGGGCATCTTTTTGCTTATGTGCGGAAGTATCGCTCTCACCTCGGGCTTTTTGCTCGCGGCGCATTCCATCGGCTGCCTCATCGATGACATGCGCGATGCGTACACGATTGAGGACGGCCGCGTGACCACCTCCTTCGAGGCGACCGAGGAGCAACTCAAGGCAGCCGAGGACGCGGCCGACGACGTCGGCGGCGTCACGCTCTACAAGAATTTCTCCATCGACGCCATCATCAAAAAGACCGCCGGCGACGACGGCACCAAGCGCACGCTGCGCACCTATGCGCACCGCACCAAGGTCGATATCGCGTCCTACTGTGAGGGCAAGGAGCCCAAGACGGACGATGAGGTAGCCATCGACCGTGTCTTCGCCACCAACAACGACCTCGCCGTGGGCGATAAGGTCGAGCTTGAGGGTCGCACCTACACCATCTGCGGCATCATGACCCAGCCCGATAGCCAGGCGCTGTTCCTCAACAATTCGGACTTTACGGTGAACACCATCACGTTTGGTGTTGCCGAGGTTACCGACGCCGGTTTTGCCGCGCTCGAGGATGCCGGCGGCGCACCCGCCTACACCTACTCCTTCACCTTTGCCGATCGCGATCTCTCCACTGCAGACCGCATCGACGCCGAGCAAGATATGGTCGAGGCACTGACCGACGCCGATGCGCGCGTGGACGATCTTGTCGACGCCGATTCCAACCAGGGCATTGGCTATGCGCGCGACGACGTGGACGGCGACTCCACGATGTGGATGACGCTGCTCGACATCATCATCGTGATCATGGCGTTTGTCTTTGTGGTCCTTACCGACGCCACCATCGAGGAGGAGAGCGCCATCATCGGCACACTGCTCGCCAGCGGCTATCGCCGTCGCGAGATTGTACTCCACTACCTGGCGCTTCCCGCCATCGTGGGTGTGCTCGCGGCGCTTTTGGGCACTGCGCTCGGCGTCGTGTTCTTTACCGAGCCCATGCGCAGCCTCTATTACGGTTCGTACAGCCTGCCGCCTTTCCAGGTGTACTGGAGCTGGGAGATCTTTGTGAAGTGTGCCGTGGTTCCCGCCGCCGCGCTCATTCTCATCACGCTGGTGGGCCTGCTTCGCAAGATGGGCAAGACGCCGCTGCAGTTTCTTCGCCACGAGGCGAGCGGCAAATCGGGCACCAAGCGCGGCTTGCAGCTGCCGGAGCGCATGGGTTTTGTTTCCCGCTTCCGCCTGCGTATCTTCCTGCGCAACCTGGGCAACTTCGCCACGCTCTTCGTGGGCATTGCGTTTGCCTCGCTACTGCTGCTCTTTGGCCTGGCGATTCTGCCCACGATGACGCACTACGCCGACAACCTCGAGACAAGCCTGGTCGCCGAGCACCAGTACACACTCAAGGCGCCGCTGGAGCTCGAGGGCACTGCCGAGGAGCGCGAGCAGTGGTCGGCACTCGAGCGCTTGCAGTCGGTTGACGGCGCACTCCTCACCGCCGCCCAAGATGCCGATGACGATCTCGACGACGCGGCCGATGCGGCGCAGGCGGCAGCCGATGCCGCGACCGCATCTCCGTCTGCCGAGAGCCTGGCCGCGGCGCAGGACGCGCTCGCCAAGGTCCAGGACAAGAAGGATGCGCTTTATGCGCGCCTCGATGACCTTGCCGATGCTCTCGGCTGCAACCGCGACGAGGCTATCGACCTGATCGACAAGGCCTCTAAGATCGACACTGACAACGACGATATCCACCCGGTCAATACGACCGACAACGGTACGGGCGCAATCGCTCAGGCCGAGAAATACGCCGTCTACCAGCTGCAATACGACCGCGGCGACGGAAATGGGCAGGAGACGATTTCCGTCTACGGCATCTCGCCCGATTCGCGCTACTGGAAAGGGCTGGACGTCGGCGACGGCCGCGTCGTCTTTGGCGGCGGTCTGCTCGATAAGTTTGGCTGGAGCGAGGGTCAGAAGGTCACGCTCCACGACAAGTATGAGGGCGAGAATTATTCCCTTGAGTACGCGGGCAAGGACTACGTTTGGGGCTCCAAGTCGGACATGAATATCTATATGAGTATCGATGACTTTAACGAGCTGTTCGACAACGATGCCGCCTACTTTAACGGCTATGTGAGCGACGAGAAGCTCGACCTCGACGCGCGCTACTTTGCCGGCGACACCACGCCCGATGACATGCGCGCCGTGGGCGACCAGTTCATCGGCATGATGAGCAAAATGATCGGCATGATGGTTGGGCTTGCAGTGTTCATCTTCTTGCTGTTTATGTACCTGCTGACCAAGGCTGTGATCGACCACAGCGCCCGTTCGATCAGCTACATGAAAGTCTTTGGCTATCGCGATAGCGAGATTTCGCATCTGTACATCCGCTCGATTACGCTGTGCGTGGTGGCGTCGCTCGTGCTGAGCCTGCCGGTCATTATTGGCTCGCTCACGGCCATCTTCCGCTCGATGCTGCTCGCCTACAACGGCAATATCGAGATCTACGTGCCCGCTTGGTCTATGGCTGCATGCGTCGGCATTGGCTTTGCGACCTATCTGGTCGTGGCGCTGCTGCACACGCGCTCCATCAAGCGCGTGAGCCTGGCCGAGGCCCTCAAGGTGCAGGAGTAGTCCCTTATTGGTCATTGGGGACGCTCTTAAATGACTAGTCATCGGGGACAGTCTTTGCTGACTCGCCGGCTCGCCGGCCGTGCTGGCAAGGACTGTCCCCAACTGCCGGCAGGAAAGGAACGTCCCTAGCTGCCAGGTGGCGAGGCACTCATTTAAGTCCGTCCCCAATGAGTGGTTTCAGCCATTTAAGTCTGTCCCCAATGAGTACCCAATGACTAGGTGCCATACTTGACTTTAACTCTGCTTTAACTGGTACCATCCTCTATGTCTGTAACGCCATATAGACCGAGGGGATAGATCTATGACCGCAACTGCACCCGCAGCACCCGCTAAGGTGTACTTCACCAACCTGCGCACGCATGCTCGCGAGAGCCAGCTCGACAAGCTCAAGCGCCTCATCCGTCACGCCGGTATCGAGCAGATCGACTTTGAGAACAAGTTCGTCGCCATCAAGATTCACTTTGGCGAGCTGGGCAACCTGAGCTTTTTGCGCCCCAACTACGCCCGTGCCGTCGCGGACGTCGTGAAGGAGCTGGGCGGCAAGCCCTTCCTCACCGACTGCAACACACTCTATGTTGGTAGCCGCAAAAACGCGCTCGAGCACATCGACACCGCCTACCAGAACGGCTTTACCCCGTATGCCACGGGTTGCCAGATCATCATCGCCGACGGCCTCAAGGGCACCGACGAGGCGCTTGTCCCGGTCGAGGGCGGCGAGTACGTGCACGAGGCCAAGATTGGTCAGGCTCTCATGGACGCCGATATCGTGATCAGCCTCACCCACTTTAAGGGCCATGAGCAGGCCGGCTTTGGCGGTGCCATGAAGAACCTGGGCATGGGCGGCGGCAGTCGCGCCGGCAAGATGGAGCAGCATGCCGCCGGCAAGCCGAACGTCGCGACCGAGCACTGCGTTGGCTGCCGTGCCTGCGAAAAGATCTGCGCGCACAACGCCGTCTCGTTTGACGATACCCGCGAGCGCGAGCTTGCCAACGGCAACACTCGCACGGTGCACGTGGCTGCCATCGACCACGATCGCTGCGTGGGCTGCGGACGATGCATTGCGGCATGCAACCAGGACGCCATCAAGCCCGGCTATGAGGCCGCGGCCGACGTGCTCAACTGTAAGATCGCCGAGTATACCAAGGCCGTTGTCCAGGATCGTCCCAGCTTCCACATTTCGCTGGCTATGGATATCAGCCCCAACTGCGATTGCCATCCCGAAAACGATACGCCTATCGTCAACGACATCGGCATGTTCGCGAGCTTCGACCCGGTCGCCATCGACCAGGCCTGCGCCGATGCCGTTATGGCATCCGAGCCGCTGCCCAACACCGAACTCACCGATAGCGCGGCCAAGATGGAGCACAACCACGAGCATCTGGAGGGCGAGCAGGCCAAGGATCCCTTCTGCATCACGCATCCCGACACCGACTGGCGCGTGTGCATCGCGCACGCCGAGAAGATTGGCCTGGGCACGAGCGAGTATGAGCTCATCGAGGTCAAGTAGCGCCTAGCTATTGGACAAAATAAGCGCCTTTATAGCGTAAGTTGAGCAAAAGCCGCCCACGAGCACAACGCTTGCGGGCGGCTTTTCAGAAGTGCGGTGAAAAATCGAATACCGCCGACTACAAACCGATTTTTGGCAACAAAACCCCAGACGTTGCTTTTTGGCTAAAAATTCTTGTCGAGGAAGTTGTCGACCGTGTTCCAGTAGAGTTCGGGGTCGACCTGCGCGCTCTTGGCGTGGGTGGCGCCATGGATAGTGAGCTTTTGCTTGACCTTGCTGGCGCACGCGTCGTAGTTTTGGTCGAGCATGCTGTACGGTACAAAGGTGTCCTGGTCGCCGTGGATAAACAGCATGGGAACCGTCGCATGTTTGAGTTGCTCCACACTGCTCGCCTTATGAAAGTCGTAGCCCGCGCGCACGTTGCATACCAGGTTTGCTACATCGAGCAAGGGAAAGCTGGGCAGGCCGAACACGTCCTTGAGCTGCAGAGAAAACTCGTCCCAAACACTCGTATAGCCGCAGTCCTCGATAATGCACTTCACGTTTGCGGGCAGAGATTCCCCCGCGACGTTCATGGCGGTTGCCGCACCCATCGACTCGCCAAAGACAAGAATGCGCGCCTCGGGGTCGGCTGCAACGATCCGTCCAATCCATGCAACGACATCGAGGCGCTCGGGCCAGCCCATGCCGATATAGTCGCCGCCGGAGCGCTCGTGGGCGCGGGCGGCGGGTGCGAGTACGTTCATGCCACGGTCGTGGAAGCGTTTGGCGTATCGGGCCATACCGATGGGCTCGTTGGTATATCCATGCAGGCAGACGGCGTAGTCGTGCGTGCTCTCTGACGCAGCAAAATACCAGGCGGCGAGCTCAGTCCCGTCGTCCGCGGTGAGGCTGCTGCTCTCGCGATTCTCTTTAAACCACGCCCGCGCCTCGGTTTCCTCGGCATCCGGCTGCTCACCTTCGGCCTTGCCATCCTGCATCATCTTCATGGTGTACGGCGCTTGGGGGTTCAGGGCAAAGTCAAACAAAAAGTTGCCGGCAAATCCGAGCAACGCGACAACGAGCGCCAGCGCAACAACGACGGTTATCTTAAGCTTTCGATGGGAACGTGCGTTTTGAGACATAAGAAGCTTTCCTATAAGATGTTAATACATCAACATTTAATGCAAGCGCATTATGGACGTTCGCCGTTGATGCGTCAACAGGCAAAGAATGGGTAAACAAAGGGTCACGTATGGTGCAAATTTCGCACGTACCTAGACGCTTTGATATAGTGTTGAGAACTCTTTACGTTGGAGGATGTAACCGGCATGTCCGATTCGAGCGACAGTTCTAAGCCGCGACCCAAGACCGCGGCCGTTCCACACTACACGGTGGGTGAGGAGATCATGAACTCCGTCACCCATGGTGTCGGCTGCCTGCTGGGTATCGCGGGCCTGGTGCTCCTGATCGTATTCGCCGCCCTGCGCAGCGGAGGCCCGGCCCACATGGCCGCGGCGATTGTCTATGGCGTCAGCATTATCCTCGAATACCTAGCCTCCACGCTCTACCACGCGATTCAGCCCGCGCGCGCCAAGCGCGTGTTTCGCATCATCGACCACAGCTGCATCTACCTGCTCATTGCGGGCAGCTATACGCCGTTTTGCCTTATCACGCTCGCAAACGACGGCGGCCCTGCGCTGTTCTTTGCCGTATGGGCCATCGCCATCATCGGCATCGCCCTCGAGTGCTTCCTACGCGAGCGTCAACCGCACTGGGTAAGCGGTCTGGTCTACCTGCTGATGGGCTGGCTCGTCGTCTTTAAGCTGCCCGAGCTCGTGTCGCTGCTCAACCCCGTGGCACTTGCCCTGCTCGCCGTCGGCGGCGTGTGCTACACCGCGGGCGTGCCGTTCTATATCGCCAAAAACGTGCGCTACCTGCACAGCGTGTTCCACCTGTGGGTGCTCGCCGGCAGTATCTTCCAGTTCATGGCGGTGATCCTCTTCGTAATCTAGCGACCACGTCTGCGTGCTCGCGTCCTTGTTTGGGCGCCGGTGCAATTGCCGTATCCGCCGTCAACGTTTTAATCCGACGTCCCGAATCTTGGAGGTTCGAGAAACTCCCGATGGACATAACCATCTCCCTTATCACCACCCTCGTTTTGACTCTCATCAACGGCTACTTCTCTATGTCCGAGATGGCGCTCACCACGGCCAAGCGCGCCGTGCTGGAGCACGAGGCCGAGGAAGGCGACAAGCGCGCCGAGCGTGCCATTAAGCTGGCTGCCGACTCCGACCAGCTGCTCGCCACCATCCAGGTCGCCATCACGCTCGTGGGCTTCGCCTCGTCCGCCGTCGCCTCGACGAGTCTGTCCGACCCGCTCGCCACGTGGCTCATGAGCTTTGGCATCGCGCCGCTCTCCGCCATCGCGCGCGGCCTGGCGCCGGTCATCATCACCGTCGCGGTCGCCTTCGTGTCCATCGTGATTGGCGAGCTTGTGCCCAAGCGCATCGGCCTGGCCAATGCCGAGGGCGTATCCAAGCAGGTCGTGGGACCGTTGTCATTTTTCCAAAAGATCGCCCGTCCGCTCGTGTGGCTGACTGGCGCTTGCTCCGATGGCCTGGCCCGCATCCTGCGCATCAAGAGTGCCGACGACCGCCAGAACGTCTCGGAAGAAGAGATCAAGTACATGGTCTCGGAGCAGGACGACCTGCTCGACGAGGAAAAGCGCATGATCCACGAGATCTTCGACCTGGGCGACACCGTTGCCCGCGAGGTCATGGTGCCGCGCGTGGACACCACCATGTGCGAGGACGACGAGACGGTCGCCGACGTGCTGTCCACCATGCGCCAGACCGGCTTTAGCCGCATCCCCGTCTATCACGAGGATCCCGACAACGTCGCCGGCATCGCGCACATCAAGGACCTGATTCAGCCCGCGCTCGACGGCAAGGGCGACCAGCCCATCGCCGGTTTTTTGCGCGACGCCACCTTTGTGCCCGACACCAAGGACATCCTGCCGCTGCTGTCCGAGATGCAGACCTCTCACGACCAGATCGTGGTGGTCGTGGACGAGTACGGCGGTACGGCCGGCATTATCACCATCGAGGACATCGTCGAGGAGATCGTCGGCGAGATCGAGGACGAGTTCGACCCCGACAACAAGTATCTCACGCGCCTTTCGCGCCGCGAGTGGCTCGTTGATGGGCGTTTTTCGTGCGATGACGCGATTGAGCTTGGTTGGCCGCTCGAGGAAAGCGATGATTATGAGACCATCGCCGGCTGGATTTTGGAGCTTTGCGACTCGGTGCCCGACATCGGAGAGGTGTTTGAGGTTGCAGGGTACAAGTTCAAGGTGCAGTCGATGCGTGGCCAGCGCATCTCGCTCATTCGCGTGATCGCTCCGGCCGAAACCGATAAGAAGGATTCCGAGTCTTCGTCAGAGAAGCCGACGACGTCGGGTGCGGGCTCTGTGGATCCGCACGATGGCGACGAGTAGGGCAAGGAAGAGTAGGGGAGAGTTATGGCAGGCCTGTTCAACATCCTTAAGGTCACCGTCAGCGAGGACAAGATCTGCGCGCATGTGCTGGTGAACCCCGGCATGCCGCTCATGACCTCGGAGGATATCGAGGCCACGGCGCGCGTGTATTACCTGGTGCCGGCGATTGCCAAGCACCTGTGCCTGGGTGATTCCGGTCGCGAGTTCCAGGACTGCATGGGCCAGACCGAGCTCTGCCACCTGCTGGAGCACGTGACGGTTGAGCTCATGAACGAGACCGGGCTTGCCGGCAGCATCTCGTGCGGCCGCACGCGCGTAAGCGAGCACGACGAGCGCGTTTTTGAGGTTGAGCTTTCGTGCCCCGACGACGCGCTGGCCATCGGCGCGCTGTCTTCGGCCACCTTTATGATGGACTGGGCGTACCTGCACGCCGACCAGCCTGCCCCTGACGTGGAAGGCACGGTCGCGGGCCTGCGCAACCTGGTGCTGGGCATGCGCGCCGAGGCCGAGGGCAAGGATCCTCACGAGGCCGTCGCCGCTGCGAACGGCGAAGATGCTGCCGAGGCCGAGGGCGCTGACGAGGGCGATGTGCCGGTCGACGCCGAGCCCGTTGCCGATGCGACCGCCGAGCCCGTTCCCACCGAGCCCCAGGGCGTCCCCAACTTTGACGACGAGCCCCAGGTGGCGATTGATACCGAGGGCGCGGTTGCCGAGAACCACGAGGCCTCCGCTGCCGTCTTTGGCGGTGCGGCGACGGTTCCGGCAGGACCTGCGCATGAGGGCGGCCTGCCGCTCGTGGACGGCGCCGGCGAGGACCCGGGTGCCACGGTGGCCATGCCGGCTATGCCTCAGGAGTAGGCCTACGCGTTTATCACCATCACGTACCTGCGCCTTTGCCGTACACAGATGAGCGGAGCGGCAAGTGATGCGCTGCGGGTATAATGGACAGCATTCAAACGGTGGGCACCGACGTGCCCGCAGGAGAGGAATGATCATGGGTAAGACTTTCAGCTTTGTCTCCGGCGCACTTTTTGGTGCCGCTGCCGGCGCTATTGTCGGCGTCGCTCTGGCCCCGCGCTCGGGCGCCGAGACCCGCGCCATGGCTGCCGATATCGCCAACGACGCCTGGGACAATATGCGCGACACCTACGAGCACAGCGCCGAGGAGGCCCGTGCTGCGGTGAATGACTTTGGCCCGATGGTCGACGCCAAGACCGACGACCTGCGCGCCAAGGTCGACCTTGCCCGCGAGCGCATGGACCAGCTGCGCGAGCAGCTCAACGACGCCATTTCGGGCGGCAACGTGACGCCTGCCGCCGACGTCGTGGTCGAGAACGCCGTCGAGGCTGATACCGAGGCTGCGGAGCCCTCGACCGAGGCATAATGCGCGCCGGGGATTTTGTCGGCGCCAAGATCTATCGCAAGCCTACCGAGGACAAGCGCACCAAAAAGGACGGCACACCGCGCAGCCCTAAAAAGCTCGGAAAGATTCACTTTCCGGTCTTTACCCCGGGCGGTACGCGCGTGGTCGGCTTTATGGTCCGCCAGTCCGATATCGCGGGCATGATCGAGCGTCCCGACCGATTCGTAGCGCTCGACGCCATTGGTGTCTACGAGGGCGCCATCGCGGTCGATGACGTCAAGGACACGTACGATGCTGCCGCCGCCAAGCGCCTCGACATCAACCTGGACGATTGCATCATCTGGGTCGGTATGGACGTGCGCACGGAATCGGGCGACGTCGTGGGCTATTGCTCGGACGTTGAGTTCAAGCCACGCTCGGGCATCGTGCAGGTATTCTATGTGACTGCCGGTGCTGCTTCGAGTGTTTTGGTTGGTGACACGCAGGTGCCGCCGACGATGCTGCGCGGCTATGCGGACGGCGCGATGGTCGTCTCGGACGAGGTCAAGTCGCTCGGGTATTCGGGCGGTGCGGCTGCTAAGGCCGCCGAGGCCAGCGTCGTGGTGGGCGACAAGGTCAAAAAGGGCGCCAAGGTGCTCGACGACAAGGGATCGGTTGCCGTGGACAAGGGCAGTCGCGCACTGGGCAAGCAGCTCGGCAAGACGCGCGGCATGTTCAAGGCCTTTAAGGACGAATACCAAAAGGCGAGCGGAGGCTCGTCAAAAGCTACAAAATAGCGACGTACCAAATGATGGGAGGCAAGCCGGAGACCTGTTGCTCCGGCTTGCTGTGTTTATGGGGGAGGGCACATGCGCCAAAACGGATCCAACTTAAACGGGCGTTCGGGTGCGCGTCCGACGGCGCGCCGCGACCTGGGGCAGCTGCCCAGCGGTCAGCGCAAACGTCACCGTAAGCCCGGCGCGATGTATCTCAACCATAGCCGCGGTTTTAGCGACCGCAGCGCTCGCATCGGCAACAGCCGTACGCCCCGTCGTTCGTCTCGCCTGCCCTATGCGCTCATTGCCGTGGGCTGTGCGCTCGTGCTGTTTATCGCTGCCGTCGTGGGCTACGTCAACCGCAGTGTGGACGTGGAGCTCAACGGCCAGAAGACCGCGGTGCGTGTGGGCTCTACGCTGCAGAATCTCATCGACGACCAGGAGTTGACTGGCACCTACGACGCAGGCGACCTGCTGGCCGTCGATGACAGCGTGCTCAAGCGCCATGGGGGCGAAAAGCTGTCGGTGAAGGTCGACGGCAAGCGCGTGAAACAGGGCAAATGGGATAGCCGTGAACTTGAGGGCGGCGAGAAGGTGACGGTCAAGGATGGCCGTAACACCTACGAGAAGCACGAGGTTCAGGCTACGGTTATCGAGCCCAAGCTCAAGGCCGAGGGTACGGGCGCTATCGAGTATGTGCAGACGTGGGGTGTCCAGGGCCGCTCCGAGGTGTGGGTTGGTGAGCAGTCGGGCAAGACGCAAGACCGCGGCGAGGTTGTGCCCGCCACCGATTGCGTCGTTGCGTGCGCCAGCGTGGCGCCCAAGGGCAACAAAAAGTACGTGGCGCTGACGTTTGACGAGGGTCCGAGCGGCGCCACCAAACAGATCTTGCAGGTGCTCAAGGAAAAGGGCGTCACCGCGACGTTCTTCCTTTCGGGCGATGCGGTCGAGGTCTCGCCTGCCACGGCCAAGGCGATTGTCGATGCCGGGTGCGAGATCGGATCCAACAGCTACAGCGACGATTCGCTCAAGGGTCAGGACCGTGAGGCGGTACGCGAACAGATCACGAAAGGCACCGATGCGATTAAGTCGGCGACCGGCGTGAAGACGATGCTGCTGCGTGCTCCCTACGCTGCCTTTGACGAGCAAAACTGGATTGATGCGATGGACCTGGTCTCCGCCGTGGTCTCGTGGAATATTGACTCGGGCGACTGGCTGCTCAACGGTGCCGACGAGCAGGTCTCGACGGTGCTCGATTCGGTGACGCCGGGCAATATCGTGCTGCTCACCGATAGAGACGAATGCGCCGAGCAGACGCTCGAGGCGCTGCCGCAGATTATCGACGGCCTCATTGCCGACGGCTACAAGATCGTGACGCTCAGCGATCTGGTCAAGACGGACACGTCGCTGAGCAAAAAGCTCACCTCGCTGACGAAGGCCACCATGCCCAAGGACGCCGTGTTCCCCCAACTTGCCGAGGACAACGACACCACAGAGTAGTTATTGGGTAGTCATTTAAGAACGTCCCCAATGACTATGTCACGGATGCGTCAGCGTTTGGTATGCCCGCAATGTGCAGCGCATAAATTCGATGCCGCAGGGCGATGCTGATGCTATAGTTACTGCGGTTAATGAGGGTCAAGAGAAAGGTTACAGGTGAAATCCAAACCTCGACCATACAGTCGATGACCCCATGCAGGTGCTTTTTGCGCATGCACGGGGTGTAAGCGTCGAGCGGCGCGCCGCCCGCGCATGCGTATACATATCCAGAAGCCCCCGGACGCCGCACGCGCGGCCGCGTCCGGAGGAATAATGATGGGGAGCACCATTGAATTATCTGAGTGAGATGCTCAAATTGCCGGTCTTGGACGTCGACGGCGAAAAGCTCGGCGTGGTCAACGATTTTGGTATTGCTACCGGCGAAGTTTTTCCGCACGTGACGTCGCTCGCGTTCCGGGGACCCGGCAAGACGCCGTTTATGATCAGCTGGCGCAAATGGGTCGACCGTATCGACGAGACGGGCGTGCACCTTAAGACGTCGGCCACCGAAATCCGTTTTTCGTACCTGCAGCCGACCGAACTCCTGCTTGCCCGCGACGTGCTCAACAAGCAGATTGTCGACACGCAGGGCATGAAGGTCGTGCGCGTAAACGACATCAAGTTTTCCATGTCGGGCGAAAACCAGCTGCGCCTGCTGGGCGCCGAGGTCGGTGCCCGCGGTCTGCTACGCGCCATCAGCCCCGCGCTCGAGCATATCGTCGAAGGCTTTATGAAGCACTTGGGCAAGCCGCTCAGCGAGGACATTATCGCCTGGTCTTACATGGACCTGCTCGATCGCTCGACTAAGAACATCCAGCTCTCGGTGTCGCACAAGACGCTTGGCGAGCTGCATCCTGCCGACATCGCCGACATCATCGAGCAGCTCGACCCGCGCCTGCGTGCGCAGGTGTTTGCGCAGCTCGATACTGCCCAGGCCGCCGAGGCCATCTCGGAGTTCGATGACGACGAGCTTATGACCGAGATGCTCGAGGGTCTGTCCGACACCGACGCATCGTCGATGCTGGCTATGATGGACCCGGACGACGCCGCCGATCTGATCGACGAGCTCGATTACGAGAAGGCCGAGAAGCTCCTGCGCCTGATGGGCGTCAAGGAGGAGAAGGCGATTCGTAACCTGCTGGGGTATGAGGACAACACCGCCGGCCGCATCATGACCTCGGAGTTTGTCTCCCTGCCCGCCACGGCAACGGTCGGTGACGCCATCGAGGCGATTCGCGAGCTCGACGAGGACTTCGAGAGCGTCTACTACGTCTATACCGAGGATCCGAGCGGCATGCTGACCGGCGTGCTTTCGCTGCGCACGCTGATCGTAGCCGACCGCGACGCCACGCTGGGTCAGCTGGCCTATCGCGACCTGGTCTATGTGTCGCCCGACGAGGACCAGGAAGACGTGACGGACGAGATGACCAAGTACGACCTGGTTGCCATCCCTGTCTGCGACGAGAACCGTCATATCCTGGGTATCGTGACCTTTGATGACGCCATGGACGTTATCGCCGAGGAGCACCAGGAGGACCTGCAGATCGCAGGCGTCGGCTCGGGCGATAGCGCGTCCGACGACTCGACGAATGTGCTCAGCTGGTTCGTGCATCGCCAGTACTGGGTTGTCGTGTGGGGCATTGCCTCGTGCATCATGGCAACGGTGCTGGGGACGGCGCTCGGCTCCGCGCATCTGGTGGTGTTCCCCATGTGCGCCATGCCGCTCGTGCTGCTGGCGGCCTCGCGCATGGTGTCGTTCGTCAAGAACTACTTCCTGGAGTATGACGGTCACGACGACGAGCCCAAGCCGTATCTGGGGTTCTTCTTCCAGAGCACGGGCATGGGCCTGATTCTGTCACTCGTGACCTACCTGTGCGCCCAGCTGGTGCGCACCGCCGCGTTCCCCGATGCCCCTCTGTTTGAGGAGCAGCTCTTTACCGGCTGCTTTAACATTGCCGCCATCATCTGCCTGGTTGGCAACATGAGTGCCGTGATTTACCTGATGGTGCTGTTCTGGCGTGACGAGCATGACCTCAACACGTCGGGCACCGCCATGAACGTCATTGCCGTCATGATCTCGTGCGTGGCGTACTGCGTCGCCGCGGTGTTGCTCACCATGTCAGTCATGGGTTAGGTGGTCGCGTGCAAAACACGAAGCAAAAGGCGAGCACCAGGCAAAAGCTGACCATTGCGGCCATCTTTGGCGCCATGGGCCCCGGTCTGTTGGCGGCGCTTTCGGGTAATGACGCCGGCGGCATCGCCACGTATTCCAGCGCCGGCGCCAGCTATGGCTACAAGATGCTCTGGATGCTTCCCGTCATGACTGTGCTGCTCATCGTGACGCAGGAGACCGCGGCGCGCTGCGGCTGCGTCACGGGCAAGGGCCTGGCATCGCTCATTCGCGAGCGCTTTGGCGTGCGCAAGAGTGTACTTGCTATGGCGGCGCTGTTGATCGCCAACACGGCTGTGACCATTTCGGAGTTTGCGGGCATCGCCAGCGGCCTTGCTCTCTTTGGCGTGCCTGCGAGCATCTCGGTGCCGTTGGTGGCGCTGCTGGTGTGGATGCTTACCATGTCGGGTAGTTTCCAGCGCATCGAGAAGATTCTGCTGCTGGTGAGCTGCGTGTTCGTGACCTATATTGTCGCCGCGTTTATGGCTGGCCCCAACTGGGGTGAGGTCGCGGTCGACCTGGTCGTGCCTAACATTCAAAATGACCCCAGCTACGTGTCGCTCGTGGTCGCAACGATCGGTACCACCATCGCGCCGTGGATGATTTTCTTGGCGCAGAACAACGTGGTCGATAAGAACGCGGGCGAGGACGATATCGTGCTGCAGCGCATCGATACCGTGAGCGGCTCGCTTGCCGCCGATGTCATTGCCGGCTTTATTATCATCACGACCGGTACGGTGTTGTTCCCGGCGGGTATTCAGATTAGCGATGCCGCTGATGCTGCCCGCGCGCTGGAGCCTATTGCGGGTCAGTGGTCCACGGTGCTGTTTGCCTCGGGCCTGGTCGCGGCGAGCTTCTTGGCCGCCTGCGTGCTGCCGGGCGTTACGTCGAGCGCTATCTGTGAGGCATTTGGATGGGAGCGCGGTGCCGACCGCAGCTGGGACGAGGCCCCGGTCTATCGCGGCATCATTACGGCCATCATCGGTATCTCTGCCGTGCTGGTGCTTATGCCCGGCGTCGATCTGTTCCAGATTATGATGACCTCGCAGGTCATCAATGGCGTGCTACTGCCCGTGGTTCTGGTGTTCCAGGTGGTTATTGCCGCTGACCGTCACATTATGGGCACTAACCGCAACGGCCGCGTGTGGAATGTGCTCACTTGGGCGACTATCGGTGTGATTACGGTGCTCACGGTCGTCATGTTTGTGCTGCAAGCGATGGGCTACAGCGCTTAACGCCCACTTTTGCTTCCGAACAGGCCGCAGCCATGGGTTGCGGCCTGTTTTTCGTCTGCTATAGGGTGTTAGTTATATAGCAGTGGGCAAAAAATGCCAAAAGTGAGTACTGTTGCTAAGTGAATAGCATTTACATCCAAGAAGATAATGAACATAACCTATAGTATGTTCATTAAAATTGGCTCCAATACGCCTTAAACCAGTCAGGCTGGCTGCTTTAGGGGGGTTGTAGGGTTCGCTCGGGCGTCATTTTGGGTGGTTTTGCCTGCTACTAAAATGGTAACAGTACTCATATTTGCCCTTTTTTGCCCACAGACCTTTGAGGGTGCGGCGAAAAGGGCTTGTTTTGATTGTTTGGGGCAGGCGCGAGGCGCGGAAACGATGTCTGGAGTGACGGAGCGGCCTGGAATTCATCCGTAGAGGTCTTCATTAGCTGCGCCAGGAGTGTCCCTAACTGCCGGAGGGGGTGTCTGCCGTGGCAGACACCCCCTCCGGATGTGGGAAGTTTACGCTGCAGGTTACTTGTCGGTGCCCAGCTTGTGTGGCTTGAGAGCGAGCGCATTGACGAGTGCGTCGGTGGCAGACTTGACGGCTGCCGGTTGCGGATCGTTGACGTGATCCTCGGGATGCACGGGCAGGTCCTTCTTGACTGCGTCGTGGATCAAGTTGAGGTACTCAGTCACGCCAGTGGTCGATAGGTGCGTGCCATCGCCGTCGAACAGGTCGTTGCGGTTGGCACTGTATCCGTACCAGTCGATAACGCGCACGTTTTTGTAGCGCGTAGCGGCGTTGGCGATGGCCTGGTTGGTAGAGCCAACCCACGGCTGCGGACTGCGCGTGTTCACAAACACCACAATACGCTTATCTCCTGCATCGGCCATGATGGCGTCTATCTGGTCGTCGGTTACCAAGCCGTTGGTGCCCAGGGCAAAGACCACGATCTTGCCGGCAAGGTTCTGCTGGATATAGCCTTCAAATGTCGCACGGCCCGCATCAAACTGGCGGCCCTTTTCGGCATCGATATGGCTGTGCGGGAACACGCCGTCAAAGGTGTCCACGGCACGCAGCGACACGGAGTCGCCGATCATAAGCAGATCGTAGGAGCCATCGGGGAAGCCGTCGTTGTCCTTGTCGGTGTCGTCGGCCGCCTGCTGGTCGGTGGGCGCGGTGTTCTTGGCTTCCTTGTTCAGAACTTCGGCGCCCTCGCCGCTCAGCGCAGACGTCTCGGGAACAAAGATCAGGCCGCCCAGCGCAACGACCAACACGACAGCGCAGGCTGCGCAGGCAGGGACGTGCGCGCGTGCCCAGTTGGCGGGCGTGGTGGCGCCATCGCGGAATTCGGCGACGGTGCGCCCAAAGGCGCCCTTCCTAAACGGAGTCTCGATAAAGCGATATGAGCATTCGGCCACGGCGACCACCAACAGCACCTGCAAAATGTACTGCCACCACGGTATATCGTTGATGTTGGCGACCGGGTTCATGAGCAACAGCAGCGGATAGTGCCACAGGTAGATGCTGTACGAGCGCTTGCCAACCCACACGAGCGGCTCGGCGGACAGCGCGCGGGCAACCATTCCCTGGGGCTGCACGCAGGCGGCAATGACCATGAGCGTGAGGATCGAGCACAGCAGCGTGCCTCCGCGATACTGGAAGGCGGTGTAGCCGTTGGTGAGCGCGACCATGGCGGCAAGGCCAACCAGACCCACGACGCCCAACACATCGATGGATGCGGGCGAGGACCAAAAGCGCACGAGGGCGCTCGGCTGTGCCGGGGCGGTCTCGGCTGATTCGTCGGCCTTCTCGCCAGGCTTGCCCTCGGCGTTCTTGCCGTGCTTGGCGGCGCCAGCCAGGCGATTGAGCCCCAAACGACGAGCGAGACGCACCGGCGCTAGGTCGCGATCGGGGATAAAGGCCATCCAGGCGCCCAGCAGCAGCGAGAACACGCGGGTGTCGGTGCCGTAGTACACGCGGCTGGGGTCGGCGGCAGGGTTGTAAAGCACCATCATGGCTAGGGCAGATACCGCGGCAAGGCCCAGAACCACGCGGCGCGTGTTGGGCTTGCTCACATGCATAGATACCATGGCAAACAGCAGTGGCGGCCAAATCAGGTAGAACTGTTCCTCGATGGCAAGCGACCAAAAGTGCGTGAGCGGTGAGGGGTCGCCCAGAGCATTGAAGTACGAGACGTTTTGGGCAATCTGCCACCAGTTGTTGAAGAACAGCAGCGACGGCAGGATGTCGGGGCGCATTTTGGTGAGCATCACGTGGTTGAAGATGGTGCACAGCGCGCAGGTCACGAACACTACCGTTACCACGGCAGGGACCAGGCGACGGATGCGGCGAATCCAGAAGCTCTTAAGGTCGATGCGGTCGGTCTTAGCGACTTCGTTGAGCAGCAAACGCGTGATCAGATAGCCCGAAAGCACAAAGAAGATCGTGACGCCGAGCAGGCCGCCCTGCGCCCACGTGAGGTTGAGGTGATAGAGCACCACCGCGACGACGGCAAGCGTGCGCAGGCCGTCAAGGGCAGGGATGTAGCGGGACTTGGGGCGAGCAGGCGTCTGCTCCGCGGCGGGAGTGTTGGTGCGGCCCGCGTTGTTGGCAGAAGCGCGATGGGGGCTCGCGGTGCGTCGCGGCTCGTTGGCACGGCGTTCGCTCTTCACGCGTTCGTGCGGCGCCGGCTCGTTGCCCGTGCGGCGTCGACCGCGCGAGCCCGATTGCGAGAATTGTTCCATAAAACATCATCCAATGACGAGAATAATCAGCACGCCTTCATTGTAGCTGCCTGCTCCTGTGAATGCTTGCTGCTGGCGCAAGCTCAAGCACGCGTCCACATCAAAGTGAACTAAAGTTATGGGGGGTGCGAGAGCGCACAATCGACGGTCGACGGCGGGCGCAAAGCCTGCAGACGAGGAGGTTTCCATGGCAGATCGCGGCATCGTTGCGGTGTTCGGCAGCATGAACATGGACCTTTCGGTGGCGTGCGAGCGCATACCGCGTGCGGGCGAGACCGTCGGCGGCAGCGGGTTTATCACCAACGCCGGCGGCAAGGGCGCCAACCAGGCCGTCGCCGCCGCGCGCATGGGTGCGCGCACGTGCATGATCGGCGCTGTTGGGCGCGATACCTTTGGCGATGCGCTTGTGGCAGGGCTCCAGGATGCCGGCGTGGGCGTTGAGTTCGTGGCGCTTCGCGATGACGTGGAGACCGGTACCGCGACCATCATTCGCTGCGAGGGCGACAACCGCATCATACTGTCACCGGGCGCCAACCATGCGCTTGCGGGCGGGGACGTTGCCTGCGCGCTGAGGCGTCTGGTGGCCCATGGGCTCGACGGCGACGCCAGCGAGATTGCCCCGGCTGCCGGAAGCGTCTTTATCGCCCAGGGCGAATGTGACCTTGTGGCGACGGTCGAGGCGCTTGTTTGCGCTCACGAGCTGGGTTTCTATACGGTCCTTAATCCAGCTCCTGCCTGCGAGCTGCCTGCGGAGGTCTGGCCTGCGGTCGACTTGGTCTGCCCCAACGAGACCGAGTGTCAGGTGCTGACGGGTATCCTGCCCAAGGACGATGGGAGCTGCGCCGCCGCGCTCAACGCCCTGCTTGCTAAGGGCGTCGGCGCCGCGGTCATCACGCTGGGCGGCGCCGGATCGGTTACGCTCGGCGATGGCGGTGAGCTGCTGCGCATGCCGGCACTTTCGAGCACGGTAGTCGATACCACGGCCGCCGGCGATACGTTTATCGGCGCGTTGGCGGCGGCTCGCCTAGAGGGCCTGCCGCTCTTTGAGTGCATGGCCGCGGGCGCTCGCGCCTCGGCAGTGACGGTGTCGCGCCTGGGCGCTCAGCAATCGATTCCCACGCGCGCCGAAGTTGAACATTGGTTTGGTTAAACGATAAAGACGGAGAAGCGGAGTAGAACAATGGCAATCAAGAAGCTGATCCTTGATCTGGATATGGGTGTGGACGATGCGATGGCGCTGGCCTATGCCATCGCGAGCCCCGAGGTGGAGCTCGTGGGCATCACCACGTGCTTTGGCAACGTGCGCGTCGAGCAATCGGCGCACAACTGCCTGGCGGTGCTCGATCTGCTGGGTCGCCCCGAGGTTCCGGTGTACCTGGGTGCCGACCGTCCCCTGCAGGCGACTGAGCCCTATACGCCGCCGGCGTCCACCGCGCTTATTCACGGCAAGAACGGCATCGGCGGCGCGAGCGTGCCCGCGTCGCCCTACGAGCCGGTGGGGGCGACCTCGGCCGACGGCAACGCCGCGGTCGATTATCTGATCGATGCCGCGCGCACCTATGGTCCCGATCTGGTCTACGTAGCGACTGGCCCGCTCTCCAACC
Source organism: uncultured Collinsella sp. (assembly GCA_905193815.1). Lineage (GTDB taxonomy): Bacteria > Actinomycetota > Coriobacteriia > Coriobacteriales > Coriobacteriaceae > Collinsella. Next base: position 7,579 of record CAJJQF010000025.1, on the reverse strand, counting down.
TGGCGCTCGCCCTGGAGCGCGATGCGGCGGCGATGATGTCCATTGGCCGCGTGGTCGTGATGGGCGGCGCCCTTACCGTGCCCGGTAACGTGAGCGCGGGCGCCGAGGCCAACATGGCGAGCGACCCCGAGGCAGCCGACGCGGTGCTGCGCTCGGGCCGTAAGCTCACCATGGTGGGTCTGGACGTGACGCATCGCGTGGTGCTCACACGCCGCGACATTGCCGGCTGGACGGGCTCGGGCACCATGGCAGGCTGCGCATTTGCGAGCATGGTCGAGCACTACATTGGCTCGTACGAGATGAACGCACCCTACCTGGGTGGTTGTGCGCTGCACGATCCGCTGGCCGTTGCCGTGGCGATCGACCCCACGCTCGTAGGTGCGCTCGGCTGCAACCTGCGTGTTGATCTGCTGGGCGAGTACCGCGGTCGCACCATCTGCGATGAGCGCCGCCTGTCCGATCCGGACAAGAGCGCGCTTGTGGCACTGACCGTGGACGCTCCGCGCTTCCTTTCCGAGTTCAAGGCACGCATGGCCCGCGTCCTGGGCTAAGTTGTCTTTTTGGGACGGGGCTTTTTTGACTGGTATGATTGGTGCGACCATTCGAACCAGCTAAAAGAGCCCCGTCCCAATTTGACTATCGAGAGGATCTGCCATGGAGCGCATCGCCAGCTTTTCCGTTGATCATCTGCTGCTTGAGCCCGGCGTGTATGTGAGCCGCATCGACCGCGATCCGGCGACCGCCGCCGCCGTCACCACCTTTGACCTACGCCTGACCACGCCCAATAAGGAGCCGGTCATGAACACGGCCGAGTGCCACACCATCGAACACCTGGGCGCGACGTTCCTTCGCAACCATGCCGAGTGGTCGAGTCGCATTGTCTATTTTGGCCCCATGGGCTGCCGCACGGGCTTTTACCTCGTCGTTTTTGGTGAGCTGACGAGTGAGGAGATTCTGCCACTCGTGCGTGAGCTGTTCGAGTTCGTTGCCGGCTTTGAGGGCGATGTCCCCGGTGCCGCTCCCGAGGAGTGCGGTAACTACCTGGACCAGAACCTCCCCATGGCAAACTGGCTCGCGCGCCGCTACCTCGACCGCGACCTGGCCGATATCGACGAGAAGCACCTGCACTATCAGCAGGCGTAAGGCTGCTTGCAGGAATAACGTTTGTGCCAGAAGCGCTCCCGCTCTTTGCGGAGCGCTTTTTTATGCCGAGTGCTCAAAACAGAACAAGATTGTTCTAGAATGTTCATACTGTCACACAAACGAACAGGAGCGAACATGCATATCTACTCTGTCTCTGATCCCGAGTTCAAGTCCTATGGCAACGTTTGGGATAACGTTCCGTCCGAGCTTACGTCGCCCGTGCTCGAGGCGCTTGCCTCCACGCCCATCCCCGAGGGCAGCAAATACGTGGCGAGCGCGCCGGAGCTCGAGGGCGTCAAGGATGCCGACAAGCTTGGCTTTCTCATGTTTGGCGGCCGCCCCTTCCAGCTGGGCTGGTGCAACGGCCACAACACGCGTCTCAACTGCCTGGAGTACCACCGCGCGAGCGAGTTCAACCTGGGTGCACGCGATTTTATTCTGCTCGTGGCGCATCGCTGGGAGATCGAGGACGGCAAGCTCGATACCGCGTGCGTCAAGGCGTTCCGCGTGCCGGCGGGCAAGGTTGTCGAGGTCTTCAACACCACGCTTCACTACACGCCCTGCATGGTCGACGACGGCGGCTTCCAGGTGATGGTGGCGCTGCCCGCTGGCACCAATGGTCCGCGCCCCGAGGCTGCGGCCAACATGCCCGCGGCCGGCGACAGCTACTGCTACTGGAAGGCCGACAAGTGGGTCCTCTGCCACGCCGACAGCCCCAAGGCAGCCGAAGGCGGCTACGTAGGCCTCATCGGTAAGAACCTCGATATCGCCTGCGACTAGAATCTTCCGTCTCAATCTGTAACATCTAGCGGGCTAAATCGTCTCTACCTGTTACAGATTTAGACAAACTGCAGGGAGCTGCCCGAAAATCTCGATCTGTAACACCAAGCTCGGTTTTGGCTGCCTAACTGTTACAGATCGAGACAAACCGCCCTACACCACCACAAAGGTGCCTGTCCCCTTTGCGGTGGTTTGGGGCGGGCGGATATCGGGAAGTGCCGGACGGGGGAGGCTGCCGGGCGCCTTGCCGTCTGCGGATTTTGGGACATGCGGCCCGCTTTTTCGACCCATCTGTCGGTACACTAAAAGCACTATGGGTACCCGCGAGCGACATATCGGCCACGCGGCCGCCCGATCCGCTCCCGTGGCGGATCCCAGGGGCGGCAGGCTCTTCGCCATGCCGCGATTCCTTGTTGGCATAACACATCAGGTGTACCGCCACCGCGTCTTTGCTATCGTCGGTGTCATCACCGCGCTGTTCCTCATGCTTTTGGCAGTCTTGCCGGCGCTGTTCGCCTTCGACCCCAAACTTTCTAACGCCGTGCCCGCCTATAGCGAGGTGTCCGAAGAGGTCGTGGATGCGCTCGTCCATTCGAGCTCTCTCCCGCTGCTTGTCGCCGCAATTATATTTTCGATCTGGGGCGTATCGGTCTATCTGCGCTGTTTGGACTATGTGTTGCGCCGCCGCCTTGTTGCCATCGCCTCCATCTGCGCCCTGTGGATGATCGAAGTCATTCTCAAGTACAAGTCGTTCACGCCGTTCTATGCCACCGTGCTGTGGTACCTGTACTACGTGCCCATGACGCTCATTCCGCTGCTCTACCAGTTGTGTGGTCTGCGCCTTGCGGGCCTGGAGCAACACCGCCTGGGTCGCCGCTACTGCGCTGCGCTGTGGATTGTGGCCATCCTGCTTATCGGATTTGTGCTCACCAACGATTTTCACCAACAGGTCTTCCGCTTTGACCGTACAAGCGACACCTGGAGCAACGATTACATGTACGGCTGGGGTTATTTCGCTGTCCTCGTGTGGACGGCCTTTGACTTCGTGGCCTTTTTTGTCCTGGTTGGTCGGTCCTCGTCCTTTCGCATCCAGCGTTTCTCGGGCACGGCGGCGCTCGTACTGCTGGGTGGCGCATTCTTTGCCATCTCGTATGCGTTGCGCGTGCCCTGGGCATGGAGGCTCAACTTCTCGCTCGTCTATTGCGTCCTGTGCGTGGTGGCGATGGAAATCTGTCTCGATTGTGGTGTCATTCCGTCGTATCACGACATCGCCGGCATTTTCGACACCTTGCCGCTCGACCTCAAAGTTCTAACGCGCGACCTGCAGGAGGTCTATGCCACGCCGGTGTCAAAGCCAATGCCGGTAGGCGTGCGCGAGGAGTTGCGGACCCAGGAGCACGGCCACGCCCATGCCTTTGCCGTGGCGTCCGATCCCGATGTGATGTACCGTGCCTTTCCACTGCTGGGCGGATCGGCCCTGCTCGCCCAAGACGTGTCGGAGCTCAACGAGCTTAACCGTGAGCTGGCACATCGTCGCATGGAGCTGCAGCGTCAAAACGAGCTGCTCGCCGCCGACTACGATCTTAAGACGCATTTGGCAGATCAAGAGGCCGAGACCTTGCTGGTCCAAGACGTGGACCAGGCGATTGCCCGCGCGCTCGAAGGGATGTACGACCTGCTGAGCTCGCTGCCGCCGTTGACCGACGAGGCGTCTTCGCACGAGCGTTACCGCATGCTGCAGCGCGCCAAGATGCTCGTCGCCTATTGCAAGCGCAAGGGGTCGCTCACGTTGGCACAGCATGGGGAGAGCGGTTTTGATCGCGACCGCATTCAGCTCATTGCCAACGAGCTCGCAAGCGACCTGCGCACCATCGATGTCGATTGCGCCTCGATTATCGCCATACGGCGCCCGATGCACGCCAGTACGGTAAGCGCCCTGTACGACTGCGTGTATGACTTTGCGTTTTTTGCCTACACCACCGACCATCCGGCGCTTATGTATCACTTGGGCGACCATGACCGGTGCAGTGTCGAGCTGCGCGCCACGCTTTTTTCCAACGACGAAGAAGATCTTTCGCAGACGCCCGCTGCGCAAGAGCTCGAAAGCGCTCTGCAAGGGCGCAACGTGGCATACCGCCTTGAGGGCGAGCCCGGCCAGCTGCGCATGATCGTCTTGATGCCGAGGGCGGGTGAGTGACGATGACGATTTCGCTCATCCTTCCCCAAATCGTTGCGCTCGATGTTGTCTTTGCCCTGGCTGCGTGTCTGCAGACGGTCCACGTCCCGCTCATCGCATCGCGCCGCTCGTCCTATAACCGTAAGGTGGTTTGCGCCTACGAGGCGAGCCTCGTGCTTCACCTGATGATTTCGGCGCTCATCTTATTCGCGTCGTCTGGCTCGTATCTGGTGGCGCCGCTTGACGTTTGCGCTAGGGCAATGGGCGGAGTGCTGTGGCTCAATGTCGCGATCTTTGCCTATGGCGTGACGCTTATGGTGCACTATCGTCGCCCCGTCATGCTGCCCGAACTGTTGCTCGTTGCCGCCGTGACACCGCCGGTGGTTTTTGCCATGGGCTCGGCGTGGACCGTTGTCCTTATCGCAGAGGGAGCGTTCTTCCTGTTCCGTTCCATCGCGGCGCTCTTGATGGACGTCCGTAACCGCCAGGAGGATATCACCATGTTCTCGACGATCGAGACCATCAACGTGATTCCCGTGGGCATCCTGTATCTAGACCCGAGGGGCCGTCCGCTGCTCATGAACCGCTGCATGCGCAAAAACCTGGTGGAGCTTCATATGCCCACCGACCTAGGCGATATGAGCGGTACATGGAATGACCTGCGCAAACTCAGCATGCAAATGCCCGAAAGCAGCCAGAACCGTGTGCGGATTAATCTGGACCGCTTTGGTGAGGCGCGGGCGGTGGTCGAGGTTTCTCCCGCCGAGATTCGCTTGTTTGTGCACGATGACGTTATGGTTTCGGGCCGCCTCTTTGAGCGCATTATCGGCCTGGATGTAACAGAGTATGCGTATGCTCATGATCGCCTGGCGCAAGCCAACCACCTGCTTGAGCTTGCGGGCCAAGAGCTCCAAGCCCAGATCGAAGAAGTCAAAAAAGTTGCTGACAATGCGGCCTATCTGCGTATGCGAGCTCGCGTGCACGACGTGATCGGGCAGCGCCTGTCCATCCTCCATCGTTATCTGGAGGAGGGGCGCCTGGACGACGAGTCGCTCGAGCAGATTGACCCGCTGCTGCGCTCAATCGCTGCCGATCTGCGCAGCGGGGGCGACGCCGAACCGGCAGAACAACTGGGCGATATCGTCCATGCCTTTGGCCTGGTGAGCGTGCAGATCGATGTGGAGGGCGAGCTGCCAAGCGACGCGCGTGTCGCCGCAGCCTTTCTGCAGATTATCCGCGAAGCCTCGACCAATGCCACCAAGCATGCGCAGGCGCATCGGGTCCACGTGCGTCTGTGGCAGGAGGGGGCGGATGCTGGCGCCGTCGCGCGCATGACGATTTCTAACGACGGGTCCCCGGCCCCCGTATCGTATCGCGAGGGAACGGGTATCCCAGGTATGAGGCATGTCGCACAGAATCTGGGCGGCAGCCTGGAAGTCCGCACCGCCCCGCCCTTCACGCTTACGGTGTCCATCCCGCTCGCCTCCAACGCTACGGTCCAAAGGAGAAGCTCATGATCCGCGTCCTTATAGTCGAAGACCAGGCTATCTTGCGCGAGAGCCTGGCGCGTTCCGTGGGCGACCAGCCCGACATGACCGTTGTCGCCGCGATCGCCGACGCCTCGGATGCCTTGGACGTTGTGCTCAAGGAGCGTCCGGACATGATACTGATGGATGTGTGCACCGAGCACGATTCCAACGGCATCGTGGCGGCGGCGCGCATCAAGGAGCAACTGCCCGAGTGTCGCATCATTATCATGACCGGCATGCCCGAGATCACCTTTGTCGATCAGGCCCGCGAGGCGGGCGTCGACAGCTTTGTGTACAAGAACGTCGGTATCGACGAGCTGTTCGCCGTGATGCGCTCCACGCTGGCGGGCTATTGCACGTTTCCCAAGCCGCCCGAGAGCATTTTTTCGGGCACGGCGGCCCTCGACGATGTCGAGCTGTCGATTTTGCGCCTTGCCTGCGAGGGCAAGAGCCGCCGCGAGATCGCGGCCGAGCTGTTTATGAGCGAGGGCACCATCAAACGCCGCATCTCGGAGATTCTCAACAAGACCGGCTATGACAACATCATGCGCCTGGCCGTGCGCGCAGTAACGGAGGGCAGCATCGTTCCCAACATGGAGCGCTAACGCTCGTTACGCATCGGCATAAAGCGGCGGGGCCGCAGGATTATCTCCTGCGGCCCCGCCTGTCATGTGCGCGGATGTGTCCGCCAATCCGCGGCTATCGGTGTCTGCCGTTACGCGATGGTTGCGCTGTAGGAGGCGACGTCCTCGTAGGAATCGGTCAGGTAGGCATCGATGCCGATGGTCGTGTTGACCAGGCTGTCGAAGCTGTCAAGCGTGCCCTTCGAGAAGGTGAACTCTTCGGTGGCGTTGGTGCCGGGCATCAGGTTAGCCGAGAACCAGGGTTCCTTCATGGTGCCGTTGACGTTGGTCTTGCCGGTGGGGGCGTAGAAGGTCAGGTCCTTGTCGCTCTTGTTGGTGATGTTGACGACAAAGCCGATGTCGCCCCAGTCGTCCTGGAACTTCTCGGTGATGGTGATGGTGCACAGATCGTCATCGGCGACGGTGACGGCGGGGGAGATTTCGACGCTCTGGACATCGCCGTCCTCGACGGCCTCATCGATCTCCTCTTCCTTCTCGGCCGCCTCGCGATCCTTCTTCACCGTACCGGACAGATCCTTGTCGGACTTGGTGAAGATAAACTTGTCGCCGTCCACCTCCAGGACGAGCTTGTCGTCCTTGAGCTTCAGGTCGTGCGACTCATCTTCGGCGGTGATCGTTACGGTGGTGGCGTCCTTGGCCTCCCATTTCAGGTCGGCGACCTCAAGGAACATGTCGAGGACGCCCGTGCCGTCTTCGTCGAGGATCAGGATACAGTTGAGGCCCCACTCCTTGAGCATATCCATGTACTCATCGGTGAGCTCTTCGCCCTCCAGGGTTCCACCCGAGAGTTCCCAGCTGCCGACGAAGTTGGCCTTGGGGTCCTTGCCGCCGCCGCTGCAGCCCGTCAGGGCAAAGGCGAGCGCCAGGACGCATGTCAGAAATGCGAGTACGGACTTTTTGAACGTTGTCTTCATGGTGTCCTCCTTTATCGAACGAAACCCATAGAAGCAAATGCGGGGGTGGCGGACCCCCCGCCAATTACTAGATAGAGGGGTTAGGGCCTGGGCGTTCCGCAGTTGCTGCAGAACTTGCCGCCGTTTTCGCTGCCGCAGTTGGGGCAGAACCACTTGGCCGGTGCCGGGGCGGGTGCGGGACTGCCGCATTCGGGGCAGAACTTTCCGGTTGCCGTCGCGCCGCACTGCGGGCATTTCCAGCTTCCTGCCGCCGGCTTCGGCTCCGGCTTTTTGCTGCCGCAGTTCGGGCAGAAATTGCCGGTGATGCCGCTTTGTCCGCAGCTGCACGTCCAGCCGTTCGTGGGCGCTGCCGGTGCTGCGGGAGCGGGCTGCTGTGCTTGCTGCTGCGCGCCC